>JARLGI010000089.1 GCA_031296115.1 Acidobacteriota bacterium | reverse complement strand
TGAACCAACGAACACAGATCGCAGAGTTGCGCAGTTCTAGCGTCTTTTGCAAACCACGGCACGACATCTATCCGGGCGAACAGCGTTGCGGGCAGGATGCAGACGACTGGAAGCACAAAGGCTTTGCCGTCAATCCCTGGCCGCTGTCAGCATCCACCGTTTTGCCGATTCTGTGGGCGTTGTGCCTATAATGGGCGTCTCCCGAATCGCATAAGTAAGAGAGCATGTCTTCTGCCCGCATCCCGTGGTGGATTTGGTTGATTGCAGCGTCTTCCGTCGTCTGCTTCCTGGCGGGCTTTGTCTATTTACCTCTCAAACTTCCTGAGGCAACTGGCGTCAACCTCAGCTTCCGCGATAACCGGGTGGCGAGTGTGACTCCAGGAAGCCCCGGCGACACAGCCGGATTTAAGCAGGGTGACAGAATCGTCAACATAGACGGCCGAGTCGTACAAAATATATTTGAGGTCGGAAGCGCGCTGGGCAACACGAGGTTCGACCATCCAGTTTCCATCGTTGTATTGCGCGGCAGGCAGGAAGTTCCTTTGCAGTTGACTCTCAATCACAAGCTGACGCAACGTTGGGGCTCGAAGGAATCCCTGGGCTGGTGGGTGGAAGTCGCCGTCAGCCTGATTCAGCTGCTGGTGGGGCTGCTCGTCCTCTTCAAGAGGCCCCGCGACCTCACCGCCGTCGCAGCCGGTATATTCCTCTGCAGCATAGGTACAAGCAGCGGAAACTTTATGTCCCCGAATGCCGCGGTGGTATGGAGAACCCTGCCACTGGCCATCCAGTGGCTCATCTTCCCCATGGTGGTAGTTGGTAGCAATGGCACACCTGTCCCCACACTGTTGTTTGCGCTTTCATTCCCCAAGCCGCTGCTGTATCGCCGATGGGCATGGATGATGCTGGCGGTGCTCACCGCGCCTCTGCTGTGCTTCGTAGCCGCTGCCAATTACATCGTGCTGTTCGCCCCACAGCGCGCTGTGGACGTTTTCCCGGGCTGGCTGGTTGCGATCATCGGGATTGATTTCCTGCTTGTTTTCTTGGGCTCCGTGGTGATTCTGGCAGTGAACTATTTCAGGCTCCGCGAGGTGAACGAAAGGCGCCGGATACGGCTGGTAGTCTTTGGATTGCTGCTGTTCTTGGTGGATTTTCTTGCATTTCTTCTGTTCTCCTCATTTCAAAAGACGCTCTGGCTTTCTGCAATCGCTATCTCACCACTGGTGTTTGGGCTGGCGCAGGTTCCTTTCACAATTTGTGTGGCGTACGCGGTTCTTAAGCAGCGGCTGTTCCAGGTAAGTTTCATCGTCCGCCAGGGCCTGCAGTACGCATTGGCGAAGAACGGTATACGCACCCTGCAAATGCTGGCGATCCTGGTAGTAACTCTGACGGCCTTGGCGCTGATCGGACAAAACCGTGACCGCCCGCAGAAGATCATCGTAATTGCGGTGGGACTTCTTGCCCTCTTTACCATCCGCCGCATGACCGAAAAAATCGGGGCTTGGACCGACCGGCGATTCTTCCGGGAGGCCTACGACGCGGAACAAGCGTTAAGCGAACTCAGCGACGGGGTGCGCGGCATAGTGGAGGCGCACTCATTGATTGAGACAGTCGCCGAGCGCATCTCTGAAACACTGCATATTTCCCGGGTGGCGGTGTTGCTGGGAGGCGCCGGGCCTTACCGTCCGGCCTATGCTCTGGGTTATGGCGCAGCTCCCGACATTGCGTTTTCGCCGAGTGCAGGCACGGTCAAAGTGCTGCAGAGACAAAAGGAGCCCGCCCGTGTGTACTTCGACGATCCCCAATCCTGGTTGTATCGTGAACCCGAGGTGACGGAGGAAGATCGCGCCAAGCTGACCGAACTCGACACGGAGTTGCTGCTCCCCCTGAGTGCGCGTGACGAGCTGCTGGGCTTTATCAGTCTTGGTCCGAAGCGTTCCGCTGAGCCCTACTCGCGAACCGACCTGCGCCTTCTTAAATCGGTTGCGACGCAAACCGGGCTGGCGCTGGAGAATGCGCGCCTCATCTCGGCCATTGCCGCCGAGGTGGCTCAGAGGGAACGCTTAAACAGTGAAATGCAGATCGCCCGCAAGGTGCAGGAGCGCCTCTTCCCCCAAACGTTGCCTCCCATCGCCGGCATAGACTATGCCGGCGCCTGCCGTTCAGCGCTCGGTGTGGGCGGCGATTACTATGATTTTCTGGCCTTGCCCGCAGGGAAACTCGGGATTGCCATTGGTGATGTTTCTGGCAAGGGCATTGCCGCGGCGCTGACGATGGCCAGCTTACAAGCCTCTCTGCGCAGCGAAGCCACCCGAGCGCCCGACAATTTGTCGTTGATGATGAGCAACGTTAACCGGCTGCTCTATGAAGCTTCGGCATCTAATACGTATGCCACGTTCTTCTACGGGCAATACGATCCAGCTTCACGCCAGCTCACCTATGTGAACGCCGGTCACAATCCACCGATGTTGTTTCATTGTTCCAACGGCGAGTGGCCGCTTACCCGGTTGGAGACGGGTGGAACGGTCGTTGGTTTGTTGGAAAATTCTTCCTATCGGCAAGCGGCTTTGACAATTGCGCCGGGGGACATGCTAATCGCTTTCACGGATGGTATCAGCGAGGCCATGAATGACGCTCAAGATGAATTTGGCGAGGAACGGCTGATTGAGACCATTAATTGTTGCGCTGGATTGAGCCCGACGGAGATCATCGCCGGCATCATGCGAACCGCTGACGCGTTTGTTGCCGGAGTTAAGCAGAACGATGACATGACGCTGGTCGTGCTCTGTGCCCAGCCGGAAGCTGTCAAATAGGCGGCCACACTTCAAGCAGAAAACTGGATTCCTAAGGTTCTCACAGAAGGCGAGCACTCGTTCCGCTCGACCCTTCGCAGCCAATTCGGTAGCATCTCGCGGGATGGTGGCCGAGTGACGGGCAATCCGGAGTCATCGGCCAGATCCCAGTTTTTTTTGGGTTGCCGGCCATTCAGGCTCGCAACCAATATCAAGCGCCTAGTCAACGTTGCTAGTTTGCCGCCTGATATCGAAATCGAATCCGGGTGGGATGCTTGCGTTGCTTCGATGGAACGACCGGCCACGCAGCAGAGAATCAAAACGCTGATAGAGCGAGGCTTTTGCAAACCCGGCGATGCAGAAAATCGCTTGGGAGATTTCGTAGGACAGCCTGGATACAACCGGTCATCCCAGAACTTGCCGACTGTTTTATGCCGACAGGCGGGTCAGGCTAAACCTGCCATCGCCTAGAGATAGATCCTCTCAGACTGGCGAATCGTCGGCAATCCTTCCCTTACTAGATTACGGAAGGGTTGCCCGTTATCGGCCAACTATCGCAAGTTGGTCAGGAACCACATTTACATGGGTTGTTTAGGCTCGCATTACCGCGAAGCCTTCAGAGCTGCGGCCACCTGCGTCACGCGTGCACCCTGATGCTTCGCGACGACAAGCTCGTCTGCGGTTGGCGGGGCGCTGTTCTGTCCGGAAGTCGATGACGAGCCGTACGGCGTCCCGTGGCCCTGAAAAAGTTTCTCGTGAGTGTAGCCGTTCGGCACGATGATGAATCCGAGGTGCGCCATCGGGATGTACAGCGAGACCACTGTCGTCTCGTTTCCGCCGTGCGGCCCTGCCGTGGAAGTAAAGGCACCAGCCGCTTTTCCGTTCAATTTACCTTGGAACCACAGACCACCAAGGCTGTCTATGAATGCCTTCAACTCCGCCGATGTATTACCAAATCGCGTCGGGGTGCCAAATATGATTCCATCGGCCCACTCTGCGTCGTCGGGCGTTGGGGCACCGTACTCGGCGAGCATCCTTTTGCTGCGCTCCTCCCAGCCGGGCACTTTGGCCATAACCGCCGGAGAAACGATATCGGGCACGCGGCGGAGCCGGACTTCGGCTCCGGCTTCACGGGCTCCTTCACTGATGGCTTTAGCAAGCGCTTCTACGGAGCCGTCACGAGAGTAAAACGCAACGAGAATGTTTGCTTTAGGTTCTGGCATCGACAATTTCTTGAATCTGAACGGTTTTGTTAACTCAATCTTGGATGCGAGCAACAAGCACAAAGTTTTTAAAAAAAGCGCGGGTCTACCTTACCCTCGAACGCAATCCGGATGGTCGGCTAACCTGGCCTGGGATTACTTCCCGCTTGCCCGTGATCCGCCCGAGACGGCGTTGACTGCTCGGATCGGCGCTTACATTGTCAGGACGGCGCGAAACCGGGCCTTGCCCTCCGCAACGCGGTCGTAGGCCTTCGGGGCCTCTAACAATGGGTACGTCTCCACAATTGTTTTAACTTTTCCTTGCGCCACGAAATCAAGCGCTTCGCACAGATATTCGGGGCCGTTTTGCTGGCTCCCAATGATTTGAATGCGTTTCGAGATGAGATCTATCAGCGAGATCGAAAGCGGCTCTGCGTCGGCGCCCATCGTGACGAGCCGGCCGTCCGGCCGCAATCCCTGTATGCTGTCCACCATCGATTTGGTCGAATTTGAGGTACTGAGGATTACATCTGCACCCCCCGCTGCGGCAAGACTCTTTCCGTCGCGCACAATTTCGTCCGCTCCGAGATCGCGGATCATCTTGTCTTTGTCGGGGGAATGCGAAACCGCGATAGTCTCGAACCCTGCGGCTTTCGCGTATTGCACTGCCAAGTGCCCAAGCCCGCCGATCCCGAGCACAGCCACCCTCTCATGCGGCTTGGGATCGGCCCAGCGGAGCCCGCTATAGACCGTGTAACCTGCACAGAAGATCGGGGCTGCCTGCTCATAGGAAACCTTGTCGGGAATAAGGTAGGTTGCGTCGGCATTCATCAGCATGTACTCGGCGTGTCCGCCTTGTGCCTCAACCCCAGTACTCTTCAGATAGGGACAGAACATTCTGCGGCCACGCTGGCACCATTCGCAGCGCCCGCAAGTGGATTGAATCCAAGCGGTACCCACACGGTCGCCGACCTTTCGCGTGGTGACGTCGGGAGCCACGGCAACGATCTCGCCGACCGGCTCGTGGCCGAGGATTCGGGGGAATGGTCCGGGCAAGTGTCCGAGCGTTTGATGTACGTCGGTGTAGCAGATGCCGCTTGCATGCATCTTCACGAGCACTTGATTCGGTCCGGGCTGAGGTTGTGGAACGTCTTTGACCTGCCACGCACTGTTCAGAGCGGGAACGACCGCAGCTTGCATAACACTTCCTCCTAGCGCGATTCGATGCGAGCCCGTTTGGGTCGGTGCATGATTTTGCGACCCATTTCGTCAATCACACACCTAAACCGAGGTTGACGGTCAGTTGGCGAATGGTCGGCAACTCGGAGGTAACCGGAACGAGACTCCACGGATTAGTAATGGCAAGTCGGCATAGCGCCTGCGATTCCAAGGAAAATATGTGCGCGATGGGCGTTTCTCGTTCCTAATCCGGCCAGATCGCATCAGGGTAATTGCTTTCGATTAAGGGCGCGTTAATCCATTACCTTCTCCCGAGCCGAGCAGTGATGAAAGCGAGATATTTTACTGAAGCCAAGAGGTGGTCGTGAAGGCCTGCCTTTGCTGGTATGCGGTCTCCTCGGAAATGTCACTTGATGAAAACAGAGCTTCCCGTGAACTGAGCCGATCAAATGAACGACTCGGCGATTGTGCATCAAACGACATTGCCAGACGTGCCTCAATCTCCGGATGATTAACTGATTAACAATCCGGGAGTCTCATGATCACAAGGGCGTCAGGATCAATCTGGAGGCGTCACTTTCGGAGTCAGCCGAAGCAGAACGCTGGCTAGGGGGCCCCACAATTAGTCAAGCACCGCCGATCAGGCTACGCAGGCTCTCTGTGGAGGGAACGAAGTAGTATGCACCGGTTAGGGGCCGCGTGTAGCGCGTGAGCGCGTCGCGGACGCCAGTAGTTAGGCCTGCCATGCTCTCCAGCATCGTTGAAAGTCGCTGCTGGTCGGCGCTGAAGCCTACGAACATGGTGCCGTGGTCGGTGACCGTACCGTAGGGCATGTTCCGCCGGAAGATCTTTCCGAAGCGGTCTTGATCAGTGCTCGCGACATGCGAGTCCGGTGCGTTCTCCTTGAGCTCGATGCTGTTCAGCTTCGTCCGTCCGATCACTCGCTCCTGATCAACGACTGGAACCGACTCCCACGCAGCGGTATCGTGAGTCCACTTCTGCAAGAGAAGGATGGTTCCTCCCGCACCGGGATTTCCCTCGGCTATGAGCACCACTTCCGGGGCATCCATCAGAGTGGGATTCTCCGTTCCGTCGATGAAACCGGTCAGGTCGCGATCGCGTTGGTAGGGCCAGCTCACGGTCTCTTCTCCAACCGAGGCCAGGTCTGCGAGCTCGGCGATTGCCTGGCGCGCCACGTCGAAGATTACGTCGTACGCGCTCCCAGAGAACCACAGCACGGCGTCGTGCTGCGTGGCTGGCATCACGAAGCCGTCAATGCCCATCACATCCTGGTTAAACCCCTCGATCTCTGCCGGCGCGTCGTCGGGGACAGCCTTGCTCCAGAGCTCAGGCCTGAACCCTGCCACCAGGTTGACGGCACCCATCGTTGTTCTCGGCTCATGAAGGGACGAGATCGCCCTCACAAAGTGCCGCTTCTTCCGCCCGTCCGAGACATCGAACTCCACATAGGCGTGAGATGCGGTTCCGAGAGCGAATATCCCGCCTTGAGGCGTCCTCATGCGGCTAGGATACCGGGGCGCGTGATCCATAACAATCTGAATAAGCGTTTAGGGTTAGCGGTAAGTGAAATATCGCCCTGCCAGCCATTACGGAATCGGTGACAAATCGCGACCTCTGGAACGGCCAGACATCTATAGCCGGTAACCGGCAACCATCAAAGTCAACGAAAGAGAAAGGAGAATCTCAATGCCATACATTGACGTCGGTAAGGAAAACTCCGGCAACATCGATCTCTACTATGAGGACCACGGCTCTGGTAAACCCGTTGTTCTCATCCACGGATATCCGCTGAGCGGTGCTTCCTGGGAGAAGCAGGTACCAGTTCTTTTGAACGCGGGTCACCGTGTCATCACGTATGACCGGAGAGGCTTCGGCAAGTCCAGCCAGCCAACAACGGGCTACAACTACGACACCTTTGCCGAGGACCTGCACAAACTTGTCACCCACCTTAAACTCCAGGATTTCACGCTGGTCGGTTTCTCGATGGGTGGCGGCGAAGTGGCGCGCTACTTGGGAAAATACGGATCGAAGGGCGTGAGCAAAGCGGTAATCCTCTCGGGCGTCCCTCCATTCCTACTGAAGACGGCGGACAACCCGGAGGGTGTCGACGGCAGCGTCTTCGAGGGAATCCAGAAAGCCGTGGTCGCAGATCGCTATGCGTTCTTCACTGATTTTTTCAAGAATTTCTACAACACGGACCTTCTGCTGGGCAAGCGTGTCAGCGAACAAGCCGTCCAGGCTAGCTGGAACGTCGCAGCCGGGGCGTCGGCTACGGCCAGCCTCGCTTGCGTGCCAACCTGGCATGAGGACTTCCGCAAGGATCTGGAGCGTGTTGATGTGCCAACGCTTGTCATCCACGGCGATCAGGACCGTATTGTTCCGATCAATGCGGCCGGCGCCCGCACCGCCAAAATGATTAAGGGCGCTCGCCTGCACGTCGTGAAAGGCGGGCCGCACTGCATCACTTGGACTCACGCGGAGGAAGTGAACGCGCAGCTGTTGACCTTCCTGGGCGAAAAGGCGCAGGTGAAGAAAAGCGTCGCCTGAGCGCAACGGGCAACTATAACTCCGCCGGGCGCTTGCGGCGCCCGGCATTTTGTCAAGATCATAGAGCATGATCTGTCAAAAGATCCTCTTCCTCATCTGGATTACCTAGCCGTGAAGGCCATCTTCACGAAAGATCAGACGGAGGCAGAGTCCTTGAAGGAAGTGCTCCGTCTGTCAGACCAGCTCACGGAGGAAGTGTTGTCGTCGGACCTTCTGGTTATCGCTTCGCCAATGTGGAATTTCGGGCTGCCATCCTCGTTGAAGGCATGGGACGATCATATCGTTCGTCCAGGAAAGACATTCCGTTATGCGGGTGACGGAGTAGAGGGACGAGCCCGAGGAAAGAAAGCGATCCTGGTGCTTGCCTCTGGCGGAGTGTTCTCCGAGGGCCCTTGGAAATCATGGGATACCGTGGAACCTTATCTCCGCTTGATTTTAGGCTTCATCGGAATCACTGAGGTTCAGACTGCACGAGCTGAGGGAATGAACATACCGGCGCTCACCCCGTATGCGATCCCTGCTGCCGAAAGAGCTATCGAAACCCTCGCGATTTGAAGGAGAGAAAAATGATCGACCACGTCATCTTGACTGTAAGCGATGTCAAACGCTCGTTGGCGTTCTATGAAGCATCCCTGGCGCCTCTTAACATCAGGTTCTTCCTCCCGTACAAGGGGGAGAATGGTCATCCCGATTTATGGGGATTTGGTGATGGCAAGAGAGCATGCTTCTGGCTCAAGCAAGGTAATCCCGATCCCAGGGCGATTCATTGGGGATTCATGGCTGAGAACAATGCCAAAGTCGACGAGTTCTACAAAGCAGCAATTGCTGCTGGTGCGAAGGATAACATCTCACCACGCTCGCGAGTGGAATACTACCCCGGATACTACGCCGCAGATGTCTTGGATCCGGATGGGTATTCGTTCGAGGTTGTTCATAAGAGCTAGCAGTAGAAATCGTCGTTGCCGATCTCTTTAGAAGAATGAACGAGCATGTTTCACCAGCTATATCTGCTTCAGTCGCGATTGGAGCGGTTCAGCTCACCGCAGGAAGTGAGCTATAGCAAGAGTGCAGACAACAAATGCAGTGGCGGAATACTTGGTAGATGGATGAGGCCCCGGTCTGGTTCTCGTTCATGGAGCAAGTGGTAACGCGGAGTCAAATTTGGGCGGAGGGTGTCGATCTTGTGCGGCATGCGCACTGGTCTAGTAAGACTTGGAGATCCTTCGCGGTTGCTTCCTGACGCATCCAAGAAGGTTCTGATGGCGGAACTGAATAGACGTGTGCATGCAGGGCTTGTCACACGCCGGGATATGACCGGGTAATCCTGACCACGGCTCGCAGCATACCGAATACCGCCAAGGCGCTCGGACTCGAGCGCAGCCATCTGTACAAGAAATGCCAGCACTTGGGAATCGAACTGCGCGGGGGGCGTTGACCACCGCTGACGACCAGTGCTTTCCCCTACTAATTAGGTGATAACAAGCCAAATCCAGTTCTTGACATTACAGATTGCAATATTATAATTGCAAATCGTAATATGAAACTGGGAGAGAAAATCCGCTATCTGCGCTTGGTGGAAGGCACTCTCCGCGGTATGGGACGCGAGATGACGCAGCAAGATCTGGTGGTCGCGCTGAAGAAGGAAATGGGCAGCGGACTCAGCCAGTCCTATGTGTCCCAGATCGAGAGCGGAGCGCGGCCGCATCTCACCAATGCTTCTCGAATGCTGCTGGCGAGATTCTTCAAGGTTCATCCCGGGTATCTGGTTGATGATCCCGAGGGCTACCACACTGAGTTGACTAGCGACCTGCGCGCCAGGGAAGACCGGCTCGACCTGTGGTTGATCAATGGCGCGGAACAGTTCGGGCGTGACCCCGCGCTGAGCAATGCGCTGGTTGAAGTGGCCAAGTACAAGGACTCCCGCAAATGCCTGGTGCTGTTGGGCGCGATTCTGGAAGCGCCCGAACTGGTGGAGCGGCTAACGGAAGTCTTGAGGCCGAATATGGTCGATCCGTCGCACAGTGGCGGCGGGCGTCACAAGAACTTAGCGGGAGCGAAGCCATGACGTGGGCGATGTTCTATCTCGTGTGCTTTCTGGTGGGAGTGACGCTCAGCCTGCTGTCGTTCCTCGGCGGAAGTTTGCACTTGCCCCACTTCCATGTCCACGTCGCCCACGTTCATGTCCACCTGCCGGGCGGCCCTCACGCCGGCACTGGCGGTGAGATGCCGTTCCTGAACTTCGGCACGATCGCGGCATTCCTGGCGTGGTTCGGCGGAGCGGGCTACTTGCTCACACGCTACTCATCGTTCGTGGTCGCGGGAGTGCTGATTCTGGCCATCATTGCCGGGATCGTGGGCGCGACAATCGTCTTCTGGTTTGTGGCCAAGCTGCTTCTTAAGCACGATCGCGAGCTCGATCCCGCGGACTACGACCGCGTGGGGGTCCTCGGGCACGTCAGCAGCCCCATTCGCGAAGGTGGTACCGGGGAGATCATCTTTTCGCAGGAAGGTACGCGCAATACCTGCGGCGCGCGCAGCGAGAACGGCGAGGCCATGTCGCGCGGCACCGAGGTGATCGTCACGCGGTACGAGCGTGGCATCGCTTATGTTCGGCGGTTCGAAGAATTGGCCGAAGAAGAACAAGCTAGCACCACGTTGTAAAGGAGGCTGTATGGGTTTCCACATTCCGACGGAAGCGCTAATCGTCGCCTGGACGGCGGTCGCCGCCATCGTGCTGATCATCTCTGTATTTGCCAGGCTGTACCGCAAGGCCGGGCCCAACGAGGTCCTCGTGGTTTATGGATTCCGCGGCACTCGCGTCGTGAAAGGACACGGAACGGTCATTTTCCCCATGGTCGAAACCTATCGCGAACTGTCCCTGGAACTGATGTCCTTCGACGTGGCGCCGCAGCAGGACCTCTATACCAAGCAGGGCGTTGCGGTGACGGTGGAAGCGGTGGCGCAGATTAAAGTGAAGTCCGACCCCGAATCAGTGCTGACCGCGTCGGAGCAGTTCCTGACCAAGCCGCCGCAGGACCGGGAAGCACTTATTCGATTGGTAATGGAAGGGCACTTACGCGGCATTATCGGGCAGCTCACGGTGGAAGAGATTGTGAAGCAGCCGGAAATGGTCGCCGATCGGATGCGCTCCACCTGCGCCGATGACATGAACAAGATGGGGCTCGAGGTCATTTCGTTCACGATCAAGGAAGTGCGGGACAAGAACGAGTACATCGCCAACATGGGGCGCCCGGACGTCGCGCGCATCAAGCGCGACGCCGACGTTGCCACCGCCGAAGCGGAACGCGACACCGCCATCAGGCGCGCCATTGCACTGCGGGAATCGGCGATCGCCAAGGCGCAGGCAGACCAGGAGCGTGTTGCCGCCGAAACTGCTTCCCTGGCGCGGCAAGCGGAGGCGCAACGCGATCTCGAAGTGAAGAAGGCAACCTACACCGAGATGGTGAAACGCCAGCAGGCGCAGGCCGACAAAGCCTACGAGATCCAAACCAACGTCATGCAGCAGCAGGTAACCACCGAGGCTGTAAAGGTGCAACAAGTCGAGAAGGAACAACAGGTGAAGGTGCAAGAGGCCGAAATCCTTCGCCGCGAGAAAGAACTGATTGCCACCGTGTTGAAAGGCGCCGAAATCGAGCGCAAGCGGATCGAGACGCTGGCCGAAGCCGAGCGGCAGCGGTTGACGGTGGAAGCGGAAGGCCATGCCAGCGCGATTCGCGCCCAAGGCGAGGCAGAAGCCGAGATCATCTTCAAGAAGGGCGACGCCGAAGCACGGGCGATGAACCTGAAGGCCGAGGCCTACCAGGAGTACAACCAGGCCGCCGTGGTGGACAAGCTCTTCACCAACATGCCGGAGATCGTGAAGGCACTGGCCAGCCCGCTGGCCAATGTCGATCGCATTACCGTCGTCTCCACAGGCGACGGCAACTCGGCCGGTATGCACAAGGTCACTGGGGACATTGCGCAGATGGCCGCGCAGGTGCCTGCACTCTTCGAGGCGCTTTCGGGCATGAAGATGATGGACTTGCTGGGCAAGATAAGGACGCTCGGCGATAAGAGCCAGCCGGACGAACTGCCACCCGGCGACGGCAAGTCCAAAGCGGCCGGGGCTAGTAAGTGACTTGTTAGAGCGGGCCTTTAGGCCCGCGTCCAAGCTCAAGTTTTGGGGGCTTTGGCCCCGTTCTTGAAAAGCATTATGCGGGCTGAACGCACAACATGACATTCAGCAAGGAGCAGTTATGGCATTACTCGATCGTGTTGCAACGCTGGTGCGAGCCAACCTCAACGACCTGGTTGACCGCGCAGAGAACCCGGAGAAGATGTTGAAGCAAGTCATCCTGGACATGGAGAACCAGTTTATCCAGGTCAAGACGCAGGTGGCCATTGCCCTCGCCGACCTTCATGTTCTGCAGAAGAAGACAAAGGAGAACGCCGACAAGCACGCCGAATGGATGCGCAAGGCCGAACTCGCCGTGGACAAGAAAGATGACCAACTGGCCCGCGCCGCCTTGGAGCGCGCTATGAGCTTCCAACAGCTTACTGAGAATTTCGACCAGCAGATCGCGGACCAGGAGGTCCAGGTGGAATCTCTGAAGTCGGCGCTGAAGAAGCTGGAGCTGAAGCTTTCGGAGGCCCGCGGCAAGGCCGACGTACTGATTGCGCAGCATCGCCGCTCGCGGGCGGTAAACCGCGCCGCCGACGCCCAAGTCACACCATCGGGAGAGAACCGCACCTTCGAACGCATGCGCTCGAAGGTGGTCCATGCGGAGGCCTTGGGTCGCGCCAAACGCGAGGTCCTGGGCGACGATATCGACGGCCGCTTCCATGCGTTGGAGCGCGAGCAGAAAATCGATTCACTCTTGGAAGAGATCAAAGCAAGGAAACGCTTGAGCGCCTAGCCTGCTACGAGCGTCTTGCCGCTGCACGCTAGAACTAGGGATGCTGGATCGATCGTCGGCTGACCGCGCAAATCCGATCAACGAATGGGATGTTGCGAGGGTGCTTGCTGTTTACAGTTGTGTCAGTTCCCATACGCATGTTGAGGAGATGAACGTCGCGCCCGGGTGGCGCGAGTCCCAAGTCCGCTCGGGCTGCGCCCTTTTTGGGCAAGAAGGCGGGTTCTTGGGCAAGATGCAGTTGCTGGGCAAAGCCCTACGTACATACTACTAACTACTAAAACTTGCTGGTTTCGACCAATGAAATTTGCCATTTTTACTGGCAAAACGGTTTTGGCCCTTATGATGTAAGTTATTGCAGAGATTGCGTTTTTACAGTACAACTGGGGAAAATATGGTGTGCTAGGAAGCGTTTCCCGGTAGCGCTACCAATAAAAATGCGGGTTTCCTACATATCACCAAAAAGACAATCGGCTGTGTCACCACAGTGTCACCAGAAATTAGGGTAGAGGTGTAGGGTCAAGCCATCATGGATAAACCAGAAGAGAGCAAACCCCAAGTCGTAGGAATCCAGAAAGGCGCTTCCGACGCAATCCCCCTGAGGGACGCCCAGGCCACTGTGTTCGAGTCGATTACAAAATCATCGAAGGTAAGGTGGGGGCTTGCAGGGTTTACCTTCACGCTGACTGTTGTTTCCGCAGTGGCCGGAGGGATATTTGGCTTGGTATGGGGGATCATCGTCGAACTCTTCTCAACTAAACCCGCCGTGGGGGCAACAAATGACATCGCTCAGCCGCAACGCCAGAGTCGCAGGGCTTCTCTATCTCACACTCATGACCGCTCCCCTGCGCCTCATCTACATTCAGGACAAGTTGATCGTCAGCGGCAACGCGGTCGCGACGGCCAACAACATCGCCGCGCACCAGACGCTCTTCCGCCTCGGCATTCTCAGCGATCTGTTCACCGCGACCATGGCCATCTTTCTCACCCTTGCGCTGTACCGGCTTTTCAAGGCCGTGGACCAGGGCCTCGCCGTCATCATGGTGATCCTCGGCGCCCTGATGGTGACGCCCATCTATTTCCTCAACACCATCAACGACGCGGCTGCGCTGCTGCTGGTGCGCGGCGCTGATTTCCTGGCGGTCTTCGATCAGCCGCAGCGCGAAGCCCTAGCCATGCTGTTCCTCCGCCTGCATAACCACGGTGTGGTGGTGAACGAGGTCTTCTGGGGCCTGTGGCTGTTCCCGTTCGGCATGCTGGTGTACCGCTCGCGGTTCCTTCCTCGCCTGCTGGGCGTGTGGCTGATACTCAATGGCTGCGCGTATGTCGCTCTCAGCGTGACCAGCCTCATGTGGCCGCAATATCAGGCGAGGGTGTGGAACGCGGCATTCCCGGTCATGTTCGGAGAACTGGCGATCATGCTGTGGCTCATCGTCATGGGCGCCAAGGAGCGGCAGCTCGTAGCCGCAACCGCTTGACTACAGGCTCCAGGCTTCACACGGAAATATTTTCGCTTGAGGGTGACTATCGCCCAGAGCACTTGGTCGCACTCCGACAGTCGCTGGCTGCGTTCCACTACTACCAACAGCTGGTCGTCGAAGTAGATCAGGAGATTCAACGTCAACTCGGCAGTCTGGAGACAGCGATAACCGCACAGCCAACGGTACCCAAACGAACCAAGGCTTCTCCATATCAACGGGGCCGATATGAGCCGAAGGCGTTCGACCTTCGCAATGAGCTGCATCGAATCTTCGGAGTCGATCTCACCAATGTGCCATAAGACAGTGGCAGTTGAGGAATCCTGAAAGAGTTAAAGGGTATAAGGCAAGATATAGGCTGCGCACCAAAGCCAACAAACAAGTCCGCACCGCTGCGATTTGGATTCCGAAGTCCGCAGCAGGCCAAGGGTCAAGTGAGGCAAACCTAAAGGCGGTTTGTGCGCCAAGAACCTTTGCGCCGAGTGCACGAATGCGTGTTCGGAGTACTGACCTTGGAAAGCGAGCCGGTTGACCCGAGGTTGTAGCGCTCTGGACCTAGCCCTCTTCGTCGGGCGGTCCTACCGCACCCGCCAGATCCTGCGGCTTGATCTTCTCGACGTTGAATTTTGCCGCGCGATCTCGCATGGTCTTGAGCACCTCTTCGAGTGGAGGCGGTTCGCCCTTAATCCAACGTAACGGGTTGATCCGCGCCACAACGAACGAGCGCAGGTACGGGCTAACGAGGCCGCGTGCTTTCAATTTTTTCACCGCTGCCGCAACTCTCTCCTCGAGATCGAGCACCATCGTGGCCCGTTTCTCGTGGTCCTTGAGGGCGGTGCGCAGCGATTCATCGGTAAAGGCTTCCAACCGTCGTAGGATCGAATGGTAAGCACCACCGCCGAAACGAGGTACGCGTTCATAGCAGATGCCGAGAGTGACTAAGGCAGCTTCATCGAGATAGAACGCGAACCGGGACTCGGGACGTGTGGCATCTTCGTCTACCAGGCCACCGTAGATGCGGATAACCTCCAGTGAGCGTTCCTTGAGGTTGTGAGCCTTCTCTGTGTTGAGTGCGAGGATCTGCCATGCCACTTCGCGGTCTGCCACGACGAGCGCAGTGATCGATTTCGCCCCAAGGCGGCGCATGGCTTCGAGGCGATGCCGGCCGTTGGGAGTCCAAAACCCGGCTATTGGAGCAAGGACCGCAATGATTGGGTCGAGAAAACGCCCGGTCTTGTTGATAACGTCGGCTAGCCGTTTGTGGTGAGCATCGGAGAGATCTCGCTGGAAAGGTGTGGGCACGACAGCATCGATTGGCAGCACGGCAATCAAGACCGGATGACCGGCAAGCGGTTCTTTGTACGATCCAACAACGCAGCCGCCGGCTTTGGCGATTGCCTGCGCAACTTCCGCTGCAGCTCCTGTCGGCTGCTCTAGTCTGCATTCTGCTGGACCGAGGCCCTTTGTTCCGGGCTTGGCTTTACGAGGCCGGCGCCGGGCTGGTGCGCGTTTGACCATAGCAGAAGACTCTACTCCAGTTCCGCGTGAACGTCCTCAATCTCCGACGACCGTCACTAGGACAGTGCGTTGGCGCCCACGAACATCGCATTCGAGATGAAAGACTTGTTGCCAAGTCCCGAGAACCAGCTTCCCATCCGCGATGGGCACGGTCAGTGACGGTCCGAGAAGGGTTGCCTGCATGTGGGAATGGCCGTTGCCATCATGCCAAGTTTGTTCGTGGCCGTAGTTGCGGCTAGGCGGGATCAGCCTATCCAGGATGGCGGGCATGTCTCCCCGCAGCCCCGGCTCGAACTCAATCGTGCCGACCGCAGCTGTGCTCCCCATGTTGAACACGTTAACGATTCCGGTTTTCACGCCTGAAGAATTCACGGCCGTAGCCACTTGATCGGTGATGTCATGCATATCCCCGTGACCCTTGGTATTCAGCGAAATCTGTTTTTGAAAGCTCATATGTCATGACCTTACTGCAGGGAATCACTCGCGCTGATTTGCAACCCGTCAATACTAACGTAAGGCCAAATCCAAGCTGCGCACCAAAGCCAACAAGCAAGTCACTCGGGAACCTAGAATCGGTTCAATGGTTCTCGGCCATCTCGCGGCGGTCGGGGAAATGGCGATACCCTGCGAGAACCCTCAAGAGCCGGATTGGAGCAATGATTGGCTGCACGCGAAACACTTGGAGGGTTGGGCGCTCCGGTCAAATGTCCTCCACCAGGCGGCAGGGAGCCACCGCGACAAACTGTTTTTCAAAGGTGCCTTGCAAGAAGTCGAGGCTCGACGCCAGCGCAGCAGCGGCTCTGGCGAGATGACATCCACGACCAAATCCGAGAAGCGATGTCATCCTTATTTTTCGAAGTGCATTCAAGATCAATTCCACCAGCGGGAAACAACGGAGTGCCATCGAACTTCAGGAGATTGTTTCTTAACTAGGCGCCGCATCGTGTCTGACGTATCCGCCGGATGCGAGTTTTCACGTGGTTCCGGCGCTCAGGAGCCGGACGCGATGCGCCGGGACTGGGACTGTGAGTGTGTTGTTCTTGGCAGCCAATACATCGCCGCTGACGCCGTCTTTCCAGGTCCCACTGGTGTTTGGGAAGTTCACAACGCGCGCCGCGTCGGACACGTTTATAGCGGTAAGCGCCATCCCTTTGTTGCTGGTGAACCGCCAGCCGGCAGCTTCCGGGAAAGGCGTACGGACCAACTCCACCGAGCTGCCGTGATCAACGAACGGAGCGAGCTTCTGTCTCGCCGTCAATAGCGCCTTTACGTATTCTGCTGCGGCCGGAGCTTTCCTGCCCCCCAACGTGTTATCGATGGCCGTGGCGCGAGGGCGTAACCCCTCGAGCACTCCACGCAGCGTCTCGCTGTTCGAGTATAAGTGCTTGAAAGGGTCGGGCACGCCTTCCATCTGTTCCCAATACCTCGGGAGGATATCATCGAGGCCAGGCACTGTGAGGCCTAGTATCAGACCGGCATTGCGCCATGCATGCAGTCCCCAGAACGCGTGGTGGGCAATGTGTTCCAAATCAACCCGCTTTTCCGGCAGATCATTCTTGAAAAACTCCCCGAGAAACTCTTGCGCTGAGGAGCTGGGCGGACTCTGTAAAAACTGGGACCCACAGCCGAGTTTGGCACCGATAGCCAGGATCTGGTTCCAGTCATCGAGCGAATAGCTGCTCGTCATCGTATCGGTCTTTCCCTGGTCATCCCATAGCCAGCGCCTTACGAAAGTGTCGATGCCCCACTCGAGCGATCCGTCGGTGTACTCGAACAGTCGCATCATCTTCGGGCCCTCGGTGAATATGATGGCCTCCGAATTTCCTTCGCGCAATGCGGCGCGGGCCCGGCGGACGAGATTGGCGCAGCCGTTGTTGAATACCTCCGGATCTCCTGGCGGATGCCCATGCTTCCTTGACATGCACTTCCATCCCTTCTGGAACCCTTGGGAATCGAAGAAGATCCCATCGGCGCCGTATCCACCGATTCGACGCGCGACGCCCTCAACATACGCGAGCCATCCTTCCACCCCTGGACATGGCTTCCAGGTTCCAAGATATGGTTGTTCGGGAGGACCATTGGGCCCCATGATCGACCACTGCGCTCCATGCGTCGTGCCGACATTTGAATCTTTGTTGATGATGAACCCTTCGACATACAGGATTACGCGCCCTCCCTGGGCGTGCAGGGCCGAGATACCGTCCTTGAGCGCGGCGGCGCCGCCCATGTCAAGGCGAGGAATGTAATCTCCCTTGTTCGTCCAGTAATTGAATGGACGCGCCCCCGGCTTCCCTTCGAACCAATCCACCAGGTAGATTGTGCTGGTACCGAGTGACCTCGCCTGGTCGAGCAGCGAGGGAAGCTCGCGGAAGTTCTTAATCAAGGACGACAAGAAGGTTATAAGAGGAAAATCAAGCATGCAGGCGCCGGCGCTGACGGTTGACGGGATGTACCATCCTGGGGTGTTCCGCACCCAATCGGGAGAATTGGCGAACCTAACCTTGGCCCCCTGGCCGCGATTCGTTGGCAACCAGAGTTGCGGTTCCGGAGAAACTTTAACCAGGGCCGATTGGCGCTTTCCCGCACCGCGAAGCGGTAGTCTACCCTGGCCGTAGGCAGCAATTGCGTTCCCCGCCAGGACCGCGGCAAGGAACTGCCGTCGGGACAGATATTTCGTCATTGTTTTCTCTCCTGGCGGGCGGTAGCTGCATTGGAGGAAGCTTACCTTTTCTTTGGAAATTTACAAGTAAGCCAGGATTTACATTTTGGCATCCTGAGCCACGGGAGTAATACACCCCATCGCCTTAGCGTCGTTCATAACATAACTATTGCCGCACACCCCCTTATAGGACGAACCAGTCATGGCGCAACCCCCAGCTGCCAGAGCACGAAGCTGAGCATATCGGTCGAGTCGCCAATGCCCTGGGAAACCGAGCGGCCGCCCGAGTGTCCAGCCGTCAGCTCATAGCGCATCAGAATGGGATACCCGGAAGTGCTGCTGGCTTGCAACAGGGCGACCATCTTGCGCGTGTGCAGCGGCGCAACGCGCGTGTCACCATCGCCGGTCATGAAGAGCACGGCAGGATATTTCACTCCCTGCTTAACATGCTGATAGGGCGAATAGGCCCGCAGCCACTTAAATTGCTCTGGGTCTTTCGCCGAGCCGTACTCCGAAACCCAGAACTGCGCCGACATGAACTGGTCGTAGCGCAGCATGTCGAGCAGCGGATGCCAACAAACGACCGCGCGATACAGCTCCGGACGCTGGGTAAGGGCGGCACCCACTAGCAGGCCGCCGTTGCTACCTCCGAGGATCGCCAACTGTGGCGGCTGGGTGTACTTGTTCTGGATGAGCCATTCGGCGGAAGCGATGAAGTCATCAAAGACATTCTGCTTCTTGTCGAGCATGCCGGCACGGTGCCAGGCTTCGCCAAACTCTCCTCCGCCACGTATATTGGCCAGCGCATAGACGCCTCCGTGCTCAGCCATGATGATGGCGTTCAACGAGAACTCCGGCGTATTGTTCACCATGAAGCCGCCGTAGCCGTCCAGCAGCGTAGGCCGCGCACCATCGAGTGCTATTCCCTTGGCATGAACCAGGAACATGGGAACCCTGGTGCCATCCTTCGAGGTCACCCACACCTGCTGCACTTCGAACTTC
>JARLGI010000088.1 GCA_031296115.1 Acidobacteriota bacterium | reverse complement strand
GCGGCCCTGGAGTGGTGCGAAGACGATCCACAAGGCCGCATTTTTCTGACTGCCGATCGACGGCTACGGGAAGCGGCTTGGTCCAGCGGCTTCGATGCTAACCAGATGTGATCCCAGAAGCCGCCGATCTGCTCGGACAGGAGAGCCGAGACTCACGAGATCGTACTGGCCGCTCAGCAATCGCCACTGCCGCACCGCGACCCGGCTGACCGGTTTCTCGCTGCTACGGCGCAGAGTCATGGGGATCTGACGCAGGTCACCAGTGACGACCTCTTTCTGGGCCTGGGGACCATCCGGACTATGAAGAATTGAAAAGTGGCACCTGTTTTCGGCAGGCAAGTCAAAGCCCAGTAACGGACATCAGTTTGCCGAATGCCGGAGGGCAGCCGCCCTCACGGCTGCCCTTGCGTGATTTAGTTGTCAAGGAACCACATGGACAATGAATCGGCGGGCGACATCTTTGGCGTGCCGTATCACCAATTTCAATGTCCTGCCCCTCGGGGCCTTGATTTTTCTAGCTGCCGTCAAGCCGTGCACAATGCTGAATTCTCGATCGAAGCCCTGTGGTGTTCGATTGTGCAATCTCGGTCACTGGTTTCTGCATCCTCCCGCTCGAATAGGGGAACTCGTTTGGTGGATGCCGCAACTTCACGACGTTGTCGCTGTTGTCGTTCGTACTTGTGTTTCAGGCCGCGGTCCACTTTGGCTTCGAATTCCTCCACAACCTCCACAACCTCCATAAGTCACGTAGAAGCAGTAGCTTTCGCCTGGTTACAGTCGGGACAATTGGCCTCGATACGATGCGAGCAAGGCAGATCGTAGGCTTGAGCCAATCGGTGCACCCTTTGGTTAGTTTCTCGTCCAAGCAAAACTTGCCGTCCCGAGCTCCTCGTATGTCTGGGAATATTGAGCTCACGCAACTTCCAACCCACTTCCTCAGCGCCATATTCCAGGATTTCTCCCCGAGACTGCAGGAGTACGTTCGCATCCCTCGCGAGTTCATCTACCCTCGCTTCGCGACGCTTTCCGCCGTGAATCATGCCCCACAGTACTTCGACGATTACACAGTTGACGTCACGGAAGCGCTGCTCGCGGATCTCCTCATCTTGCGATTGGAGCAGGTGAACCGTATCGCGCGCCAGTTCCAAATCCTCGGGAAAGCACGCCGCTACAGTACGGGCGAGCTGACGCGTCGGAAAGGTAAATTTCGACACGTCAACTTCGCGCTCACGGACCTTCCCAGAATTCTTCAGCCGATACATCAAAAGGCGCGGCTGAAAATCATTTGCAATTTCACTTTGAGCGTGCTCATCCAATGCGGAGGACTGCAATTGGGACGGTGGCACAGAGATGTGAACCGCTGCGCCGCCAAGAGTATCGACCGCAGTGTCGCTCCCGCAGAAGATCGCTTTCGGACCGTAGGGATTGACGACGCTTCCTCTGCTTCCCAGCAAGTGCAGGCCACGGTAACTCGATGCACGTAAAAGGCGCTGCATGTTGGGCCTCAATCGTTGCTGATCGAGAAGCAACGTAGGAGACAAGTGCATGGGCAATGACCGGAAGCTAACCGGAGTGAGTTCAGCCAACATCAGCGGGCGGCGACAGACGCAGCTGAGCAGGCGCAACACATCAATTCCCAGTTCCTCATCAGGCCCAGAGATGGTCAGATTTGGTGCCGTCGGCAATCGATCAGCTAACCACTGCTCGCCGTTCTCCTTTGTGCGACGAGTGACGCCCTCCAGACCAAATACCTGATGTATGTAGGCACTTACACCGGCAAGAACAGCAAGGGCATCTATGCTTACCGGTTTGACCCGGCCACAGGAGAATCCAGTGCAATCGGCCTGGTGGCCGCTACTGACAACCCATCCTTTCTTGCGGTTGCTTCCAACAATCGGTTCCTCTATGCGGTCAACGAACTCGACAAGTTCGAAGACAAATCAACTGGTGCAGTTAGCGCCTTCGCGATTGACCGCAAAACGGGGAAGCTGAACTTACTGCAGCAAGTCTCCTCCCTCGGCGGAGGTCCGGCGCACCTGTCCGAGGACAAGGCCGGCCGATACTTGCTGGTAGCGAATTACGACGGCGGCAGTGTTGCAGTATTTCCGATCGAATCGAATGGCCGCCTTGGCCAGCACACCGCCTTCATACAGCATGTAGGCTCCAGCGTGAATCCGGAGCGACAAGCGGGTCCGCACGCCCACTCGATACTAGTCAGCAACGACAACCGGTTTGCCGTTTCTGCAGATCTGGGACTTGACCAGGTACTGGTATACCGCTTCGACGCACAGAAGGGCTCTCTGGCTGCAAACGATCCCAAGTTTGCCACGGTTGATCCCGGCTCGGGGCCACGACACCTTACCTTTGCTCCATCCGGCGACTTTCTGTATGTGGTGGACGAGATGGCCTCTGCGGTGACCGTGTTTGCCTACGATGCCAGTCAAGGGAGGCTTCAAAACAAACAGACGGTCTCGACCCTACCACCGGCTTTTCATGGACAGGACACTGCAGCCGAAATCATGGTAGACGCAAATGGCCGATTTCTGTACGTTTCGAGTAGGGGAGCTGACAGCATCGCTATTTTCGCTATCAAGCCCGGCAGTGGAGCCTTATCGCCGGTCGAAGTCGTTCCTACTGGAGGCAAGACTCCACGGAACTTCGCGATCGATCCTACTGGGAAGTGGTTGTTTGCGGCCAATCAGGATTCGAACAAGATCAACCTGTTTCGCATCGATCCGGGCACCGGCCGGCTAACGCGAACCTCGCAGGTGCTGCAGTTGACCTCTCCTGTCTGCATAGTCTTCGTTCCAACCGAGTAAGTTCGTTCCGCTGGGATAGCCGAGACTGTGGCAGTCCAGGAAATCGATTAGGCCAACAGCGGACGATCCAACTGCTTGATTCTAAGGATCGGGGTAGGGGGTAAGGAGTAGGGGCGGTGGACTAGCAATTTTCCCAGTGGTAATTCGTCGATGCCTGAGCTAAAACGAAAGGGAGCTTCCAATCAAATCTTCGTTGACCCATGCTGCTCGTTAATGGATCTCCGGATGATCTGAGCTCGAGCAATTGCTTCACGGAGGGCGAGTAAGAAATGACCGCGACATCCCATCACAAGATTCTGTCCTATTTGCTGAGTATCCTTCTGGTCATCGCGACGATGCCGCCGGCAGGAGCGGTGGTGCTCTTCCAGACGGAGCCGTCGCCATCTTCGTCCGCTTCGTCCAACTACAGCGGGCAGGGAACTCCGATGACGGCGCAGGAGCTGCAGAGCCTGGTAGCGCCCATCGCGCTCTACCCTGACGCGCTGGTGGCGCAGGTCCTGTCGGCTGCGACCTACCCTGACCAGGTCGCGGTGGCCGATGCCTGGCTGCAGCAGAACAAGAACCTGACCGGCAGTGCGCTGGGCCAGGCGGTCAACGCCCAGTCCTGGGACCCAAGCGTAAAAGCGCTGACCCAGTTTCCTTCCGTGCTCGACAACATGGCGCAGAACATGGTGTGGACCTCGCAGCTTGGGGAGGCGTATCACAACCAGTCGGCCGAGGTGATGACTGCGATTCAGACCTTGCGCGCGCAGGCCAAGGCCGCCGGCAACCTGAAGTCGGGTTCGCAGATCACGGTGGTGCAACAGTCGCCCCAGACTATCGTCATCCAGCCGACGAATCCGCAGGTGGTGTACGTCCCCGCCTACAACCCGGCCGTGATTTATGGCACACCGTACGTCGTTCCCGGTTACAGCACGGGCGACCTGGTCGCGGCCAGCGTGTTGTCATTCGGAGCAGGTATCGCGGTTGGCGCCATGATGAGCGGCGGTTGCTGCGGCTGGGGCTGGAGCAGTTGGAACTGCAACTGGTATCACGGCGGTGTGTACTACCACGGCGGAGCCTATTACGGGAATGCCGCGTGGCACGGCGGCTATTACGGCGGCTACCATCCGTATAACGCCTACAACAACGGCTACCATCCCAACGGCTACAACGCCAGCAACGCCTACCACAACAATTACAACAACGCCTACAACCGCTCGGGGAACACCTACAACCGCAACACTAATGTCAGCGGCAACACGGCCAACGTGAACCGCGACAACGCTTCGAACTATGACAAGTCAGGCGGCGGATGGGGAAGCTCGGACGCGGCGCGCGGTTGGGGCTCGCAGGATACCGGCAGCCGCTCTACCGCGTTCAGTGGGTGGGGAGGCCACTCCGGCTCTTCGGGCTTCGGCGGCGGAGGTTGGGGTGATCGGTCAGCCAGTTCTCGCGGCTGGGGCGGCCGCGGCGGTGGTGGCGGATGGGGCGGCGGAGGCTTCCGTGGCGGCGGCGGATTCCGTCGATAGCCAGTCTTGCAAAACACGATTTAGGAAATGTGTCGTCGGAGGATTGGAAATGTTTTCGTTGAATCGTAAGACTTCCTATTGCTGGACTTTTGTTGCGCTCTTCGCGCTGACTATCTCGCTGGCGTCGTGCTCCAAGAAGCCGGAGTCGGCCCCCGCTGAAGCTGCCCAGAAGACCTTTGCCTCTTCGGACGACGCGGGCAAGGCCCTGGTCGATGCCGCCCGCTCGGGCGACCAGACGGCGATGCTGGCCATCTTTGGTCCAGGTTCGAAGGACCTCATCTACTCCGGCGATGCGCAGGAAGACAAGGCCTCGTTTGAGGGGTTCGTGAAGTCTTACGACGCCATGCACCGCTGGCGCAAGCTGGACGACAAGACCGAGTCGCTGCTGGTCGGCACGGACAACCACACCTTTCCCATTCCGCTGATGAAGAACGGTTCGGGCCAGTGGGCCTTCGATACCGCGGCCGGCAAGGAAGAAATCATAGCGCGCCGCATTGGCCATAATGAAATGGCGGCCATTGACGTTTGCGCCGCGCTGGCCGACGCGCAGGCGGAATACTTCGCGCAGCGTCGCGACGGCGTGAAGCAGTACGCGCAGAAGTTCATCAGCGACGAAGGCAAGGAGAACGGCCTGTACTGGCCACCAGCAGACGGGAAACCGCACAGCCCGATCGGTCCGCTGGTCGCATTTGCCACCGAAGAAGGCTACAAGGTGCAACAAGCCCAGTACGCGCCCTTCCACGGCTACTATTTCCACAAGCTGCTGAAGCAGGGCCCGGATGCCAAGGGCGGCGCCAAGGACTACATGGTGAATGGCAAGATGACGGGCGGATTCGCTTATGTCGCCTATCCCGCCGAGTACGGAACCTCCGGCCTCAAGACGTTCCTGATCAATCAGCAGCGCGTGGTGTACGAGAAGGACCTGGGCAAGACGACCGGAGAAGTGGCGGGCGCCATGACCGACTTTAATCCCGACAAGAGTTGGGAGAAGGTTGGCGACTAGAGCACGTTGGGAGGGATGTGCCGCAGTTTCAGAACGGAGCGACCGAAACCGTGGCTTTCATGTTGTGTTGCTGCCCGGGAGCGAGTTCGATGGCGAAGCTGCCGACGTTGCTGGTTTCGATGCAGAGCAGGCTCTGCCATTCGCCCTCGCCCAGATCGGAGATCGCTGCGGCCTTCTGCGACCACGGGTTCCACACGACAGTGGTGAGCGAATGTTCTTTGACAATGCGAATGCGGCGGCGTACCACGGGATCAATCAGCTCGACCGCGGTCTTGGTATCGAGGTACACGCGATCGGTCTCCGCCGATATCGTGATATCGCCGCGTTGTTCTTTCTCCCGCATGGTGTCGGTCTTGTCCACATAGCGACCAGCTTCCAGACCGGCGACCTGCACCGCCTTAACATCTCCCACATTATGGTAGGCATGTAAAGCTTCTTCAAAACGCGTGGAGCTTGCTCCGGTGTTGGTCACGATGAGTTCCATGCTCAACTCCGCGCCGGCAGTCACGCGATGCTCAAGCCGGAAGTCGCCGGGCCAAAGCTGCCGAATCTTCTCGCTGCTCTCGATAACCATACTGACCACGACTGCATCGCCTGAATGCACGACAGACTCAATCTCCCACGCTGTGGTACGCACAAATCCGTGCGCCGGCGCTTTGGGATCATCTGCCTTGTCGGCAAACCAGGGAAAGGAAATCGGCACGCCGCCGCGAATTGCGCGGCCTTCTTCCCAAAACGAACGCGAACTGAGGAAGAGGACTTCCTGCGCACCCGCTGGTTTCCACGATGTAATATGTGCGCCGTGCAGATAGATGTCGCCCGCTGCTTGCGGCGTGTTGATGCGAACCACCGGCAATCCGCCATTGCCTGCGACGACGCTTGCAACGCCCGCCACTCCAAAGCGGCGGTCGAGTTCCGCGATGGTGTCTGGATTTGCCATGCTCTCGAGCATCGATCGCGGCTACTTTACTGCCGCAGTCGCTGGAGCGGACTTCTGCTCACGAGCCATCGGCTTGACGCTCCATATTTCCGACGCGTATTCGCGTATCGAGCGGTCGGATGAGAAGTAGCCCATGCGCGCGACGTTGAGGATGCACATCTTCGTCCATTGTTCCTGGTCGCGATAAGCCTGGCTCACTTTGTGCTGACATTCGACGTAAGCCTCGTAATCGGCGAGGACCAGATATTGGTCATCGCCCAGCAGAGAATCGACGATCGGCTTGAACAGCGCCGAGTCTCCGTTGGAGAACGTCCCACTGGAAATCTGGTCAATGACCTCGCATAACTCGGGATCATGCTGATAGTAAAGTCTCGGATTGTAGCCGCTGCTCCTAAGCTGAACTACCTGCTCAATCGTCAGTCCGAAGAGGAAGAAGTTGTCCGCGCCAACCGCATCGCGGATTTCAATGTTGGCGCCATCCAAGGTTCCAATCGTGAGCGCGCCGTTCATGGAGAACTTCATGTTGCCGGTTCCCGACGCTTCCTTGCCCGCGGTCGAGATCTGCTCCGACAAATCAGCCGCCGGATAAACCCCCTGGCCGTTGGTCACGTTGAAGTCGGGGAAGAACACGACTTTCAGGCGTCCCTTCACGTCAGCATCGTTGTTCACCACGTCTGCGACTGAAGTAATGAGCTTGATGATGCGCTTGGCCATGAAATATCCAGGCGCTGCTTTGCCGCCGAAGATCACGGTGCGTGGCGTGATGTCGATGGCTGGGTTCTTCTTGACCTGGTTGTACAAACTGATGACGTGCAGGATGTTGAGCAGTTGCCGTTTGTATTCGTGGATGCGCTTCACTTGCATGTCAAACATGGAAGACGGATCAACCACGATTCCGGTCCGCTCCTTGATGAGCGCCGCGAGTTCGGTCTTTCGTGTCTGCTTGACCGTGCGCCAATCGTTGCGAAACGCTGCGTTGTCTGCGAATGGTTCCAGCGCGCGCAGCTCGTTCTCGTTGGTCAGCCACTGGTTCCCGATCTTGCTGTCAATGAGTTGTGCCAGCTCCGGATTGCTGAGCGCCATCCAGCGCCGCGGCGTAACCCCGTTGGTCACGTTCAGGAACTTGTCCGGCCACAGCTCGTAGAAATCGTGCAGCGTGGTCTTCTTCAACAGCTCGGAATGCAGCTTGGCGACGCCGTTGACCGCATGGCTGCCGACCGTCGCGAGGTTGGCCATGCGCACGTATTTCTGGTCGTGCTCGTCGATGAGCGACATGCGAGCGATGCGAGCCGTGTCGTCGGGGTGTTTCGCTCGCACCACGTCGAGGAATCGCCGGTTGATCTCATAGATGATCTCGAGATGTCGCGGTAGAACACTGGCGAACAGTGGCAACGGCCACTTCTCGAGTGCCTCGGGCAGCAGCGTGTGATTGGTGTAGCCCAGCGTTTTCTGGGTGATCGCCCACGCCTTGTCCCAGTCCATCAGGTGCTCATCCACCAGAAGCCGTATGAGTTCGGCAACAGCGATCGAGGGATGCGTGTCGTTGAGCTGCACGGCGAAGCTCTCGTCGAAGGTGTCAAGGCTCTTGCCGCGTAGCAGATGGATTCGCACCATGTCCTGCAGCGAGCACGACGTAAAGAAGTACTGTTGCGTCAGGCGCAACTTCTTGCCCGCCTCAGGCTCATCGTTAGGATAGAGAACCTTGCTAATGTTCTCGGAGAACACCTTCTGCTCGACCGCTTCGTAATAGTCGCCTGCATTGAACGCCTGGAAATCGAAAGATTCGACTGCTTCCGAGCGCCAGAGGCGCAGGAAGTTGGTCATGCCCGAGCGATAGCCGCAGATGAGCGTGTCGTAGGCTACTCCTTTGACGACGCGGCTCGGAACCCAGCGAACACGTAAGCGGCCCTGCTCATCCTGATACTGCTGCGTGTAGCCGCCGTCGTTGACCAGGAAAGAAATCTCCGTCCGGCAGATTTCCCAGGGATTGCCGTTGTTCAGCCAGTTGTCGGTTTTCTCCACTTGCCAGCCGTCCCGGATCTCCTGATCGAACAGGCCGAACTCATAGCGAATGCCATAACCGAGGGCAGGAATACGCAACGTCGCCATGGAATCCAGATAACAGGCCGCAAGTCGGCCGAGGCCGCCATTGCCGAGCCCCGGCTCTTCTTCCTGGCGTAGCAATAAGTTGTAATCCAGTCCCAACTCTGCGACAGCCTGCTTGGCCTGAGCCGTGATTCCCAGGTTGAGCAGGTTGTTCCCCAAATGCGGACCGAGCAGGAATTCGGCAGAAAGATAGCCAACAAGCTTGATAGTTTGATCGCGCATGCGATGAATGGAGTTGATCCAGTGGTTCATCATGCGATCGCGAACCGTGTAGGCCAGCGCCATGTACCAATCGGTCGGCGTGGCTAACTCGGGCACGCGGCCTTGAATGTAGTAAAGATGGTCGAGGATGGCTTGCTTCAATTCGGCAGGGCTGGTTCCGGTAATTTCCGCAGGCATTTCCCTCATTGTCTCAACTCCGTGAATTTTACCGACATGATAGGACTGAGTTAGGCTGGTCTCAGGCCGCTTGCAAGCCACTGTAACGATATTTTTGCCCGAATACAACTAGTAGAAATTCGTGTTGTCAGCTACTCTTTCCAATTGCTAGTTTTCGAGGTGCCATGATGAAAGCAACGCAAACGCTTCACGACTTGGGCCAGAGCCTCTGGTTGGACAACATCACCCGCGACATTCTGGACAACGGCACGCTGCAGGGCTACATCAACGGCCTGTCGGTGACCGGACTGACGTCGAACCCGACTATCTTCGATCAGGCCATTAAGAAGAGCTCGTTGTATGACCAGACGATTCGGGAAAAGCTGGGCCAGGGGCAGTCGGGAGAAGCGCTGTTCTTCGAGCTCGCTCTGCAAGACCTCACGCGTGCTGCCGATCTTTTCCGCCCCGTCCATGATGAGACCAAGGGTGTGGACGGATGGGTTTCGCTGGAGGTCTCGCCGCGGCTGGCATACGACACTAAGACGACGCTCGCCTCAGCCAAAGATCTGCACGCCCGCGCGGCGCGGCCCAACTTGTTCATCAAGATCCCGGGGACGAAAGAAGGCCTGCCCGCCATCGAAGAAGCGATTTTCGCCGGCGTCTCCATCAACGTGACCTTGCTGTTCTCGCGCGAACAGTATCTGGCTGCGGCCGAGGCATATCTGCGCGGCATCGAGCGGCGCATCGCTGCCGGACTAAGCACCAAGGTCGGTTCCGTGGCTTCGGTATTCATCAGCCGATGGGACGTAGCCATAGCCAGCAAAGTGCCCGAGCAACTGCGCGACCAACTCGGCATTGCCATCGCGAAACGCACGTATAAGGCTTATTGCGATTTGTGGGAAACGCCGCGCTGGCAAAACATCGTCAAGGCAGGCTATAACCCGCAGCGCCTGCTGTGGGCCAGCACGGGTACCAAGGATCCGAAGGCCTCCGACATTCTCTACATCAAGGCGCTGTCGGCTCCCAACACCGTGAACACTATGCCCGAAGGCACTCTGAAGGCCTTTGCCGACCACGGCGAGGTTAGCGGGGTGATGCCCAAAGATGGCGGCGACTGCGAGCAGGTGCTGGCCCAGTTCACGAAAGCGGGAGTCGATGTTGACGCGCTGGCGGCGCAGCTCCAGAGCGAAGGGGCTAAGTCGTTTGACGACTCCTGGACCGAGTTACTCGGAGTGATTGCCTCAAAGAGTGCCCAACTGCAGAACGCTTAAGCCTGGAGGCTGATTGAATGAATGTGCTCGCCGTCGATGTCGGTGGGACAAATGTCAAGATACTCGCTAGCGGACAGACGGAACGCCGCAGGTTTCCTTCCGGCCCCACGCTGACGCCGAAACAGATGGTGTCCGAAGTGAAGAAGTTGGCGGCCGATTGGCAGTACGATGTGATTTCCGTCGGCTATCCCGGACCGGTCAACAACGGACGGCCGCTTTCGGATCCGCACAACTTGGCGCCCGGCTGGGTCGGCTTCAAGTTCGAGAAAGCGTTTGGTTGCCCGGTGAAGGTCGTCAATGACGCGGCCATGCAGGCCCTGGGCAGTTACAAGGGCGGGAAGATGCTGTTCCTGGGGTTGGGGACCGGCCTCGGCTCAGCCATGATTGTCGATGGGCACATCGAGCCCATGGAACTTGCCCACCTGCCATACAAAAAGGCCACGTTCGAGGATTACGTGGGTTTGCGTGGGCTGAAGCGCTATGGCCGCAGGAAGTGGGAGCGGCATGTGAACGACGTAGTGGCGCGCCTGCAGGTTGCACTGGAGCCCGACGACATCGTGCTGGGCGGAGGCAACGCGAAGCTCCTCAAGGAACTGCCGCCTGGTTGTCGCGCGGGCGACAATGCCAACGCCTTTGTGGGCGGATTTCGGCTCTGGGACGAAAGCGAACCTGCGAAGCCCGCTCCGGTCAAGCCTGCCTTGCCCAGCGCCAAAGCGAAGAAAAAGAAATAGGAGCAATCGATGGCAGCGGCCGCAACACCTCTACTTCAGCGCCCGGCGTGGAAGGCCCTGGAAGCGCATTACGCAAAGGCCAAGGACACGCATCTGCGTCAACTCTTCGCCGATGACCCTAGTCGTGGACAGCGGTTTACGGACGAGGCGGTTGGGCTTTTCCTGGATTACTCGAAGAACCGCATTACCGAGGACACACTGAGGCTCTTGTTGCAACTGGCGGAGGAGTCTGGCCTGCGCCAGCGCATCGACGCTATGTTCCGCGGCGACAAAATCAACATCACGGAGAACCGCGCCGTGCTGCATGTCGCCTTGCGCGCCCCCAAGGGGGAAAAGATCGTCGTGGATGGCGAGGATGTGGTGCCCGCGGTCCACGCGGTGCTCGACAAGATGTCGGACTTCTCCAACCGCGTGTGCAGCGGTTCGTGGAAGGGCCATACAGGCAAGCGGATTTGCAATGTCATCAATATCGGCATCGGCGGCTCCGACCTCGGGCCGGTCATGGCTTACGAGGCCCTGAAGCATTACAGCCAGCGCGATATGACGTTCCGCTTCGTGTCGAACGTCGACGGGACGGACTTCGCCGAAGCGGTCCGCGACCTCGATGCAGCGGAAACACTCTTCATCGTCTCGTCCAAGACGTTTACGACGCTTGAGACCATGACCAACGCGCACACGGCGCGCGACTGGTCGCTCGCGGCACTCGGCGGCGACGAAAAGGCGGTGGCCAAACATTTCGTGGCGGTCTCGACCAACACCGAGGGTGTGGAGAAATTCGGCATCGACACCGCCAACATGTTCGAGTTCTGGGATTGGGTTGGTGGGCGCTATTCGATGGACTCGGCCATCGGGCTTTCGACCATGCTGGCCATCGGTCCGGACAATTTCCGCGCTATGCTCGGCGGTTTTCACCAGATGGACGAGCACTTCCGCACCGCGCCCTTCGAGAAGAACCTGCCGGTGTTGATGGGCCTGCTGGCAGTCTGGTACAGCGACTTCTTCGGCGTGCAGACGGTCGCGGTGTTGCCGTATGAGCAATATCTGAAGCGCTTCCCAGCGTACCTGCAGCAACTCACGATGGAGAGCAACGGCAAGCACGTCACGCTCGACGGAAGCCGCGTGAACAACGATACCGGCCCGATCTACTGGGGCGAACCGGGGACCAACGGGCAGCATTCCTTCTACCAGTTGATCCACCAGGGGACGCGGCTTATCCCCTGCGACTTCATTGGCTTTTACAAAGCGCTCAACCCGCTGGGTCGGCATCATGACATGCTGATGGCGAACGTCTTTGCGCAGACCGAAGCTCTGGCCTTCGGCAAAACGCCCGAGCAGGTGAAGGCCGAAGGCACGCCCGACTGGCTGGTGCCGCATCGGGTCTTCGGCGGCAACCGTCCGACCAACACGATTCTCGCTGACAAACTGACACCGGAGACGCTGGGCAAGCTGGTTGCGCTCTATGAGCACTCGGTCTTTACTCAGGGCGCGATTTGGAACATCGATTCCTTCGACCAGTGGGGCGTCGAGCTGGGCAAAGTGCTGGCGCAGCGGATTATCCCCGAGCTCGAAAGCGAGGAAGAGCCCAAGCTGGCGCACGATAGTTCGACCAACAACCTGATCGGGCGCTACCGCCAGAACAAATAACCATCAGTTTTTCGGAAAGAGGAGTTATCTATGCAACTCGGAATGGTAGGTCTGGGACGAATGGGTGCCAACATGGTGCGACGGCTCATCAATGGCGGTCATAGCTGCGTGGTCTTCGACGTCTTCCCCAAGTCGATGGAGGAGCTGGCCAAGGAAAAGGCTGTCGGTTCCTCTTCGTTGCAGGACATGGTGGGCAAGCTACAGACGCCGCGTTCCATCTGGCTGATGGTTCCAGCGGCGGTGGTGGATGAGACCATCGCAGGAATCGCGCCGCATCTCGAGGCTGGCGACACGCTCATCGACGGCGGAAACTCCTATTACATTGACGACATCCGGCGCGCCAAAGAGCTGGCCACGGAGGGAATCAACTATGTCGACGTGGGTACCAGTGGCGGTGTGTGGGGCTTGGAACGCGGCTATTGCATGATGATTGGCGGGCCAATTGAAACCGTGCAGCGGCTCGATCCCATCTTCAGGACGCTGGCGCCGGGAAAGGGCGACATAGCGCGCACCCCGGGGCGAGAGAAACTCGGCGGTACGGCCGAGGACGGCTACCTGCACTGCGGGCCGAACGGCGGCGGACACTTCGTCAAGATGGTACACAACGGCATCGAGTACGGCATCATGGCCGCTTACGCCGAAGGACTGAACATTATCCGCAACGCCAACGTCGGGAAGCAGAAGCACGAGATTGATGCGGAGACCACTCCGCTGCGCGACCCGGATCATTATCAGTACGACTTTAACCTGACCGACGTTGCCGAGGTATGGCGGCGAGGCAGCGTGATTGCGTCATGGCTCCTCGATTTGACCGCTTCGGCCTTGGCGGGCGATCCGCAACTGGCGAAGTTCCAGGGCCGCGTTTCCGATTCCGGTGAAGGGCGCTGGACCATCAAAGCCGCAATCGATGAAGCGGTTCCGGCGAGTGTGCTGACCACTGCGCTCTACGAGCGCTTCAGTTCGCGCGGCCAGGCCGACTTTGCTGACAAACTTCTGTCGGCCATGCGCTATGAGTTTGGTGGACATCTCGAGAAGGCGACAGGGAAGTAAGCCATGAAAGTTGAAGTGTTGCAAGATGCCGCTGCCGCCGCGCAAGCGGCTGCCGCTACCATCGCTGCCGATGCGCGGGCCGCCGTCGCCGCGCGCGGCCGCTTCATCATGGCGGTCAGCGGCGGGCACACGCCCTGGGTGATGTTGCGCGCGCTGGCCAACGAGAACGTACCGTGGAAAGACGTGCACGTTTTCCAGATAGACGAGCGCATCGCGCCGGCCGGCGATCCGGATCGCAACCTTACCCATCTGCGCGCCAGCCTGCTCGAACATGCGCCACTGCCTCCGGAGCAAATCTACGCCATGCCGGTGGAGTTGCCCGATCTGGATGCTGCTGCGCGCCTGTACGCGCAGACGTTGGAGAGTGTCGCGGGCTCGCCGCCAGTGCTTGATCTCGCGCACCTGGGCCTCGGCCCCGACGGCCACACCGCCTCGCTGGTTCCCGGAGACGCTGTTCTGGAGGTCACCGATCGCGACGTCGGGCTCACCGCGGTGTACATGGGCCGGCGCCGCATGACCCTGACCTATCCGGTACTCAACCGCTCGCTTCGCATTCTGTGGCTGGTAACGGGAGCGGAAAAGATCGCCATGCTGCTTCGCGTGCTGAAGGCCGATCCATCAATCCCGGCTGGCCGCATTCGCCAGGAAAACGCGTTGCTGGTGACCGACCGCGCAACCGGCGCGCAACTTCAGGGAGCGGGCGATGGCCGCTGAACGAATCTCTCCCCTGGCCGGTAAGCCCGCGCCCAGAGAACTGCTGATTGATGTTGCGCAACTGGAACGCGATTACTTCGAACGCCGCCCCGATGTAAGCGACCCCAACCAGATGGTCAGCTTCGGGACCAGCGGCCATCGCGGCTCGCCCCTGAAAGGGACCTTCACCGACGCCCACATCCTGGCCATTACCCAGGCCATCTGCGATTACCGCCGCAGTAAAGGCGTTGACGGGCCGCTATACCTGGGCAAGGACACACATGCTGTCTCCGGACCCGCCCAGCGCACGGCGCTGGAAGTGCTCGCGGCCAACGGCGTGGAGACCATCATCCAGCAGGACGACGGCGTGACCCCGACACCGGTCATCTCGTGGTTGATTCTCACCTACAACCGCGGCCGCAAGCAGCACCTGGCGGACGGTATCGTCATCACGCCGTCGCACAATCCACCCCAGGACGGCGGCTTCAAGTACAACCCGACCAACGGCGGCCCGGCTGACGTCGACATCACCGGCTGGGTGCAAGACCGCGCCAACGAACTTTTGCGCGCCAATGATGCAGGCGTGAAGCGTATGACGCTCACCTCGGCCATGGCTTCGCCAACCACTCATCAGCAGGACTTTGTGATGCCCTACGTCAACGATTTACGGTATGTCGTTGATATGGAAACGATTAGCGCAGCACACCTCAGTATGGGGGTTGACCCGCTGGGGGGCGCTGCCCGTCCTTACTGGGAGCCCATTAATGCCGTCTACGGCCTCGACATCAAGGTCGTCAATCCGGTCATCGATCCGACTTTCTCGTTTATGACCGTCGATCACGACGGTGTGATCCGCATGGACTGCTCCAGCCCTTACGCGATGGCGCGGTTGGTAGCGCTTAAGGACCAGTTCCAACTGGCGTTCGCCAACGATCCTGACTCCGACCGGCACGGGATTGTCACGCCTTCTGCCGGGCTGATGAATCCCAATCACTATCTCGCCGTGGCCATTCAGTATTTGCTGACGCATCGTCCGCAATGGCCGGCCACGGCCGCCGTCGGCAAAACGCTGGTCAGCAGCAGCATGATCGACCGCGTGGTCAGCAAGTTGGGCCGCAAGTTGTCGGAGGTCCCGGTGGGCTTCAAATGGTTCGCGGGATTGTTCGATAGCTCCTACTGTTTCGGCGGGGAAGAGAGCGCAGGCGCCAGCTTCCTGCGCCGCGACGGCAGGGTGTGGACCACCGATAAAGACGGGCCCATCATGGACCTGCTGGCCGCCGAAATCACCGCGGTTACCGGCAAGGATCCCGGCGAACATTACCGCGATCTGACCGAAGAGTTCGGGTTGCCCATCTATACTCGCATCGACGCGCCGGCCACTCCTGAGCAAAGGGCGAAGCTGGAGAAGTTGTCGCCCGAAGATGTCAAGGAATCGAAGCTGGCGGGCGAGCCCATCACGGCAAGGCTCACGCGCGCGCCCGGCAACAACGAGCCTATCGGTGGGCTTAAGGTTGTCGCCGCCAACGGATGGTTTGCCGCCCGGCCCTCGGGTACGGAGAACATCTACAAGATTTACGCCGAGAGCTTTAAGGACCAGGCCCATCTCGATGCCATTGTGGAAGAGGCACAGCAAATCGTGAATAATGCGCTGTCGGGTTAACTCGAGGAGCAAGTCACGCACCTGGATGTGCCGGAAGAACATCATGCGGGCCACCCATTTGGTTCGCCGAGCCCGATTAACTAAACGCGGGCCAATGCTGATCACCGCAGATGGGTGCCGACCCATGAGTATTGCCAGGAAAAAGACAGCGCCTGGTAATCGCCACCGAAGCGAATGTAAGCCCCATTGGCATAGCTGCATTTCAGAGACTGGTGCTTGCTGATGGGGACCGAGACCGTTGCGCCCACGCGCGAGTTCCTCTGCAGAGTGTTTGGATTCTGCACCCCGTTTAAGCTGGTCTTGCCCCCGAACCAGAAGTTGCCATCCAGCGAGGCCCACAACCGCAGCTTGAAGTCGTAACTGAGATGACCTTCGAAGGCGCCGATCGGCTCCTGGCTCTGCGCGTTCGTGCCGGGGTAATACTTATTGCGTGAGAAGAAGTCAGTGTTCGTGGTGAAGAACCAGACCGCGCAGTATCCGTCCAGCACCCACTTACCCCAGCGTTCGGAGTAGCCAAACTCCGGCTTAAACGCCCAGCGATTGGAGCCGATGTTGATGAGCTTCGTCGGGTCATATTGTCCGGTCGGTGTCTCCACCAGCAGACTGACGCCCAGCAGTGTCTTCTGCTTCCACTTCGTGAACTGCGGCACTTTCATCGCCGGGCCGCCCTTTAAGTTGACGGACATGCGAATGAATCCGTCCGACAGGCCGGAGCGGTAGAGTTGCTCCTGATGATCTACCACCGTTCCCTTAAAGTTTCCCAACGAGTAAGGCAATCCCCCCAGCACGTTCGCCGAGCGGCCGAGGAAGCTGAACCCGTGGTAGTAGGTGGGATTGAATACGTTGATGGTGCCGCTGGCGCCAGTAATCGGGATCGTGCTGTCGAAGAGGATGCCGCCGGTGTAGAAGTTCCAGGTCAGGTTGACGGCATTGGAGCCCACTGGCGTGATGACATAGGCGCGCGGCGCCAGGCTCTGGGCGCAGAGTACCTGCGCCCAGCACGCCACCAGCACCATCGACGACGCGACCTTGGCTAGCAATCGCATTACTTCGGCACGAAGGTAAACGCACCTATAACCGCACCCGCTGCCACCAGCAGCGCGGGATTGATCTTGTATTGCAGCAGGATCAAGAGCGTGGCCACAGCAATCGTAGCAGTCTCAAGCCCAGTGATAGCTCCTTTCGCCATGGTGAAGCAGCCAGCCAGGAGCAGGCCGATGGAAACCGGCGCCAGACCCTTTTGGATGGAAGTGCGCCACGGCCAGTGCTCCAGTTTCTTCCACAGCCGCCCGATGAGAAACGCCAGCAACGCCGTTGGGCCGAAGAAGGCGATGAGCACCACGATGGCGCCCAACGGTCCTGCGACCCACTCGCCGATGGAGACGATCATCATCATGTTGGGGCCGGGCGCCATCTGGCCCACGCTATACAGGTGAATCAGCTGCGGGAAGGTCAGCCAGTGATGGACCTCGACGGTCAGCACCTTCAGTTCAGGGAAGGCCGCCATGCCGCCGCCAACCGTGAGCAGCGACAGATAGGCAAACACGCGAATAAGCGCTGGAACCTGGTTCATTGGGTGGCCTCTCCCCGTTTGTCGCTCTTGCGCGGGTAGTACCAGAGAATTGCCAGGATGCCGACGGCGATCAGGACGCGCGGCACGGACTGGTGAAGCCTGTTGACGCCAATGACAGTCAGCGCGATGAAGATAAGGTCGTGGTTGTGGGAGAGCGACTTCTTGCCCAACTGCATGGCGGTTGCCAAAATCAGGCCAACGGCGGCTGCGGCCACGCCTTTGAGCGCCGCGGTGACCAGCGGTCTGTCGCCATGCTCGTGATACAGCATACCGGCTATATACATCAGCACCGCGCCCGGCAGACAGACGCCGACGATTGCAGCAATAGATCCGAGAGCGCCCCTCAGCTTGTCTCCCACCAGGATTGCCATGTTGGTAGCGTTCAAGCCGGGAAGCGTCTGGCTGATAGACAGCATCTCGACGAATTCCTTATCGTCCACCCACTCGCGTTTCGCAACTAGCCCGTTACGCAAGTAGGCGACAACGCCGCCCCCGAAGCTGGTGGCGCCGATGATGAGGAACTCGATGAAGATGTCGAGGACGGACGCCGTGCCGGCCGCGGCTGGAGCGGTGGAAGCGGTTTGTGGTGCGGGCTTGATACCCGCGTCACTCATGGCTTTGGGGCTCGTTTCCGTTGAGGCGGTAAACCATGCCCGTCTTGGTTACGCCGAGCGCAAGCCAATCCTGCACCTCCTGTTGCAACGAGACATAGAACTGCGCTACCAGTTTCTTCTGCTTATCGGCCACGTCCTCTTTGCGATCAAACTTTGCCTGAAAGGCGAACTCTCCCACCAGAGACTTGTGCTCGCCGCGAGTGCGCCACAACCCGATGTCGCATTTGGCAACTAAGCCTTTGCCGAAGTCCAACTGCCCAAGCGGAAGCAGCACCTCCTCCACGATGCCTCCGTTCACCAAGGTTACTTTCTCTTCATCGGACCTCTTCAGGGCCGCGAGCGAGGGAAACACTCTTACCAGTGTGGCCACCGACGTCTTGTCGGCGTCGTGCATCTGGCTCACCCCAAATTGGCAGTTGTGCGAGTAGAGGATGCGATATCCACCCACCTCGTTCTTCAGAGGAAGGACCTCAGCTTTGAACTTGATACGGTACGTGCCGGCGATCTTGGGTCGCACGTCCACGGCGGTCGCCATCTGCTCATCCGGATGACGGAACTTGAATACCATTTCCGGATCGCCCACGGGAAAACCGTCCACGTAGGATATGCGCCGGCGCAGGATGAACGCGTTGTTGTACAGCCGGAAATCGGGAGTGTCTTCAAAAGTGATCTCCCTTATCTCTGGCCGCAGTCCGGCTTTTTCATCCGGGATAAAGCCGACCCCGCCCTGCTTAGCGGTCCGCTGCACGATCTTGCCGAAGTCGCGGAAGGCCTGTACCGAGGTGAAGCGATCAGGTTTCAGAATGAGCTTCGCCTCAAGATATTGGACGCGATCCAGCGGCGCCCCGTCAGCATAGGTAGCCCCTGTTGGTGGACTACTGCTAACGGGTTGCTTGGCTTCTATGATCTTTTTATCCTTCTTGTCCTTTTTATTCTTGTGATCCTTGTCTTTCTTTCCATTCTTGGTCACTGGATGCCTCCGTCGGCCAGCCACACACAAAGGGAGAGCGGAACGGTGCACCGATCAGCGACTTCGGACAGAGGTGCACGCACCGCAATTCAACCGGAACGCTTACTCCCCAACGTATCGACTAAGTGAATCCAGTCACTTTTACTCTTTTGGGTGAGCGAGTACAACTGTCAAAATTCCTAGCTTGGAGGTCGAATCGCCGTTGCCAGCCGGCCCTTCAGACCGCCTATTCCTCGCCGTCATACCTCCGCCGGTTATGGCTCACTTAGTGCGTCCCGAAGGTCCAGCTCAGCCCCGAGCTGGTGCCGTAATCGCTGCCGGTAAAATGCGGAAGCGGCTGGTTGTCCCAGTTGCCATAGAACGACACGTTCCACGAGAAGTTGCTGAACAGCTTGATGTAGTAGTAGGCGTTGGTGTTGAAGTACACCCGGCCGGGATCGGAGACCGCGGGAAAGACCGCAGCGCTCACGTCCAGGTTCGTCTTCTTAAACTTGAAGAACTTCATCTCGGTACCCACCATCATGGCGCCAACGTTTTGGGTCTGTTGCGGGATCTTGGATTGCTGGTAGTCGGTGTTCTGCCAGGCCACGCCGCCGACCACGGTGATGGTGGCGCGATTGGTGTTCTTCAGGTAGCGTCCGATGCCGCCACCGAGACTGGTCTGAAGGTTGATCCCCTGTACCGAGCTTTGCAGGAAGCTGCCGATGCCCGAGTAAAACCAATTGTTCCACGGCAACAGGTGAAGGCCTTGCAAGCCGGCTTGATTCCGTGTGGATGCGCTGGCGCCGGTGCTGGACGACAGGTTGGAGCTGTAGGTGGCTTCGGCAGCCCAGCGCTCGCGCGGGTAGGCCACCTGCGAGCTGAGGTTGAACTGCGTGGACTGGTTGCCCTTGGTGTAGGTAAGCCCGGTGTTGATGGTGCCATTAAAACGCTGCCAGAAATGTTCGGAGGTCCCGGCTATCTGAACGATCTGTCTCCGCTCCAACGTCACTTCGTTGGCCGGCATCTGCAAAATCTGGATCTCCACTGGGCGACCGGCCGATGTTTCCGGCGTGCTCAGCGTGCCGGAGTACACCGAGCCGTCCTCGGTCTTCACGATGAACAACTGTTTGCTTTCCACGTGGGCCACCTTCGACCACTGCAGCGAGATAGTGCCGTCCATGTAATCCAGGCCGGCATAGAGCACGCCGGAGTCCAGCCCTTTGATCTCGCAGGTCAGGCGGTCGCCATTCTTCATAACGAGGACATCGGTTTTGTCGCGCGCCAGCAGCGGCGCGGCCAGGAGAAGCAGGGAACACAGCGTTACGATGCGTAAGTTCATGGCAGGCTACCCTTGTGGTGTTCTGCACTGCAAGACAGCGTTGTTCAGGAGGCGGGGTCTCTGCGACCACGCTCGACCATCCTACTGCAATGGGTCTGGAGAGCGCGATTCCCGGGAATCCTGATGCGATTTTGCCGACAGGCGGAAGCGCTGGTTGGTCTACGGTCAGGTTTTTTCCAGCAGCGCCGCATGACAGCGGCGAATGGCGGGACGCTCGGCTACCTTGAGCCCTGCCTTTGCCGCAGCGTCCAACTCCGCTTCGAAGGCCGCCTGCTTGACATGGCCCTTGGGTTCGGCCAACAGCAGCGAAGCGCCGGTTTTGGACGCGGCGGCAACCTCTGCGAAGAACCGGGTGGCATCGGGGAATTCATGCACCACGGCAAAAGCCAGCGTGAAGTCGACCGAGCTTTGCAGGTCCGCGAGGCCCATCGACTCCGCAGGAGCGACCCGTACTTCCAGCCGGCCATCAAGCCCGGCCTTTGCGGCGCGGCGTTGCAACCGCGCGATCATCTTCGGCTGAACGTCCACCGCAACCACTCGACCGGAAGCTCCCACGAGCCGCGCCAGTTCCAAGGTGAAGTATCCCATTCCCGGCCCGGGCTCCAGCACCGTCATGCCTTCCCGGACGTAGGCGCAAGAATGTCCCGCGGATTCTGTCCGTAGCGGCGCAGGGGGCAGATCAGCGAGTAGCCCAGCCACCAGGGACACACGCGATCAGTCATGTCTGTTCCATCAGTGCTAGACGGTCGGACTTAGTTCGCCTGCAATAGGGTTTGGATCTTCTGCTCGATCACCGGCATATGCGCCGCGCCAATGTATTTTGCCGCAATACGGCCATCGCGCCCGATGAGAAACGTGACCGGCAATCCCAGCACGCCGCCGTAAGATTCGGCAACCTTATCCGTGCCCAGCGCGACCGGATAGTTCATCTTGTACTGCTGGTAGAACTCCTGCACCGGTTTCAGCCCGTCGTCCATGGAAATGCCAACCACCTGTAGCCCCTGCTCGCGGTATTTGTTCTGGAACTCCACGAAGTGCGGAATCTCCGCGCGGCAGGGAACACACCAGGTCGCCCAAAAGTCGAGCAGCACTACCTTGCCGCGGTAGTCCGCCAGACTGAGCGGCCTTCCGTCCAGGCCCGCAAGCGAGAACTCCGGCGCGGGATTTCCCTGTGAGGAAGCTGGCTTGGGGGAGCCGGAACGGCGGTGGCCCAACTCGTAAAAGGCCGCCACCAGCACGACCGCGAGGATGAGGACGATGACTTTGCGCATCGTCCTATTGTCCCCTCACTGTGGGATAGCCCTTGTTTACCCAGTCGGTGCCGAAGTTGTCGACGATGTACAGCACCTTCACGTTACTGAAGCCCGCCTTGTGCAGCTCCTTATAGGCCGGACGCACATTGGGACAGTGTGCCCAGGGACAGCATCCACAATAGAGAACGATGAACGTGTTATGGGGCAGGTTCTTCACCCGCCTGCGCAAAGATTCCATGCCCTGCGGATCGGAGGTCGGCCCGATGAACTCGGCACCCGGAATATGCGCCTGCATGAAAATAAGCGACGGACCGATGTTCAGCACCAGCGGCTTTCCGCTGGACAGCTGCAGCAGGTTCACCATCTGTTCCGGATTGATCAGCTGAGCGCTGCCCGGCGCCAGTTCGTCCGGTTGTGCCACAGCGGTGGCAGCGATGAGGCCGAGAACGAGGATGAGTGCGAGGTGCTTGAATAAGTCTGTCATAGGGATTCTCATGGTCCGGGGACGACGGCGCGTCTGGTGAAGCCGCGCGGAACGCAGTGTGCTGGCAGAAGATTGAAGGGCCGAATTTTACTTTTTCTCTGGGGCATTCTCTCGCGGTTTAATTTCGCAGTCAGTTTCATCCCGTCGCGACCCGACGGGGCTCGTCCGTCATGTGGGAACGCCCATCTTGGGCAGCAGCCACTGCGTCAGCACCAGGTAGCCGACGATCAGCAATCCTATCCACAGCCAATTCGGCATGCAGTCCTCCAAAACATAATTATCCGCTTTCCCACCCTACATTGCGACCGGCAACGGCTCTCGCCTGCAGCCAACGCTCTGTTCACGCATGTACCCACGATTACGGCGTACGTCCCCAGTTGGTGGCGCCATGATTCAGGCTCTTGGTCACCGTTACGCTCCCACCATTGCAGGCACGATCGCCGGCACGATCTCGAAGGTGGTATCGAACTCAGCTGTCGCCTTGACCATGGCGCCCACCGAGCAATACTTTTCCTCCGAGAGCCGGATTGCCTCCGCGACCGCTTGCGGGGAAACATCCGAGCCGGTGACGATGTGATGGGTCCGAACCTGGGTGAAGACCTGCGGCGGAATGGCGGTCTGCTCGGCCTCCACCCTCACCTCGTACCCGGTGACCTGCTGGCGTTTCTTTCGCAGGATGTTGATGACATCGAACGCCGTGCATCCTGCCAAGGCGATGGCGACCAGCTCGATCGGCTTCGCGCCGGTGTTGCCGGCGGCGTCGTCGATGAGAAAATGGTGGCCCGTACCGCTGGTAGCTATGAATTGGCGATGATTGCTTAGCGGTTGAGTTAGAGTGACGCTTGCCGAGATCATGTTCTTCTCCTCGGAGTTCGATCACGAGCTTCGTAGCTCATTACACCTACCTCACAGGGAGAAACGCAGTGACCTACGGCACTGTTACAAGTTCTTGGCGAAAAATTACTCTAGAATCTCCCGTTTCGGGAGGTCGAGCGGCTGAGTAGAGGTCGCAATACGCAGCAGACCAGTCTGCCAGAAGTGGGAAGTTACATTGAAACCAGGTCGAATAATAGACAGTGGTGTTCAGTGGAGAAGACCATTGAATGCTAAAGTGGGAGAAAGAGACAGAATCAGCCTTTTTCTGTGGTGGGGCGTCTAGCGGCTGCCGACGGCTGGGCGGCTCTTGGCTAGAGCGGCGACAGCTTGCTGGTAATGCGGCACTATCCGCCTGCGAATTTCCTCGGCACGCTGCGCATCGCAAGCCGGGCGGTAGGACCGGCACTGGCTGACCGCGTTTTTCAAGCTGGCCAAGAATGCCTGGCAAGGCTGGCAATCGTCCAAGTGAAGATCCATCTCGTCGCACATGGCGTCGTCGATGACACCGTCTATATAGTCGGAGAGCGCGGCGAACAGGCGCCGGCAGCGCGGAGTTTTTGCTTCTTCGGCGCCGGCGTGCAACACCCTGCCGGCTCGCGACAGATTCGCTATGTGCCGCCGGACTAACAGCCGGGCACGGTGTAACCGGACGCGCACGGTACCTTCCCGCAAGCCCATGATCTGCGCAACTTCTGACGTGCTCAAGTCCTCCATGTCGTGCAGCACTAGGACCATGCGGTACTGCGGAGGCACCTGCAGAATGCTCTGCTTCAAATGCTCTGCGCTTTTGCTATTCAGCAGCGCCGCCTCGGGATTGGGAGTTTGAGTTCGCAGCAGGTCCTGTAGCTCGCGGCGGTCGGGCATCAGGTCGTCGAGGGAAAGATTGCGCGCAGGTAACGACCCAGGCCTGCGGTGCTGGCTGATGCAGTGATTGCGTGCAACCTTATAGAGCCAGACGGTCAGCGCCTTAGGATTGTCGAACTTGGCGAGATGCGGAATGGACTTCAGCAGGGCGTCCTGCGCAGTGTCCCCCGCGTCCTGAGTGTGGCCGCAGACCTTTATGCTGAAAGAAAAAACCGTGTCCTGCAGAAGGGCCAAAGCCTTTTCTACCGCAGCCGGTTCGCGCTGCTGAAGAAACTCGAGCGCCTGTTCAACGTCGCCGCGCATGAATTCAGATTACCGTACTGAGGGGCCCAACCGAGATTCGCGAGTCGTGCCGCAACAGCAATCGCGTTCACGGCCAGCAGGATTGCGACTTGTCCCATTTCTGAAAGATAGGGCAATAGCGGCGCTTCTCGCAATGGGTACAGCGTCCCGGGGAGATGAAGAAGCGCGGCAGGATATGCTTCTCAAACCAGCCTTCGGCTGGAACAGTCTTGAACTGCTCTCCTCCGCAAATCCGGCAATGGGCAGTAAACAACCTCATCTTTTGACGCCCTTCATCAGGTGTGGCGTCGCACACCTATACTTCGGCCGGCGGCAGGCCCGTCGATCCGTTCCATTGCACCGGAGGAAACGATCGCACAATGTTGTCAGCGGGCGGTTCGCCCGGCAGAGAATGACAAGAAAGGCAGATCGCTGGGCACGAGCCCACGGCAATCTCCCGCTGGATCTCGCTTTGCCGCACGTCAAACCATGCCGCCACGAGTGGGCCTTTACATTTCGGACATTGCGAAATGGAAAGGTGAATCGATTGTTGCGCCATAAAAATCACCTAAGAAATTGTGCTATCGAGGCCCGTGCTTCAAGTGCTCTGTACTATTCGACGGCAACTGAAGTTGACGTCGCTGCCGGATCGACAGGCTCCACTGCCTTGTGCTTGTCTTTCGATGACAACTTGATTTCCGATTGTGTGAGTGTTGCGCCACAGACACCGCAGGCCCATACGACGGCCGAGCCTGGCGATACTTTGGCGGTGGTTTGCGGGTTCCACTTTTTCGACATTTCACCACTGCATTGTGGACAAATCATGATGGACCAATCTCCCTTGGCAGTACTTTCGATTTGAAAACCTGTTGTCGCCGGATCCTCGAACTACGACTGCACTCGATTTCGCTACGGGAAATCTGCGGCGTTGATGAGCGCGAAACATTCAGCCTTTGCAGGCAGGTGTACTAAGGAGGGAGGTACTTCAGATGAGCTGACTTAGTTCAGAAATCTGAAAGAGGAGAGCAATCGCTCACTCAAGTTCGAGGCTATGCTCATGTTCCCGGGATGTCAATTCTCTGCCACGGGTTCCAGCGATTGCGCCGCGCGGGACCTCCTCCAAATCCCTGCATTCTGCGAGAGGAGTATGATGAAGTAGGTGCGGTCCTGTTCCACCGCGTAAGTCGAGCGCACCGACTCGACGCCGGCATCGGCCGGAAGATTGAATCTTTTGCCGCAATTGAGCAATCCAAATTTGTAGCTAAAGCTCATGGAGGACTATGGCAGGAAGCTCTCGCACAACATTCGTGAAGCGCCAGAAGGAGCGTGCGCGCCAGGAAAAGCAGCTGGAAAAGGCTCAGAAACGGGCGCAGCGCAAAGAAACCGGCGATGCCGAGGGTGGCACGGTCCCAACTCAACCCACAGCCGATCTGGTCGTGACCCACGACGAAGACGGCCAGCCGCAAGGCTTTGACTTCCACGATTTCGGGAAGTAACGAAACGCGAAATCACTGTATGGGCAGTGCTCCTTGCACATTTCCTGGTGCACTGCTAGACTCCAACTAGACGCTATTGGCTGCGGCCGCTTGCAAGCGACATCCGATTGTAGATTGATCTGATATCCCGCCTTTCCTGCTTCCGTTTCATTTTCAGCGCCGAATAAAATCTGAGCGGCCTCAGTTGTATCTTCGCGACTCGCATCTAGTATGCCTCCTCGCGAGACGCCTCTCCAGAAAGAAAAAATCGTTTTGACCCAATTTAAAGATATGCCCCTGTCTGCTGGTCTCCAGCAGAAGCTGGCACTGTTCAATTTCACGACCCCGACGCCGGTCCAGGCGTCCGCTATTCCTCCCGCACTCGAGGGCAAAGACGTCCTTGCGACGGCGCAAACCGGGACCGGCAAGACGCTGGCCTTCTTGCTTCCCATGATCGAACGCCTGGCGGCGCAAGCTGCCGACCGCAAGGTCGCGGCGCTCATCCTGGTTCCCACGCGCGAGCTGGCGATGCAAGTCCATGAGCAGTACGAAAAACTGCGAGAGCACAAAACCATTCCAGCCGCCCTGGTCATGGGCGGTACCAGCGAGCAGCGCCAGATCCAGGCAGTGCGCAAAGGCGCGAGCGTGGTGGTTGCAACCCCGGGCCGATTGGAAGATTACCTTCGCCGCCGGCTGATTGATTTGCGCCAGGTAAAGATGCTGGTGCTTGACGAGTCCGACCGCATGCTCGACATGGGCTTCCTGCCGGCGATTCGCCGCATCGTGGCTGAGCTGCCTAAAGACCGGCAGACACTATGCTTCTCGGCAACACTCGAAGCCTCGGTGGCACGCCTGGTTAATGACTACATGAGGAACCCAGTGCGCGTAGCGTTGGGTTCGACGTCGAAGCCGGCCGACACTGTTGAGTTGCACGCGTTCGAAGTGCCGCTGGCGGAAAAGTCGGAAGTGCTCCGCCAGTTGCTGTACGCAGAAAAAGGACAGACGTTGATCTTCGCGCGTACCAAGCACGGGACCGAACGTCTGGCCAAGAACCTGGTGCGCGACGGATTTTCCGCCGCGATGATCCACGGCGACCGCACGCAGTCGCAACGCAGCGGCGCGCTCAGCGGATTCGACGAGGGCAAGTTCCAGGTGCTGGTGGCCACGGACGTCGCTTCGCGCGGCATCCACGTCAACAATGTGGCGCATGTCATTAACTATGACCTGCCGCAGATTCCGGAAGACTTCATTCACCGCGTGGGCCGCACCGGCCGCATGGGCTCGGTGGGACGGGCCTCTACTCTGGTTTCCGGCGCGGAAATCGGCGAGCTGCGTTCGATTGAACGCGCCTTGAAACTGAAGATTGCCCGCAAGCAGGTCGGCGCTGCCGGCCGCGTGGCTCCGCGCCCTGCGCAAAACACACTGCAGACGCGCACTCTCTCCCGCATGGCGGGCGAAGTGTTTTCGTAAGCCAGACACTCCAATCCAACAATGTCGCGCGTGATGAGCGCGCGACTACGCTTTGGCCGCGACCGCTCCCCAAGCAGTGAGTCGCGGCAGGCGTATAATCAAAGTTGTCCTCGCATCGCGCGAGAGAGGCCCGTTTTCACGCTTTCCTCTTTCAATCAGAAGGCGACAATCTTCAGCCCCACTCACCCGTGTCTCTCGTGAAATCGCTGCCGGGAGTTTTCTGCGGAACAGCCCTTCTGCTTCGCGTGTGAGGTGTTCGCCATGGACGTGGCTCATCAGGTGCTTGCAAGAAAACCGTTTGGGGAAAAAGTCAGCGTTCTTCTGATGGACGCCAACTCGGAAAGGCGCGCCTTGCGCAAGAAGATCATGGCGCTGCACGGGGTCGAGGTCATCGGCGCCAGCGATCTGACCGAAGCCTGTTCTATCTGGCATCGCGACCGCTATGCCATGGTGCTCATGGACATTCGCGCCGACCATCGCGGCTGTCTGGCGTTCCGCGATGAAATCAAGAAGGAAAGCCCGCAGCAGATCGTGGCGTTCCTGGTAGGGAAGCCGACCTACCTTGACATCCAACCCGAACTGGGCTCGTACACTACCGAAGAACATGGCGCGCAATGGGGAGACTCGCTGCGCAAGGCGGTCCACGAAAGCTGCGGCTCGCTGACCCAGCGCAATGGTTTTGTCGAAGCCAGCTGGAGGATCGCCGCCGGAAGGCGAATGAACGGCACGACGCGTAAGAATTCCGAAGCGGAAACTCCGACGAATGGGGACGCGGCGAAGCCGGCGATGAGCCCGCTCGACTTCATTCCCAACACCGACGACGCGTAGGGCACATACCTGGCCCTCACTTTGCAGTTTCGCTTTCTAACTTGGCCTCCGGCGCTAGATGGGCCGCAATCAACCATCTCAGGGACGAACGATGATCGAAGAGACTATTAGCCAGCCCGCTGTTCCGTTGCAGCTCGAACATATTCTGACCAGCGCCGTCGTGCTCAACTGGAACGCCTTGACGCAGTCGGCGGCCGGTCGCGTCCGCATCGAATATCACATCGGACTGGATGGCTCGGTGGAGTACCTCAAACTATGGAAGTCGGCCCGCGAATATTGGAGCCTGATCTGCGACTTCTCGGTGCACCCGGGCTGGTCGGATGGCCCGCGCTTTTCCAATGGCTTTCATTCGCGTTCGCTGGGGCGGCTGTTGCAGTCCATCGTGATGAACCAGGGGCTGTTCGGGCACGGTCTCCGGCCTAATAGCAACGGGCTGCTGGAGGTTGGAACTCCCACGCTGGAGGACATCGGCGATGCGCAACTGCAGGTCAGTCAGACCTTCCAGCGTGCGTCTTAAGCCGCGTTCGTAAGATCAGGCTAAGCGGGTCTACACTGATATTCATGCTGCGAACCCATAAAGAAGCGATAGCTGCTATCAAGTCTGCTCAGCAACGGGTCAAGAAGGCGACGGAAGAGCGCGACAAAGCCAAAGAAAAGCTAAGGAAAGCACAAGCTCGGCTGGCTCTGGAGAAAGCGCAGCTCAAACGAAGCCAGGACACATTAGAGAGTTAGTCCTGCAATCTACTCGGCAAAACAATGCTGGGAGCCGCCCTTTCTTGCTTCCTTGCGGAGAAAGATCCTGGCCTGAGCGGACCACGAACTTCACTAGCCATTTCCTTCTAAGTATCCGAAAGGAAATGGCGGGGTCGACGGGACTCGAACCCGCGGCCTCTGCCGTGACAG
>JARLGI010000087.1 GCA_031296115.1 Acidobacteriota bacterium | reverse complement strand
TCACTCCTTGAATCGACTCTCTTGCTTCGAACCGGCAATGGGTTTGATTTTGGGGTTACTCATGGATTGAACCGATCTGGCCATCGCCAGCGTGACACCAGGTAGGATTTGTCGGTCTCGAAGGCTGCTGCAACCGCCTCGATATGGCATTCAGGGGTCGTGCCGGAGGTGGTGATGTTGATGTGGCTTGCAACCCATGCGAGGTAAAGCGGGATAAGCGCGCCGAGCAGATGTCCGCGGTTGATGGTACGGAGCCGGTGGGCGAGGAGAAAGTCGAAGACAATGCGGGCCCAGAGGCTCTCGGGCATGTGGAAGTTTGCGGCGTCGGTTGCGGCGAGCCGTTTGAGGCCGAGCAGCGAGTTTGGCGGCAAGACGAGCGACCAGATTTCATGAAGGTTGGTATAGGCGAGCCGAAAGGCCTGGAGCATTGGGGCAATATCTGGAGCCACATCGTCGGACAGTGCCTGCGGAGTAGGCAGGGGCTCGCGCGCAGGCGGCAATTGACGGGAGCGCTGCCAAAATGCTGCCTTGACGTCGATATCGGAGAACAGCGATCCGGCAACCAGGGGGAGGATGGTGTTGAGGTCGGGCCCGGCGTGTTGGTGTTGGACGCGCGGTCCAACGTCGAATTGGTCGACGGTGAACCCGGCTACTGCCGCTTCGTTGATCGGCCAAAGAGGCGTTTTCGCCTGGTTGGGCGCGGTGAAGCGATTGGCGACGCCCGCGAGATGTTCGCCCATCCGAAGCGAGAGGGCGAGATCGACAGCCAGTGGGAATCGCACGCGGGAGGCGAACAGCGCTCGGGTAAGTGGATAGAGAATGGCGGAGTTGACTAGGCTGGCGTTCGGCGGCGATTCGTAGCAGGAAACTGCGAGGTCGATCGGAGTGGCGAGAACCGCGTTGGCGAGTTCGCCGATTGCGGACGAGCTAAGCGAGCCGGACTCCGGGCTCAGCATGAGGATGGCTCGCGCCTCGCTCTTTTTGGCGAGTTGGTAAGCGTTGAGGAAATCAGAAGCAGTAAGGGTCCAAGAGGCGTTGGCCGCCGGAGAGGCGACGATCCGTACGGATGGATAGGAGTCTGCCAGGAGCTCATCTGAGGCCGCGTCTGGGGAAGCGATGGTTAGGTCTTGCGCCGGAAAGGAAGCGGTCAGGTTGCCGAGGACCCGTTCGAGCTGCTCCGGTGTCATGGCGGCGAGCAGCACGAGGAGTCCGTTGTTGGGACGCGCGGAAGGGGTGGTGATGGCGGGAATTGGATCTGCTGTTGCCATGGTCATTCGGGAAGTGGATACCAAAGCAATTGTAGGCTTCTTACAGTCTCCAATTGACCGGCATCTACGGCTGGGCCTCTCACAAGGTTTGGATGCTGGCAAGCGGGATGAGAATCATGTGGGCCTCACGCTTGGGGGCTGGAGTTCGAGCCAGAGGAAGGAGTACGGAGCGAGGGTGAGTACGTAAGGGGCTTCGGCGATGGTAGGGAAAGGCACATAGCCTAGCATCTCGAAGGGCTCGGCGCCGATGTGGTCGGCGAGGTCGAGGGAGACGGGCTGGGCAAAACGGCTGAGGTTGGCCACGCAAAGAACGGTTTCACTCGAGCCATCGCCGCGATCTAGGTCGCGGAGGTAGGCGAGGATCTTGCGATTCGCCGGGTTCAGGAAACTGAAGGTTCCGCGGCCGAAAACCTGGAAGAGTTTGCGCAAGGCGATCATGTTGCGGGTCCAGTGCAGCAGGCTGGACTGATCGCTCAACTGAGCCTCCACGTTGATGACCTGGTAGCCATAGATTGGATCCATAATGACGGGAAAGTAGAGACGGGCAGGGTCGCAGTTTGAGAAACCGGCGTTGCGGTCCGAGTTCCATTGCATAGGGGTCCGAACGCTGTTCCTGTCGCCAAGGTATATGTTGTCGCCCATGCCGATTTCGTCGCCGTAATAAACGATAGGTGTACCCGGAAAGCTGAGCAGGAGCGAGTTCAACAACTCGATGCGGCGGCGGTTGTTGTCGACCAACGGTGCGAGCCGGCGCCGAATACCCACATTGACGCGCATGCGCGGATCTGCCGAGTAGGCGATGTACATGTAGTCGCGCTCGTCGTCGGTGACCATTTCAAGCGTGAGTTCGTCGTGATTGCGGAGGAACAGGCCCCATTGGCAGTTGTCGGGGATGGCTGGTGTCTCGGCCATGATGTCGGTGATCGGCAGGCGATCTTCCTGGCGAAGAGCCATATAGATGCGCGGCATCAGGGGAAAGTGGAAGGCCATGTGACACTCGTCGCCATCGCCGAAGTAGGGGCGGACATCGGCAGGCCACTGGTTGGCTTCGGCCAGGATCAAACGGTTGGCGTAGTCAGCATCGATGGCGGCGCGGATGGTCTTGATGACGGCGTGGGTCTCAGGCAGGTTTTCGCAGGAGGTGCCATCGCGTTCGACCAGGTACGGGATGGCGTCTATGCGCAGCGCGTCGACGCCCATGTCGAGCCAGAAGCGCATGGCCTTGAGAACCTCCTCGATCACCGCCGGGTTATCGAAGTTGAGGTCGGGCTGATGTGAAAAGAAGCGGTGCCAGTAGTAGGCATTGGCCGTCTCGTCCCAGGTCCAGTTGGACTTCTCCGTGTCGGTGAAGATAATGCGGGCGTCTTGGAAGAGCTGTTTGGTCGAGGACCAGACGTACATCGCGCGCGCCGCTGAGCCGGGCGGGGCCTGCCGGGCAGCCTTGAACCATGGGTGTTGATCGCTGGTGTGATTGATGACCAGCTCGATCATCACCTGCATGTTGCGCTGGTGAGCGGCGTCCAGAAACGCCTTGAAATCGTCCAGGGTTCCGTAGGAGGGGTTGACGTCGACGTAGTTGGCGATGTCATAGCCGTCGTCGCGCTGGGGCGAGGGAAAGAAAGGCAGAAGCCAGATGCAGGTGACGCCGAGGTCCCGGAGGTAGTCGAGCCGCGAGAGAAGTCCAGGGAAGTCCCCAATGCCGTCGCCATTCGAGTCGGCGAAGGCTCGGACGTGAAGTTCATAGATGATCGCGTCTTTGTACCAGAGGGGATCGGTTGCGCTTGCCAGCTTTGTCACTCTTCAGTTCTCCGAGGTGCTTGGATGCGCGTTTTCCTGCTATTTGCTTGCTGTACAGCAACGAATTTCGAACTCTTGGACAACGATACGGCACGCCCAAATCAGTGCGCAAACGCGCTTACCTTTATGCGCGCCAAATGGCATGCAATCTGCTCACTTGAGGTTTCCCGCCCAGGCCCTCGAAAAGAGCGCTGAAAAGCGCCTCTTGAGCGTCTGAAGACTCTCCCAGCAAGCATGATGAGGGGTCCACGTCTCCATCGGTATTAGCTCACGGAAAGGCAACAATGGCAGGTTTCTGCGAGTTGTGGTCCGGCACTGATCGAGCAGGACCACATTGAGCAGCGACTTGTGCACCTGGATGCGGCCGTTGCAATCGATGAAGCCCAGCTAGCGAAAGCGCTTCATAAAGAGGCTGACCCAGGAACGATTGGGAACACTGAAGAAATATCAGCTTCTCGATCAGAGCACCATCGCCGCCCAGTCACCAAGAGTGCGATCGGTAACGATAAGCGGCCAGTGTCAGCCGATCTGCCCGCGCAGGATCCTCGGATGACGCCAACAGGCGACACCACGCTTTCAGGTCCGAATTCTCTTCAATCAAACATCGGAGATTTTGCCTTCACTGAGACGGCGTTGCTAGAACAACGAATTGCATTGGCCCCGACGCAACCTCGACTGTCTTGTCGTTATCAGCCAGATGTCAACTGGTAATCCCCAGAAGGGCCTCCTCGCGATGCAGCAGGCTGTCCAGATATGGGGGCTCGCTCCATTGGGATTTGTCAGTTCAGTCCGGTGAAATCGGCAGCGAAGCGCTTTAGACAGGATATTGAGTCTTCAACCCGCCATTGATGATCAGCGTTCTTGATTGCGTGAAATGGCAAGCCGAAGCAGCTTCGGGTCGAATCTCGGGTCGAAGAATCGGGAGAGATCCCTCTAAGTTATTGATAAGAATGGTAGGCACGACTGGATTCGAACCAGCGACCTCTTCCGTGTCAAGGAAGCGCTCTAACCAACTGAGCTACGCGCCTGCGTGCGACAGTTGCTAGTCTATCAGTATCGAGCCTGCGGGAAAAGGCTGGGGCTTTCCGGAGCCTTCCGACATGCTGTACCATCGATGTCGCACGAGCGCGCCCGTGGGCCGCCGTCGCAGGCTGCCCGATGATCGAGTCATGACGGACGTCTCGAAACCTCGACCTAACCCGTTCCGCGCCGCTCCCAACCTGCTTACGCTGTTGCGCATCTGCTTGGCGCCGATCCTGGTCTCTGCCATTCTTGAGGACCGCTATGCGCTGAGCTTCATCTTGTTCATTGCCGCCGGTCTCACCGATGCGCTGGACGGCTTGGTGGCCCGCCTGCTGAAGCAGCGCACCATGCTTGGCCAGTACCTTGACCCAGTCGCAGACAAACTTCTGCTGAGCACGCTATTTCTGACGCTCATGCACAAGGGACTCATTCCAACTCGGGTCACAGTGCTGGTCTTCGGCCGCGACGTTGGAATTCTCCTTGTTTCAGCGCTCCTCTATGCCGCAGCTGGCCGGCGAGAGTTCCATCCCAGCATCTTTGGCAAGGCCAACACTGTGGCCCAGGTGGTCGCCGTGGCGGTGGTGCTGCTGCACCAACTCTCCAAGGCGCCTTGGGTGGTGGACATGCGTACAACAGCGCTCGATGCCACCATGGTGCTGACGGTGATATCCGGGTTGCATTATGCGTGGCTGGTGGCCCACAGGATGGGTACCGCGCCAGCCAACGGACGCCCCTCTGGTCAACCTTAGCTGTCTTCAGCCGCACGCCGCCATCGCGGGTCCTAAGCCCCGCTGACCTTGTCGACCCTCATTCGTTTAGGTCGTTGGCTATAGTGTCGGACTCTTCTATAGCCATGTCATTAAATTCTTCAGAATCAAAGACTTCTCCACACTCCAGGCACTCGACGTACTCGACGTCATCGTGTCGGGAGACAATTCGAACCCTTGGGTGTTTGCAGACGGTCGCCATCGCTTTGGTATCGGTTGGAATCTAGTGCTCTTTCCGCAGATTGTAGCGGCCTTTTCAGCTTTTTCAAGCGCCAATTTTGTTGAATCTTTCGCCTCCCCGATTGCACGGCCCGTTTGGGACCAGAAGTGACGCCATTCACTTCTACTTGAAACGCCGACATAATTGGTCGTATACTGAAAGCCGACCGAAGCAGTCGGATATTCAATGCTCAAGCTGACAAAGAAGGCCGATTACGGATTGATGGCGCTCAAGTACCTGGCCGAGCGTCCTGAGACAGTCGCGCTCAGCGCCAAGGATATCGCTGATGCTTACGGGATTCCCGCACAGCTGCTGGCCAAGATATTGCAGCAACTCACCCGGGCAGGTCTGCTGCGCTCCCACGCCGGAATGAACGGCGGCTATGCGCTGTCTCGGGAGGCGCGTGAAATCTCGGCGTACGAGGTGATTCACGCCATCGACGGCCCATTTTTCATCACTTCCTGCACCAAGGGCGCCAAGGGATGCGAATTGACGCCCAGTTGCACTATCAAGGAGCCGCTGGCACGGGTGAACGACACCATCGCCGGAGTGCTCAAGAGCATCAGCATTCAGGATTTGGCCGAGCATGAGCATCCCCACGGAAGAGGTCATGAGGTCAACGCACTGGTTTCATTAACGCTGTAACGCAATTTTTTCCTCCGCGCCCCGCGGAGCCGCATTGAGGATGGAGACGAAGAGAATGAGCACAGTTGCCAGCCAAGTAGAAGTTCCGGCAGGCGTGAGTTTGCCGATTTACATGGACAATCATGCCACCAGCCCCCTCGATCCCCGGGTACTGGAAGCGATGATGCCCTACTTCACCACCAAGTTCGGCAACGCGGCCAGCCGCAACCACTCATTTGGTTGGGAGGCAGAGCAGGCCGTGGAGAAAGCGCGTGAGCAGATTGCCAAGCTCATCGGCGCCACCGCCAAGGAGATCATTTTTACTTCCGGCGCCACCGAGTCGAACAATCTGGCCATTAAGGGAATCGCCGAGATGTACCGCGAGCGCGGCAACCATATCATCACCCAGGTGACGGAACACAAGGCGGTGCTCGACACTTGCAAGCGCCTGGAAAAGTATGGCTACCGCGTGACCTATCTGCCGGTCAAGGCCGACGGCCTGATAGATCTGGAAGACCTGAAGCGGGCCATGGACGACAAGACCATCCTCGTCTCCATCATGGCGGCCAACAACGAAATCGGCGTGCTTCAGCCCATCGCCGAAATCGGCAAGCTCTGTCATGAGAAGGGCATCATCTTCCACACCGACGCGGTGCAGGCAGTGGGCAAGGTTCCGGTCAACGTGATTGCCG
>JARLGI010000086.1 GCA_031296115.1 Acidobacteriota bacterium | reverse complement strand
CGCCTTGCGCAGGGCAGGATTGACGGCACGCGTTTCCGCAATACGCATCTCGGCGCCGCGGACCAACTGAGAAACGTTGGAGGGATCAGCATCCCCGTAGCCGACGAAACCGGCGGAACCCTTGGACGGATACACTGTCGCCTTGAGGACGTAACGACGCGTCGCAGAATCACAAAGCGAGTCAACGGCCTCGACATGGATGCCGCGGCATCTCTTGCGACGCGCCAGGCGAAGGAGACCGGTGTGCGTCACGTACCAGGAATTGCTGAGGAGTTGAAGGTCGCCTCTGCGCAGAGAAAAATCAAAATCCTGAGATAAAGTTTTCAGCGAATCGGCCAATCGAATGGGCAAAGTACCAGCAATCAGCCGGTGGGCGAACCGTAAGTTTTCCCGCTGCAGAGAGTTGTTTCTCCGCGGGCGTGCACTGGAACCTTGTTCTTCAGGCGTGCTCATAAAACCTCTCTAGATATAATCGATACATATAGAAACGATAACATATGATATACTAAAATGCAATATAAATTTATGATTGTTTCTTGTTTTCCGCGCGACTATATTCTTTTCGTGACTGTGAACAAGGAGTTCTTAGCGTTTCGCGTCTCGCCCAATTTGAAGGACGAGATTCAGGAAATTGCATCCAGTGAAGCGAGAAGCATTTCGCAGATCTGCGAGTTGCTGTTAGTTGAAGGCGTTGAGGCCTACAAGAAGGATGGGCCTAAGTTTATTCAGCGTCTGGTTGCCAAACAGAAGCTGAGGACGAAGTGAGAATCGTTTAGAGCAGGGTCACCATCGGTTCCTTCCTGCCAAATTCACTGGCGAAGTAAAAGCGAACATGGTAACCTCGATTCACTGCAACGCGGAGGTATGGCATTGTGGTGCCTCCGCCCCAAGTCTGCGTTATGAGAAGATCGACAACAGCAACTGCTAGAACGGGCGTTTTTACGAAACGAAGCCAATAAGTCTTTTGTTATGAGCAGCTCTTTATCTGGCTTAGACACTCAACCGCGTCCAGTTCTCGAGCAATAAGATTTAGGATAACGTTATTTGCTCGTCATGGATGCAGAGGCACCAGTGCCCGGGAGATTGCCCACTTGGCTGCCGCCAACGGGGAGACCCCGTGCCGCTGCTTTGCACAATAAGGAGGACCTTTTCTGGGCTGCCGCCGAATCACGTCGAAAGCTGCAAAATAGCTTGGCGGACGATTTAGACCCGCCTATCGTGGTGCGGATGCTATGCCTGCGCCAGCGGTCCCCAAAGCCGGCTCCTGAGTCGAGTCGTTGAGGAACAGAAACTCGGCGCGATGATCCGGGCTTTCTATTTTGTCTTCTTGATTCTTGCGCGGCGCTCGGCGGCCCATCCTTCTTTCACAACTTGGCGGCCGCGAGCAATCGCCAGCGCATCTGCCGGAACATCTTCCGTAATGCAGGATGCCGCTCCGACATAAGCGCCTCGTCCGATGCGGACCGGCGCGACCAGCGTCGCGTCACTGCCGATGAATGCCTCGTCCTCGATCGTCGTCTGGTTCTTGTTCACCCCGTCGTAGTTGCAGGTGATGGTGCCTGCTCCTATGTTCACGCCTTCGCCGATTTCCGCATCGCCAAGATACGTCAGATGGTTTGCCTTCGAGCCTTTTCCGAGGCGCGTCTTCTTGGTCTCAACGAAGTTGCCGACGTGAGCGCCCTCCCCGATCTCGCTGCCCGGACGCAGATGCGAATACGGGCCGAGTTGCGCACCGTTGTGGATGACCGAATCTTCCATAATGCAACCGGGACGCACCAGAACGTCGTCGCCAAGTTGGCAATTGGTAATCACGGAATACGAGCGAATCCGGCAGTTCGAGCCGATCTTCGTCCTGCCGATGAGTTGCACGAACGGCTCAATCACCGTATCGGTGCCGATTTCCACGTCGGCATCGATGTCGCAGGTGTTGGGACGGAAGATGGTGACGCCTGACAGCATGAGTTCGCGGGCTTTCTTGTCGCGCAAACTGGCGTCGAGTTCTGCCAACTCCAACCTCGTATTGACGCCCAGCACCTCGCTTGAGTCGGGAGCGCGCAGGGCCACAACCTTCCTGCCCGCCTTACCCAGCAGCGTTGCCATATCGGTGAGGTAGTACTCGTGATGAGCGTTGTCGGTAGTGAGGCCGCTGATATGGGAATACAAGGGCTTGGTCGCGAAGGCGTAGATGCCGGAATTAACTTCTCGCTGCCCAGATTCCTTTCCGCGCAGCGCTTTCTGCTCGACAATCCGTTCCACCTCATCTGTCTCTTTACCCTTTACTTTCTTGCGGAACATGCGGCCATAGCCTGTCGGATCGGGCGGCTCAGCGGTCAGGATCGTCATGGCGGCGGCATGAGCGATGTGGAAATCCCGTAGTAGTGCAATCGTTTCCGGCTGTATCAGTGGGACGTCGCCCGATAACACCAGTACATGCTCGAATCCCTCCAGCGCGGAGCGGGCTTCCATCAAGGCGTGGCCCGTGCCGCGCTGCTCGCGCTGAAGAACGAAGTTGATGCCGGACGCGGCGAGCGCGTGGCGAACCCGCTCGGCTTCATGCCCGATAATGGCAAAGATGTTCCCGGGCGCAACGACCTGACTCGCTGCCGCAACCACGTGCGCCAGAAGCGGGTGTCCGGCGATCTCATGCAACACCTTAGGACGTTGAGACTTCAGACGGGTGCCTTTGCCGGCTGCCAGAATTGCAATAGCAAAACGTTGGCGCGTCAAGGTGGAGGTCTTCGCGGGTTTCGATGTCGGCTTTCGCATGGGATCGTAGAAACTCGGCGAGAGCTATGATTACCGGCGCGACGAAGCGACGTGTGGCTCACGCAACTCCATCATAAGCCGCAACAGGTCTTGTGCAACACGCTGCGTATCGTGGCGGGCGACCAGGCCCTCTTTCGGATGGAGCGACTCCACCATGTAATCGCCCAGAATGGGCTTCACTCCGAGAGCTGCGATGCGCTCCACGTCCGGCTCAATTTGTGACTGCTGCTTCTCGGCATACTTTTGTGCCAACGAAGGAGAAGCCTGCGTTCGATTCACCAGGGCGTAATCAAAGAACTGGTGCCGCGCGTGCTTGTACAGCGCCCGAATGTGGTCCGAGGCCGTCAGCCCCAGGCTCTCGTTGGCCTGTGTCATAAGGTTGCAAACGAACACCTTCACCGCGCGAGCGTTTGCGATGGCCTTGGAAACATCCCGCACCAGCAAATTGGGCACGAGGCTGGTAAACAGGGATCCCGGTCCAATCGTGATCAGATCAGCACCCTCAATCGCTTCTAACGCTAAGGGCAGCGGTTTGGCGTTTGCCGGCGCCATGCGCAATTCGACAATCCGACGCTGACTGGCCGTGATGTTGGTCTCGCCGCGCACAAACGAGCCGTCGTCCATGATGGCGTACAGTTGCGCGTTGCTGGTTGTGGCCGGATAAATGTGTCCACGGGTAGCAAGAATCGCGGAGGAATGCTTCACCGCCTGGCTAAAATCCCCGGTGATGGCCGTCAGGGCGGACAGAAAGAGATTGCCAAAGCTGTGGCCACCGAGCCCTTCACCGGCGGGAAAGCGGTACTGAAAGAGACGCGATAAGAGCGCCTCTTCTTCTGACAGTGCCACAATGCAGCTACGCACATCGCCCGGCGCAGGAACGTTCAATTCCTTGCGCAATCGGCCGCTCGACCCTCCGTCGTCGCTTACGGTGACGATCGCCGAAAGGTCAGCAATGTAGGGTTCCAGCCCCTGCGGCGTTTCCTCCCCGGATGTCAGCACAAATTGCTTCAGGCCATGCAGAAGAGTGGACAGGCCTGTGCCGCCGCCCATGGCGACGACTTTCAGGGCCTGCACTTCTGCGGAGGGTGGGTAGTCTGGCATCGTATCTGTATGGCTGCGTTGCGCTAGAAGTGCCACTTGTCCGGTTCGGACGCAGCCTCAGCACTGGTATCAGGATAAAGCAGTTCCGTGAATCGCGGGTCGTCGGACAGGTTCTTGAAGTCGGTATCGTTTCGTGCCTGGTATCGATTTGCGGGGTTCAGGCGAATGGCCTCGGTCAGGCTGGTCAACGCTTCCGCGAAACGCCCGGTAAGGCAGTTCAAGGTCGCCATGCCGTACCAGACAAAGTCCAGCTTGGGTGACTTCTTGGCCAGCAGATCAAAGTTCTCGCGGGCGCCCACATAATCGCCCATGTTCATTAACGACACCGCGTAATCAAATTGCTCCTCGACCGTCTTGAAAGAAGTGGAGGGCTGGCTCAACTGCTGATTGCAACTGCTGAGATGAACAGAAGCGCGATCAGCGAGTTCGGGGCTTGGCCCGGCAATTACCTTCTCGAAACATGCTTTTGCGCGGTCGTACTTATGGGCTTGCAGGGCCTTCAGGCCGGCTTCGTAGTTTTGCACAGCCTGTGCAAAACGTGGATCGTCGGCGAGTTTCATCGGCTTATTACCACGGGAATTACCGTCGGGACGGCTCGCGAATGATTGCAGGGCCTTACTTTTCTTGGACTTGGAAGCGACTTTCTTGACTTTTTTTAGCGCTCTCTTCTTCATCCGGTGAGTTCCTTTGGGCCATGACCATCAGGAGCCCGTCCGGGACTGTGGAAATACCCAAATCCGCGCAATCTGTTGTGTGCTGAGTTATACCCGCAACGGAGAATGGCGTCAACTAACCACGGTTCTTCATGGAGTAGAGGTACCGTTTCCTACCGACTCCAGATCGATGGACTTCCAGTCTCCCTTGATAATCCCGGCGCGAATCTGGGCAGGCGTTTTCTTTAGCTTGGTCTGCTCGTAGGCGTAAAACAACTCTTTCATGCAGATCCCGCAATGCGCCCCATGCGTGGTTTCGAAACAGCTATGCAGGCTGTTGTGGCCCACGCGGTCGCAATAGCAATAACAGGGCACCTGGGAGAGCACAGCAGGGATTTTTGCTGCAATTTCGTACGACTTTATTTGGTAGGGATGTTGGAATGCCTCACCCCAAAGCTGGTCCTTGGGCAGAATGGGCAGTGCGTCGCCAGGTTGCGGCGGATGATCGTTGTAGGCAGGTACACGGTCGCCCTGGGCGAAGCAAACAACAGCGATCAGCACCATAAGGCCAAACAAGACGGGCTTATTCATCAGGGACTTCCTCGCAGCCGTGCTTCGTATTGTAACGGAGCCACCAGCCCTATCTCAAAACGCCTCGGAACCGGACGGAGGGGTTCTAGCCACCCAAGTCCACATGTTCAACATGGTCCACCTGACGACCCAGAAAGCGAATGGCAAGGCGCTTGAATTTTTCCACGGAATCGGTCACGTAGAAACGAAAACTGCGGTGGTCCGCATCCTTCGTGCCTGTAGCAAGCTGTTGGTCCATGAGCACCTTGCGCACTTCCCGCGCAGTCGATTCGGCGGAGTCCACGATTTCCATGCTCGGGGGAACAATGCGGCGCAGCAGAGGCGCGAGCAGAGGATAATGGGTGCAAGCCAGCACCAGAACGTCGGAATTGCTGGCAGCTTGTGCCAGCGCCTCGTTGAGGTAGATTCGCGCTACCTGCTCGGTGACGGGATGGTCGACCCAGCCTTCTTCCACCAGTGGCACAAGCAGCGGGCACGCTTTCTCGTACACCACCAGTCCGCGTTTTTCCATGGCTTCACGATAGGCGTGACTACTGACGGTCGCCTCGGTGCCGATGACGATGGCAGCGCGGTTCTTGCTTACGTGAGCTGCCATGGCTGCACCCGGTTCGACCACTCCAACCACGGGTACGTGTGCGGCTTGGTTGATGAGCGGGAGAGCCAGTGCGGTCGCGGTGTTGCACGCGATGACGAGCAGGTCGATCTGTTGCCCTTGCAGAAAGTGTGCAGCTCCGATCGCGTAGCGAGCGACCGTTTCGGCCGACTTTGTGCCGTAGGGCAGACGAGCGGTATCGCCGAAATAGAGATAATGGGCGGGCAACTGCTCCGCCAGGGCCTTCAATACAGTGAGGCCACCGACGCCGGAATCGAAAACACCGATGCGCGGCAAGCTCATGGCACGTCCTTCGTGGCCTGCCCGACGTTGCTGGCCAGATAGAACCGGCGCAAGTCGGCGTGCCCGGCAAGAGTTTCGCGCTCCTGGCCATTCACCAGGATCTTGACCTTTGCAATCCTGGCGTCGTTGGCATTCAGCGTCGTAACGATCGAGGCTACGGTCAACTCTTCAGCCAGGACACCCGACGGATGCGCATCGGCAAAGGCGGAGTTCGTGTCCACAATGGCAGTGTCGTCGCCCATCACATACACATCGCGTATGTCGGCCCCGGCGCCGATGGGATGCGATGTTTGGGGTTGCAGATACAGTTCCAGAAGGCCGCGCAAGATAGACCGGTCGCGCTCGCTGCGTTCTGCCGGCAGAACGGCGTTCATTTCGGTTTTGGTGAGCGCGCCGTTATTGTCCGAGGCGACGTAAAGGGTCACGGGCGTTGAAGGCCCATTTGCTGGCGGCGCAATCGCTATTTGCTGCTGGGCGGCGAGCTGCTCATCGCGCGCGACCTTACGCCGCAGCTGCAGAGCATAGAAAGCCAGCCCGATGGCGATAATCACCAGCGCGGCGAACACCAGGAGGATGCGACGGGTCACGGGCGCACCTCCGGCAGTTTGCCGCGGATGGCCGCGATACCGGCGGCAATCGACTGTGCCACCTGTTCCTCGTAGCTTGCGCTGGCGATCTCTTCGACCTTGTCCGTAGCAGGCGCAATCTCAATTGCAATCGCGGGCGCTGCCACGTTGTTCAGCGGACGTAGGGGCGCAACCAGCGTGGTGTAGGGCATCTTGCGGGCCTCGAGTTCGGCCGCCACCGAGCCTGCTACCGAGCCGCTGAGGTCAATGAAAGCCGACTGCGCCGTGTCCCAGGGAAGGAAGTCCTGGCGCGACAGATTAGCGGCAGGGAGCAGAGACGTGAACACATGCACGCCTCGTCCCGTGTTGGCGGCATGCAGCGCGACATAGAGCGCCGGGCGCGCGGCATTGACTGCAACAGCACGCTGGTCGAGAGAAAGAGCGACGTCCGAATTACGCAGCAAGCTGGCCGCGATGCCGCGATTGGCAAGTTCGCGCTGCACTCGCCGCGCCAGGGCAAGCACAATATCCTTCTCTGCCAGCGAGGGAGTGATGGCGGCGCCGACGTCGGTGCCGCCGTGTGCGGGATCGATCAGCACGAGAAAGCGCGGCGTCGAAGGTTTCTGCGGTGGAGGCGCAGGGACAGGCACGTTGGATGGAGCCTGCGCCGAGGGCTCCGGTGCTTGCGCGACCGGCGGAGGAGGCGCCGGCGCCGCAGCCACGATGATGGTCTTGCCGCCATCCGCAAAGTTGGCCATGAGTGGGGCTGTTCCGAGCACGTCGAGTTCGGCCACGCCGGCCTGTTCCGAAAACGTTGCCCCGGTGATGAGCGGATCGCTGAACTTGACGCTGTCCGCTCCGGCCGGAATGACCGGCTCACGGCGGAAGGTGAAGTGCACGTGGCCGGCTTCGGTGGAGATCGACGGGTTTACCGCAGCAGGGAAGCTGATGAACAGCCGGGAAGTAGTGTCCTTGCGCAGCTCCAGGGTGAATCGCTCGGGTGGATTACCCGCAAACAGCCGCCTGGAAGCCGGATGGTACTCGACTTCCAAGGTCGCCAGCCGCAGCATGACATCGGGGACTACGGCCAAGGGGATGTAGCCCCGTCCGCTTTGAAGGATGAAATTTCCCGGCAGCTTATAGCCATTCCCGGCGAGCTTGCCCTTATCTTTGCCTTCCGTGAATTGTGCTTCCCTAGGCTTTCCGCCCGGTGGCGTGTAGCGTAGCTTGTATTTCTTCCCGTCCGGCCGCGCATCCACCGTACCAAGAGGCTCGAGCAGTTCTACCAGTCCGACGTAGGGCTGCCCATTCTTCTCCAGCACGGGAACGGAATAAGTAGTTTGCGGAGAATAGACGGTAAGTTGACTCGGCTCGGACGGCTGAGCGTGGACAACGAGGTGGCGCTGCACAAAAGCTGTGGCGATTACGGCCGCCACAGCGAGAACCACCAGGTAACGCCGCGAGGTGCGGCGAAAAAGTGACAAGCTAATGTCCTCCCGTCGCCGAGCCCACGGCAGCTTCCTCAAGCGAATAGACGGTCAGTCCGCTCAGCAGTTTGGGATAAAAGTCCGTGGACTTTTGCGGCAGCACCTCACCGGCAAAAGCGATGTCTCTTACCTGCTCCATGCGGACCGGGTTCATCAGGAAAGCCACATGTGCGCCGTTCCGCACTTCCTCTATCGCCTCGTGAGCATCGCGCACGTACTTCAAATGCTTCTGATTGCGGATGTCCTCTTCCGACATTCCCAGCGCATCTTCCAGGACCACCTTGTGGAGCTGCACGACGTCGAGAGCCTGCTTGCGCTCGGACATTCCCGCGAAGCCCTTCAACGTGACGATGGCGGAACGGGACCGCAGCAGGAAACCACTGTGGGCCGTAACCGCGAGTAACGCGGTCTTTGTCGTGCCCGCCTTACGCAGGCGCTCCAATGCCTGGTTCACGTCCTTGATTTCGCCGATATCCTCGATTTCAAAACGCTCTCGCAGCTTGACAACCATATCGAATATCGAGAAGTTCTCCAGGCCAAAGACCACGCGATGGGTGGGCAGAATCACCAGTCCAGGCGCGTCCATGTTGATGAAGGTCATCATCATGTGCTCGTAGGGAGCGCTCCTGTCAACATTGCTGCCGCGCCGCATCTCATTGCGATAGTTCAACGCTGTCTCGTACCGGTGATGCCCGTCTGCAATGAGGAGCTTCTTGTCGGCCATCTTCTGCTGGACAAGCGCAATTACTTTCGCGTCGCAGATGACCCACATGCGGTGCACGACACCGTATTCATCACTGACTTCAACCGCAGGCGGACATTCCGGCCGCAGGGCCTTGTCAATCTCGCTTGCTGGATCGTCATAGAGCATGAATATCTGTTCGCAGTGCGCTTCGGTGGAGCGCAACAGGTTCAGCCGGTCTGCTTTGGGCTTGGTTAGGGTCTGCTCATGACGGAAGACTACCTTCTGGTCGTAATCTTCCACCTGGCCCAAAGCGATAAACCCGCGGCGCTCCAAATCGATCGTAGGGTTCTCGGGACTCTTAAATACCTGTGTGTAGGAATAGATAGCAGGCTGAGCATCGCATAGTAGCGCGCCTTCGGCCCGCCAATTCCGCAATGCCGCGGCGGCGCGCGTGTATACATTGTCCTGGTCGTTGTCTGTCTCCTGCCGTTTACCCAAAACAACCCGTACAAAGTTATAAGGACTCTCGTTGTAATATCGCTCCTGCATCTGCGGGTTGATTTTGTCGTAGGGCTGGGTCACAACCGAGGGAAGCTGCACTTTGTGGGGGTTATAACGCAGGGCTCGGAAAGGGAAAACCTCCGCCATAAACTCGGCCTCCGAATATGAATGTGGCAATCTGGTATTAAGATTCCTTGCTTTCTCCGTTACTACGAACACCACGATTGTAGCAGTGAAGAAAAGGAAACCAGTAGCGTTACGGCCTCATCTCATTAGCAGCAAAGCTAGAGGAGATCACTGAGGTTGGGGCCTAAAACTCCTCCAACTCCTGTGATACCATCAGCCCACACACTCCGAGGATTCTATGTCCCGCGGTTGGGAGTTCGGGCGGCCAGCCAATCTGACGAATTCGTGCGTCTGTCGCAAATCAGGACATTTGTCTGGTTTGTGCGTCCAAATCCTTGTGCCTATTCGCAAGGGTTTGCTCTTCCTGCTTGCGCTCCTCTGCGTCTCCGCTTCTGCGGTAGTTCCTGCCTGCGCTCAAAGTGACGCGCAGGACATTCACGTAGTTCCCCGCGAGACGAAAAAGGCCGCCGCTGCGCCTCCGCCGAACGTCGATCCCAGCCTGAAGACCTATACCAAGCCTCTGCGCAAGGACGTTGACCTGGTGCTGGTTCCGGTCACCATCACCGACCCGATGAACCGGCTGGTAACTGGCCTGGAGAAGGAGAACTTCGAGCTCACGGACAACGGCAAGCAACAGGAGATCCGGCACTTCTCGAGTGAAGACGCGCCGATTTCGCTGGGTGTCATCTTCGACGTTAGCGGTTCCATGGCCGACAAGATCGACAAGTCGCGCCAGGCAGTGGTTGAATTCTTCCGCACAGCTAATCCGCAGGACGAGTTCTTCGTCGTGGCCTTCGCCGACAAGCCCGAGCTTCTGTGCGACTACACATCTTCCGTAGAGGACATCCAAGCCAAGCTGGTTTACGCCATCCCCAAGGGACGCACCGCTTTACTGGACGCGATTTACCTTGCCATTGACAAGATGCGCAAGGCGCACTACGAGAGGAAGGCGCTGCTGATCATCTCCGACGGCGGCGACAACCACAGCCGTTACACGGAGAGCGAGATCAAGTCCATGGTGCGCGAGGCCGACGTGCAGATTTATGCCATTGGACTCTTCGACCGCGACTTCAAGACGCCGGAAGAGCGCGAAGGCCCAGCGCTGCTGAATGATGTCACGGACGTAACTGGCGGCAGGACATTTGTAATCGATTCGACCTCGGAGTTGGCCGACGTGGCCACGAAGATTGGTATTGAGCTGCGCAACCAGTATGTGCTCGGTTACCGTCCAACCAATCCAGCGCGTGATGGCAAGTGGCGGAAGATCAAGGTGAGGCTCAATCCGCCCAAAGGCTTGCCGCCGCTGCACGTCTACGCTAAAACGGGATACTATGCACCGACGGAGTAAGCGACCACTTCTGCTGATTGCGCTGGTTCTGCTGCTGGGAACCTGGACAATCGGACAGAACTCCAACACAACGCCGCCGAAGGCCGCGCCTGGCGTCAGTTTGGCTCCGCCGAATGCGCCGGCCGAGTCGCAGCCTCAGCAGCCTGCGACGGTTCCGCCCGCGCTGAACCAGCCTGGCGACGCGGTCCAGGTCCCGGAAGGTCAGGCGCCGGAAGAGAGGCGAGGCGACGTCTACGTCTTCAAGAAGGAAGTGGACGAGGTCACGCTGCACGCAACGGTAGTGGACGATCACAACCGGCTGGTCACCAACTTGGCCCGCAATGACTTTACGGTGCTGGAAGACGGCAAGCCGCAGAAGATCACCTCGTTCCGCCGCGAGGACATTCCGGTTGCGATGGGAGTCGTCATCGACAACTCCGGTTCGATGCGCGACAAGCGGCCGGCCGTGAACGCCGCTGCTATCAACCTGGTGCAGTCGAGCAATCCGCAGGACAAGGTCTTCGTGGTCAATTTCAACGAGGAGTATTTCCTCGACCAGGATTACACGTCGGCAATTCCCAAGCT
>JARLGI010000085.1 GCA_031296115.1 Acidobacteriota bacterium | reverse complement strand
TTGGATTGTGGGTTGGACTTTTCGGGGGACCGCCCGTAAATCCAAGAAAAGAATGGTAGGCACGAGGAGATTCGAACTCCTGACCTCTACCGTGTCAAGGTTCGCTTGACCCATACTTACAACAACTTCTATGTTCTTGGCACTACGGCTAAGCCCCTCCAAATACGCGTAAGACGAGCCAAATGCGGGCTGGAATCGCGGGCTAGAGAATTGGCAATTACGCACGGTTCACTGGCGAGATCAGGAAATGTACTGATCAAGGAAGTCTCACCGTGGATGTTTTCTTCAAGGGGTTTGAGCGCTACCCAGTGTCGGCGGGGGTCGGAGGGGCTGTCGAATGCGAACAGAGCTGCACAACAGACACGCAGTGCCCTTCCGGTCAACGTTGCGGATTTGCACTGGGCTGTGAAAGCAAAGGGAAATGCATCGTTCCCAGCGGTAAGACTTGGTGCAATCCGGGTAACCGCTGCGGTTGCGACGGTCGCCCAGTCAATGTTTTTTGTGGGGCTGGCTCAGCGACCGGGGAGTACACATCGGCGCCTGCAACTGTAACTCCCTGTCCATAGTTGGCGTAACATCCCCATTACACAAGTAACCCGGCACCCCAAGCCCCCTCTGTCAGGATTCGCTCGGAGAAGCGGCAAGAAACTATAGTCTATTGACCCCTCAAATCCGGCCTCGCCCGAACCCTTGGAATCAAGGACATAGCCCCCTCGCTGCACGACCCTTATTTGACCAGCGCGATTCCTGGCACAAGGGTTGCATCCAAGCGCGTCGGACAGCCGCAGTTGTCCCGTCTGCCACTGCCAATTCGGTTGATCTTGCAAGCGGGAGCAAGCGCCCGTCCTGCGGTAGGTCGAGCGTCCTGATGCGGTCACTTTCCAAAAACCCATCACGGTTCGCATTGCGGGGAGGAGCGTCCGTCAGCATTGCGCTCAATTCATCGGCGAAAACTTCCGTGACTGCAACTCCCGCCAGACCATCACGGCCAGTTGAACCGAATCATAAATGGTCGCTTTCAGCTTGGGACTCGGCTGTATGGGCTCCCCCCGTAGCCGGATGGCGGCAATCAAGCAAGCAGCGATGAGCAGAGCCCCGCGTTGTTTCTCGTCTTCGGGCATGCGAAGCATTATAGGCGAACAAAAGGCGAATATCAAGACGACGGTCACTTGATTTGCCAGAAAACGTAATGAGAAAATGAATGTAGGTAGACGGACGCAAGTCCGCGCATCGCGCACCTCTTCAGAGTCGACCTCCCATTTTTCAACCTTAGCATTGCGTCGTCACCGATGCAGGAGGTCAGTCATGCGACGTAAAACTGTGAGTGATTCAACCGCGAAGCCCAACAAAGGCTCGCTCGAATTGACCGAGGAGTTGATTCGGGCGCGTGCTTATCAGCTTTACGAGGAACGGGGCTGTGAAGACGGTCACGACCTCGAAGATTGGCTCCGAGCAGAGGCCGAAATAGTTGGGAAGAAACCCGCTGCTGCTGCTGGAGCATGAGGATACGGAAGGCGGGAGCAGGGCGGCTGTAGCGTAACGAGAAAACGCTTTTCTCTCGACTTTTCTGCGGAGGGGGCAAAATCCACTCCTCCGCAGATTCGGCTAATTTTTCGGTGCCTCTTTTCTGCTCTTAAGCTCATTACTGTCGATAAATCGTTTTTACACAAGCAATCGGGCGGAGCAGGATTGTGAGTGTAATGGGCTGTTCACGCCGCTATCACCGGAACGTCCAACTTCCGAATTGCCGTCACTCGGGCGGAACGATGAGGGGATCCGATACAGCGGTATAGAACAACTTCAAAAAAGGAACGGAGTGCTACACCTTCTTTACTCGGGGGCGCGTTGTTTGTATGCGCTGACCAGGAGTGCCACGGTGATGGCAACGTACAGCACGCCCGTGATCCCCTCCAGCGCCGCCAGCATACGGACTTCACCGTGAAGCGGGACGATGTCGCCGTAACCGATGGTGGAGAGGGTTATCAGGCTGAAGTACAAAAGCTCACTTGACCGGTCCGTCACCGTAGCGCTGCTGTACAGGATTGAACCCGGATAGAAAACATCAATGGCGGAGTACAGGGTGAACCATTGTATCCCCAGCAACAGGTAGATACTGGCGGCAGTGTAGAGGTGCGCATCGGTGACGGAGCGGGCATTCTTGAGGTAGGAGAAGAGGCCGACGACAGTCACTCCGAAAAATACGGTCAGCAAGCCCCATTTGGTACCGATCAGCGCTGGAGTGGGAACAAAGTCACTCACCAAAGAGACGATAAACGCGGCCACCATCAGCAGAACCGCGGGCGCCACCCAACCTTTTATCTTCGATAACCGCAGGGTTGCTATGAAGACCGGCAGAAACATCAATCCACCCAGGACCAATCGCCGAACGTCACCATGATCCAACACCGGATACATCAGAATGACCAGCAGCAGGGACAAAAGGAGCAACAAATCCGGTCGTGATTGTGCTTTGTCCAGCATTGCGTCTTTCCCCACCTTCTTGTTGCTCAATGGCGCAGCATCAGGGGCTAGTTTATCCGTGTTACCGCTGGCGGTTTCCAGCTTCCGTCCAGGATCGAAGGCGGCGTTATCCAGATTGGGGAAGAATTGGCGACAAACCAGGAGTGATCCGCTGGTCAGCTCCGGGGGATGCGGTCGACGTCAGTTTACAGAAAACCCTGTTCTCACCAAGTGGGAGCCAACTCCCGGATAGTCCCTCAGTCTAAGGAAATGCTATTGCTGGTCCGGGGTGGCGGCTTTGGCTTTGTCGAGCCAGTACTGCGCCTGTGCGTCGTCTTTCGGAACGCCCCATCCCTTCTGGTACATGTTGCCCAGCTGCTGCTGCGCGCGCGGATTGTCCTGTTCGGCAGCTTTGCGAAACCATTGCGCGGCTTGAGAGTAGTCTTGGGGAAGCCCCCAGCCGTTCAGGTACATGTTGCCTAGACTGTACTGGCCAACCGGAAGGTTCTGCTCCGCGGACTTGCGAAACCACTCCACTGCCTGAGCGTAGTCGCGCGGAAGTCCTCCCCAGCCCCTGAGGTACATGAGCCCGAGTTGGTGCTGGCCAAAGGGGTTGCCCTGCTCGGCCGACTTGCGGAACCATTCCGCGGCTTGCTTGTAGTCCATGGACAAGCCCTGGCCCAACAAGTAGCCCTGGCCGACCTCGCTTTCTGCGCGTGGAAGCCCTTGCTCGGCTGCCCTGCGGTACCACTGCTGGGCTTGTGCGTAGTCCTTCGGGACGCCCAAGGCGTGCTGGTACATGAAGGCTAGACCGGCTTCTCCTGGCGCAAAGCCCTGCTCGGCCGATTTGCGGTACCACGCGAGCGCCTGCCCATAGTCACGACTCTGCAGAGCCTCATTGCCGCGGCGGTTCATCTCCTCGGGAGTCAGCCCTGCAGCGGGTTCTGACAATGGCGCAGCAGTAGCTGGGGCTGCGTTCGTGACGGGATGTGCGGATGTGGGGCTCTCTCGGGACGATGGCGTCAGCGATGAGCTCCCGGGCAACTTTCCAGCGCGAGGCACAGGTTCAGAGCTGGCAGTCGACGGCGCCGCAACAGGCGGTTGCGGCAGGGAAGTCGAAGTCGATGAAGGCGGCGGCGTTCCCGTGTCCGAGGAGGACGCAGCCGAGGGTGATGGAGGCGGCTGGGTTATGGCAGCCGGCGGCGGAACGGACGGAGGCGCGGGAATTGCAGTCGCAGCGGTTGGAGTCTGAGGATTGCCGTGACGAATCAGGCGCAGCGATAGAACTGCAGCCACGATAAGTAGTGCCAGGCCAGCCACGATCACTTTGGTGCGGTTGCTTCCGGCCTTCTGCGTCGGCGTCGGCGGTTGCGGTCTAGGTTGGGGATCTGGAGACTGGGCAACAGCCGCCGCCGAGGGAGCCTCCTTCGCCGAACTCGCAGCCGGGGTCAGCATTGTGTTCGTCTGCTTTGTAACCGGGGCCTGTGCGGACTGGGGAGCAATGACTGGCGCGGAACCGCTCTGCTTTCCCAGTTGCGCCATCAGTGCTTTTCTCTCTTCTTCCAGCGCGGCTAGTTGCGCTTGCGTCTCATATCGCTTACGCACCCGCGACAAGGCGTCGTACATCTCTGAGCACGTTTGGTAGCGATCCTCTTTTCTTTTTGCCAGGGCTTTGTCAAGGATCGGCTGCAGCTCTGGCTGATTGACACTGCTCGACTGCTCCAGCCGTGCCGGTTGCTCGAGCAGAATCTTGGTGATGGTCTCGGCAGTGCTTATGCCTTCAAAAGGCGACTTGCCTGTCAGTAGCAGGTAAAAAACGATGCCAACCGAAAAGATGTCGGTTCGGCCGTCCGCCGGCTCGCCGTTGAGTTGTTCTGGCGACATGAACGAGACGGTACCGAGCAGCACTCCGCTGCGCGTGATGGTCTCATCGGCAAGATGTGCCATCCCAAAATCCACCACCTTCGCGCTGCCGTCGCGCATCATCATGATGTTGGCGGGCTTGATGTCGCGGTGAACGATGCCCCTGCCGTGCGCATATTGCAGCGCCTTCGTGACCTGCAGAATGATGTCTATCTTCTGCAGAACGGTCATTGGAGTGTGCTCCCGAATGGTGCGGTCCAGCGGTTCACCATCGAGAAACTCCATGACGATGTATGGATTGCCCTCCAGTTCTCCGAGTTCGTGGACCACCACGATGTTGGCATGCTGGAGCATGCTAACGGCACGCGCTTCGCGCAAGAATCGTTCACGCCCTTCAGTGCTGTCGGAGAGGTTGCTGGTCATAACCTTGACCGCGACCATCCGTCCGAGCACGCTGTCCCGGGCCTTGTACACCACGCCCATACCGCCGCGTCCGATCCGATCCACGATCTCGTACTTGCCGATCCGTGCGGGTACTGGCACTAGGGAACTCCTAAGGCGGAAGTCTTGGCGACACAGACTAGGTAACAGAAGTTTACAGCGGAGTGGCGCAGCAGGCTAGAGCAGGAACCGCCGTGAGAGGAGTCGCCCCCCCGACGACCGACTATTGGAGCGCCCAGCGATCGGCTGCACGGCTTGCCTGCGGATTGCCTGAAGACGGCGAGCTCTTCTTACGGCAGGCGAACATTCGGCTTGGGTCCGGCTGCCGAGCAAGGTCGTGAATGCGCTGAAGGCGTGCGATGAAAGGGAAAATACCTCTTATTTTTCGCTGGTATTAGGAAGGTGAAAACGGCGAGTACCGAGTGGCAGGACGGGCTATTGTTGGTGAGTGCCTCGTACATAAGCCTTCGCGAGGGCAAGCCAACATTGCTCATCTGTCCAGGACCCCAATGCCGAGTGTTATCCTAGTCGAACCACGCCGCAATGAAACTGTAATCTTTCATGTCTGACTCAAACATCCCAGAATCTCAGGCCACCCCTGAACCCAACGAGTCTTTCGAAGACATTCTCGCGCGACACGAGCGGAGCCATTCGCGCAAAGGCTGAAGATGGCCGGTACCAGCACTGTTCAGCCCCTAGAAATAGTAAATCTTCATCAAGTGCGCGGAATCACGGGCTGATCACGGGCTAGAGATTTTTGGGGATCCTCTCTATCCCTATGGAAAGAATGGTAGGCACGAGGAGACTCGAACTCCTGACCTCTACCGTGTCAAGGTTCGCTTGACCCATACTTACAACAACTTCTATGTTCTTGGCACTACGGCTAAGCCCCTCCAAATACGCGTAAGACGAGCCAAATGCGGGCTGGAATCGCGGGCTGGAGAATCCCCTGCTGCCCAATACTCCCAATAACTGAGAGACCGCCGGGGACTGCTTCGGTACGTGTAAGTATGCCTAAGCCGGACTTCTTACAAGTGTGATTTCCCCCTTCCTTTTCCAGTAGACACGTACTTAGGCATAGGCATCTGCGCGTTCCCCCTGGGTAATCCTTGATTCATGGTAAGCATCTTGGTCTTGATGCACGATTGTCCGTCCACTTGACCATGCTCCTGGTCAGGGCGGTGCGTGGTGGCCGACGATTCGGGCGATAACAGCCCACACCGCCGCGTCTTCCGGATTCTCCTGGCGCGTACGTCAGCTCACCAGATAGTCCATGGCTTCTTCCCGGGTGTCGAAGACGGGAAACTCGCGAGCGGAAAAGCTGCGGACAGATTCATAAAGAGCCTTGGGTAAATTTCCGGCAAGTACCCAGGCTGCTCGCTTGATGTGAAGCCTATCAATCGCCGTCGCAATCTTAATGCGTTCGACGGCATTGCGGCTGAACGCCGCACCGCTGAAGTCGGCTACCACCAACACGGAACCCACCGGCTCGCCGGTCACAATCTCCGGAACGCGGTCGCATATCGTTGCCACTTCTTCGGCTTTGCAATCCGTGAAATCTAATAACAATATCCGCTGGTTCCGATGCGTCACAAACCGTATGCGGTCCATAAGCTCTCCCTGTTAGGCATATGCGGTCGCAGCCGTGTAAGGTCGAGGAAGCGTTCACCGTTGAAGTGAATCACGTTTGAGGGAGCATTCTGCCATCCACACCACTGTTTCCCATGCGATGTCGCCAAGATACCGACAAGATCGGAATCTACCATCGATATAAGCTTGCGCCCCAGGTCCAGCCTGCGCCGATGGACACAAGCAAGAGAATGTCTCCTTTGTGGAGGAGACCGCGCCGGTTTACTTGATCCAGGAGCAGCGGAACTGTGGCTCCAGCGGTGTTCGCGTACGACTCCAGGTTCGTCTGTATCCGGGAAAAAGGGATGTTGAGTACCTCGGCGATGTGCTTGAGGACGCCAGATGTGGCCTGGTGCGGAATGATCGTCGAGACGTCCTTGAGTCCCAGCCCGTTTATGCGAAGAATCTCCTGAATACACTCAGGCACCGCGGTTGTAGCCTTCTGGAAAACCGCCTTTCCATTCATTTTGAAGTAGGCGTCCCCAGGGTAGACTGTGAACTCATCCATTCCCTCGCCCTGGGCAAGGAGAATGCTTGAAAAGAGCCCATTCTCCCGATCTTTCCTCTCGAGTACCACGGCACCGGCACCGTCTCCAAAAACGACGCAGTCGCGGTGGCTCCAGTCCGTGACCTTGGAGAAGGTATCGGCGCCGATCACCAGCACACGCTCGTACATACCATTCTGGATGAATTGGCCGGCGATCGTGATGCCGTAAACAAACCCGGCACATACCGCCGCGACATCAAACGCGGCGCAGCGATTGCTGATGCCCATCTTGGTCTGCGCAATGCACGCCGAGGAGGGCATCTTGCGGTCGGGTGTCGCCGTGGAGACGATGATCAAGTCAATTTCGTTTGGTTCAAGCCCCGCCGAAGCGATTGCGTCCAGCCCGGCACGAGCAGCAAGGTCCGAGGTGTATTCCTCTGGTTCCGCGATGTGCCGCTCGCGAATCCCCAACTTATCGACCACCCACTGCGGAGAGGTTGGCAAGTTTGCCACCACTTCTTCGTTGGTCAGAATCTTGGACGGAACGTAAGAACCTGTGGATTTGATGCAGACACTATCAAAGTGGCTGTTTCCATTTGTCATTCTCCCCTCCAGTCCCGCGAACAGAACGAGATCGCGGAGGTGAATTCACAACAATGCCGCTTCTACGGTTGCCCTGCTTGTTCGAAACACGCGGATGAGGCGGAAAAATATGCTGCAAAAGTTGCTCATCCTACCGGCTATTATCGTCTCCCCTGGCTAACAGCGTTTCCGTGCCCCGAGTCACAGTACCGTGTGATCCTTGACCGGGGGCATCACTGTCCGGTCGGCGACTAAGTGGTGACCATCGCCTTCAGCGCCGCCTTGTTGCGGATCAGCACAGTCGAGCCTTTGGATTGCAGGATTTGTCGCTTCTTGAAATCGACGAACAGCCGGGTTACGGTTTCCCGCGATGTACCGATCATCTGTGCGATCTCCTCATGTGTAAGCGCCAACTTCACGCACGGTTCAGCCTTGGTAGCCTCACCGTTGCTTGTGCACAGTCAAGCAGCAGCTTGGCCAGTTTCTCGGCGGCCGAGGGATCAAGGCGGATTTTTCACCGGGCACACGTCCGTACTGCTGGTACCACCGGTTTGCTGCCAGCAATTCCGGTGGAATGCTGCCACCCCGCGATTTGGCGAACCCAATCCGAAGAAAGGCGGCAACCGATGCACCGTCCATCCTCGACTGTCTCCGGATAGCTTTCGAACCGTATCGCCCCAGCTATACGCCAGAAGCATTTGCCGACACCGTGCTGACGGTGCAAACAGTTCTGCATCGGCTATCGTCTATGAGCATCTGTGTGGGTTGTAAAGCAGATCATCGCGAGGTGCCTATGTCGCAGATGCGAAAAGACGTTTTCACGGGCCGCTGGGTTATGGTTGCCGATACGAACGCAGTCCATCCATCATCTTTCCGTGTCAAGCCCTTCCAACGAGACTCGGCGTTCTGCCCGTTCTGTGAGAGCAATGAAGCATCCACTCCGCCCGAGGTCTTTGCCATTCGCCGAGCCGGGTCAAGGGCCAACGGACCGGGATGGTCGGTGCGGGTGGTGCCGAACTCCCACCCGCAGCTGGGAATCGAAGGCGACCTCGGGAGGCAGGCGGAAGGGATCCACGACCTGATGAACGGCATCGGCGCGCACGAGATCATAGTGGAGACTCCCGGACATGATCGCGGTCTGCATGAGTTGCAACCGGAAGAGATCGTGGAGGTTCTCCGCGCGTACGTGACGCGCATTACGGATCTGGAGCAGGATAAACGCATGCGCTATGTTCTTGTCTTTAAGAATCATGGCGAAGGAGCTGGCGCACACACCATCTTCCATCCCATTTCGCAATTAATGGCCTTGCCCGTAACGCCGCGCAACATCAAGACGAAGCTCATTATGGCGCGCGACTATTACAGGGGAAAGGAGCGGTGCCTATACTGCGACGTGTTGCGACAGGAGTTGGATAGTAATCAAAGGCTGGTCGCAGAGAACACTGATTTCGTGGCTTTCACTCCATTCGCCTCTCGCTTTCCATTCGAGATATGCGTGCTGCCTAGGGCACACAACAGCGCCTTCAGCCGAATCAGTGCCTCTGAGATGGAGAACCTGGCGCACATTCTACGCGACGTCCTGCAGAAGCTGGATAGCACGCTGGGTCAGATACCCTACAATTTGTCGTTACAAGATCGACCCTTCGTGCGGCCACGAAAGGACTACTGGGAAACGATCGAGGCAGACTTCCACTGGCACCTGGAGATTCTGCCTCAAGTTGCCAGGATCACTGGATTCGAGTGGGCATCGGGCTTTTTTTACAACCCTGTACCGCCAGAGATTGCAGCTCGGTGCCTCGCATCCAGCAGAGCGGCTTGAAGCGATTACCCTCGGCGGCAAAGGCTCCGTTGGCCGCAGCGACCGCTCCTGAGCGGAAAACTGCAGATTCCCGCCCTGCGAATAGCCCACCCGTAAACCCTTCGATTTCGTAGCGTAGGCACGGGCCTCGGCGGTGGGGTTTTTAGCTCGCTTGCTGGAGCCGCGCCCTCACCGTTCCGTAACCGATTCCTAACGCCTCGGCAATCTGCCGCAGGCTCGCGCCCTCAGTCTTGAGGCGAAGCAGTTCGTCAGCGTTCACAATCCTACGTGGGCGCCCAAGTTCCGTCCCATTGGCCCGAGCATTCCGTATACCGGCGCTCACCCGCTCACGGATTAGGTCGCGCTCCAGTTGAGCGACGGCGGACACGATGGTGAAAAGTGCCTGCCCCAATGGGCTGCTCGTGTCGATGTTTTCTTGGTAGCTGATGAACTGGATGCCGAGCGAGCGAAACTCCTCTAGCGCCAGCAAGAGGTGTTTGGTGGAGCGCGCGAAACGGTCAAAGCGCCACACCAGGATTGCCTCAAACTTGCGTTTACGTGCGTCGGCCATGAGTTCGTTCAGTTCCGGACGCGAGTCCTTCGCCCCGGACTGGCCGATGTCGATGTACTCGCGGAGGATGGTGAAGCCGCGCGCGGCGCAGTACGCTCGCAGGTCACGCATCTGCAGGTCACAGCTTTGGTCCTTGGTACTCACTCGGGCGTAGATGACCGCTCGCATAATCGAATTCATATTACGGAAGAGCATAGAAAAATAGATAAGAAAATCCCAAGATTGCAACATCGCGATGTCATTGACGGGTCAGTGAGCGCAAAGCCCTGTGTTTCATCAAGTGACATTCCGATGAAACCGCATACCGGCAGGAGCGAACACATTCGTAGACACTGGCCGACTTGTGGGGACTAATCTCACCGCAGCACTTCGACGACATGCCGACAACACGTCCAAGTGGAGAGCTTCCGATCACTGACGACTCGCCTAGTGACCCCCCGGATGCGTAAACACTCAGCTGTCACTCAGGTCTATTTACACATGAAGCTTCACCGCCCCGCGGTGCGATACAATCCGTCCGCATGATTACCTGCTCTGGCTGCGGGGCGTTATGTTCTGAGAACGCCCGTTTGTGTCCTTCCTGCGGGCGCGTCATTTCCATTCCCGACACGCCGACCTTGGAGCCGAGCGGTGCTGCTGCCAGACCTGCACCCGTGCCCGCTAGATCGCGCCCACCACAAAGCGGAGGATTTTCGCCGGGCACGGTTCTCATCGAGCGGTATCGGATCGTCGCTCTGTTGGGGCGCGGCGGCATGGGCGAGGTCTATCGAGCTGAAGATCTCAAGCTTGGCAATGTTGTAGCCCTCAAGTTTCTTCCCGCCTCGCTTCAGAATGACACGGCGGCTCTCGCAGGATTTCATGCCGAGGTGCGGAACGCACGCCAGGTTTCGCACCCGAATGTCTGTCGTGTTTACGACATCGGTGAGGTGAACGGGCAGCACTTTCTCACCATGGAGTACATCGACGGCGAGGATCTGTCGTCGTTGCTGCGCCGCATAGGGCGTTTGCCACCGGACAAGGCGTTGGAGACCGCGCACCAAATCTGTTCTGGTCTGGCAGCCGCGCATGATTGCGGATTACTGCATCGTGATCTGAAGCCCGCCAACATCATGCTGGATGGACGAGGGCGGGTGCGCATCACCGACTTCGGGCTGGCCCTCAGCCACGACGATGCCACAGGCCGAAGCGAAACCGCGGGCACGCCCGCCTACATGGCTCCGGAGCAGATTGGAAAGGGCGAGGCCAGCGTTCGCAGCGATATCTACTCGCTGGGACTTGTATTTTATGAACTGTTCACCGGGCACCTTCCTTATCAGGCCAACACCCCAGTGGAGTGGCGACGGGCGCATCTGGAGTCTTCCCCCAAAACACCGTCGTCGGTGGTAAAGGACATTGATCCGGCAGTGGAGAGCGCGATCCTGCGCTGTCTGCAAAAAGATCCGGCCAAACGGCCATCTTCGGTACGACAGGTAGCGGCCGCGTTTCCGGGAGGCGATCCGCTCGCGGCGGCGCTTGCGGCTGGCGAAACGCCGTCGCCCGAGATGGTCGCCGCTTCGGGAGAAACCGAAGGCCTGCGTCC
>JARLGI010000084.1 GCA_031296115.1 Acidobacteriota bacterium | reverse complement strand
GGTACTAGTCGGCAATTCGAGACTGCCGCAAGATTGCGCCGCCACCGCCGTTGGTGGCCTCCGTAGCACTTAATACGGTACTCTAGGGTTCCACGCGAATTGGAAGAAAGACGCGCCATGATTCGAAAGCTCGCGGTTGTTTGTTTCGCAATGCAGATGATGGCCGGTTGCTCGCCGCCAGTAAGGACCGAGGGCGGTAAGGCATCACAAGTGGGGCCCCAGCCCGTAGTCAAGCAGGCGCAGTATGAGACTGGCCGGACCGCATTCCAGAAGATGTATCTCTCTGCCCGGCTCTGGGCGGGCGACGTGAAGCCGTTCCGGCTGCAGTCGCAGTTCACAGCCGAAACGCCGGTCAGCGAAGGGAAAGCGGGTCTGTGGCGCGGCTCGTTCGCCTCACCTTCCCGGCGAATGATGAAGCTGTTCGTGTGGTCGGGGCTGGTCGGCCCGGACGCGCCGGAGCAAGGCATCACGTTCTCCGCTGAGGACAGTTGGAATCCGAACAACAGCTCGACCCAGGTTTTCGATCTGGGCTTTCTGAAGGTGGACAGCGACAAGGCCTACGAGGTCGCACAGGCGCACGGTGGAGACAAGCTGACCAAGAAAGATCCGAAGCAGGCGGTGTTCTTTGTGCTGGAGTGGGATACGGCGAAGAACCAATTGGTATGGCACATCATCTACGGCAGCAGCCAGGATGAGGCAAAGCTGCGGATTGCGATAAACGCTACGGACGGAGAGTTCCTGCGAGTGGAGAAGTAGGCGCGAGCCTTTTCAGCTGCGGCGCGGGGTTTACACGTTATTTCTTGGCAGGCTTCCATCCGGCCCAGACGGGCACGCCCTTGTCATCGCGCAGCGTGGAAGTGTTCTGACCGTCCGTAATCTCGCGTGCCAGGATTTCCTCTTCCGCGGAAGTGCCCGGCAAAACCGCACCAATCACGGCTACCTGGTCGCCCTTGTTGAACGACGTGTCAATCTCCTTCAGGAAGTCGCTGGGGCCGACGTGGACGAGCACAGTCTGGCTCTCGGTCTTGACCACCAGATGCAAGGTTCCCTGCTCGCCCGGCACCTCACGGAACTCTTCCACCACGCCCTTGATCTTTGTCTCCTTGGTCACGTCGTATTTTGGGCCCATGTTGTGCGCGGCCTGCGCCCATGTTGCCGAGGCCAGCAACGCCGCGGCGGCACCGAGGAATAGCACTTTCGAACACAATCGGCAGCTCATGTTTGTGTACCTTTCCGGCCAAAGCAGTTTCCAGGTCTCCACGGAAGTGCGAAGCGGAACACCGGGCATTCTGACCTTGGGTTCAAACGCATCCCTCTGAAGCCTATTGGCGGTTAGCGTCGCCATCATGCGCCTAAACTCACTGCGCTGCAATATCTAAGCTAATCCTGCGGTGAACCGGGGTCGGTGAGCGACGTTACAAAAAGGGGGGAGCGCATTCGGCGGCTTTAGCTGCTGGTTCTTTGACAAGCCATACGACACTTTTGTGCATGGCTTTGTCAAAATTCCGTTATTTTGTAGCGCTTTCGTGTTATAATCATACAGCTCTGATTGGCCACGGAGGAACGAACGCTGGGCGCGCCACCCTACACTTCGCGCTTCCTGTCGCGGCTGCGCGTTGCCGGACTGCGGTACGAAGATCCGCGCGTCGAGAAGGTGCTCGCCTATTCCCGCCTGTTTCTGGCCGCAACCGTGCTTATCGGCTGGATGGTCCGGCCGGATGCCCAAGCTGGGTATTACCAGTTTGGGCTGTATCTGCTGCTGGGCTACACGGTTCACAGCCTCGTGCTTCTGGCATTTCTAGTAAGAGCAGGTCGCGCGCCTAAGGGATTGATTCTTTGGGCGCAGGCGAGCGACATCCTGTGGCCAGCCCTTTTGTGCCTGTTCACCGATCCTCCGAACAGCATCTTTTTTGTGTTCTTCCTGTTCGCCATGCTGGCCGCCGCGTTTCGTTGGGGCTTCGTAGAGACAATGGCCACGGCGGAGATCAGTGCTGCTCTGCTGCTGGTACAAGCCGCCATTGTGGCTTATGGGCCGGCACACTTGCAGCGTCTGCTGGCGACGACCATCGATCCGGCCCGCATCATCATGCGCTGTGGCTTCCTGTTGATGGCCGGCTTCCTGCTGGGCTTCCTGGCGGAAACCGAAAAGGAACTGCGCGCCGAGATCGTCCTGACCAATCGCTTGCTGTCGCTGGCCAGAGTTGGCGGCCGTTTCACTGCCGCCCTGCAGGAGGTCCTCCTGGAGTTAGGCCGGGTCTTTGCCAGCGACACGGTGTATGAGGTCGTATGCCAGAACGGCTCAGGCCGGGCTTTCCGGTGGGATGTTTCGCCGACGCCGCAGGGACACGCACTGGTCCAGGAGATTGCTCCTGCGCAACAAACATCCGCGCTGATGGAGGGCTATCCCCACACCTTTTACATTGAGCGGAACGGGGATACAGAGGAATGCCGGGTGGTGGAAGCGCTGGACGATGAGGGCCGGCGCATGGACGAATCGCAACTACAGCACCTGCAGATGCCCGTTGCCGGCGCCAGGTCCTTGCTGGTCGTCCACCACGAGATGGGCCGGGAGTGGCGTGGGCGATTCGTGGTGGTCAATGGCCGGGTGGGCCGTCGGTGGGAGCGGGAACTTCGCTTTGCGCAAGACATCATGGGGCAGGTAGCGCCCGCGCTGTATTCGGTCTATATTTTCCATCGTTTTCGCTCGCGCGCGGGGGCCATTGAACGCGCCCGGGTGGCGCGCGAACTGCACGATACGACCATCCAGTCTCTCATCAGCATCGAGATGCAATTAGACGTCCTGCGACGGCGTGCCCTCGAGGACCAGCAACTCTCGACGGAGCTGGAACGCATGCAGGAACTGCTCCGGCAAGAGATTCTGAACCTCCGCGAGCTGATGCAGAGCATGAAGCCGGTTGACATCGGACCACATCAATTCCTTGACTTTATCGCCCAACTCGTAGAACGTTTTTCCAGAGACACCGGGATCGCTGTCAGATTCGTATCCGAATTGCAGGAAGCGGCCCTTCCCGCGGCCACCTGCCGCGAGTTGGCAAGGGTGGTACAGGAAGGGCTGGTCAACATTCGGAAGCATAGCGGTGCGCAGTCGGCCGTAGTACGCTTTGGTGCGCAGAATGGTTCTTGGCAACTGGTCATTGATGATGCCGGTCATGGATTCCCGTTCGCTGGCCGTTTCACACTGGAAGAACTGGACCAGGTTCGCCGGGGGCCGACGGTCATGAAGGAACGAGTTCGTGCAATTGGTGGGGACATGGTAATTGAATCGACGATGGGGCGAGGCTCCCGAATCGAGATCACTATCCCCCAGAAAGGATCCGAGTCTTATGGATAAGAAGGAACCATCCGTGCGTATTGTTATTGCTGACGACCACACGATCTTTCGTGATGGGTTGCGACGCTTGCTGGAGGCGGAACCCGAGTTGGAAGTCGTAGGAGAGGCGGGGGACGGCGCCCAGGCTGTCACCCAAACTCGCGAACTGAAGCCGGACATTCTTCTGCTCGACCTGGCCATGCCTCGCGTGCCGGGCATGGAAGCCCTGCGTGAACTGTCTTCCGCCGACGGTGGCCTGCCAACGAAGATCATTGTGCTCACCGCGGCGGTGGAGCGGATCCAGATTGTCCAGGCGCTGCAGATGGGGGCGCGCGGCGTGGTTATGAAAGAAGCGGCCACCCAATTACTGATGAAGGCCATTCGCACGGTAATGAGCGGACAATTCTGGATCGGACGCGAGGCGGTTGGCGACATTGTGGACTTCATGCGAGCGGCTGCTTCCGGCGATAAGCCGCCGCGGAACTACGGACTGACCAAACGCGAAATGGAAATTCTAACCACCATCGTGGCCGGCCTGAGCAACAAAGACATTGCCCGGAAGTTCGCGCTCAGCGAGGACACGGTGAAACACCATCTCACCAATATTTTCGACAAGGTCGGCGTTGCCAGCCGTCTGGAACTCGCACTGTTCGCCATCAATAACAAGCTGACAGAACCGCAGAATTAGCTTCTTCAATTTGCCGATTACCCTGGTGCCCAGGGGTTCCGGCATCCCTTCCTGCACTCCATCAAAGGTTGTGCCTCGCCTGACACTCCTTGTCAGGAAAAAAATAGGCGACAATTGGGTGCATTGCTCTGCCGGATTGTGTGCCGCTTCCTGTCAAATTCACCTGTGGTAAATGGGAGGTTTCCCGTGCTACCAGGTAGCGACAACTCCGCAAGAACCGTGTTTACCTTCGTGGGTCTGAAATCAGGAGTGGATATGAAGAATAAGGCGCTTCCTCTGAGCGTCATGCTGGGGTTCGCATTTTTCATGAGCATGCTGAGCGGATGTTCGAAGGCGCCCGTCCGCACCGACGCGCAGATAGCAACCGAAATACAAGGCAAGCTGTACGGCGATCCAAAAGTCCAGAGCAAACAGATCGAGGTGCAGGCGGCCAATGGGGTCGTCACGCTGAACGGGCAAGTCGCGGGCGACGACGAGCGCGCGGCCGCGGGTAGCGATGCCGCCGCGGTCGAGGGCGTGAGGACGGTCGTCAACAACCTGCAGGTTCAGCAGGCACAGGCGGCACAGGCTCCGGTAGCCGTCGCCCCGCCGCCGGCGCCAAACCCCGCCCCGGCGAAGCCGCACAAGACGCGGGAAGAAGCCGCCAGCAAGCGGCATCGCAGAATGAACGAAAGCGACGCCGCCAAGCCTGTCACCGCAATGCAAGCGGAGAACACTCCGCCGCCGCAGGAGGAGGTGGCTCCTCCCGATCCAGCACCGCCGTCTGCGCCGGCTCCTCCGCCCCCACCGCAGAAAATCACCATTCCAGCGGGAACGCAGCTTACGATCAGGCTGAACGATCCGCTCGACTCGGAGCGCAACCAGGTGGGCGACACCTTTCACGCTGCTCTGAGTGCCCCGATCGTGATTGGCGGCGAGACCATCATTCCGTCAGGGGCTGACGTGGTAGGGCGCGTGTCGGATGTCAAAAGCGCAGGGCGCTTCGCCGGCAATTCGGCACTGACCCTGGAGTTGACTTCTCTGTCCGTGAATGGCCGGACGTATAACGTGCAGACCAGCCAATGGTCACGCAGCGGCCAGGGTGAAGGTAAGAACACCGCAACCAAGGTGGGCGTGGGCACAGCGGCCGGCGCGGTCCTCGGCGGCATCTTCGGTGGCGGCAAGGGAGCGGCGATTGGCGCTGCCGCCGGCGCCGGCGCTGGAACCGGCGTGGCGGCTTCGAAAAAAGGCCAGCAAATCAAGCTGGAACCAGAAGCCGTGCTGAACTTCCAGATCATCAATCCGCTCACAATCACGCCGCAAGGCAGCAACGATCGCAATGCGGGTCGAACGCCGCTGTCCTGATGGATCGGTACAATTCGTGGGCGCAGTCACAACCCGGCTGCGCCTTTCGTGCGTCCAGCTACTTACACAGCCGTCGCGGCTGCGATATCCTCACTACGGTTGCTACATACCCTTTGAGCGGCGATCCGCGGTGCTTCCGTCAACGTAAAGAGGATTTCCTTAGGAAACCTTGGACCTGACCATCGAATGCGTGCTGTTCATCACAGGGCTGGTGTTCGGCAGCTTTCTGAATGTCTGCATCAGCCGCATTCCTCGCGAGCAGTCCGTGGTTTCACCCGGCTCGCACTGTCCGTCCTGCGGCGCGTCGGTCCGGTGGCGAGACAACATTCCACTGCTCAGCTGGGCCTTGCTTCGCGGCCGGTGCCGCCATTGCCGTGCCCCCATCTCGTGGCGCTATCCAGCGGTGGAATTGCTGACGGGCACGCTGTTTTCGGCCTGCTTTCCATACTTCGGCGCGAGCTGGCTGACGTTAAAATTGTGCATTTTCTGTTTTCTGCTTGTTGGCCTGATCTTCATGGACGCAGAAACGGGCCTGCTGCCGAGAGAATTCACCTATTCGGGGATAGTGCTGGGGTTCGTCTTGTCGTGGGTAGCACCAACCGATACAGCGGGAACGCAGTTCCTTCTGCGGTTGTACGACGCAAGTCTTTCGTCCAAGGGACTGGCGCTGCTGGACGCCGCGCTGGGGGCACTGGTAGGCGCCGGCTTCTTTTATCTGGCGTGGGCGGTTTACTACCTGGTTCGCAAGCGCCATGGGATGGGATTCGGCGATGTCGCGTTGATGGCGATGGCCGGAACATTCCTGGGGTTGAAGCTAACCCTGCTGGTGTCGTTCTGCGCCCCGGTGCTGGCTATGCTCTATTCCATCCTCATCCTGGCAGTACCGGCGTTGCGAGCGACCGCGCTGGGCAGCGAATTCAACGCCGGGCCGGACGTCGGCGCGCGCGATTCGTTCTTGACGCACGAGATCCCCTTCGGCGTATTTCTGGGCGCATGCTCGCTTGGTGCCGTGTTTTTCGGGGAATGGATGTGGCGTTGGTATCTGGGCTTCTTCCGATAGTAGAAGGAACGCTTACGCCTGACCCGGGGTCATGCGCTTGACCTGCTGGGCAATTTGCTTCATATGATGCCGGGCGTGCGTGCGATGAAACCGTCGCCACTGTTGCGCTGTGAGAGGTCCCAGAACAGGGTGGTCCAGCAATCTTGCGTTCTTCCCGAATCGCTTCTCGGCGTCGGTCAGGGTTGCGTCCATTGCTACCAAGGCATCGTTAAAGGCCCTCAATGACCCGACGTCGGCTTCCTCGGCCGGAACAGTATGGGCTGGGGCAGTACGTCCCGAGGGAAATAAGCCAAGCCCGGCAACGTAAAAAGTTCCGATCCGGTCCCGCAAGCTCGGCTTGCCGCCGAGGGGCCTGCCAATCTCCATGGCCTTCAAGGTTCCGCTGGTGGTCGCGGCATAGCTCAAGCGGAGATGCTCAAGAATCTGTGCGCTGTTCCACTTGCCGAGTGGAGCATGGCCCCAGTCAGGCGGCGACATAAGCACCGTGAGGCCCTCGGCTTCGCGACGAATCTCTTCCAACTCTGGAGACATCGCCCTCCCCACCGGAACACGGACCCCGGAGAATCCAGCTCCGGCAATTGCCCTTAGTATGCACCACAACCACCCACTTTGTTCAACTGGCCTTTTTGTGCCGTAGCAAGTTTGTAATAACTAGGAGATCCTCGATGAACAAATGCACCTCGGCGTGACGGGCCGCGTCGTCAGGTCCGTGAAGACTTGAGGAGCGATGCCGGGCTTGACGGCCTTACGCGCCAAGGAGAGACCGAAGCCCCGCAGGCCTATGTGGGTTGCGGGAGAGAAGCAGAGGCTTTGCGCTAGCTGCGCGTGGCTTCGGTGTGCGTCAGATGCTCCAGCATGGGCAAACGTGCCGCCCCAAGCAGGCCGGCATCGCCGCCCAGCAGCGCCCGCGTGACGAGGGTATGTTTCTTGCTCGCTTCCGGGCGATCCGGCGCGGTCAGCGAGTAGATTGAAGAGCGCACCTTCATCCACTCCAACATGGTGGGAGCGAAGGCATCCCACGCGCTGGCAACGCCGCCGCCGATCACGTACATCGGCAGATTCAGCGCATTGACCATGCCACCGACTCCGATTGCGAGAGCGCGACCGACGGACCGATAGATTTTCTGCGCGGAAGCGTCACCCTGGATCGCCAGTTGATACACAACGCGTGAATTGAACTCGACATTGCCGCGAGAGGCTTGCGCCAGATCGCCGGCCTCGCCCCTGGCGATGGCTTCATGCGCCATGCGCACGATGGCGGTTGCCGATGCGTACTGCTCCAGGCACCCCCGGCTGCCGCATCCGCACGGGTGTCCTTCCGGCTCAACATTGAAGTGGCCCAGTTCCCCGGCCATTCCGTTCATGCCATGCCACAACCTGCCATGGAGGACCAGGCCGCCGCCGACCCCTGTGCCCAGCGTGTACATCGCCATATGATCGACGTCACGCCCCGCGCCCAGCCACTTTTCGCCCATGGCAGCCGCATTGGCATCGTTCTCCAGGATGACTTTTGTGGAGAGCCGGCGCTCGATCTCGTCGCGCACGGGGAAATTCAGCCAGTCAGGCAGGTTCGGCGAACGCATAACGGTTCCTGTATCCATGTCAATGAACCCGGGCACGCCGATGCCGATGCCGGTCAGCCGTCTCGACCCATGATGTTTGGCCACGAGCGACTCAATGGCATTGCACATTTCGCCGATAACGAAATCGCGGCCGAGCTGCACTTCGGTTCCGCTGGTGATTTTTTCCAGCAGCTTGCCATCGCCATCAACGGCGGCAATGCGCAGGTTGGTTCCTCCCAGGTCCACACCGACGGAATACGTAGCCATCAGGCTTCTGCTCCTCTCGTTACTTGTTCGGTGCTGGCTCACCGAGCTACTTCTGGCAATGCGGGCAGTAATGACCGCTGCGTCCTGCGACGATAACTCGCTTGATGGCCGTGCCACACACCAAGCACGGCTCGCCTTCCCGTCCATACACGCGGTGCTTGATTTGAAAGAAGCCTTCGCGCCCTTCCGCGTCAACGTAGTCACTGAGCGATGAGCCTCCCAGCTTAATCGCCTCTCGCAATACCTGTTTGAGGGCGATGTGCAGTTTGCGGAATTCTTCACGCGTCAACGACGACGCCCGCCTCCGTGGCCTGACCCCGGCGCGGAAGAGCGATTCGTCGGCATAAATGTTGCCTACTCCGCTCAGTAGTTTCTGATTGAGCAGCGCACTCTTGATGGGCGTGTCGCGGCGGCGGAAGAGGGCCACAAAGCGCTCGATGCGCGAATCCAGTGGTTCATCTCCCGGAGCGGCGAATCCCACGGCGTCTGCGGAATCAGTCCTCACCACCGCCAGGCGTCCGAAACGCCGCGGATCGACGAAGCGCAGTTCTCTTCCCGAGGCCAGCTTTAGAACGGCGTGAGTATGTTTGGCCGTCTCGGTATTGGGCGAGGCGATCAACAATCGTCCGGTCATGCCGAGGTGAACGACCCATTGCCCGTGTGCGGAAGGCTCCTTCCGCTTCCCGCTGGGAAGCTCGACGTCAAAAACGATGTGTTTGCCGACGCGCCGAACGCGCGCAATCCGCGCACGCTCCAGTACCGCGGCAATTTCTATCGCCGACGATTTTAGCGGCTCTGGCTTCTCGCCCAGCCAAACGGAGTCGATGGTGTCGCCGGCCACATGTTTATCGAGGCCGCGGGCGATGGTTTCAACCTCGGGAAGTTCGGGCATTCCGTACAGTTTACGGCATGGGAAAGAAAACGCGGGGGCGACCCGCGAGGTCAAGCTTGTCGCTTCGCCCACCATTGAGCGGCGGTGTTTTGATGACGCGGCGGCGCAGCGACATCGGCCCCCACCGAGCGGCGGCAATTTCGTTCTTTGCCCCTTCCAGAGGCTTGCTGCTTGTTCTTTGGCCGTCTATTCCACTGGATCGAAGGCCTTAGTTCCGCCTCACAACCATCTGTGATTCCAGTCACAGCAGCTCTGGCCGCACTTTTGGCATAACTAATCAATGAAAAATGTGGGTGCCAGGAAGAATATCCTCAAGATTTCCAGTGATCTGAGAAAAACCGTGCTGTCGGTAGGCAACGAACAGCACTGTCCTCCCGGACACGTCCTGTTTCAAGAGGACGCGGAGAGTGCAGGCGTTTTCTATGTGCGCAAGGGCAAAGTGCTGATGGGCGTGCGGGGTATGCGGCAGCTTGACCGGGTTTTTGGCGCGGGGTCGTTGTTGGGATTGCCCGCCACCTTTACCGGACACCCCTACAGCCTCACGGCCATCACCGTCGCCAGTTCTGCTGTGGTGCACGTGCCGCGAGAAGAGTTCCTGCAACTCATGCGCGAGCGTCCGGACCTCTGCCGCGAGGCGACCGAGATACTGGGACGCGAGGTGACGTTTATCCAGTCGGCGCTATCGAAACGGCGCCGGCAGATGGCCGAAGCCAGCTAACAACTTCGCAAGCTACTCCCAGAATGGCCAGCTGAAGCTGGCCTTTCTGCCGTTTCCAATCCAGCGTCCTAACCAAGTATCATGGTGCGCCGAGACTGCGCCCCGGTAAGGACCGGCATTTCGCTGGACGCATCAAAGGAGCGATCAATGAGTCGGTTGAAATGGTTGGGGATCTGCTTGCTCAGTTCCATCGCCTTGCTGGCGTGTGCAGACTGGCCTCAAGCTTCCGGCCAGCAGAAGGACGCGAATCAGATCTCCATCGGCGGAGAGCCTATCGTCGTCTTGCAACGGCCGCGCACTGCAGATGAAAGCATGCCACAGTTTCTGGAAGCTACGGTGTTGCCTGGTCGTGGCATGGCGTTGTTGCAGGTCAAGGCTTATCTCCCCGGCAAAGGAGAGATCGATGTGCTGAACGCTCCTGCGCTGCCGGATGCGCGCCAGTTGTTGGACAGCGGCGATGATGAATGGGGCAACCAGGTGTTCAAGATCGGCGGCGCTATCCTGCTCCCGTTCGCCAACCGCATTCGCGGCAAGGTTTCGGCAGATGGAAAAACGATCACCGCGACGGTGGCCGGTAAGACAGTGACCCTTCCAGCGAATTGGAGCGGCAGCGAGCCCGGCGCGGAGAAGCACGCCATTCACGGCCTGATGATGCGCTCTAAGTTTCAGGATGTTGCAGAGCACGATGGGGCCGATGCCTCGTCGGTTTCCGCCGTGCTGCGTGCCGGGGACTTCGACGGGCACTGGCTATCGAGCACCGACGTCAAGGTCGAAACTTTGCTGAAGAATAACACATTGGAAATGACCGTTACGGCGGCTAATGTGGGAAAGCAGCCCCTTCCCATGGGCATCGGCTGGCATCCTTATTTTCTTCTGCCCAGTGGCGACCGCAAGCAGGCCCGGCTGCATCTGCCCAGCGAGACGCGCGCCGTCATGAACAACTACGACGACTCGTTCGTTACCGGCAAGCGCGTATCGGTGAAAGGCACGCCTTACGACTTCAGCGCGCCGGGAGGGCGACCGCTGGGCACGCAGTATCTGGACGACAACTACTCCGACCTCATTCGCAATCCGGACGGCAGCAGGGTCTCGGAAGTCATCGATCCGGCCGCGCATTATGGCTTACGCCTGACGACTCTTGCACCGCAGATTAAATCCATTCAGGTGTACGCTCCGCCACAGAAGAGTTTTGTTGCGATCGAGCCGCAGTTCAACCTGCCTGATCCGTACAGCCCGGCATGGGGCAAGGTCGATACCGGCATGGTGCTGCTGAAGCCCGGACAGTCGGTCTCGTGGCGTATGAGGCTGGAACTGTTTACGCCGAGCCAATAGCTCCGGATACTCGGAATTCCCTTGTTCCGGGGGTGGAGCAGCGCTTTAGCGCTGCTTCTACGTTTGCCGAATGAAACGGCTTTAGCCGCTGAGGTGAGTTCGTTCGATTACCTGAGGCGCTGACGCGAAATTATTTACGGAGCTTCACTGCAGGCCTGAAGACCTGCTCCACCTGCTTACTGAGTGTTCATTAGAATCAACGAGCCATGCATCGCCTGAAGATCAAAACGCACAACAAGCGCGAGATCCTCGACATCACCCGGCATGTCGAGGCCGTGCTCAGCAGGAGTCACGCGGACAAGAGCGGTGTCTGCCAGCTAAACATCCTCCACACCACAGCCGCGTTGACCACGGCCGACCTCGATCCCGGTACCGATCTCGACATGCTCGACGCCTTCGAGCACATCATTCCCAAGCTACACTACCGGCATCCGCACAATCCCGCGCACGTGCCCGACCACATTTTGTCCACGCTGATAGGGACTTCGCTCGGACTTTTGGTAGAACGCGGTTCGCTGCTGCTGGGGACCTGGCAGCGCGTTGTGCTGGTGGAGCTCGACGGGCCGCGCGAGCGCGAGGTCGTGCTCGGGTTCCTCGAAGCAAGCGGCTAGCAACCAGCAGGCGCGTGGGCAACGGCCTCAACGGCGAGGTTCGTATATAAAAAAAGCTGTTGCAAGAATAAGGATTCGGCCCCGTTCTATTGGAGCTAGCCGCTCTCTGATGGCGGCCACAGGGAGGGCGCAATGAAACCACCTCTCGGTATTGTTCTTACTTCCGGCATGCTGGCGCTGCTCAGCCTCTTTTTGCCGTTGCTGGGCGCTATCCCAAAGTGCACGCCGCCTCCCTCCGCAGTGTTTGCGTTGTCCGCGATCGGCTTCCTCTTGATCGGAGCGCCCATTCTAGCCACCGCGGTCGGGCTGTTGCGGCTGAGGAGCTGGGCACGGCACTTCGCACTGGGGCTCTCCGTCCTGGTCGCGACCGTCGGCTTGCTCTTCGTGTTCATTGGTTACACGTCGGAGGCCCGGCAGGCGGCCGAGATTATCGAAAATCTCGAAGTCACGCTCTTCGGACTTGCGCTTGCCGCTGCCGGGGTACTCGAGATTTACTACTTGAACCGCGGCGCCATTAAGCAGAGGTTCGGATACGTCATTCGATTGGTGAATCAAGGAAGTGATGCGGGCAACCCGCCCATAGTACACGCGAGACAGGGTATTTCCTCTGGAATGATCGCGGTAGCTGTTGTCTGTCTGGCCTTGCTGGTGGTTGGATTCATGTTCTCGGTCGGGCTTGCACCGAGCCATCCCTGCGGGGTGCCAGTATCGGAGAACCCGACCACAAAGTAAATGGCTAGTTGCTGATTGCTAGTTGCTAGTTGCTTCTTCTTCCAGCATGAACGCCAGCACTTCCTGCGGCGCGGACGAGGTCCACACCGGGGCGAACGACAACCGATGCAAGGGCGTCGGACCCTTTTCGCGCAGTATCTTCAAATGATGAGGCGTGCTGTAGCCCTTATTGAAGGCCAGGCGGTATTCGGGGAAGACCGGGTCCCAGGCGCTGATCATGGCGTCGCGCTCCACCTTGGCGATGATCGAAGCGGCGGCGATTGACGGGGACAGCGCGTCACCGTGAATGATGGGTGTCTGCTCGCAATCGAAGGCGATGCGCATGGCGTCGATGAGCAAGTGATCGGGTCGCGGCGTGAGCTTGCAGACGGCCTCTTCCATGGCCAGTTTCGATGCCCAGTAGATGTTGAGTTGGTCGATAGTTGCAACATCTACAGCCGCGATTGCCCATGCCACCGCGTGCTCCTTGATTCGGGGAGCCAGCTTCTCCCGGGTTTCGCGGTCGAGCAGCTTGGAATCACGCAGCCCGCGAATGCGGTAGTTCGGCTCAAGGATGACCGCCGCGGCCACAACCGGCCCGAAGAGTGAGCCTCGCCCTACTTCATCGACTCCAGCAACCAGCTTGGCGCCCGCGGTCCATGCGAGCTTTTCGTACTTCAACGTACATTTCAGCCGCTTCAGCAGGCGCAGCTTCAGCGTGGCCTGCGAGACAGGTTTCTCTCCCGGCTTTTGCTTGTAAGTCTTCTTTTTCGATTTCCTTGCTGAGACCGGCAAAGTAGTTCACCTGGACGATACAGATTATTAGAGCACGACTCTGGTCTATATCCAGACTGCCTGACGCCGGTTTGTGCCGAACCTCCGCCGGCTGCCGCCAGCGTGCTACCCTCTTGATTTGCAAGCCGCTCACATCAAGCGGCGTGGTTTGCCGCTCAATACTCGGAGCCCTCATACATGAATCCCACCCGGAAACCCTTCAGCACCGCCCTCAGGCTTCTTCTTGCTTGTACTTTCGGTTTTGCGCTGCTTGCTGCCTATGCGCAGGAAGCACCGACGCAGGACACGCATGGGATCGTTGTCGCCAACATGGACCGCTCGGTCAAGCCGGGTGATAACTTTTACGAATACACCAACGGCAACTGGATCATGCGCACCGTACTGCCGCCGGACCGCAGCCGGATTAGCGTCTTCAGCGCCCTCGCCGACTTAAGCGACAAGCGCACTGCCGCCCTGATCGAAGAGGCCGCCCAAGGCAACGCGCCGGCCGGGTCGAGTTCGCGCAAGATCGCCGATCTCTACAACTCTTACATGAACGAAGCAGCCATCGAGGCGAAGGGTCTCGCGCCCCTGCGTCCGCACCTGGACGCCATCGCGGCCATCAAGACAAAGCGCGATCTGTCCGCCGCTTTCGGGCAAACGTTGCGGGCCGACGTTGACGCGCTGAATAACACCAACTTTCACACTTCCCACCTGTTTGGACTGTGGGTGGCTCCTGGCTTCAACGATCCCGAGCACTACACCGCCTACCTGTTACAGGGAGGCCTGCAACTGCCTGACCGCGAGTACTACCTGTCCGACGGCGAGCACATGCGTGAGGTCCGCGCCAAGTATCAGGCGCACGTCTCAGCCATGCTGAAGCTCGCGGGATTTGCCGACACCGACGCACGCGCCGAGCGAATTGTCGCGTTGGAGCACGCCATTGCGGAGAAGCACCTCAGCCTGGCGGACAACGACGACATTCACAAGGCCAACAATACGTGGAAGCAGTCCGACTTCGCGACCAAAGCTCCCGGCCTGGATTGGGCGGAGTACTTCCGTGGCGCCGGCCTCAGCCAGCAGTCCAGCTTTATCGTCTGGCAGCCCACCGCCTTCGCCGGCGAGTCGGCCCTGGTGGCTTCCACTCCGCTGGACACGTGGAAGGACTGGCTGGCCTACCACTTGATCGAGGAGTATGGAAACGCATTGCCCAAGGCGCTGGCGGACGAGCGGTATGCCTTCTTCGGCATGACTCTCCAGGGCGCGCCCCAGCAGCGTCCGCGCTGGCAGCGTGGAGTGGTCATCGTAAATCGGCTGCTGGGCGATGACGTGGGGAAAATCTACGCGCAACGCTATTTTTCTCCCCAGGCCAAGGCCGACGCGCAAGCGATGGTGTCCAACATCATCGCCGCTTTCCGGCAGCGCATTAAAGCACTGCCGTGGATGGACCCATCCACCAAAGCCGAGGCGCAAGCCAAGCTCAACACTCTCTATGTAGGCATCGGATACCCTGAGACCTGGATTGATTACTCAGCCTACGAAGTGAAGGCGGACGACCTTTTCGGCAACCTGTGGCGCGGCAACCTGTTTAACTACCACCGCAACGTCGCGCGCCTGGGAAAGCAGGTGGACCGGAAGGAATGGTCCATGACGCCGCAGACGGTGAATGCGGTCAACCTGCCACTGCAAAATGCCTTGAATTTCCCGGCCGCCATCCTGCAGCCGCCATTCTTCGATCCATTGGCGCCGGCTGCAGCCAATTATGGCGCCATCGGGTCCGTCATCGGGCACGAGATCAGCCACACCTTCGACTCGGAAGGCAGCGCCTTCGATTCCCAGGGACGGGTGCGCAACTGGTGGACACCAGCTGATCTAGAGCATTTTGAGGCCGCCACCGCCAAACTGGTCGCGCAGTATGACGCCTACAAGCCGTTCCCTGATCTCTCGCTCAACGGCAAGCAGACGCTGGCAGAGAACATCGCGGACGTGGCCGGTATTTCGGCAGCGTATGACGGCTACCGCGCCTCGCTCACCGAAAAAGCAGCGCCCGTGCAGGACGGATTCTCCGGCGACCAGCAGTTCTTTATTGCCTTCGGGCAGAACTATGCCTCCAAGACACGGGACGCCGCACTCCGGCAGCAAGTCATGGTGGATTCGCACTCCCCCGGCCAGTACCGGGCCGACGAGGTCCGCAATATCGACGCCTGGTATGCGGCATTCGACGTCACGCCAGGCCAGACACTGTATCTGGCACCGGCGGACCGCGTACGCATCTGGTAAAGCCGGGGAAGGCGGAACCAGTCGTCCAGCATCATGGCCGGCCGCCGCTTCGATCTTTCTGCCGGGCCGGCGCTGCGGCACGGGGTATAATCTCGCCTTTCACATGCCACTTTCTCCCGGCGCAAAACTCGGGCCCTATGAGATCGTCGCCGCTGTCGGTGAAGGCGGGATGGGCGAGGTGTATCGCGCGCACGACACCCGTCTGGAACGCTCCGTCGCCCTCAAGGTGCTGCCGCAAACCATTGCCGCCGATTCCGACCGCATGCGCCGCTTCGAGCAGGAGGCTCGCAGCGTAGCCGCCCTCACCCACCCAAACATTGTGGCCATTTATGACGTCGGAGTGCAGGACGGCACTTCGTATCTGGTCATGGAACTGCTGGAGGGCGAGACGCTGCACGAGCGGCTGAACCGCGGCGCGCTCCCGGTGCGCAAGGCAGTGGAGATCGGAACACAGATCGCCTACGGCCTGGCGGCGGCGCACGAGCGGGGCATCATCCATCGCGATCTTAAGCCGGAAAACATTTTTCTCACCAAAGACGGCCACACCAAGCTACTGGATTTCGGCCTGGCAAAAGCAGATGCGGCCGCCGTCCCCACAAGCTCCCCGGAGGGCGCGACCGTTACCTTGCGGACGGCCCCGGGAGTTGTGATGGGGACCGCGCCCTACATGGCGCCGGAGCAGGTACGGGGCGAGGTGGTGGACTATCGCGCCGACATCTTCAGCTTCGGAGCGGTGCTTTACGAAATGCTGTCGGGCAAGCGCGCTTTCGGCGGCGAGTCGACCGTCGAAACCATGAACGCGATCCTGAAGTCGGACCCGCCGGAGATCGATCTGGCAACGGTGAAGATCTCTCCTGGCTTGGATCGCATCCTGCGTCATTGCCTGGAGAAGAACCCCGCCGACCGGTTCCAGTCGGCCCGCGATTTGACGTTCGCGCTGGGAGCCCTTTCCGGCTCCGTGTCGGCTTCAGCCTTGGCGGTGGGAGCCGCGCGTCCGCGAAGCGGCTGGACGTGGGCGGTTGCGGGGGTGGTGCTGGCGGCTGCGGCGCTGCTCGGTTATTTTGCGGCCCGGCCGGCGGCGTCCGGCCGGAGAATGGAATTTGCCATTCCCACGGAAGGCGAAGTGACCCACCTGGCGCTTTCGCCCGATGGCAGCATGCTGGCCTACGTCTCACCGGAGGAGACCACCGGGGAGGGTCTGATCCATGTGCAGCGCGTCGGCTCTGCCACGGCCAACCACCTGGATGGCAGCCAGGGCGCGAGCTACCCCTTCTGGTCGTCGGATGGGAAGTATATTGCCTTCTTTGCCTACGGCAAGTTGAAGAAGATGGCGGTCCCGGGCGGCGTCCCGGAGGTGATCGCCAACGCGGAAAACGGCCGTGGTGGCACATGGGGGAAACAGAACATCATCCTCTACACTCCCAGCGCTGCGGGCCCGATATGGAGGGTGAATCCCGATGGGACGGACGCTGCGCCGGTGACCGACAAACTCATGGACGACAGCTTCTTATCACATCGCTGGCCGGTTTTCCTGCCCGACGGGGAGCATTTTCTCTTCTGGGCTGGCAATTTTAAGGAGAGCCCGGACGACCATTTCAGCGGGATCTACCTCAGCTCGCTTTCTGCCAAAAAGAAAACCATGGTCACTTTGGCACGCTCCAGCTGCGGTTACGGCGAGGGGCGTCTTTTCTATCGCGACGACAAACATGCGCTGGTGGCCCTCCCTATCGATCCTGACAATGGGAAGCTGCTCGACCGCCCACAGGTCATCGTGAATGAAGTCGGGCGGACACCCTCCACCTATTGGTCGGCATTCACAGTCTCGGGAAACGGCACGGTGGTCTATCACCTCGGCGCCGCCGCGCCGCTTTCCCAACTGACGTGGTACGACCGCGGCGGAAAGGAGTTGGGACGCCTTGGGGAAAGCGCCATCATCGCCAACCCGACCATTTCACCGGACGGGCAGCGGGTAGCCGTGGATGTTGCCGACGGCACGGACAAGAACATCGATATCTGGATCCACGATCTGCAACGCCACAGCTATACGCGCTTCACCTTCGATCCCGCGGAGGAAACCAATCCGGTGTGGTCGCGTGATGGCAAGACCGTCGCCTACCGTTCCGCGGGGGGCGGCATGGTGCGGCTCAAGAGCGCCAGTGGGCTGGAAGCGGACCGCAGCGCGGGGCCCGATCGAGGTGCCGGCCAAACCATCCCCATGTCATGGACCTCTGATGACGCCGGGATCGTCTTCGAGGAACAGCCCTCGTCCGGCGGATCGAAGCTGCAATTGCTCTCCCTGGCCGATCAAACATTCAAGCCAGCCGTCAGTCCCGGTGGCAGCCAGCGCCAGGGCCAGGTCTCACCCGACGGCAAGTGGCTGGCGTATGCCTCGAACGAATCCGGCGATTGGGAGGTGTACATCGCGCCGCTTCCCGGCACCGGCGGCAAGCTGCAGGTCTCTCGCGGCGGGGGAATGGAGCCCCGCTGGCGTGCCGACGGTAAGGAGATCTTCTACGTCAGCTACGCGGGCATGACCAAGCGCCTGATGGCCGTGGCGGTCAGCGCCCAGGGCGGACTCTCCACCGGCATGCCGGTTCCCTTGTTCCAGGTTCCCGGGCGCATGATCATCTCCTCCACCGATTTGTTCAGCTATGACGTAACGGCCGATGGGCAGCGCTTCCTGGTGAATCAGTACGTCAAACCCGAGCGGGTGCCGCCGCTGAACATAGTACTCAACGCAACCGCGGGGATGCGATAACATCCGATAAGCTTCGTAAATTGCGCCCCAGCAGTGCTCTGCCTCGTCTGCGACTCTCGTCCCTATTCTCCTTCGGCAGGAGCGGAAAAATGATATTGGCGACCTCCATAATATTTGCTGCCCTGGCGGCGGAGTCGGCCCTGGCGCAAACCTCTCCGGTAACGACAGCACCCGCAACGAACGAAAGCAGTCCCCGCAGCGTTTCGATGGTCTCGATTCTGCCTGACCTCGACAAGCTGCAAGCCGCAGCTTCGCAGACCAACCTCGACCTTGGCCGTATGCGGATTGAGAAGTGGAAGACGGATAGCGAGTCCAAGAGGGCGGCCCAGGATAGCGCCGACTCCGTGCAGCGTAACCTGACTTCCGCATTGCCGGGCATGATTGACAGCGTCCGCTCCGCGCCCCAGGACTTGAACGCGGAGTTCAGGCTCTACCGCAATCTCAACGCTCTCTATGATGTGATGGGTTCGCTCACCGAATCAGCCGGCGCATTCGGCCCGAAAGCCGACTACGAAGCCCTAGCTCAACAACTGCAAGTCATTGATTCGGTCCGACGCGATCTAGGTGACAGCTTGGAGCGGCTAACCTCCTCGATGCAATCTGAATTGAACCAATTGCGGACGCAAGTACGAACTCTGCAACAGGCCGCAGCAGCGCCCGCCCCACCGCCCAAGAAGGTCATAGTAGACGACACGCAGCCAGCGCAGAAGACGGCCCACAAGAAGAAACCGGCTCCCAGCGGTGGACCAGATTCCACTACCGGCACCACCCAACAAGCCCCGAAACCTTAGCGATTCGCAATTTCCACCGTCCTAATTGGGAACCTTTCGCGCCTCGCCGGGGTCTATTGCAATAAGCCTTCTCAGACGGACGTCGTGTTGCGCGCACGGCGCACGTCAGGGAAGAGGAAGCGTGGCAACAGCGTCGGCAGCAAGCCGGTGCGGACCAAGTTGTTGCGGGCTCCGAATCTATTTATGATTGAGGTGCGCCCAAGTGGCGGGAGCAGCAATCTTGAGTGACCTCGCGAGTGCGATAGGAGTCCGTACCCAAGAAGCGGCGATCGTGGCCGAATTGAAGGCGGGCTCGGAGGACGCCTATTCATGGCTGATCGCGCACTTCAATCAGCCAATTTACAGCCTGGTTTACCGCATCCTGGACGACCCGTCCGACGCAGCCGACACCACGCAGGAAGTTTTTGTCAAGATCTTTCGCGGGATGCGAAACTTCAACGCGGATTCCAGCTTGAAGACCTGGATTTACCGGATTGCTGTGCACGAAGCCTCGAACCAACGCCGCTGGTGGTTCCGGCACAGGATGCAGGAGCGATCCATCGAGCCGGCCGAGAATGCAAATGGGGAGCATTCGCCGGCCATGAAGGACATACTGGTGGACGAAGGTAAGTCTCCCCTGCAGAACGTGTATGACGAGGAATTGAAGGCACGGGTGGAGACTGAACTGAAGGCGCTTTCCGAGCCCTACCGAACGACGGTGGTCCTGCGCGATATCGAAGAGTTGTCCTACGAGGAAATCGCGCAAGTCATGCAGACTTCGCTGGGAACGGTAAAGTCGCGGCTGGTACGGGGACGCGAGGCTTTGCGCAAGCGTCTGGAGCGGCACCTGGAAGCGTTCGGTAAGACATCGGGAGTGACACGCGACCGGAGGCCGGGCCAACTTGGTGGTCAAAAGATTGAGGTCATGCCATGAAATGCTCACTTGCCAAGCGACTCATGTCCTCGCATCTGGACGGCGCCGTGACACGCAGCCAGTTGGCTGACGTCAATGAACACTTGCAGCAGTGCGCCGAGTGCACCGGGCGCTATGCGATGATGCAGCAGACGCAGAGCATGGTTACATCGGTGGGACGGAAAGTGGCGCCGCCCGATCTTGCCTTGAGGCTGCGTGTGGCCCTGTCCCAGGAAATGGCCAATGCCCAACGTTCCCGCCGGGAGACGCTACGGGTGCATTGGGACAACGCGTTCAACGCCATCATGGTGCCTGCTACTTTTGGACTGGTGACCACACTGATCATTTTTGGTGTCCTCATCAGCATGATCTACCCCAGCCAGATAACCGCGGTGAACGATGTTCCCACCATGCTTTACACTCCGGCGGAGTTGCAGTTTGCCCCGTTCGAGTTGTCCATGGGGAGCAGCAATGCAGACGCCCTGATTGTCGAGGCCTATGTGGGCCCCGATGGCCGGGTGCAGGATTACCGTGTCCTATCGGTGCCGGAAGACGAGCAATCGATTCTCCCGCAGCTGAAGAGCATGCTGATCTTTACCACCTTCCATCCCGCCACCGCCTTCGGACAGCCGACGGCGAGCCGGGTGGTCCTGTCATTCTCCAAGGTGCAGGTCAAGGGTTAGCGGTTCCCTCCCTTCATCACTTCCACAGCAGGAAGAGAAACGTGCCTAGTGTGCTTGCACCAAGGCATGATTTCAGCGTCGCGCCCGGGCCGAATGACAGATTGTTTTAGGTTTTGCGTAATCTTGAGCTGCGCGCGCGAATGCACATCGGTTGCACGGGAGATACGCACCCCGTAAACTTGATAAGCGATTCCCTCCGCGACGAATTCAGGAGGCTCTCTGAGCTGGTTTCTCCGTGTTCTTAGTCTTTCGCTGACCCTGACTTCGCTGACAGGCGCTACCCTGGCCCAATCCCGGGCCACTCTGGATGTAAGCGAGACTTTGTTCAGCGTAGTTGCAGCGATGAACGTTTGCGGTTACGACACGGAACTGCAATCTTCATCTCCCATCCGCGCCGCAGTTCGGGCCGACTTGGTGGAAGCCAGCAAGTCCGCGGCAGCCGCCTCCGCCGACAGGGAAATGTGCCGGTTTTATAAGGACCACCAGATGGCCGACAGCGCTCATGACCTGGCGCAGTATGTCTCACTGGCGCTGAATCTGGGTCCACCTCCGGACTTCACCCCGAAGATGCAGGAGTCCGACATGCCGCCGGATTCCACTTATGTGCTGGGTTGTATTCCCCTGCTGAAGGCGTACTACGGCGCCGCAAAGCTGCACAACGTCTGGCTGAAGCACAAGGCCGAGTATCTGGCACTTATCGACCAGTACCACGAGCCGGTGGCCCGGATGATCACCTCTACCGACAATTACCTACGGATGCCAGTCTCGGAATACGCAGGCCACAACTTCACCGTACTGCTGGAGCCGATGAGCGCGCCCGGCCAGGTGAACTCCCGCAATTATCTGCAGGATTATTACTACGTTGTGGTGTCTCCGGCGGGCAACAACCTGCACATGGATGAGATACGGCATACCTACCTGCACTTTGTACTGGATCCCCTGGTCGCGAAGCGGGCCACCGCACTGCAGCGATTGAAGCCGGTTTTGATCGCGGTTCAGAAGGCGCCAATGGCGGAAGACTACAAGCTCGATCCCGGTTTGCTGGTCATTGAGTGCCTGATCCGAGCCATTGAAGCCCGCACTCCTGCGGACCCCAAGTTGCCCGACAAAGACCGGCAGGCCATGATTCAGAAAGACGAAGCTGAAGGTTTCGTGCTCACTGGCTATTTTTACGATCAGTTGAAGCAATTCGAAAAGGGCGGAAACGGCCTGCAGAGCGCCTTCCCTGACTGGTTACACAATATGAGCATCGACCAGGAGAAGAAACTCGCCAGTGAGATGCAATATGCCCCGCAGGCAGCACCGGAGGTAGTGCGGGCGGCAAAACCGCCAGCTGCAAGAGTGGACATGGCGGAGCGCGAGCTAGTGAGCGGCAATCCCGCAGGTGCGGAAAAGCTGGCCCAGGAGGCCTTGCAATCGAAACAGGACCAGGACCGCGCATACTTCGTGCTGGCCCGCGTGGCGACCCTGGGCGGCAACATGCAGGGCGCGCAGGACAATTTTCAGAAAGCGCTGGAGGCCACCAAGGATCCCCGCATCGAGGCCTGGTGTCACATTTATCTTGGCCGCATTTTCGACCTGCAGGACGAGCGGGACGCCGCGGTGGCGCAATATAAGGCTGCATTGAATACGGGTGACATCTCGGCGGAGACAAAAAACGCGGCGGAACGCGGGCTCAAGCAACCTTACCAGCCGCCAGTGCACAAATCAGAGCAACCATAAGATTTGCCCGGCGGAGGCCCGCGGCTTCCCCATCAGAAAGGATTACGATGAGACCCAGTTGGTTGGCCATGGCGGCGTTGCTGGCTGCGAGCATGGCCGTAGCTCAGACGAAGACTTCCCCCACCCAGGCCCCTGCAACGAACCCATCCTCGCCGCCACCTAGTGGCGCCGCCAATCCGAGCGCAGCGCAATCACAGCCTGCTGGCGGGGGGCACCGCATGTTGCAGGCGAAATCACAGGAGGAGCTGAAAGCCTACAACGATGACATCGGCATCACCGATCCGGCTCAGGCGCTGGCGGCGGCGGACGCCTTTGCGGCGAAATTTCCTAACAGTGAATTGCGCGCTGCCTTGTACATTCGGGCCATGAATCTTTACGGTCAACAGAACAATGCGGACAAGTCGATCGAGGCTGGCCGTAAGGCCATCGCCGCCGATCCAACCAATCCGGTGCCACTGGTGCAGGTTGCGTCCGCCCTGGCAGAATCCACGCGCGAAACGGACATGGACCGCCAGCAGCGTTTAGCGGAGGCCGCCAAGGATGCGCAGGGCGCTATCGACAATGTCGACACGGGACTCATCGTTCCGCCGAACGCGCCAGCTGACAAGGTTGCCGCGGCGAAGAGGAGCATTGTCACCATGGCCTACGACACCCTCGGCATGGTGAACATGAGTAAGAAGGACTACGCCGCCGCTGAACAAGACCTGTTGAAGGCCGCGGATGCCAGCAAAGGTGCGCCTGAGGCCGTGGTGTACTTGCGCCTTTCCGTGGCACAGGACCAGCAAAAGAAATATCCAGAAGCTCTGGAATCGGCCAACAAGGCGGTGCAGTACGCTCCGGACGGCAGCCAGGCACAGAACCTTGCCAAGCAGCAGCAAGTTCGCTTGCAGAAATTGATTGCCGCGGGATCTTCCGGAGGAGGCGGGGTTGGCCTGCCGTCGGAGATTCCGGCTCCGGCAGGCCCGGGCTCACAGCCATCGCAACCGACACAGCAAACTCAACCAAAGACGCCGCCGCGCTAGGCGCGGCTGGAGGTTTGCGCCCTGGGAATGAAGCAAGAGGCACACGACATCTCGGCGCTGGAAGCTGTGCTTGGCCACCGTTTTCGCAACCCGGCGACCTTGGAGCAGGCGCTTACGCACGCCTCGTATGCCCGCGAACTGGAATCACAGAACGCGGCCGCCGGAATCCGCGTCCAGGAGATTGACAACGAGCAGATGGAGTTCCTAGGCGACGCCGTGCTGTCATTTGTCGTCAGCCAGGAATTATTTCGCCGCTTTCCTGAGTACCAGGAAGGCGAGCTCTCGAAGTTGCGCGCGCACGTGGTCAGCGCGCGGCATTTACTTCGCCCCGCAAGGGCGCTGAAGATCGGCCGATACTTGAAGCTGGGCAAAGGCGAGGAACGCAGCGGGGGGCGTAACAAAAGCGCCTTGCTGGTAAACGCTTTGGAAGCCATCATTGCTGCGCTTTACCTCGATGGCGCCTTGGAGCAGGCCCACCGTTTCATCCTGCAGGCGATCCTGGAGCCCGAACTGGCCGAACTGCACAAGCACGGCACCAGGAAGCTTCCTGTCACCGATTACAAGTCTGCGTTGCAAGAGGCCGTACATGCCAGCGGGAGGCCTCAACCACGTTATGTGCTGGTGAAAGAGGAGGGTCCCGACCATCGCAAGATGTTCACCATGGAAGCCCACGTTCCACCCTCACCTGGAGGTGAAGACGGCTTCGTCCGGCGTGGCGAAGGGGGAACTAAGAAGTTGGCGGAGCAAGGGGCTGCACGAAAGGCCTGGGAGTATCTACAATCGTTACAAGGAACTTCTGCAGCGCTGGAACCAGGGGCTGCCAGCGGGCCTTCTGAAGAGCCATGAGTGAAGTCGGTACCGATCCACCGATAACAGCCACGCCGGAAGGCGCGCCGCCCGTCGCCGCTGTTCCGCCGGTGAGCAAGCCTGGCAACGAGATGCACTCCCTGCAATCGCTGGCCATCACCATCGTCATTGCCGTGTTCGTCATCACCTTCATCGTGCAGGCATTTCAGATTCCCTCTGAGTCCATGGAAAAGACGCTTCTTGTCGGCGACTACCTGCTGGTAGACAAGGTCCACTATGGTCATTCGCCCGGCTGGAGATGGCTGCTGCCGTACCACCCGATTCAGAGGCAGGACATCCTGGTGTTTCGCTATCCGGTCAACCCGCAACAGCATTTTGTGAAGCGCGTGGTCGCGTTGCCGGGCGACCGCGTGCGCCTGGTCAACAAGCACGTTTACGTCAACGGCGTGCGGCAGGACGATGACTATGCCACTTTCAACTGGGCACAGCACGACAAGTTCCGGGACAATTTCCCCGATGGCGGTTTTTACGGCGACAGGATCTCGTCCCGCTGGTTCATACAAGCCCAGAAGCTGCTGGACGATGACGAACTGATTGTCCCCGAAGGCTCCTATTTCGTTCTCGGCGATAACCGCGATGATAGCTACGATTCACGCTACTGGGGATTCGTCCCGGCGGAAAACGTCGTAGGACGCCCGCTCCTGGTCTACTTCTCCATGGACCGCAGCAGCGCGTTGCTGGGCAGCGACCTGCCGTCTGATAAACTTTCGCTTCTGACGTATAACGTCACCCACCTGATTGACAGCCTGCGCTGGCGCCGGATGTTCCGGACCGTGCATTAGACTGCCGTCGGATGTTGCCCTGATTCTTAAGGAAGATTATTTGGCTGCCAAGAAGAAGACTGTAAAGACCATGCCGGAGCCAGCGGGCCAGGACGCGATGCCGGCCAAGAAGCCGGTTAAATCCATACCCGAAGCGGTGGGCCCAGACGAGAAGCCGGCCAAGCCGAAGGAGACCCATCCGGAGTTCGTCGCCTCCATCGCGATCATCCTGGTGACCGGGCTTTTCATCATCACGTTCGCCCTGCAGGCATTCGAAATTCCCTCGAGCTCCATGGAGAACACGCTGCTCATCGGCGACCACGTTTTCGTGGACCGCACGATGCTGGCGCCCAAAACCAGCTGGATGGGCAAACTCCTGCCTTATCGCGATCCGCAACATGGCGACATTTTTGTGTTCATTTCTCCGGCCCAGCCCGGACTGTACGTGGTCAAGCGGGTGATGGGCATTCCGGGCGATCGCATTCGCCTTCAGGACGGCGTCGTGTATCGCAACGGAGAGCGGCTCAATGAGCCGTACGTGCATCGCTGCGATTCCAAGATGATGGCTGCCGGAATGTGCACCCCTTACAACGCCTACCGCGATAATTTTCCGGATGTACCGCCCGGCAATTACGACGACGTTACCCCCGAGTGGCGGCTCACCCTACCCTCGCATGTGAAGGACGGTGAGCTAGTCGTTCCTCCTGGCAGCGTCTTCGCCATGGGCGATAACCGCGACGTCAGTCTCGACAGCCGCTTCTGGGGCTTCGTTCCGCGTGAGAACGTCATTGGCCGGCCCATGTTCATCTACTGGTCGTTCGATACGCCGCGCGACGAATATGAGCGCCAGGACATTGGCAACCGCGTCTCGTGGCTGTTCAACATCGTCTTTCATTTCTTCGATAAGACGCGCTGGTCCCGGATGTTGCACGTGGTGCACTGATGTCTGGGCGCGCCTCACGAGTGCTGATGTTGTCGGTCCTGCTGGCCGTCATCCTGGCGGTGTTCTTACCGCCATTTATCAACGTCAATCGCTACCGCAAGCGCGTGGCTGAGTCCATCAGCCGCGCGCTGGGGCGCGACGTCACCGTCTCCAACATCCAACTGAAGCTGCTTCCCCGCCCCGGACTTGTCCTCTCCAACTTTGTCGTCGCGGACGACCCCAGCTATGGCGCTGAGCCCATGCTGCGCGCGGGAAGAGTCACGGCTTCGCTGCGCCTGACGTCGCTGTGGCGCGGACGCCTGGAAATCGGGACGCTGGACCTGGACAATCCCAGCCTGAACCTGGTTTGCCGCGCTGACGGTCACTGGAACCTGGAGGAACTGGTCGAGCGCTCTTCGCAGGTGGCTTCGGCTCCAACGGCAAAGGCCCGGCCCGAAGCGCGGCCGCGATTTCCGTATGTGGAAGCTTCCGCCGGCCGCATCAACTTCAAGCTGGGCGCGGTAAAGAAGGCGTTCGCGTTCACCGACGCCGATTTCGCGCTGTGGCTCGAATCGGAGAACCAATGGGGAATACGGCTGGCGGCGCGTCCCATGCGCACCGATGTCGGCATCCACGATACGGGCACGCTGAAGATTGATGGCCGCTTCGAGCGCGCCGCCAGCCTGCGCAGCACGCCGGTGAATCTGAAGCTCACCTTCGCCGAAGGGCCGCTGGGTCAGATCACGACTCTCATGTACGGACACGACCGCGGCTGGCGCGGAAACGTCAGATCCAGCGCTACCTTGGCCGGAACACCCGAGGCGCTCGGCATAACCCTCGATGCCCAGGTGGACGATTTTCGCCGGTATGACATCGCTCTGGGCGAGGCTTTGCGCATGCGCGTACACTGCACCGGGACGTATTCCTCGCCCGAAGGATCGATGCGCGAAGTGCAGTGCCAATCGCCCGTCGGTCCCGGCGTGCTGCAAGTGCGGGGTAGCGCCCAGGGCTGGGCGGGTGAAGCGTTCGATTTGGACGTTTCCGCTGACAACATTCCCGCCGAGCGCGTAGTGGCTTTGGCACGCCACGCCAAGAAGGACCTGCCCCTCGATCTCACGGCAAACGGCGACGTCCAAGCGACGTTCACCGTGCGCAAGTCCTCCGGCAGCACTCCTGTCTGGAGCGGCGGAGGACAGGCCAACCACCTGGCCCTGCGTTCGGGCGTGTTGCAGCGTGACCTGGAGATCGGTGAACTGAAGTTTGCAGTGCCTGCTCCGCCTATGGCCACCAACCCTCGGGGCAGACGGCCGTCACGCGCGACATCCCCGAAACCTACGGGCCCTCCCGGCCTGCGAGTCGTCGTGGAACCGTTTGCTTTGAACTTGGGGGCAGCCTCCCCGGCAACCGCCCGCGCAGAATTCGATTCTGAGCACTACAACTTGACACTGAACGGCGAAGCCGATCTGGCGCGGCTGATTAACGTTGCCAAAGCTCTGGGCGTTGGTACTCCCGGGGTTGGCTTGGCGGGCCCTGCGCAGATTGACTTCGAAGTGGCTGGGGCATGGGTGGGCTTTGCGCCACCAGTGCCGTCGGGCAAGGTGCACCTGCACAATGCCACGGCAGAGTTGCAGGGCGTGAACGAACCGCTACAGATCACCTCGGCTGCGGCGACGCTCAGTAACCAGATACTGAATCTCTCCTCGTTTACCGCCGCATTCGCCCAGGGTCCGCAGATCAGCGGCTCGGCGAGCTTCCCGATACACTGCACCGTTCCCGAAACCTGCACGCTCCACTTTGACGCGCGGGTTGACACTGCTTCCGTGGCACGGCTGAACCAGTTGGCCAATCCGAGTTTTGGCAGCCAGCCCTGGTACCGCCTGCTCGCGCCATGGCAACAGCGCAACGACGCGCTGATGAAGCTACGCGCCAGCGGACGCCTCGCGATCGCCCGTATGGAGATCGGTTCGGCGGTGGCGACCAATGTCGCCGCTGCCGCGGAACTCCAGGCCGGCCAGTTGCGCGTCAGCGAACTGCATGGCGATCTGCTGGGTGGGAAGCACACCGGCACCTGGACCGCAGACTTCACGGTCTCGCCCCCATCCTTCACCGGCACTGGCAGTGTCAGCAAGCTCTCGATGGCGCAACTGGCGACGCTGATGCACGACAACTGGGCCACAGGCAACGCGGATGCCGGGTATTCCCTGGCCATGACCGGGGCAAGTGCAGCCGCGATGCGCGATTCCGCCGACGGGACTGCTGAATTCACCTGGAGCGGCGGGGCCCTTCGCCACGTTGCACTCGAAAGCCATCCCGCGCCGACCACGTTCTCCGAGTTCAACGGCAAGCTGGTGTTGTCGCATGGAACTTTCACCTTGGAAGACTGCAAACTGCAATCGCCCAGCGGCGATTTCGTGGTGAAAGGTACTGCATTGTACGACCGCACCCTGGACGTGCGGCTGGAGCGCGCGAACGGGCACTCCTATGCCATTTCCGGCACGCTGGACAAGCCGAAGGTTGTCCCGGCGCCTGCCGCGGAGGCAGCGGTCCGATGAGGTTGTACGCCTTGCTGCTGGTGTTCGCTGCCTCTCTCTCAGCAGCTCAGCAACCACAGCCTGCAAACCATAGCCCCGAATTCCGTTCCATGGAGGCAAAGATCGCCTACCTGAAGCAAAACGCGGCAAAACCTCGTCCTGATCCTAAGCCTACGGAATTGACTGAACCAGAGGTCAATGCCTACTTCAACGAGGGCGGGGTGAAGCTGCCGAAGGGGGTCAGCAAGGTGCATCTCACGTCGCAGTCCGGCGTGATCGACGGCCATGCGCACGTTGATTTCGAAGCCATCATGCAGGGCAAAGGCTCGTCGAATGCTCTCGTGAGCCTGTTCAGCGGAACCCACGATGTCCACATGGTCGCGCAGGCGAGCGGTTCCGGCGGCATGGGCAGCCTCCGCGTGCAGTCGGCGTCTATCGACGGCCTTGAGCTGCCCCAGATGGCCCTGCAATTCTTCGCGCAGCGCTTCATCACCCCGAGGTACCCCAACGTGGGAGTGAACACCACGTTCAAGCTGCCGCTGCGCATTGACAGCGCCGTCGTGGAGGCCGGACGGGTGGCACTTGCACAGAAATAGTCCAGCAAAAAACTCTGTCCTTCTGCGCAAGAATGTGCTCATGAAGCGACGGTTTGCCGCTACCGTTTGGCGCGAGGGAGAGTGGTATGTCTCCCAAGTGCCTCGAGGTCGATGTCGCCAGCCAGGGCGACACTGAAGAGGAAGCTCTTGCGAACCTGAAGGAAGCCTTGGAACTTCACTTCGAGCCGTCAGTCGCGACACGTCCGCCCAAGGTCCGCACGATCGATTGGAGGTTGGCGCGGCTTAATCCCCACCCTTCCGGGAAGTGAAGCGACAGCTTGAAGCAGCAGGATTCGTCGAAATTAGTCAGAAGGGTAGCCATGTCAAGTTCGTACGGGGAGTCGGCGAAACCGTCGATACGACCATCGTGCCGCGAAAGAACGAAATCCCTGTCGGCACCTTGCGCAGTATTTTGAGTCAGGCCCATATCGATCCAGAAGACTGGAATAACCTCGGTTGATTCACCGTTTTACCTGCGTGGCACGCCCTCTTTCCCATGTTAGTATCGAATTCAACTTCCGATGAACTTTAATGCCCTCGACATCTTCTTTGAGATCGTCGTCCTGCTGTTCGCCATTTGCGTGCACGAATCGGCGCATGCCTGGATGGCCAACCGCCTCGGCGACCCCACCGCCAAGATGCTCGGCCGGGTGTCGCTGAATCCCATCGTCCACATCGATCCCATCGGCACCATTTTGATGCCCCTGGTTCTGATCGTCCTGCATTTTCCGCCCTTCGGATGGGCCAAGCCGACGCCCGTCGACCCGCGCAATTTCAGGCACCCGGTGCGCGACGACATCCTTACCGCCGTGGCCGGCCCGGTCAGCAATTTCCTTGCGGCATTTCTGTCGGTCATCGCGTTGGCGATTATTGCACACGGTTCGAACGCAGGCATGGGGCAGCATTTCGGAGGCGCAGACATAGCCAGCCCGCTGGCCAAGTTGTTTTATCTGGCCATGTGGATCAATGTGGTGCTCGGTGTCTTCAACCTGATTCCGCTTCCGCCGCTCGACGGCAGCCACGTCATCCGCCATTTCCTCTCGTACAACGCCCTGCGGGTTTACGACCGGATTGGCTATTTCGGGCTGGTCATCGTACTTTTCATATTGCCGATGACCGGATGCTCCATCGTGGGCGCCATGGTCGCGCCGGTCATGGGGTTCTTCCAGGCGCTGCTGTACCAACTTCTGAGATTCTGATGCCCGAAACGAAGCCAAACAAAAAGGGCCGCATCCTGAGCGGCATGAGACCGACAGGAAAACTGCACCTCGGCAATTATGTCGGGGCGCTGCGTAACTGGGTGGGCCTTCAAGACAGCTACGACTGCTTTTTCTTCATCGCCGATTGGCACGCGCTGACCACCGATTACGCCGATACGCGCGCCGTAAAGCAGAACTCGCTCGAAGTCATGATCGACTACCTCGCCGCCGGGCTAGACCCGGAGCGCAGCACGCTGTTCATCCAGTCGCACGTCCCGCAGCACGCCGAGCTGCACCTGCTGTTCAGCATGATCACGCCGCTGGGCTGGCTGGAGCGTGTGCCCAGCTATAAAGAACAGCGCGAGAACATCACGGACAAGGACCTCGGCACCTACGGCTTTCTCGGCTACCCGCTGCTGCAATCGGCTGACATCCTCATCTACCAGGCGAACTTTGTGCCCGTCGGCGAAGACCAGGTGCCGCACGTGGAGCTGACGCGCGAGGTGGCGCGGCGCTTCAACCAGTTCTATTCGCGCAAAGTGCACTCGGGCGATCTCGACCCGCAGCGCGAGGTTGTTTTCCCCGAACCGCAGCCGCTGCTGACGCCCACGCCCAAGCTGCCCGGTACCGATGGCCGCAAGATGTCAAAATCGTACGGCAACACCATCCTGTTGAGCGAGCCCGAGACGTCTTTGCGGCAGAAGCTGAAGACCATGGTCACCGACCCGGCGCGGGTGCGGCGCAGCGATCCCGGCGATCCCGACAAATGTCCGGTGGGCGACCTGCACAAGATTTTCAGCGATGCGGGTACTATGGCGAAAGTGTATGAAGGCTGCCGCAGCGCGGGCATCGGATGCATCGAGTGCAAGGGATGGGCGGCCGACAACTTGTGGAAGGTGCTCGCTCCCATTCAGGAGCGGCGCGCCAGGTATGAAGCCGACCCGAAGCTGGCGTGGGACTTGCTGGAGGAAGGCTCGAAGAAGGCACGCGAGGCGGCTGAGGCGACGATGGTGGAAGCTCGCGACGCCACCAACCTGTCGCACCAGTACGAGCCGCCGACGCAGAGCGCAGGCGAGGGCAAATAGGTTGCGCCACAGAGGTACAACTGTCATCCTGTGCGAGGGACTCTAGTCCCAGTCGAGGGCCCTATATCCGTTCTAATGTCTGAAGCCCCCAAGACCGCGCCCGATACTGAAGCAAACGCGCCAGCCAATCCGCGCAAGGACTCCGACGAGTCCTCGTTCTCCGTCCTTGTGGGCACGGTTTATGACGGCCCGCTCGACCTGCTGCTCGACCTCATCCGCAAGCAGGACATCGACATCTACGACATCCCCATCGCCAGGATTACCGATCAGTTCCTGAAGTATGTGGAGAGCATGAAGGGCTTCGACGTGGATGTCGCCGCCGAGTTCATCTACACGGCGTCGCTGCTCATCCACATCAAGTCGAAGATGCTGCTGCCGCGCGATCCTGACGCGCTTGCGACAGAAGAGGATCCGCGTATGGAGCTGGTGAACCGCCTGCTGGAGCACGAGCGTTTCAAGACGGCGGCGCAGATGCTCATGCAGAAGCAGCAAATCGAAGATGCGGTTTGGTCGAACCCGGCGCTGAGGGAATTTCAGAACGCCGAAGGGACCGAACCGGAGATGGCGGCAGACGTGGTCGACCTGGTCAAGACCTTCCAGAAAATATTGGACCGGGCGCGCAAGCGGCCGTCGTTCGACGTGGATGAGGACACGGTCACGGTTTCGCAGATGATTGACTATGTACGCCGGCGGCTCTCGCTGGAGGAGCGGCCCATCCGCCTGAAACAATTGCTGCGCAATATGCAATCGCGTTCCGCGCTGGTGTGCGCGTTCCTGGCCATTCTGGAACTGATTCGCCTTCAGGCGGTGCTGGCGCGCCAGGACAATGTCTTCGGAGACATCGTGCTGAAGAAGCACACGAATTTTGACGCGCTTATGGCGGAAAACCCGGCAGTGAAGGATGATTGGAGATAGGTAGAGCAGCTGAGGTTATGGCAGATCTTGAGCCGGTCGGATTTTGAAAGGGCAGGCCTTCAGGCGTGCAGTTAGAAGTGGGACGCAGAATGGATGTGCGGCACGGCTAAAGCCGTGCCCTTTCAAGGCAGGGGTTTGCTGATCACACATGAGCCTGAAAGCTAAAGTCGAAGCCATCATCTACGCCACGGAAGAACCGGTTACCCTCGACCAGCTCGCCTCGTTATTGGCGGACGCCACGGTCACCGAACTGCGCGCGGAACATGCGGCCGTCGGGGAGACTGCCGACAGCCGTCCGGATTTGTTCCACGGCGAGCTGCTCACGGCTGGCGATCTCACCAAAGAGCAGAAATCGGCCCGTGACAAGGCCATCAAGTCGCGGCTCAACAGCATCATCGAAGGCCTCACTGCCGAGTACGGTGCCAGCGACTGCGGCATGGAAATCCGGCAGATTGCTGGGGGCTATCGCATGACCACCAAACCCGAGCACCATGACGTGGTGGTGAGCTTCGCCAAGAGCCTGAAACCGCCGGTGCGGCTTTCGTTGCAGGCCCTGGAGACGCTCTCCGTGATCGCCTACAAGCAGCCCGTGACCGTGCCCGAGATCAGCGAAATCCGCGGGGTTGATTCCTCCGGCGTCATCGCCACCCTGCTTGACCGCAAACTCATTACTACCGCCGGACGCAAGCAAGTCATCGGCCGCCCCATCCTGTACCGCACGACCAAAGAATTCCTGCTGCGCTTCGGGCTGAACGACGTTTCCGAGCTACCCAGCATGGAAGAGTTCGAGAAACTCGGGGATCCGCAAGCGGAGATGTTTGCCGAGCAGCCATCGGGACCCCCGGCCAGTGAGCCAGCAAATCCTGAGAACCCTGCCGCGGAAGCCACCCCGGCCGCAGCCGCCGAAAGCGAAGAGCCAGCGTAGCCGAGCATCGCCGGCAGCGAGCTAAGGGGATTTACTTCAACCCAAAGTTATAGAACGCCGACAATGCTTCACGGGTTTGTCAGAAAAAAATGGGACGCCGCAGCGTCCCATTTCCTCATCAATGCTGAACAAATCTACGGCAGCCGCTGGGCTAATCCCGGCAGGGCCTTCATCAGGTCGTTGTAAATCACGACCACGAAGAACAACAGCAGGAAAACAAACGCGGTCTGGTAAATGCGTTCCTTGATGCGAACGTTGATATCGCGCCGGATGACCGCCTCGATGATCAGCAACAGGATGACTCCGCCGTCGAGGATGGGGATCGGCAGCAGGTTGAAGATGCCGAGGTTGAGGCTGATCATCGCCATCAATCCCAGCAACGGCGTCCATCCCGGTTGGCGCGCAGCATCGCCGGAAGCCCGCGCGATGCCGATGGGTCCTTCCATCTGCTTGATCGACACCTTGCGCTCGAGCATCTTGCGCACCAAGTCCACGATCAGCAGCGAGTATTTCTTGTTTTCATCGAGCGAGCGATTCAGCGCCTGGGCAAAAGGCAGCTTATCAACATGCACCGGCTCGGAACGAAAGCCCAAGCGGTAGCTCTTCTGGCCGCCCTCTTCGGTTTGCACCGGTGTGATTGTGTAATGCATTTGCTCGCCATTGCGGACAGCGGTCACGTCCACCGACTTGCTTCCGTTCTGCTGTAGCAGGTGGATGACTGAATACAAGGACCGCATTTGCGTGCCGTTGACGGCTACGACGTCGTCGCCCACCTTCAATCCCGCCATGGCGGCGGGCATTTGGGGCTCAAGCTCAGTGATGGTAATGGGCTGGTCAGGTAGCCATCCGATGGCGCCGACTTGGTCCTGGCTATCCATCTCAGGCTGGATCTTCTTATCCAGGATCTCGTTTCCGTGCTGGACGGCGACTTCCACCGGCTGCTTGGGGCTGACCATCACCTTCAGCATCACGTCTTCCCACGTGGGATTCTGCACGCCGTCGATGCGGACAATCCGGTCTCCCTGCTGAATGCTGGCCTTGGCGGCGGGCGAGTTGTCCAGCACCCAACCTACGACCGCAGGCTGGTCGAGGAACACCGGGTGCTCGTAATGCACCATGAAAACGCCGGTGAGCAGGGCGACGGCCAGAATGATGTTCATCGCCGGACCGGCAATCGCGATCACGAAACGCTGCCAGCGCGGATGCGACATGAACTCGTCAGGCGCGCCGGTGCGCGACTCCAGCGGGCTTTCCCCCGCCATCTTGACGTAGCCACCCAAGGGCAGCGCGCTGATGCGATAGTCGGTGCCGTTGCGCCGGAAGCCGGTCAGTCGCTTGCCGAAGCCGAGGGAAAACACATCGACCCGGACACCAAAATACTTGGCGGCGGCATAGTGACCGAACTCGTGCACCAGGATCATGATCCCGAGCACGACGGCCATGGAAACCACCGCGATCAAAAACGATTCCATATACCTCTTTTACTTGGGGAGCTACTTTCGCCAGGTCGCCCACGACGTCTGGGCAACGGCGTCCCTGGGGCCCAACCGCTGAATGCGTCCGCTGGCCCTGCGGCGAGCGTCAGCGTCAACCTGCAATACCTCGGATATAGATTCAGGAATGCGCGCCTGCGTTTCACCAACGACAGCCTTTATTGTAGCTGGAATCTCCTGGAAGCTGATAGCACCTTCGAGGAAGGCCGCGACCGCCACTTCATCGGCCGCATTCAAAGCGATCGTCTTGCCGCCTCCAGCTTCGACTGCCTCATAGGCCAAACGTAAGCAGGGAAACCGCTCCAGGTCGGGCGGTTCGAAGTCCAGGCGCCGCAGCTCCTGCACCGGGAAACGCAGGTTCGACTCGATGCGGTCCGGGTAAGTCAGCGCGTAGAGGATGGGCAACCGCATGTCGGTGACCGACAACTGCGCCAGCAGGCTGCCGTCCACGAATTCGGCCATGGAATGGATGGTGCTCTGCGGATGCACCAGCACGCTGACCTGGCTGGGCGGCATATCGAACAGGCGGCAGGCCTCGATGACCTCGAAGCCCTTGTTCATCAGCGTCGCCGAATCGATGGTGATGCGTTGTCCCATCTTCCAGGTGGGATGATTCAGCGCTTGCTCGACCGTGATGTTCGCAAAGTCCTGCGCCGGAGTATTCAGGAATGGTCCACCTGAAGCCGTGAGCCAGACGCGCTGGACTTCGTTGCGACGGCCGCCGCGCATGCACTGGTGGATGGCATTGTGTTCGCTATCGATAGGCAGCAGTGGCTTGCCTTGGCGGCGGGCTTCCACCGTGATGAGATCTCCGGCCGCGACCAGGCATTCTTTATTCGCCAAGCCGATGGTCTTGCCGGCCTTGACGGCTTCGTAGGTGGCTTCCAGTCCGGCGACGCCGACGATGGCGCTGACCACAAAGTCGGCGTCGGGATGGGTCGATACCTTCACCGAACCAGCCGAGCCATCCGCTACTTCAATCGCTTTGTCCAGTCCCGCCTTCTTCAGTTTGTCCTGAAGTTGTCCGGTGCCCTCGTCCGAGCCCATTGACATGAGCTGCGGCCGCCAGCGGCGCGCCTGCTCGAAGGCGAGGTCCACGTTGCTGCCGGCGGCCATGCTGACCACCGAGAAGCGGTCCGGAAACGTCGCGACGATGTCGAGCGTGCTTCTGCCGATGGAACCGGTCGAGCCGAGGATGGCGATGCGCTTCATGAATAAGAGAGTTCCAGAACCCTCAGTTTATCTAGCCCGAGATGGCAGGCAGTGAAAGCTTGTGTGACATCCAAACCCCTTATGCAGCTCGAGGCAACGAACGGCAGCGATCAAGCCGCGCAGCGGCGGCATAATTTCCCAAAACCCAAATCAGACTCTCGGGAGAATAGTCGACTTTGACCGCTAATCAACGTAGGGCACCCCCCGAAAATACTTTCCCAGCACCGCAAAATAAAAGAACCATCCTATCGGCATCGCGAACAGCAGCGCGTCGATTCGGTCCAGCACCCCGCCATGACCGGGAAGCAGCGAGCCCGAGTCCTTCATGCCGCCGCCGCGTTTCAACATCGATTCTACGAGGTCGCCGAGCTGCGCGGCGACATTTACGCAGAGCGCAAACGCTACCGCGCTGATTACAGGAACCTTCGCCTGCGGGGCGCCAAACAAATCGGGCACCATGGTTGGCGGCAACAAGTGCACACTTTTCAGCGCGAAATAAATCGGACGCAGGTAGTGAAGCAACAGAAGCCCAAATACCACCGCCCCCACCGCCGATGCAATCGTTCCCTCCCACGTCTTGCCCGGGCTGATCCGGGGCGCGAGTTTCGTCTTCCCCATCGCGCGACCTACGTAATAGGCCGCGACATCGCCGGTCCACACCACCAGCATCGTGAACAACACAAATAGCGCGCCATTGGCGTAAGACCGCACGGCAATGATCGAGGCCAGCGCAAGAGCAACATACGGGATCAACAAGAACGAGGCAGCGGCGTCAGGCAACGAGCGCGATAGTGGCTCGCGTCGCATGCCCGCTATCAGCAGGATGAATGGCGACGCAACCACCAACAGCAATGCTGCGGCCCCGATCGACGAGAAGGCGAGCGACAGCGACAGGTTGTAGTTGCTGGCCGTCATTTCGCCCAGCGCGAACGTGACGACAAAAACGCAGACCACAAAGAGGTAGCTCAGCCGGTCGAACGGGCTGAGACCGTTACCGCGCGCGATGTTGAGATACTCGCGCGCCGCCAGCAGAGCCACGCCCAGTACCAGCAGCGTGAACAGCCACAACGGCGCCTTGAACAGCGCCAGAATCACAATGGGAATCAGGACGACCGCGGTGAGGACGCGCTTCACGAGGAGTGTCCGTTGTTGTCGAGGACCAGGCCGCCGAAGCGGCGTTCGCGCTTCTGAAAGGCCTCGACCGCCTCCAGCAACTGCGTACCGCGAAAGTCGGGCCACAGCGTTTCAGTCACGTAGATTTCCGAGTACGCCACCTGCCACAGCAGGAAATTGCTCAACCGCATCTCGCCGCTGGTGCGGATGACCAGGTCGAGTTCCGGCAGGCCGTGGGTATAAAGGTGCCGGGCAATGGCTTTCTCGTCGACCTTCATGTGGTCGAAACCCCCATTGCGCGAGGCCTCGCGCGCCAGCGCGTTGAAGCAATCTACCAACTCCGTCCGCGAGCTGTAATTCAGCGCCAGCGTGAGCACCATGCCGCTGTTCTTCTCGGTCATCTCGCGCGCCCACGCCATGCGCTCTTGCACCTCTTGCGGCAGTTCTTGCTGGCGCCCGATGTATTGCAGGCGGATGTTGTTCTCCATCAGCGTGGGCAGCTCCATCATCAGATAGCGCCGCAGCAGGTTCATCAGGAAGTTGATTTCGGTCTTGGGACGCTTCCAGTTCTCGGTGGAGAAGGAGTACAGCGTCAGGGCAGGCACGCCGACGCGCGCGGCGGTTTCCACGGTGGAACGCACCGCGGCCACGCCCGAGCGGTGTCCCGCGACGCGCGGCAGATGGCGGCGTTTGGCCCAGCGGCCATTCCCGTCCATGATGATGGCGATGTGGTGGGGCAACCGCTCCGGATCGAGGCGGGAGTAGATCTCAGCCTCTTTGCGGTTCAGCCCAGCGGGCACTTGTGCGCGCAAAGCGTACCTCTAACAATTACTGAAAGTAGCATACGGCACACGGGGTTGCAACGGAAGGCGCTTTCACGAAAGACCGCGCTGTGAGGAGAAACCGCGGACCAGTCCGCGGTGCCTGAAGCCCAGCTTCAAGGCAGCGCCGCCGTCGTGCCGATAGTCACTGTCGCCGCGCTCGAGACCTCGATCTCGACTTTCTTGTCCACTTTCAGAAAGAGGTTGCTGGGATTCTTCATGCCCCACGCCTCGTACGGCACTTCGAACTTCGCGGTCGCGGTGGCCCGCGTTCCCTCAACCTGTACCGGCAAGAACAGCGTCATGTCGTGATCGCTTCCGTGAATTCGGAAGACGCCCGTCACCTGCAGGTTGGTGCTGCCTTGTGTGGGCACGTTACCGCTCACGTGCCTGGGTGAAAAGATGATTTCGGGATAGCGGGCGCTTTCCAGCACATCCTTGTGCATCTTGCTATCGCGGGAGCGATTGCCGCTCTCCCCGCTGGTGGCGTCCACCAGGATCTGCCCGCTGGCGTCGCCTGTTTTGGGGTCAATAAGAATGTTGCCGCTTTTCAGTTTGAAAGTGCCATGCACCGTGTGCCCGCTGGCTCCTAAGCTCCACCCAATCCTGGTTTGTGCCGGGTCCAGCACGACCTGTAGCTGCTGCGCCGCGGCGGCGGCCGAGAAAAGAGCAAGAACAATGAGCGCGACCGAGCTGGCTAGCCTTCTCAGTTCACGCCAACGAGTTTTGCTGGTATCCATTTGCCGGTCCTGCGATGTTCCATGGTAATGCCGATGGAGCTGAACTTAGTCATAGCAAGCCCTGCGAGAAAGGCCGAGGCCTCCCCGGTCAGTAGCCGCTGGCATCTTCGAGGAAGTGGTAATCGCCATCGATGACGCCAGAAGCTGCTCCCGATTTCGCCGCATCGGGATCACGGATGAACTGCCGGGCCCTCTCCATGCTCGCAACTTCGAACAGGAAGAAAATGTTGTTGGCGTCCTCAACGCCGCGCCACAGCGCGATGAGTCGAAGGCCGGCTTCCAGGTGTGCGTTCTTGTGGGAGGCGAACACTGCCTTCCAGCGCGAATAATCAGCGACGCGATTGCGGCACAGCAGGTAAGTCATCGGCGTCTGCGGAAGGAACAAGCCTGCATCGCTGACCCGTCGACGGAACGGAGTCTCGGGTGGCCGGCGCTAAAACAGGAAGTCAAAATCGAACAGGAACTTGCGCTGGTAGCTGCCGAAAAACGTTCCGTAGAGCGGGTCGGCCAGGTTAGAGTGGACTTCCAGCGCATTGAAGTGGTTCGTCAGGTTGCGCACCGTTAATGAGAGCCGCACCGCGTGCTGCAGATTCACCTGCACATCTTTTGAGAAGCGCATGTCCAGCGAGAAGTAGTTCGGGTAGCGGTACTGCGGTCCGCTCACAGGCACGTACTGCTGGTACACATTTGTCGGCTGGTAAGGAAACCCATTGCGATACTCGATGTGCGGGGACAACGTAATCTTCTTCGGCAAGTTGCCATAGCTTCCCCAGAACAGAAAGCGGTTCGGGATTTCACTGGGCAAGCTGGCGACCAGGTTCGGCTGAATTACCGGCGAAGGAAAGTTTCCCAGGTACGAACTGGCATCGTTCACGTTACCGTAGGCATACTGCCGCACGTAGGAGACAAAGAACTGGCGCACCGCGGCCGACCCAATGCGGGCGGTGAATTCTGCCTGCCGGGTCTGCGCCCAACCTGAGGAGTTCAGCAGAAAAGCATGCTGGCCCTGCAGGACCTCGGGTTGCAACGCAATCATGTCCTGCCCGTGGCTTTGCAGGTACTTGGCGCGTATCACCAGCCAGCGCTTTACGGTCTGCTCAAACTCAAGGTTCCATGCCGTGCTGTAGGGAGCGAAGTTCCCGCTCCTCAGTCCCCGAGCGATAAATGGGAAGTCCGACTCTGCCGCCTGGCCGGTAACGTTGAGATAGCGGACCGGCAGGCCGACAGGCAGGCCTTGCGCGTTGTAGGTGGTGATGACCTGGTCGGGATAATTGCTGAACGCATAAACATCCAGCGGCACCGAGTCATAGAAGATGCCGATGCCGCCCCGGACCACGGCCTTGCCGGAGTCGCCCGGTGACCACACGAAGCCGGTGCGCGGCGCCGCCCGCGTAGTAGCCGTGATGGTCTGTCCTTCCAGACGGACCCCGATGTCGACCGCCACGTGCGGGTTAAGGATCCAGTGGTCCTGGGCGTAAATGGCAGGTTCCGTGTCGGAGACGTCGTAGGGTTTACCGCCAACGTAATGGATGGTTTGCAGGAGGGCCCCGTTGGTGTTTTGCAATTGCACCGGGCTGCCACCGAACTGGCCCTGGTTTTCGCTGTGCCCCAGCACCGAACCGATCTGGAAAATGTGCTGTCCGTGGAATTGCAAGGCGTGTGGCGTCCACTGTTCAATCCAGGCGAAGCGCGTGGCGCTGCGCGAGTTCGTACTGAAATAATTTCCCTGGTTGCCCACCGGCGTGAGCACCATGTTGGCGCTGCCTTGCGGCGAAACATTGCTGGAAACACCCGTCCCGGCGAACGTGCTTTGCAGCAGTCCATCGCCTATCTGCCAGCGATGGGTGAGCATCGCCGTGGACTCGTGGAAGTTTGCGTCAGGCGTCACCGGTTGGGGATTGAAGTAGTCGAGGCCGGCATACTGCAAACTGTGTGGAGCGAAATGCACGCTCGCCGTCAAAGTCTGCGTCGAAGACAGCACGGCGTCCAGTTGCGTGAACGAATTGAAGGCGTTTGACTTGGTCAAATTCTGGGGATACGGCAGGGTGATAACTTCCTGGTTGTTGAAGAGATACTCGGCGCCTTCAACAAAATAAAGCTTGTTCTTGACCAGCGGCCCGCTCAAATTCAAGCGTGGCGACGCGTCCACCACGCCTTCGATGTGACCGCTGCGGATGCGGAAATCCGGAAACGGATCATTCAGGCTGTAGTCCCACTTATCGCCACCGCGACGAGTTTCAGCCGAAACCACCCCAGCGGTAAATTTCCCGTACTGCGCCAGGTACGGCATCTCGGAAACTTCCACCGTCTGTACGCTATCAATAGGCACGCTGAGGCCGAAGTTTCCGGTGGCGGGATCGGTAACATCGACGGAGTTTACCAGCAATGCGCTGTGGTTCTCCCCCAGGCCGGCGATGCGCACGCTACCGTCCTTGGCCCGCACGATGCCGGGTATCAAGGGGAGCGCGTCCGACAGGGTCGCCGGACGAATAGCGCTGGTCTTGGCCTGGGTGGTGGGCAGCGTCGCCTGGCTGCTCGCCGTTTCTGTGACCGGGCTGGAGGCTTCGCCCTTTACTTCGATACTTTGCTGGCTTAACCCCACTTGGCTCAAGACAATGTCAACGTCCTGAGCGGAATTGCTCTCGCCAACCTCCAACACGGTTTCAGTTGAGAGATAGCCTTTCTTCTGAATCGTGAGGGAATAGCTTCCGCGACTATTCACCGTAAGCGAAGCTTTCCCGTCCGGCCCAGTAGTAGAGGTGCTAGCCAGACTGTTGTCGGAGCGAACTTCGATGGTTGCATCAGAAATCGGCTGGTTTTTTTCGTCGATCACCGAGAAATTGATGGAGTAGGTCGGAAGGTCGCTGGATCCGGCGCCCCAGAGCGCAGCGGAAAATGGCGCCAGCCAGGCGAGCAGAACCAAGCCCTTGAGAATCGCGTGGATTGTCGGTGATGGTGATCGACTTACGGTCATCCTGGTCCTTGCGAACTTCACGGAAGCTGCTCTGTACCCAACATCCCTGCTAATGACTATGCGCGTCGCAGCTGACAGCCGTCACCTCTTCGCCAAGGCGAAACTGCGTTCGATTTTAACCCGGCGGGTAGGCCACCAAACCAGATGAGCAACATGTCATCTGGAAAAGGACAATTTTACCTTGAGCGCTTATGCTTTAAACCCCTGTGGTTAGCGTTAGTTGCAAGGTGGCTGGGGACTACTGTCGGCTCGCTGGCCCTTACCTGCGCGATTGCCCAGTCACGCTTGGGACCCGCAAAGAAAACACCGAGGCTGTGAGGCCTCGGCATCTTCCGGTCGGCATTGGTTCACGCGGGTTCCGCGGTTCCGCACACCCTCAAGTGCGTGTCCGGAAGGCGGACTGAACCGCGCAGGATGGAGCCCGTTAAGCCCGGCGGTTCGCCGCTACGAAACCCGCCGCGGATGCGACACCATGTCGCGGACCTGGGCAAGCACGCTCGAAAGCTGCATAGCGTTCAGCTTGGAGGTGAACTCGACCAGCTCGGCGACAAAGGGGTCGGCCATCAACTCGTTGACCTCTGCTTCGCGATTCGGCCCGCATTCGCGCAACAGGTCGGGCACGCTGACCTCCAGCGCGGCCGCCAGGCGGGCGAGTGAAGACAGCGTCGGCGTCGCCTTTTCGTTTTCGATCTTGGAAACGTAGGTGCGCGGAACGCCCATGCGCAACGCCAGCTGACGTTGGCTCAAGCCGGCGCGCAACCGCAGGCCGCGGGTCGCCTTCGCGACTTGCACCTCGGAACGATTCGTGGTCTCTGGTTCAGCCACCGGCAACGGCTGTGTGAGGATTGGCTCGGGAATGTCCTCATCCAGCGACGTGCGGCAACGGCGGCAAAGATTGTTATAGGTTCTGAACTGGACAAGATGACATTGGTCGCATCTCACCACTTCCCGTGAATCTACAGGAGCGAGAGTCGTGGCCATTCTAGGTTGGGAGTGCCAGAGCAAGGCACAACAACTTACGCGTACTGTGCAGCATTTGTCTGCTAGAGTCAAGAGCATTGTGGGATGAAAGCCAGAGAAAGCTGTGCAAATCCCGCAAGCACATCCCAAGCGGACGGAAGAATGCCCGTGAAATGCCGGAGAAACACGGAATGACGCGCTCCGAAGCGTGGTGTTTACTAACTGAGTTCACCCAGTCAGAGAGTTTGCGCAAGCATGCGCTGGCGGTGGAAGCTTGCATGCGCGCCTATGCTCGCAAGTTCGGCGAGGACGAGGAGCGCTGGAGCGTCGTGGGATTGATCCACGACTTCGACTACGAGAAGTTCCCTTCTGCCGAGGAACATCCGTACAAGGGCAATCAAATCCTGACCGAGCGCGGCGTTGACGAGGGAATCCGCCGCGCCATAATGTCGCATGCCGACTACACCGGCGTGACCCGTGACTCGAAGCTGGAGAAGGCGCTCTTCGCCTGTGACGAGCTGGCCGGGTTCATCACCGCGACCGCTCTCATCAAGCCCGGTAAGTCGCTGGCCGAAGTGGACGCCCGCTCGGTTCGCAAGCGGATGAAGGACAAGGCGTTTGCCCGCGCCGTCAGCCGCGACGACATCATCAACGGAGCCGCCGGCCTGGGCGTGGACCTGGACGAGCACATTGCCCTCTGCATCGAGGCGATGCAGGGCGTGGCGAAGGAGCTGGGGCTGGAAGGCAAAGCTGAGCCATGAGGGTTGGATGACTTACAGATCGCTTGGCCATCGGCGCGCACCGCGGAAGATACGCAATAGCTCGACATGGTCGCCGCGCACTCGATACGGAACCAAGTACAGTGTTCCATCGACCACGAGTTCGCGTGTCCCGATTACCCGTCCCGGACGGCCAAGTGCAGGGTGCGATCCAAGAAGAGCGACCGCCGTCCGAATCTTGATGGCGGAGCGAGCTGCGGCCGCGGGGCTGTCTTGCGCGATGTATTCAAGCTCGGCGCTGAGGTCGCGCAAAGCCGCCCGCAGCCATTTAACGCGCACGCTTGGTCCACTTCTTGAATACCGACGCTACCTCTTCCTCGCTGGTGAAGTCGCCGGCATCGGCCTCTTGCAATCCTTTCTTGATCTCCTGAATCTGCCATTCGTTAAGGTTGACGAATTCGCGGATGGCCTCCGCCGCCAGGAACGAGCGGCTGCGCTGTGTCGCTTTCGACAGTTGGTCGAGCTTCTTCTTGAGGGCGCCATCCACTCGCAAAGTCAGAATGTGTGTATTTGCCATACAGTGTATTGTAAACGAATACACATGATGTTCGCACCCGGATTATCTTGCGATTCGGGGACGGCAATTCGGCGCTCGCACCTCGAGTATGCGCATGTTACAAATTGAGCCATGCACACCAAACGCACAACCATCATCTTCCTGGCCGTGTTGCTGTTGATTGTGCTGGCGCTGACCTTCGTCATCACGCAATCGTTCCTCCGGCCCTTGGCCTTCGCCATCATCCTTGCCGTAGTTTTCTATCCGCTGCACGAGCGCATTTTGCGTCGCATGAAACGCAAGGCCGGTACGGCCGCCCTCATTTCCACACTGGCACTAATCATCCTCTTTGCGGTTCCCAGCTTCGTCATCGCATTGCTCGCAGCCAATGAAGCACTCTCGGCGGCTCACTATCTGGGACGCCGCAGCGCAGAGGAGGGCGGATTCACTTCGCTCTTGATGACTCTGGCCAATCAGCCGCTTCACTTCGTCGGCCACTGGGTTGACTTGTCCAAGTACGATCTGCGGGCAATAATCGGCTCGAAAGCGGAGCAAATCAGTGTCTGGCTGGTCGGGTTTGGCGCAAGTGTTTTGAGCGGCCTCGCTCGCTTCATCACCGACTCGCTGATTACTTTTGTCGTCTTGTTCTTCCTGTTTCGCGACGGCCCGCAGTGGGCTTACAAAGCGGGTATGCTGATTCCCCTGACTCCCGAGCAAGTGGCCCGCTTGTATCGCAACGTCTCCGACACCATCATCGCCAACGTGTATGGCATTCTCTCCGTCGGCGTTGCCCAGGGTGTGCTGACCGGCATCGCCATGCGGATTGTCGGCATGCCGTCGTCCCTTTTGCTGGGTCTCGGCGCGGGCTTCGCTTCCATCATTCCGGTGGTCGGATCGTCACTGGTGTGGGGGCCCGTCGCCATTTATTTGCTGGTCACTGGTGCGATATGGAAGGGCGTGTTCCTGCTGATCTGGGGCACCCTGGTGGTTAGCGCCATCGACAATGTCATCCGGCCGTGGGTCGTCGGCGGGCGAGTCGAACTGCACCCCCTGGTGCTGCTCTTCTTCATCTTCGGCGGCGTGGAAGCGTTCGGGTTTCTCGGATTGTTCCTAGGACCGGTGGTGGCATCGGTACTCGCTGCGCTGTTCGATATCCTGCGCGAGGAATTGAAGGCCAAAAATTCCGCAGCGGCAGCGGATTCTACGACTGCCTAGTCACCGGTCAGCGGCGAGTACAACTCGCCTTCCTCGCGCTCGCCAATATCTTCCAACGCTTTGATGGCGTACTGCTGAAAATGCGGCGAATCTCGGTGGGCCTGAAGAGCAGCATCATCGCGGTACTGTTCGTAGATGAAGAAGTGCCGTGCATCCGTGCGATGTCGATGGACAATGTACATCAGGCAGCCCGGCTCTTGGCGCGAGGCAGCTTGCAGCTTGGCAAAGATCTCGGCCACCTGAGCTTCGTGGCTAGGCTTTGCGATCCAGGTTACGGCCAGCACAACCATGGGTTTCCTTCCCGCAAACGATTTGAAAGGGCACAGCTTCAGCTGTGCCGGAAACAGGCAATAGAAACTTGGGCTCCAGCCCCTGAGGTAAGATGGCTCGCTCGTTAGAGGTTTTCCTCAGCGGCTAGAGCCGCCACGTGCAGGGTATTCTAACGGCACGGCAGAAGCCGTGCCCTTTCAAAAACTACGTTCCCGCCCAGCGCAACCCTCCCGTTGAGCAAATCTCAACTACGGTTTTCGCGCCGCTTCGTTCCCGCTCGCCGCGTCCAGCACTTTGGTAAACTCGGGGACAAAGGCCGTCTGCTCGCGGTCCGGGCCGGTCGAAACAATACCAATCTTCGCGCCAGATTCTTTCTCCACGAATTCCAGGTAGCGCTTCGCTTTCTCCGGCAGCTTATCGTGGTCGGCGATGCCAAACGTGCTCGTGTGCCATCCCGGCAATTTGGTATAGATTGGCTCGATCTTCTCAAAGCCCGACGCCTGCGCCGGAACCTCCTCCGTCTTCTTGCCGTCGACCTTGTAGCCCACGCAGACTGGGATTTCCGCCCGCTCGTCGATCACATCGAGCTTGGTCACCACCAGCCAACTCGTTCCGTTAATCATGTTGGAATAACGCAGCAGCGGCAGATCAAGCCATCCTGTGCGGCGCGGACGTCCCGTGACGGCGCCGAACTCGTTGCCCTTCTTGCGCAGAGCTTCACCGACTTCGTCTTTTAGTTCGGTTGGAAACGGGCCTCCGCCCACGCGCGTGCAATACGCCTTGGTCACGCCCACGACCATGCTGATGGCAGTCGGCGGCACGCCGGTTCCAGTCACCGCTCCTCCCGACGTCGCGCTGGACGAGGTCACGAACGGATAGGTCCCATGATCGATGTCGAGCATGGTTCCCTGCGCGCCTTCGAACATCACCGGTTCACCAGCGGCGATGGCGCGGTTCAGCAGCAGCGCCGTGTCGGTAACGAAGGGCGCGACGCGGTCGGCGATCTCCGCATATTCGTTGTACATTTTGTCGGGATCAAGCGGCTCGCTGTTAAACAGGGCATGCGCGATGGTGTTCTTCTCGCGGCAGGCGTTTTCGATGTGCTTCCGCAGCAGCCCCTTGTCGAGCAGGTCCTGCACACGCAGACCGCTGCGCGCCATCTTGTCTTCGTACGTAGGGCCGATGCCGCGCGAGGTCGTGCCAATCTTCACCCGCCCAGGAGCGTTCTCCGCTGCCAGTTCAATCATGCGGTGGTACGGAAGAATGACGTGCGCGCGATTGCTGACGAACAGGTTGCCATCCACCTTCACGCCGGTTGCGCGCAGCGCGTCGACTTCCTTCATGAAAGCGAACGGGTCGAGCACGACGCCGTTGCCGATGACCCCACGACAGCCTTCGCGCAGAACGCCGCACGGGATCAGTTGAAGGATAAATTTCTTGCCGTGAATGGTGACCGTATGTCCGGCATTGTGACCGCCTGAGTAGCGCGCCACCACCTTGAAGCGCTCGGAGAGAACGTCAACAATCTTGCCCTTGCCCTCGTCGCCCCACTGCGCGCCGATAATCACCGCCGTCTTGCCTGGTTTCAACTTGCTGCTCCATTCGCGAATGCCGGCACAAGGCGTGCACACGCGCAGATTCGCACACAACTCGCCTCTTTGCGGAAAAACAATAGTAAATTCTGGGAGAATCTATCTGAGACCGGCTATGTAACTCTTGATTTTACCGTGTGGCTCTGGCTGACGCAATGCGGCCGGACTAGCGGGTCAGCCTGCATCAGGGTTGCGCGTAATAGCCGTCGCGGGTCTGCACGATGAGGTCTTTGTTAGTGGTGGTCAGCGCGATCTTGTGGTAACCGCCGGCGGCCACGGCCTTGTCGGGCGTGTAGCCCAGGCTGTACTGGTTGCGCAGTTCCTCTTCGATCTGGGCGTAGACCTGGCTGATAGGCTCCTTCTTCGAAACTTCAAAGAAGCGGCCGCCGGTTTCCCTGGCGAGACGCTGCATGACCTTTTTGCCGTCCGGATGCTCTGATTGCTGGGGATGTCCTCCGCCGGGCCCACCGCCCGGACCGCCCCAGCCGCCGTGGCGGCCCATGCCACCCCCCATCCCGCCGCCCATACCGCCAAAGCCGGGATGACCGTAGGCCTCTGGATCGGCATACAGGATCGAATAAACCAAAGTATTGGAGCGCTGAGCAGTTTCGATGGCGCGATCGAGGCTGACTTTGCTGCCCGTGTCCACGCCGTCCGACAATATGATGAGCGCTTTTCGGCCGGACAGCTTTCGTGTGATTTCGTCGGAGGCGAGAAATACCGCGTCATACAATGTGGTACCTCCGCTGCTGCCGTGATGGCCTCCCCCACCTCCTCCACTGCCTCCTTGACCGCCGTAGCCTGGGGCAAACGCCGGATTATCAAGCTTCTCCATCGCGGCCTCGAGCTTGGTCCGCGAGGAGGTTAAATCCTGCAACAGTTCGGTGTCCCAATCGAAATGGATGACGAAGGCCTTGTCCTTGTCCACGCGCATCAGGTCATTCAGAAAACCGTTGCTGGCAATGCGTTCCTGATCGAGAACGCGGCGCTGGCTCATGCTGGTATCAACCAGCAAGCCGAGGGAGAGCGGCAGGTCCGTCTCTTTGGTGAAGTAGTGGATGTTTTGCAGCTGGCCGTTGTCCTCGAGCTTGAAATCGTCCTTGGTCAGATTGTTGACGATCTGCCCATGCTTGTCGCGCACCGAGGCCAGAACGTTGACCACCTTCACGTCGGAGGAAAACGTCGGCGTCTCCTGGGCGAGCAGTGTGCAACTCGCCAGGAGGACGATCACAATACGGTATGCGGGCATCAAAGCGTTTCGTTCTTGGCGAATGGACATGAGGCTGACGTTACTTGCCGGGATGACTGTTCCGACTGGCCTGCACGGCCGGCTGCTGGGTGGACTTCATTCGCAAGTGTAGCAGCGCGGCAAGATCAAGGGTGAGGCACGCCAATCCCACCTTGGTGGGCGACAGTGCCCAGGAGGCCTCCAGCAGACTACGAAGTTTTTGCACCAGCAAACTCATTTCTGCCGCCGAATCGGTTGAACCGTATGCATTCGCTAAAACCCTTTCGGCGCGCGGAAGTTGCAGCCTTTCAGCTGCGGAAAGATATTGGAACTCTGACGCGGGAAAGGGGGAAATGGTTCAGTTTGCTTGCCCGGCGCAACTCCCGCGAAGCCGGGCGGTGTTAATCTATTGTTCGCGCCTGGGAAGCGAGCCACACCAGGCGTTTGGCTGCTCCGGCTCGTTCCAGATGATGCCGTGGCTCAATGTGCCGCAGAAGGGCAATCTCATTGCGCGCCTGCGCCACTTCTGGCATAAACTGTATGCAGCACCCTCATAACTCCTTAGCAACTAGAAAGATTTAGCTTGTAATGTCATCCAACGGTTTTCATAGCAGTGCTTCGCGGTTCAGCAACATGCGCTCGCTGTTCAGCATGTTCTCCAGCGATCTGGCGATCGACCTGGGGACGGCGAACACGCTGGTTTACGCGCGCGGCAAGGGCATCGTGGTCAACGAGCCTTCCATTGTCGCCATCAACAAGAACACGGGTGAAGTAGAGGCAGTCGGCAAGGAAGCGAAAGAGATGCTGGGCCGTACGCCCGGCAACATCGTCGCCATCAAGCCGATGAAAGACGGCGTCATCGCCGACTTCAAAGTCACCGAGAAAATGCTGAACTACTTCATCCAGAAGGCGCACAACCGCAAGATGCTGGTGCATCCCCGCATCGTCATTGGCGTGCCTTCGGAGATCACCCAGGTGGAAAAGCGTGCGGTCATGGACTCGGCCTATCGCGCGAAAGCCAGCGAAGTGCACCTGGTGGAGCAGGCCATGGTGGCCGCCATCGGCGCGGGGCTGCCCATCACTGAGCCCAGC
>JARLGI010000083.1 GCA_031296115.1 Acidobacteriota bacterium | reverse complement strand
TTAGCATATTCGCCAGTATCAGGCCGCACTGTTCACTCACTGGAAGCTGACCCCCAACACCGTAACGCAGCGGCTGGCAGCTTTGCGCTTCTTCTATGTTCAGGTTTTAAAGAAAGGCTGGAGCGTAGCCGAGACCCCCTACCCGAATAAGGTCTTGCACCTGCCGCAGGTGCTGAGCCAAGAGGAAGTGGCACGTTTGATCGACGCGGCAGATTGCCCCTTCCATCGCATCCTGCTGATGACGCTCTATGCCACAGGCGCTCGCCGCGCCGAAGTGGCGCGCCTGAAGATCAGCGATGTCGACGCGGGGAAATCCTGGGGCCTTCTTTGCGATGTATTTCGTCGAAGGCCGACAGGTTGGGCCCAGCCATCACCAGCCACGCCTGCGACCCGCGCTCCCACAGCGGTTTCATGGCTTCCACCAGCGTGATCGAGCCTTTCTCGAACGCCTTCATGCCGAGGTGCAGGACCACCGGTCCATCAACGTTATAGCGCTTGCACAGATATTCGCTGTCTCCACCCACGGCCAGATCCAGATCGATGCCATAACTGATGACTACCTTCTCCGAGGTCACGCCCAGTTGTTCCAGACGACGCAGTTCGATCCCCATGATGCAGATGATCTTCGCGCACCGCTGCAGCACCTCAACCTGATATAGCTGCACGTAGTGGCGAGCGACTTCATCGCTGCCTTCCTCGCCAAAGTGAGTACAAGGCGTCGCCACCACCGGAACGCCTCGGGCTTCGGCCGCCTGCAATCCCGCGTACATCAGGTTGGTATAGGGCAGCGGCCCGATGTGAAACAGGTCAGCATCCATCTCGCGAAGCGCCCCACATAGTCCGGGGATGTAGAAGGAGGGCGCCAGAATTGCGCCTTCCATCGCCAGTAAGGGACCAGCCCTAGCAGGCGTGTTGCGCGCCGGCGCCACACATTGTGGGAGATCGGAAAGCGGCGCACAGCCACGCCCTCGATGGAAAACTCTTCCTCGGGGTAGGTCTTGAAGCCGGGCAGCCAGAACGCTTCCAAGTCGTTGGCCACGGTTGTGTAGACCGTCACCCGGTGGCCATGGCTGACGAGATACTTGGACGGGGCGAGCGGCGAATTCTCGTAGCCGCCGCGATAGGGGAAGAATCTGGGAGGCACGAAGGCGACGTGCATCGGGGGCGGCGCCGCTCAGTGGGCGCCGACGACCTCCAGGGCTATGGAACTTCGGTACAGCTCTGCGACTTCGGCGGCCGGACCGTCCGCCATGATCGACCCCTTCTCGATGAGGATTGCGCGATCGCAATGCTCCTCGATCTGACTCATATCGTGCGTCACCAGCACGATGGTTTTGCCCGCGCTCTTGAAGTTCCGGATGCGTTCAAAACACTTTTGCTGGAAGCCCGCGTCGCCCACCGCCAGGATCTCGTCGATCACGAGTATCTGGGGGTCCACTTCCGTGGCCACCGAAAACGCCAGCCGCATGTACATCCCCGAGGAGTACTGTTTCACCGGTGAGTCGATAAAGTCGCCGATCTCCGCGAAGTCGATGATGCGCTGTTCCCGCTCCAGCATCTCGCGCTTGGAATAGCCCATCAGCAGACCGTTGAGCAGGATATTCTCCCGCCCCGTCAGTTCATGATGAAATCCCGCTCCCAGTTCGATCAACGGCGCCAGCGTGCCATGGACCTCAACCGTTCCCGCCGTCGGCCGGTACACTCCGGCAATGACCTTCAGCAGGGTGCTCTTCCCTGATCCATTGCGGCCGACGATCCCCAGCATTTGTCCCGGCGGCACTTCGAGGGAGACGTTTTTCACTGCATCAAAATCGTGGTAGCTGGATTGGTGTCGGAAGAACTTCGAGAACAACTCCCGTAAGGTGTCCGGCCGCTCCTGGATGACCCGGAAGCGCTGGGTAACGTTCTCCAATCGAATTGTGACCGCGGTCGAAGACATTTCCGGTTCAAACATAAAATACAAAGTCGTCCTGATACTTCCGGAAGATGGCATACCCAATCAACAAACTGATAAAAGCGCAGACAAAGGAAGCGATGATGGACGGCGCCTTGGGCAATTTTCCGTAGTAAACCGCCAGCCGAAACCCGTTGATGACATAAATGATGGGGTTCAGCTTGAAAATCCACTGGTGCTTTTGCGGGATGAAGTCGAGCGAATAGATGATTGGTGTCACGTAGAACCACGCCGACAACACCACTTGCAGGATGTGCGACACGTCCCGGTAATAAACGTTGGCGGCCGCGAAGAAAAATGTCATGCCCAGGGTAAAGATGATGAGCGCCAGCAGGGGGACTGGCAGGTAGAGCCAGGTCCAGTAGAACGGGTGCCGCATCAAGGGCACCAGCAGCGCCAGCGGAATCAACGACAGCAGCAGGTTGATGATGTTGGAAACTATCGCCGCCATGGGAAACACCACCTTGGGTACCGCCACCTTCTTGATCAAGTCGCCATTGGTCACAATGGATTCGACCGCATAGGAAAGCGACTGCGAGAAAAACGTCCAGGGCAGCAGAACGCTCAGCAGAAAAATGGCATAGTGCGGGATGGGGAAACGCATGAGGGTGGAAAACACCAGGGTCAACACCAGCATCGTGAAGGCGGGATTCAGCAGCGCCCACAGGAACCCCAGCACCGACCGCTTGTAGCGGATCTTCAGTTCCTTGAGCGCCAGCGCCCAGATCAGCTCCCGGTACCGGTATGTTTCGCGAACCAATTCGATCATAGAAAAACTGTTGCCGGAGCCACCGCCCGCTCAGCATAAGCGCGGCAACGCAAGCTGGAGAGTAGATGTTAAATGATTTTGCGCGGCGGTGCTGTCGCCCAGGCAGCCGCTAATGTGTGGGACCTAAATTCAAGTCAGTCATACCGCGCAGCAGATTACGTTCCTGTTCGCTGTAATTGTTGCGGAACTCCTCGGAGTTCAGCAGTTGGTTACGTGCGTCGGGTGGCATGCCCCGCAGCCGGCGATAGGCCTGGGAAACCTTGCTTCTCTGCGCGTCGGGCAAACCGCGGTATTGCTGGTAGAGATTGCGCGTCGCCGACTGCTGCTCCGGCGTCATGTGCTCGAACGTCTCCATCCGGTTCAATATCTGCTGTTTCTTTTCCGGAGGCTGGCTGTTGAAATTGTGCAGACGGTCGAGCAGCTGATTTTGCCGCTCCGGCGGCAGATTGCGGAAACCCGGATCCTGCTTCAGTTGCTGCTCCTGCTCACTGGGCGGCAGGTTCCCATACTTACGCAGCCACTCGCCCCGGTGCGGCCCGGGGCCTTGCGGATGGAACTGGTATCCTCCGCCGCTACCCTGTGCACTCGGAGGCGGTGCCGCCTGGCGCGCCGGCGGGCTCGCCGGCGCTGCCTTCTTCTGCCATCCCGGCAACAGCGCCAGTGCCGGCATTGTGCTGAGAATCAGCACCACAACAGCCAGGATGGATTTAGCGGCGCGCACGGCTACTGCTTACTCCGTTGAAGGTTGCCCGTCAAGGGCGTCGAAGTCAGAAAACAGATCGGCGTCCTTGTCCAGGTACTGCAGGTCCCTGACCGCGGCACTAGGCGAATTATTCACGTTGCGCAGGACGGCATCACCATTGTTGGCCAGCGTGTTGCGGTCCTGATTGAACTGTCCGGTTTCCAGCATGCCCACGCCAAGCGCGATCAGCACCATGGCGGACGCGGCCACCACCGGGCGACGCATCCACGCGAACCAACCGGAAGGCTGGAAGCTGGACTCCTCCCGCACCCGCGCGCGCAACCGGGAATTGAAATACGGTGACGGCTCCGGCGTCTGCCACTCATCCAGCAGCGTCATGGTCTGCTGGAAGGATGCCAGTTCGCTGGCACACTGAGCGCAGTCGCTCAGATGTTCGCGGACCTCAGGCGAGGCCCCCTCCGGCCCGCGCAGCACCGCCTCCATGAATTCTGAACGAATCTTTTCGCACTTCATACCGCACCCTGCTTCCTGCTTCTACAAAAACTGTTTTAACGTCTCTCGCAGCGTTTCGTACGCGCGGAACAACAATGACTTCGTCGCCGACTCGCTCAACTTCAGCACCGCCGCGATCTGCTTGTAGTCCATGTTCTGGTACTTGTGCATGATCACCGCCATGCGCTGGCGTTCGGGCAAGGCTTCCACCTGGCTGCGAATCGCCGCCAGCCGCTCCCGGCGCAGAATCAACTCCTCGGCGTTCAACCCGCCGTCCGGCACGTCCACCGTCAGGCCGGTCTCGGTATCGGGCTCGTCGATGTTGACCGTGTTCTCCGGGCGCTCGTGCTTGGTATCGCGCGCGTGGTTCACGGCCAGGTTGGTCGCGATGCGATACAGCCACGTGGTGAACTTAGCGCTCGCCGCATAACTCACCCGCGAACGATACACCCGCAGAAAAACTTCCTGCGCCAACTCTTCCGACACCGCCTGGTTGTGCGTCATGCGATACATGAAGCTGACCATCGGACGACGGTACTTCTCCACCAGGTAATCGAAGGCAACGTTATCGCCCGTGGCCACGCGCAGCATGACCTCGGCGTCGCTCAACATCTCCAGTACGGCAGGTTCCGTCAATTCGCCCCGTATGGCGGAAGATGAGTTCGACGCCTGCGGCGCGTTCCCACCACCCAGCACAATTCGATCCAGTGCTATGCTGCCCACATCGGCTGTAACCCTTCTGGCTCCTGAAAGTTGCGATGCAGACGCCCAACTCCCGGCTGGCCTCGGCCGGGCCATTTTAGCATCGCGTTCTGGGGACTCAGGAGACTCGGAATCGCTCTGGGACTGGTTACTCGCCATGGGCAAAACCTACTGCAACTCGGCAACTAAACCAGTATTATGCACGAGAGCCCCGATGAACGCACTGTGGGCATTCATTTGACACAAATGCGCTACTTTTCGAGATGTTGGTTGGTGCTGCGGGTCGCCCTGCTGGCAGCCGGACTACTCATCATCCCGCTGAATGCTTCCGCCCAGGACCCGAAGGACCCACCCGCGCCGCAGGATCAGCCGGACTCCGCCGACGCCCAGAAGCCCGACCTCAGCGACCAGATCATCCACGATGTGCTCGAACCCTTCCGGGAAGGCCTGGAGAGCCACACCCTGCGGCAGGCGCTGTCCGTCCTTGATCCCATCGATATGCCGGACTACGCGCAAGCCCGCGACCAGCTGACCGCCTTTTTCCGCCTCTACGACCCTATCCGCTTTCGCTACAAAGTGTTGCAGGCCTCGTCTGACAAGGACCGCGCGTTTGTCATTGGCGAAATCGACGTGGCCGCCACGCCCGTCGACCGGAACCAGACGCCCGTGCAACGCAACACCCAGATGCGCTTCCAGCTGAAGCAGGAACCGAACGGCTGGCGGGTGGTAGGCTTCGCCCCCGCCGACTTCTTCGGCCAGCCATGAATCGCAGCTATCCCGAACAGCCCATCATCGGCGTCGGCGCCGTCATCATTGACCGAGGTCGCGCGCTGCTGGTGCGCCGCGCTACCGAGCCGCTGAAGGGCGAGTGGTCGGTGCCCGGTGGCATGCTGGAGCTGGGCGAGAAGCTGCGCGACGGCGCCCGCCGTGAAGCGCTGGAGGAAACCGGCCTCGAGATCGAAGTCGGCGAAGTGCTCGACGTCTTCGACAGCATCTTTCCCGACGCCGATGGCCGTACCCAGTATCACTACGTGCTGATTGATTTCCTCTGCCGCCGCCTCTCCGGCGAAGCCAAGGCGAGCAGCGACGTCAGCGAAGTGCGCTGGGTGACGGAAGGTGAACTGGCCGGGTTTGGCTTGAGGCAGTCCATCGAGCAGGTCATATGCAAAGCGTTGGCCAGGGCGCTCTGACAAGCTCCGCGAACCACCCCAATGGCTCTCGCGCCGCAACCACCCGCCCGTTTCCTGACTTGTACAAGGCCTAGTCCCTCGCCGCGCGTAGTGTCTCAGCTCAGTTCTTGCGGGAACGGGTAGTGCGGGCCTTCAGGCCCGCATTGAAGCCCGTCCCCCAAGGAACTCGAGTGCAGTAGGTACGACACATCAGCACCCGGCCGTGCCGCCCCTACGGGGCTCCAAGCTCAAGAAGAAGGCCAAGTACGCGGGCCTGAAGGCCCGCACTACCCGAAATCTGTCATCACGAGCAAAATGGGACAATACCCCCTCTCATTCCCCCAAACGGTTGGATTTTTTGTGGCACAACAATGGGGTATGACCATATACAATATGCGACTTTAGTTGTAAGCAAAACCGGCGAATTTAGTGTCTAAGAGAATTGTTGACTGCTACCCTGTGAGCGAAGTTCATTCGTTTCGCTGAAAATGCACTATCTCGGTCGTTCGCCACTTCAGCCTAGGAGGCGTCTATGTATTGGGCTACTTTCGTGCCGGGTGCCAGCCTGATTATCATCGCGTTGCTGGCGCTCTATGTCCCTACGATTTATATCCGTAAGACGAACAAGGTGATCCATCTTCTGGAACAGATCGCGGCCAACAACCACAAGTGAGGGCTTAGCCGGTTACGGTAGGAGCATCCATCGCTTGATAGATAGCGGGCGGTCCGGCCTGCCGTCCTGGGGGCCCTACAACAGCGCACATCAAGACCAGGGCTTTCCACCCTCTCGCCCGCTCGGGGCGAGAGGGTGGGAAGCACCGGGCGAATTCTCGCCCTAGGATCATCCCCATCCGTTCGCGTTTCCGTTCCGGCCACTCTGCCTCAATCTCCGCCAGGGACCATTGTGCGATTGTGGGGCACCCGGCGCTTCGTGCGCGGCTGCGCCAACAAGGGCCATATTTCGTTAGAGTAGGTGAGTGCTGCAAGCAGCCAATGAAAAGTCCCACTTTGTCGCAGTCGGACAAGTGGGACTTTTTGTTAAGGTCTTAAGAACGTGACGAACTACTCGTCGCGCAATGCAGCTTGGACTTTGGGCAGCAGCTCTGGGGGGATGGAGTCGAAGCCATGCGCCTCCTTGTTGCCCCCTGACATGGTTCTCCGGCGCCCACGTCACATCGATCAGCTTGCGCACAGGGATGTTGCACTCGCCTCGTCGGAGATGTGGGTAAGTAGGATTCGGTTATGGTGCAAACCAAGTCCGGCCTAACCCGTATTCCACTTTTTGCTGCATTGTCGGTATTCCTGATTCACCTGGTTTGCAATCCACATTACGGATTCTTCGGCGATGAGCTCTATTTCATCATCTGCGGACAGCATCCGCAGTGGAATTACGTGGACCAGCCGCCCGTCGCACCACTGCTGGCTCCTGCTTCGCAGGCGTTCGGGCCTTCGCTGGTTTTACTGCGAGCTTGGCCGGCGTTC
>JARLGI010000010.1 GCA_031296115.1 Acidobacteriota bacterium | reverse complement strand
GGAAGTTCCCCGTCACCCTCTACAAAGAGCAGTGGCTCCGCGTCCTTGCGAGCGCCTCTGAGATCGAGGCGTTTATTCGGGAGAACGAGGCGAAGTTGAAAGCGAAGGAATAGTTACGGGCAAAGCCCCGCTCGTCCGAACCTTCTTTGGAGTCAGGCAATGCACGAATCATTCCGGGAGTATGTCGAGGCCCTGCATCCGTCGTTTGAGCGGCTGCTACAGGCAGTGCCAGTCAAGATCAAAGATCTGCCCAGGGATGCGCCGGGGCAGTGCATCTATCTTTTCAGCGAGGGATCGCGGCATCTCTATGTTGGGCGAACGAAGAATCTGCGGCAGCGTCTGAGGCAGCACTCGATACCCGGTTCTCAGCACAACCAAGCCGTGTTTGCCTTTCGTCTTGCGCGGGAGAGTACGGGGAGCCTGGTCGCCGCGTATACGGTAAGCGGGTCGCGGGCGGCGCTTTGTGCCCAAGACGAGTTCGGTTCAGCCTTCGTTCTCGCGAAGGAGCGCGTTCGCAACATGGACGTCCGGTACGTGGAGGAAAAGGATGCTCTGCGCCAGGCTCTTCTGGAGATTTACGTGTCGGTCGTCCTGAAAACGCCTTACAACGATTTTGAAACGCACTGACTGGGAGACGAACAAGGAGCGCATTGCATTAGCAATGTGGGGGAGCGCAATGAACACTTCTACAGAGACGCGCCTGAAGCCTCAAGAATTCCGCTGGCTCGGCGAGCCGGTGGTTCAGCACCACGGAACTTACGACCAAGTAGCCGAAGAGATACCCTACTTTGGCCGACGGGCGTTCGGTTTATACACCGCACCCGCCGCGGAAGACGAACTGCCCTTCGTGATGGGTGAGAATCCGTACTATGACGAGGTTATCCGGCTGCATGAGGTTCCAGATCAAGTTGTACCTGTCGGCATCGTGTCTAAATCGTACAAGCTGATCCAGCATCGGGAGTTATTTGAAAACGCGGTGCGGGCATTGGACGAAGCCAAGGTGCCCTTGAGCAAGGTGTCGGTGTTCCTGACGCTGACTAGATTCGGGGGGCGAATGGCTCTCCGGTTCGTGTTGCCAGAAGCATTCGGCATCGATCCTGGCGATTCCTACCCGCTCCGCTTAAGACTGGAGTGCTTCAACTCGGTAGACGGGAGTACCCGGCTCAGCTTTTTGATGAGCTGGTATCGGCTTATTTGCAGTAATGGACTTGCTGCGCGGGCGACCCTTGCTGACGAGACGATGATTCACACAGAGGGGGCGGAGGTTCCAGACATTAGAGCCCTCATCATCGCCGGTATCGAATCGATTGCGGATGAGAACGTATATTTCGGCAGGGCGATCACTACTCGGGTCGATGATGCCATGCTGCGCGGGTGGATCGATGGCGAATTGAAGAAAAGGTGGGGCGCGCTGGCAGCCGCAAGGACATATCTAATTTGCCAGACGGGATTTGATGGGGTCTTTTCTGACCCGTTCGACAAGCAGCCGCCGTCCCAAAAGGGCATGAGGCGGACAGAGCGCGTACCGGGCGCGCCCGCGAAAGCGGAGAACGCATACGCGGTCGCTCAAGCGTTGTCCTGGATTGCCGGGCAGAGACTCGACGTACAAGAGCAGACGCAGTATATGAGGGAAATGCCCCAGTTGATGCAAGCCCTAAGCTGGCCAGCAGCCTGAGAGTGCAATCATGACGCCAGCTTTCTATCAGCGCCTTCCAGAGGAATTGAAACGCCTAGCGGACAGGATCGAGACCTATTGCGGATTCCCCATTGAGGTGAGGGTGAAGCCCAGCGTTAACAGGGGGAGCCTCCAACACACGCCTGGGAGAATGTGGATTGAGGTCACAACCCTGGCCGCCAACAGGGTGACCATCCCTGTGCTTTGTCACGAGCTCTGCCATGCTGAGCGGTATTTTCCGCTGAAGATTCCATTCATGCAATTCACTTCGCCGCGCAAGATCATCAATAGTGAAGGCGTCTCAATCGACGCAGCCGAAAACCTGGACAATATGCTGGAGCACATTATCGTGATCCGGGAGATGAAGGAAAGATTCGGCTTTAGTACTGATTCCGCTCACGTGGTGAATGACCTTTCGCGCTTTCCGACATACATCGACCCATTCTCCCGACGGTGTGTATTACTTGCAAACTCCGCATTGATTCATTTCCACTTCCCCGAACTCCGACCCACGGTCGATGAGCTTCTTTTGCGCGAGGGCCTAGTTGAAGTGAACCGCTCCTACTTGAATGAGCTTGAAAGTTCCTTGAACTCAAAACCCAGAATGGTTGCTGCCCTCGTAGATGCATTGCAAGTCGATAGGTCGGAGGTTCGACTGCGCATACGCGATGTCGTTCAGAATTGCGATGCCGAGTGCTCTCTACAAGAGGCGTTGGATGATGAAGGCGGAGGCCGTGATGCCGCCGGGATACGGTCAAGCGCTCAGTAGCGCATCCTCGGCAGAAGGTAGTGCAGGACAAGCGTGAGCGCACCGGACAGCGCCGCCGCCGCGCCTAATTGCCAATACCTGACTCTCTGCAGGGCAGCAATGCCCTGCTCGGCAATTGTCATTCGCCCTGGTTGACCATTCCCGCTGAGGTCTTGCGCCTTGACCTCAAGCTGGGCGACGCGCTCGCCGGTCTCTTGTTGCCAGGCTGATACAGACTCACGGAACTCGCGCCACTCAGTATCGCGGAAAGCGCGGAACTCCGTCAGGAGCAGTTGAAGTTGATCGCCCACGTGCATCCTCCTACTGGATATAGATTTCTGCAACCGACACTGAGGCTGTGCATTGGCAAGCACTGAGCGGCGTCGTGTCTGCTACTGCGTTCCCGGTTTGAACCTCAACCACCACACTGACCGTGGAAAGGTTGGTCCCGGCTGGAATCGCCAGCGTGTAAGTAGCCGTCGCTGTCGGAGAGTCAATTCCCGTCGGTGGCGTGAGGGAGGTCCACACTCCGCCGATGTTGACTTGGATGGAGCCGTACCACCCGTTCGAGTTCGGTGACGATGCCGGCGTTGGAGCGGTCCCGCTGAACCCGAACGAGGCCACAACTTTCAACGTGGTGGCAATGGTGGTAGTGATGGCCGGGAAGTTCAGGAAGCTGCATTGACCCTGTCCCGATGAGAAGTAGTAATCGCCTCCGACGGGCATCGGCGCAACACCGTAATTCCAATATCCGCCCGAGACAACTGCCGCGGTGTTGGTGTTGTTGTCATACGCCGCCGTCGGTGTAACCGACGCGAAAGTTCCCTGGTCCGCATAGCTCGAAGGCTGGTAGCGCGTCGATGCCGCCGGAGTCACCAGGCTCCCAATCAAAAAGTAGCCGGGCAAGTTCAGGAAGTTCGATTCGTTTTGCGTGGCGATTGGGGTGATGGTTCCGCCAGCCATCGCCGTATCGACGTAGTACACGAAATAAAGTTGCGACGGGTTCAGCCCGGTAAGAATTGCTGGGCTCGGTACGCATAGCTGCGGGTACACATACGGCGTGAACGGGTTCACGGTGATCTGCGTACCGCCCGCCGTGGACTGTGCCGTCAGAGTCCCGGTTGGAGCCACAGGGACGCCGTTGTAAGTGAATGGGGAAACCACGGCGCTAATCGTCTCCGGGCCAGCTTGCACCCACGGCGACGGAACGCCTGCGCAGTTCACGGCGCGAATCTGGACGTTGTACTGCGCCCCGACGTTGACACCGGTGATAAAGAGCGAGTTGACAGACGGGTTGCACTGGCCCCACGCGGTCCAACCGGACGCGCCGGCAAGCTGGTATTGAATCTCGACGTATCCGCCCTGCACAACGTTGGTGTCGTTCGGCGTCTGCCACGTCGCGTATAGCGAGTTCGTGTAAACGCCACTCGGCTGATACGTGATTGTGGACGGGAAATCGATTCCGTTGATGATTGTCGCCGGGCCGGAATAGAGCGTCAGGCCATTGGGCGGAACACAAACGCTGTTGCCCACGTTGCTCGGCTGTGCGTAGCCTTGCGGAGTCAGTTCCTCCGCGATAGACCAGGCGTAAATGGTCGGGTCCGTCTGCGCGAGGTCAAGTTCAACCGCAATTGTTGGAGTGCTTCCGCTTTTGTCCCATACGAAGCGGGATGACAGAACCTCGAAGTTCTCGTTGACCCACGTGTAGCGCGGGTGGGTGATTTGGATAACGTCTAGCGCAACGGCCTGGTATGCCTTCATGGAGCAGCGGATGGTTCCTCGCCACTGGAAGCGGGTTCGCAATAGTTCGATCTTGGCGAGACGCTGTGCGGTTGCCGGGTAGATCGTGCAAGGCAGATGCACGTCTTTGAAGATGCGCTCGCCGTTGTCCTCAGCTAGCCACTGGTCGCCCTGGTATTGCGGCTGCGCAGGGTTGGAATCGTAGCCGTGAGTCAGGTCCTGCATGTAAGGCGGAAAATCCGCCTGTTGATAGTCGTTCTCGGGCGAAACGTAAACACCCTTGACGCCGTTGCAAGAATCCCGGATCGAATGCCGCGTCTTCCACTTAAAGGTGCCGATGATGTCCGAGTCGGTGAGTTGCAGGGTCGGTGCCACCCATGCGCCCGGAAAGATGCTGAACTGGCCTCCTTGGTAACTCAACCGACCTGCGCACGAGGAGAGCATCTGTTGCAGGATCGTTCCGCGGCTCTGGTTCAACTGGAAGAAGGTGTCACACGTGTAGCGGGCGATGGTTCCACCGTTGGCAAGAGGAACCTGCTCGTCGCAGATGTTGGCCGCGGCGATCAACTGCGCGGTGGGGATATCCGTCCCGATGGTGAGGCCGAACCCGCCTTGCGTCGCAGGCAGGCTCATAAAGTCGGCAATGCACAGCGCCGCATTGTTGGTGTATCCAAAGCTGTTCGTGCGCGGGTCATAGATGTTGCTCTTGCCGCACATCACAAACGATACGTTTGGAATCGAGGACGGGAAGACGGAGGAGGACCAGCCCATCTGCACGTAGACCAGCGTGCGCCCCAGGCATAGGTCGGTCGCACTCCAGTTCGTTCCGGCTGCCAAGAGCCGCTGAAATGTGCTGGTGTGACTGCCGTTCAGAAACTCGACGTAAATCTTGTCCTGGTAATCGGCGTAAAGCGTCCAACACTGGCCACCAGGATTCGCGCCGGTGGGCGTAGGCGTTCCACCGGAGACAAACGTAAACGTGGTGTTGTCGTTCGGGTTGGGCTGCGTAACGATCCAAATCCCGTTGAGCGTGTTGTCGCTCGATTCGGTGATTTGGATTTCCTGCCCGTTCAACCCCGCAATACCGCCGGCGATCTGGAAGGTAACCAGGCCGTTCGGGTTGCGGCTAATCGATGTGATCGGCTGCATGATCTGAGCGGGCGAATAGCTTGCCCATCCGGCCCCGGCGCGATTCAAGAGAACTTGCTTGCCGTCGATGCGCAGTTGGAACGGATACGATCCGCCGTTGCCGTCCGCAACGCAGGGATGGCAGGCGAGGGCGTAGACGCGATGAAGCTGCTTGTCGTTGGAGGTGGTCGAGCCGCCGGTGTTGCTGTTGCTCTGGCGGAAGATCTCGACGCCGCCCAGTTTCTGCTGTCCGTAAACGTAGCCCCACGGACCGATTGGCGTTGTGGTTCCGATAGCCAAGCCGCCCTGGTTATTAGTCAGGGCCGCAAGGCCGCTCATCGCACCAGACAGTGCCATCGACGCGCCGGCGGAGATTAAGGAGTTCGCCAGAGTCGCCGAGATGGCAATACCCATCCCCGGAAGGACAAAGGGCGCGGCTATTGCCGCCGCTCCGAGAGCGACTTCCGTGATTGCTTGAGCCATGAAAACTCCGGATCAGATATGCCAGGCGCGGCGGGCGTGGGAGAGGGGGAGACGCAAGAGGCCTGCGCGGTAGGGTGTGAGGATTTCAGTTCCGTGCATCGCTACGATGCCGAGAGAGGACCGGCGGCCAGATCGCAGCAGGACAGCATCGCCGCGCTGCGCACTGAGGACTGGGACTTCCGGCACGCCGTATTGCCCAGCAAGGTGACTGGCAACCGCTTCCATCGTTGGCGTTCCGCAAAGCGCAGCGATTCGTTTGAATGCTTCCTCGCGGTTCTTATAGCCGCGCAGTGTGGACGCAACATCGACGCCGGTCATTGCACGGATCGCGCCAGCCACGAACAACCCGCAATCTTGCGAGCCGTAGCGGAAGCAAATGCGCTCGGCGCGGAGCAGGTAGTCACTCAGCGCCGATGGCCAGCTTTCGATACGTGTCATCATTCCGCCCTTACAGCGGTAGTCGTTGGAAATCGTGGCGGCGAATTACACGTTGTTGATGCTGGAGGGCATGGTTCCCCAAAAGGTGATCTGCTCCTGGAGACCAGCAACCCATCGGAACCCTGTGTCGACTGTGGTTGATGGCAGACTGAGGCGCGTAAGTGTTGCCGCAAGATCGATCTGTTGATCGTCGTTTGTGTAGCGGCGATAGCAGGGCCGGTTCAGGTCCACGAGGACGTTCTCGCACGAGATGGAAATAGAGCACGTCTTTCCGTCGTCTTCGATGGAAGGCTGATCCATCTTGCCCTGGTAGCTCAATACCGGGTTCGGAATCAGGTTGCCGGTCGAATCCCACAGCGCGAAGTAGGCTTGCGCGGTATAGAGCAGGCGGGTTTCCCAAAGCACTTCAGACACCAGCGTGGACGGAATACCGGAAAGCTCGAAGGTTACGTTCTTAGCTTCGACCGTGGAATCTTCGGATATGGTGGAGATTGACCCGAGCGAACCAACACCCTGGTAGGTGTTGCCGTTCCAGGTGATCGGGCCAATGCCGGACCAAACGTAGATGGTATTGTCCGCGAACTGGAGAGACGCCAACAGCGCGCACCGAAGCACGGGCGCGCACAATGCCGTCTGCATCGCAGTGGTGAGCACACGGGGCATTAGATCGCTTCCTTGATGGCAAACCCGGCGAGTCCGTAGTTGCCGGCGTTGGTTGAGAACTTGTTCCCGCTGTTGTTTTTCAACGTGAAAAGGGCGGTGCAGTTGCGGGTCTTGATTGTTGCGCCGTCCGCCGGCTGGTCACGGAGGTTCGGCCAGATGGCCAGCGTTGCGTTGCCCGATCCGTCCGGCGTGACCGCGTTCAGGATTTTGTGGAGTCGGTATCCAATCTGAATGAAGTCGCCGGGGAGCAGGATGGAGATGACGCCCGGAGCCCATCCGCGGGTGACCACGAAATAACCCGTCTGTCCGGCACCGCTCACCACAGGGGTTCCGGTGGCAACGCCCTTGGGGAGCTTCGCTTTCGGATCGCCGAGCGAGAACGCGTTGCTTTGGCCGCGGCATTGCGCAAGGAAGGCCGTCCACATATCGAAGGAGTAGCGGCCCATCGGCTTGAAACTGACTTGGCCTTCCCACCAGGAGTTCTGCCAATCGTAGGTTTGCGATTGGCCGGTGAAGGGCGAGCGGTTGACAGACACAACTTCCTGCATGTCCCATTCGATTGAAGAGGGCCATGTCACCGCCGGGTTAGTGGCACACGGAAGACTGACGAGATTCAACCCGTTGAACGATCCAAGGATGGACATACTTTCCCTTTACTTCCACCCCAACGATGTGGGGAATCCCGGTTAGTAGATTCCGCCTGCTCCGCGGCAGATCACATTGAACGTCTGAGAGCCGCTCGTTGAATACGTGATCGTGATTGCCGACGTGCTCTGTGCGCTGATATAGAAGCTGCCCGCGTTGGTGGTGGGCGTGGC
>JARLGI010000082.1 GCA_031296115.1 Acidobacteriota bacterium | reverse complement strand
GGTGGTCGACGAGCGACCAGCGCCGAAGCCCAAGCGCAAGAAAAAATAGCCACCGCAGCGGCGCGGAAAATCTCGTCGGAGTATTAACTCAGGGGTACCCCCCTCCCCCTCCTGCACTGCCAGGAATCAACAAGTTACAAGAACTGTAACTGTAAGAGAAACAAAATAAGTAGCTTACAGGCAAACGCATGATTCGCAGGGACTTACCCACAAGAAAGGTGTGGCGGGCAATTTCTGCGAAGCGACCTACATTGGCGGATATTCGTGCGCTTCGGGCGAATCCAGACCCCTGCCCCAGTGCCGAGCAACAAAGTTCGAAGCGGCTTTTCAAAAAACGCTCATGCCCCGCCCCTGGGGTGGGCTGCGGAACACAGCAACTCAGTAGTACCCGGCCCTCGGGAGATGCCGCAAGGACGCGCGTCACGCGGCGAGGTGATAGCCGAATCTCGGGAGAGCGAGTGCCGCCGCTCCGCGGCTCGCGTCCTTTTTCTCTCGCTACCGCGGGCTTGAAGGGCCCTGGGCTATGACTGTTTCGTCCTTCGGACTCGGTACGTAACTACGGGAAATTCCTGCGGCATCACGAGGCGGGCTTGCTCAATCCAAGAACAGCGGTCGCCTCTGACGCGCCCCGCCAACCATTAGCTGCGAGATGTCCCTGCCGATGCAACGCGCATCGTTATACCGCGCGACAACCTGAGCCCGCAGGGCATCACAAACCTAGCCCCGGTCGTAAGACCGGGGTTCACACGGCGAAAAATTGATCTGAGCCCTGTAGGGGCGGCACCAACGTCCCTCTCGGTCGAGCGGATGGCGATAATGCGCAAGAGCCGTCTACGACTTAGAATCGGTGTATCTATGCGATATCGGGCTTCCTTACTCGTAACTGTTTTGCTGGCCGCGTCGGCGCAGGCGCAGACCGTGGCCAATGGAGGCCAACCTCCTGCGCCTGCCGTCGCCACGCCCGCCAACTGGCCGACGGCGCAGTTTGTCTCAAGCAAAGATCCCAGCGTGCAGAAGGCGCTGGCGATCCTCAACGACATGATTCGCGCGCTCGGCGCCGACACTTACCTCAACGTCCGCAACATGCAGATGGAGGGGCGCAGCTACGGCTTCTATCATGGTCAGCCCAACAGCCTGGGGGTGCTGTTCTGGCGCTTCTGGGAATTTCCCGACAAGGACCGCTGGGAGTTCACCAAGCAGCGCGATGTCATCGAGCTCACCACCGGGGACAAGGGCTACGAGATCACCTACAAGGGCACGGGCACGCAGGACCCAAAGCAGCTGTCGGACTATCTGCGCCGCCGGGAGCACTCGCTGGAGTGGGTCATCCGCAAGTGGCTGCCGGCGCCGGGGACGATGATCCTCTACGGCGGGCCGGCGATGGTCGAGCAGAACCTAGCCGACCAGGTCACCATCCTGAACGCCGCCAACGATAGCGTGACCTTGGCCATCAATCCGCGCACCCACCTGCCGGTGAAGAAGACCTATAGCTGGCGCGATCCCAACGACCGGCAGAGGGACGAGGAGGCGGAGATTTTCAGCAACTACAAACTGGTGCAGGGCATCCAGACGCCGTACGCGACGGTGCGCAACGAGAATGGCGAGATGAGCAACCAGCGCTTTATCACCTCGGTGACGTACAACAACGACTTTGCGCCAACGCTGTTCGAGACGAAAGGGATTACGTATAACCCGCCGAAGTCGAAGTGAGGCGATGTATTGAACCAGCGCGCAGCTCAAACCGGGCGCAATTCCCTGGGCGCGACGCGCAGAATCTGTTGAACGGTGATCGGCCAGCGTGCGAACAGGTGCTGTGCAAACTGGCTGCCGGTCTTGCGTGCGTGCTTCTGAACAAGATCGCGGACCAGCGCCTGCTCGGCACACTCGCACTCGCTCAGCCGCCGCGCCGCGACAAATTCAGGGTGGTATTTCTGCTCAACGATGGCGCTTCCATCCTGGTCCAAAACATAAGCCACGCCGCCGGTCATGCCCGCGCCGAAATTTCTGCCAGTGGCGCCGAGAACCACCACCACTCCGCCGGTCATGTATTCGCAGCCGTGTTCGCCCACGCCTTCCACCACTGCGGTGGCTCCGGAGTTGCGAATGGCAAAGCGTTCACCCGCACTCCCCGCGGCGAACAGCGAGCCGGACGTCGCGCCGTACAACGCCACGTTGCCCATAATTGCCTGCGAGTTCTTCGCCAGGGCAAGCTGGCGGGTTGGACGCAGAACCAGCTCGCCGCCGGCAAGTCCTTTGCCGACGTAGTCGTTCGCCTGGCCTTCCAGAACCAGAGTCATGCCCTCGACAGCGAACGCGCCGAAGGACTGTCCGGCCGTGCCGTGCATCTGGAAATGGAGATCGGGCTTCGACTTGGGTTGGTCGCAACGCAACAACGCAAGTTCCCCGGCGAGGCGCGCACCTAAGCTGCGGTCCTCGTTCTTTACCGCACCGTCGTACTCGAAGCGAACACCCGCCATGGCCGCAGCGAGAGCAGGTTCTACCCAGGCATCATCCATCGGTGGGTGCTCTTCAGGCCGCACGTTGAGTTGGCCCTCCCAATGCAGCGGCCCGTCGCCGTAGGAGGCGAGCAGGGGCTTCAACTCGACCTTGCCGTCCCATCGCACTTGCTGCAGCAGGTCGGTGCGGCCGATCGCCGACTCCAGCGACGGCAGGCCCAAGTTGGCCAGCAGGCGCTGCAGGTCTTCCGCGAGATTCAGGAAGAAGCGCACCACATTCTCCGGCTTGCCGCGGAACTTGGCGCGCAAGTCGGGACGCTGGGTGGCGATCCCCGTGGGGCAGGTATTGAGATGACATTGCCGCGCCATGTCGCAGCCCAGCGCGACCAGCACGGCGGTGCCGAAGGAAAATTCGTCAGCGCCCAGCAACGCGGCCATCAGCACATCGCGCGCGGTGGAGATGCCGCCGTCCACCCGCAGCCTGACGCGCCCGCGCAAGCCGTTGTGGCGAAGCACCTGTTGCGCCTCGGCTAGGCCAAGCTCCCACGGATTGCCGGCGTGCTTGATGCTGCTCAAGGGGGACGCGCCCGTGCCGCCATTGTGCCCGGCAATGTGGATGTAGTCGGCGTAAGCCTTGGCGACGCCCGCCGCAACCGTGCCCACACCAAGCTGCGAGACCAGCTTTACGCCCACCGCAGCCCGAGGATTGATGCGCTTCAGGTCGTAGATCAGCTGAGCGAGGTCTTCGATGCTGTAGATGTCGTGATGCGGCGGCGGGCTGATGAGCGAGATTCCTGGCTGCGCGTGCCGCAATCGCGCAATGAGCTCCGAGACTTTGTGGCCGGGAAGCTGGCCGCCCTCGCCCGGCTTGGAGCCTTGCGCAATCTTGATCTCCAACTCTTAGGCATGCGCCAGGTATTCGGCGGTCACGCCAAAGCGTCCTGACGCGACCTGCTTAATCTTGTTGTTGCGCGGCAGAAAGGTGTACGGCGTGTCCGGTTCGTGGCGATAGGCGATGGGATCCTCGCCACCCTCGCCGGTGTTGGAGCGGCCGCCCAACTGGTTCATCGCGAGGGTGATGGTCTCGTGCGCCTCGGGGCTGATGGAGCCGAGCGACATGGCGCTGGACACGAAGCGCCGCGCGAGGCTGGTAATTTGCTCGACCTGATAGACCGACAGCTTCGGACCAGCGGGCCGGAATTCCAGCAGATCACGCAGCACCACGGGCTCGCGTTTCGCTCCGGCGCTGGAATAGGCCGACCACGCCTGCAGGTGCGACAGTGCGTCCACTGCGGCCTGCGCCGACGCCTTCGCCACACCAACCGCAAACTGGAGATGCCGCGTCCGCTGCGGCTCCCAGGTGTGCATCTCCGCGCCATCGTCCCGGCGGAAGCGCACCCAGCCGTAATCGGGCAGCTCGGAAATCTGCTCCGTTGCGCGCCAGGAGTTGCGAATTGCGATCTCGATGTCTGCGAAGCCCAGGCCGCCGATGGGAGTTGAACTGCCGGGGAAACACCATTCCACGATGGCGTCATCGAGACCGATGATGTCGAACAGTTGCGCGGCGCGATAACTGTCGAGGACAGAGATTCCCATCTTCGACATCACTTTGGCCAAGCCGGCTTGCATAGCCTTCAGCATGCTCGCTTCCCCGGCTTCTCCCCCGAGGCTGCGGGCAGTTTGCAAGGCCAGCCACGGGCACACAGCGCCCGCGCCATAGCCGATGAGCACGGCGGCATGGTGCACGTCGCGGCAATCGCCGGCTTCCAGCGCCAACCCGACCTTGGTGCGCAGGCCGGCCCTGACCAGCGCATGATGGACGGCGCCGGTCGCCATCGCCATGGGAACCGGCAACGACTCCGCGGAGCCGGCGCGATCAGTCAACAGCAGGACGCGAATTCCCTGGTGCACCAGTTCGATGGCAAGGCTGCGCAGTTCCTTGAGAGAACCTTCGAGCGACCCGTCGGGCGGGAAAGTGCAATCAAGCTCCGCCAGCGGCAAATCTTCGCGCATCGCGTAGACGCCTTGGTGCAGCGCCGCCATCTGCCCCAGCGACAGGAACGGCGAAGGCAGCACCAGCCCGGGCAGCGGCGCGTGCTTGTCGAGCAGGTGCGGCCACGGGCCAAGGCGGGTGCGCAACGACACGACACAGGACTCGCGTAAGGAATCGATGGCCGGATTGGTCACCTGGGCGAAGCGTTGGCGAAAGAAACCGTACAGCGGGCGCGGCGTGTGCGCCAGCGGGGCAATGGGCGTGTCGTCCCCCATCGACCACATAGCTTCCTTGCTCTCCAGCGCCATCGGCGCAATCACCAGCTTCACGTCTTCGCGGGTGTAGCCGAACCCCCGCTGCAGGCGCGTGACTTCATCTTTGGACAGAATCGCGATCGGGTCGGGCGCAGCCTCCAGCGGAGTGTCGTCAATCAGTGTCGCGTAGGTCGCCAGTTGATCGAAGTACTGGTCGAGCGCTTCACCGTCGAGCAACCGCTGCTGCTCAAGGTCCAGCAGGAGCATCTGCCCGGGCCCAAGCCTTCCGCTGCGCACGATGGAGTCGGGACTGACGTCAGCCAGGCCCACCTCCGAGCCGGCGAGAAGCGCTCCGGCGTCGGTCGCGATATAGCGGCAGGGCCGCAGCCCATTGCGGTCGAGGGCAGCGCCCAGCAGGCGGCCATCGGTAAACACCAGCGCGGAAGGGCCGTCCCACGGCTCCATGCAGTCGGCGTGGTAGCGATGGAAGGCGGTTTCATTGCCAATCGCAGCCGGAGGCAGCAGCATGCGCATGGCCTCGGCCACGTTGCGTCCATGATTCGCCAGCAGCTCGGCAACCTCATCGAGGCTCATCGAGTCGGAGGCATCTCCGGTAAGGATGGGCTCGCCTTGCCGCGGCAGGGTCGCGCGCCGGGCTTCCATGTGGGCGCGGTTGCTCCAGATGGTGTTGATCTCGCCGTTGTGCGCCAGCATGCGAAGCGGTTGTGCGCGATGCCAGGAGGGCAGAACATTCGTTGCGTAGCGCTGATGGAATATGGCGAACGGGGTCACGTACTCGTCGCTGTCGAGGTCAGGATAGAACTCGGGCAGCGACCGTCCCGCGCACATTGCCTTGTACACGACGGTCCGCGTGGAGAGCGAGCAAACGTAGGTGTCGGTGGTCTGCCGCTCGAACGCCTTGCGCGCTAGGTAAAGCCGGTGCTCGATCTCGGCAATGGTCCAACTCGCCGGCCGGAGAACGCTGATCAGCGCCTGGCGGATGACCGGGAGTGAATCCAGCGCAAGTTCGCCCAGCACCTCACGCCGTATGGGCACGTCCCGCCAGGCGAGCCACTGCAGTCCATGGGCCGAGATGCATTCCCGAAAGAGCTGCGCGTCGCGGCTTGCGGCCGACTCCTGTTGCGGCAGGAACAGCATTCCAACTGCGAGAGGCTGCTCCACCGTGAGAGGAATGGCCATCTGCCTTAATAGCAGTGCACGCGGAACAGCGGTCAGGATGCCGACGCCGTCGCTACTCTTGCGATCGGCGGCCACGGCGCCGCGATGGGAGAGCCGCCCCAGCGCGGTCAGCGCCAGTTGAACAATGTTGTGTCCGGGGTCACCGTCCAGAGTCGCAACAAATCCGACACCGCACGATTCGTGATCAAACCGAGGGTCTAAGAGGGTTCGGCCGCGGGAGCCCATATCGGCAGGTCCCATGCGCAACTATAGAGCGAATCGCAGCGCTGTAGTAGCGCAAAGTGCACAAAGTTCTGCTCGGCGTTCCAAATCGGAACTGGGTGGCAGCTGAAGATGCGACGGAGTTTCGGATTGCGATTGCAGGCGGCGCTGGCTTCTGGCTGCAACTTCCTGATTTACAATGTGCTTTCTCGCTTACGCGGGTTGAACGGCCAGCATTCTGGCAGCAGATCACCTTCGGCCGGCTGCCATCGCGGCAGGGGTGGTGCTGAAGCCGGGACAGAGGTTCGGGTTTCATAACCTGCGGCACAGCCTGGCAACTTTCCTTATAAATAAGGAGCAGGACACGAATACGGTGCAAGGTCTGCTCCGCCACGCCAACGTGTCCACCACGCTTGGGCTGTATGCGCAAAGCGTGAATGCGTCGATGGTGGAAGCGCAGGAAGCCATGCTGAAGGCGATTTTGCGAAACGGCTCGAACGCGGTAAACTGAGACCCTTCCCCTCAAGAGAGCTCTGCCCAAATTTCCTTGTTGGATTGCCACCTAGAACCCACCCGCTCTGTCCCTCAGATGCCGAGACAGGCACGTTCATCGTCTGCGGGACCCGTAACCACGGCGACCCGCCCCGGGATTCCCCAAAAAATGCTGAAACACTTGTAAGCCACTGCGGAGAACCGCAGGTATTCTCCAGATTCCATTTGACAGCTGCGTGACCATGTTGGATGGAGTCAGTCTGCGTCTCCGCCAACTCATCCTGGTGGCCGATACGGGTGCTCCATCCCAATGCCTGATTGGTTAAGAATTGTTGCCTGCGCAACTTTATCGTTCAGCCACGGGTTGAGGAACCGTGTGCGCTTCTCCCTGGAACGGCCATGACTTTTCGAGCAAAGTTCGTTGCGGCAGATAATGGCTATCCCGATACGACATACGAATACGAAACTGCAGTCAACAACCAGTTGCTACAGAACATGCGCGACGCAGCGCAAGAGACCGGCGGCGAACTCTGCACTAACTCCCTCGACCCGCGATCTTGTGTGCAGAAGGCGTTGGAAGACGCAACTGATCATTACTTGCTGAGTTATGAAACCCATTCGCGGTCGAGCCAACCGGAGTGGCGTCAGATCCGGGTCAAGGTTAACCGACCCGGTGTCACGGTCTCCGCTCGCAGCGGCGTGATGATTGCTCCGAGCCTCACAACTGAGGAAAGGAAGCGCGAGCAGATCGCAGCCGCTCTGGTTTCTCCGGTGGACCTGCCGGGCCTGTCGCTGGAACTGCAGCCCTTCCCTCCACATCAGCCCGGCAAGAACTCATCTTGTCACTACTCATGCGCTCGGATGCGAACCACCCAGGGGTGTGGAATACGGACGGGATGGATTTTACTGTTGCTGGGGTTGTGCTTAGTGGATCGGGTGTAGTGCAGCGCTTTGGCGAGGAGGTTCATGGGCCGCTGCCCCGGAAAACAATTTCTGATTTGGACACTTCCGGGCTCAAGTGGACCCGTAAAATCGCAATGCCGCACGATCCCGCAGTCGTGCGCCTGGTGGTCCGTGATAACGCAACCGGACGCATTGGCAGTGTCACACGAAGTCTTCCGTAGATGCTCGGAGACCTCATAGTCGTGGTATCGCATCCTTTTCGCGAAGCGAAAGATGCAATCATCGGCTGAATCGGGGCGGAGCGCATTCCATCAAGGCCAGGAGCGTGGTGCTCCAACAAAGGCCGTATACATTTGCGCAGACCGACATGTCATCATCATTTTTCGCTTGCGACAAAGCGCCGGACCATACATTCCGGGTGTCCATCATTCGCCCCCGACCGGCGGGAAGCATCCAGAGGCGCTTCACATCTTTAAATGTGAGAGTGGCGATGTCACAACCGCTATTCAGAGTGTAGTGAGGACTCAGTTTCTGGATCGCGGACCATCCGACCCGAATCGCTGTATCTGCCTGAAGCGGATCGCACATTGCGCCAAATAGGCTCAAGGTGGCCCAGCTTCGGCTGTCTGATCCTTGAGCCGAATCCACGCCAGTAAGGTTAATGCGCTCATGGTGAAGAAGGTGACCAAAGCGCAGGTTCCAGTGATGGCACTCACCTTCCACGACGGCTGCCGGAAAACCCAAGGCCACCACGCTTGGGCTGTATGCGCAGAGCGTGAATGCGTCGATGGTGGAAGCGCAGGAAGCGATGCTGAAGGCGATTTTGCGAAACGGCTCGAACGCGGTAAACTGACTTTTACAGGTGACGTTTTACAGGTGAGATCCGTTTCCGGCCGCCAGCAAAAGGCTGGTAAGTTGTTTAAAAGGCTAAAGATAGGCGCGTAGCTCAGTTGGTTAGAGCGCTACCTTGACACGGTAGAGGTCAGGAGTTCGAGTCTCCTCGTGCCTACCATTCTTTCAAGCACTTACGATCCACGAACACCGTCAGGCTCCCGTTTCGGCTCCCGAATGAGCTTTCCCAGCACAGCCCCCTGAGCCTCAAGCTTGTCTGACTTGAAGCCGTGCGTGTACTGGCTGAGCATGTTGAGGTTCGTCCACCTGAGCATCGCACGAACGATCTGCGGATTCTCGTCGTTCGCCATGAGCCACGATGTGAGCGAGTGCCTAAACGTGTGGAAGCCGAACCGCTTGACCAGTTCGCCGTCCATGTACGTCTTGCCGTCCTTGACTTCGATCACTCCAGCTCTGACCGCAGCAGGTTTGAGGTGATCCGCCACAACCATAGACCCCCGACGCGGTTTGCGTCCCATGAGCCTGCGAGAGGCGAACACGAAATCGTCGTCCGAGGCGTAGGCGGACTCGGCACGCCAATCCTTCAGAAGCTGCCCAAGCGAGTGGTGCATGGCCACGGCTGACTTTGACAGCTTCGTTTTCGCGCCCAGTTCCACTTTGCCGTAAACATACGTCCTACGGATGCGAATCTCCCCGCGATTCTCGTACACGTCCGACCATCTCAAGCCGAGCATTTCGCTCATCCGAATTCCGGTAGCCGCCACCAGCACGAGCATGGTGTACTCGGGCTGCTGAAGCTGTTCCAGAACCTTGAGCGTCTGCTCTGGTGTCAGGACTGCAGCCTCGTATTCGGATGTCGATTCGATGCCCTTGACGTAGCGCACTGGGTTGTACTGTTCGCCGAGTGGTAGAAGCCCTTCGGACTGTGCAAACGTGTAAACGGTGCCCATCACAGTCTTGAGCTTGTAGCGAGTGGGGTTTTCCAAGGCCAGCGACCGAAGCCATGCCTTGATCTTGGGCGGCTCGATCCTTACAGCAACCCTGTCGCCCCAGCGCGGAACCAAGATGTCGTTGACGAGGTGCTGGTGCAGCACCTTTGTCGATTCCTTCTTCCACTCCTTACGCGACAGATACTCGGCAGCGACGTACGAGAAAGGCAG
>JARLGI010000081.1 GCA_031296115.1 Acidobacteriota bacterium | reverse complement strand
TTATCCGCCTGTTATGCAGGAGAAGAAAGCGGGTCTACCAGTATGCGGTTCGAGAGTTCCAGAATGGGAAACCCACGGGATTAGGCAACATCCTGTCTGACCACGAATGTCGGATCAATGGAGATTCCTCAGGGCGAGCAGCTTGGGTTCACAGCTGTTTTATCCAGTCGCCTGTCTTCATGACGCGGCTGAATCGCATCTGCTGGGTGACCAAGATCGCCCGATGCAACTCCTCGTCGGAAACGTCTCCCGCATCATTCTTGATTGCCAGCGTACCGGTTCCGTCGGAAAGAAACTCCACCCCGAAGCCGAGGTGCATTGCCTGGCGTGCAGTCGTATCGCAACACATCTGGGTCATGTAGCCGGCAATAACAACCGTCCCCACACCGTGCTCGCGCAGCCATTTCTCGAGCTCCGTGCCGGTAAAACTGCCGGGCAGCGACTTGTGGATGAGCACATCATGCGGTCGTACCGCCACGTCTGGATGCAGCTCCCATTTCTTGCTCCCTTTGCGAAAGACCGGGGCGTCAGGCTGCGGTGACGCGTGCTGAATCACGACCACCGGCACCCCGTGTTCGCGCGCTGCGTCCATGGCAGACAGCACGTTTCCCAGACTTCCTGCGGGATAGGTAATGGGCAGCTTGCCCGTGAAGTATTCATTCTGGACGTCAATAACCAACAGTGCGCGTTTTGGGTTCTCAGTCATGAGGCTCATTCTAGGACGGCACAAGAAGTGGGGGTGGGTAATGGTTTAAAATCCCGGCATGAAAATGCCCCCCAACGCATCGCAACCCGTTGAGGGCGGAGATACGTATGGATTTTAGGTGATCAAATCATGCCATTGTCGAAGGATACCCATTCCCATTCCTTTGGATCAGCGGTTCCCAATGGAGGGCGGAGGCGGGGTTCTTATCTCTGAAGCCGCTCTGCATTCCCTCGCGCGATCGATTCCCGCGTCTTCTCCAGACCCGAGATCAAACCCGCCAGCTCATCCTTGTTCAACAGCGCGAATTGTTGTTTCTGCAACTCACGGAGTGGCAGTTCCACTTTATCGAGCAATTGGAGCGCCCGCGCGGTTGCGGTAACCGTTACTACCCGCCGGTCGCCGCCGTCGCGCCTCCGCACCAGCAGGCCAAGTTTCTCCATTCGCGTGAGCAGTCGCGTTATGTCAGGCTCTGCTGTAATCAACCGTTCCGCAATGCCGCTGCAGTGCATACCCCGGGCCCCCGCACCGCGTAGAATCCGCAGCACGTTGTACTGCGCCGAGCTGATCCCATGCCTTTTCAGCAACAGGTCCACGCCACGCTTCAGGGCGTCGGCCGTGCGCAAGACGTTCAATGCAGCTTCCTGCTGCGGGCTCGTGAATGGTCTGGTTTGCTTGATCTCTTCCAACATTCTGTTCGGCATGGCATTCCTCCTCGCACAACTCTGATTGCGCTGGTCAGCGATTGTTTACTCGCTGAACGCCCGATCAATGGAAAGAGCCCCTGAACCCTTGATCATCACGACCAACCCCAGCGCGATCGCTAACAGGTGATATTCGATCCCTTCGCCTTTCTGCTGGCCTGACCAGTTGGCAAAGAATCCATTGTGAATGTGTACGGTGAAAACTGCGACCAACATGTTCACCAGGATGCCGAACGCCGCCACACGGCCCAGTAATCCGACAATCAGCCCCAGACCTCCGAAAAACTCCGCGCAGATGGCGAGGAAGGCCAGCGGTGCCGGCACGTGCAGCATCTGGGTGAAAAAAACCATGGTCCCATGGAAGCCGTCTCCCCCGAACCAGCCCAGCATCTTCTGCGCTCCGTGGGCAAAGAACACTACGCCCAGCACAAGGCGAACCAGGGTGAGGGTGAAGTCATTAGAGGTTGAGATCAATTTGCGAAACATGATTTGCTCCTTTCAGCAACTCAATTGGTTGTTATGCCATGGCGAAGCTGCGCATCGATATGTTTGCGTGCTCAAAGCCTTCGTAAATCGTGGACACGCGGCTCACGGTCGATCCCGCACCCAGCACCACAAACACCGGTGCGAAATGCTCGAAAGTCGGCACCGCGAGTCGCGCATGTGGCGCTGTCTGCTGGAATCGAAACAGATCTGCGAATTTCTTCTGTTCAACCGCGTCACGGAACCATGCATCGAACTCCGCTGCCCAGGGGTCCACTGCCTGGTGTACGTCTCCGAAATCGGCGAGCCGCAAATTGTGGGCCACGCCGCCGCTGCCGAGAATCAGCACCCCCTCGCCTCGCAGAGGCGCCAGCGCTTCGCCGATGCGGTATAGCTCTTCCGGCGAGAATTGCAATGGGACTGACAACTCCACTACGGGAATGTCGGCGCCGGGGTACATCAGCCGCAGCGGTATCCACACCCCGTGATCAAGCCCGCGGTCGGTGGTACTTTCCGGTCCCCACTTGCCCTCGCGCAACAGCGAGGCGATGTACTTCGCCACTTCGGGAGAGCCCGGCGCGTTGTAGGTCAAATCATAGAGCGGGGGCGGGAACCCGCGGAAATCGTGCATTATGGAGTGTCGCGCCGCCCCGTTGATTCCAATCGCCGTGGAGCTGTCCCAATGGGCCGAGATCGCAACAATCGCGCGTGGACGAACCTTGCGCCCAAACTTGGCCAGCGAGTCCTGATAAGGCCCGCGCTGTATTGCCACCATCGGCGACCCATGCGAAATAAAAACCACGGGCATGCTGGCCGCCGATTCCGGGCTGGTCACAGCGCCCCAGCCTTGGCAGTTTCGGCAACGGACACCTTGCCGGAGAAGCTGCTGCCCTTCATCTGTGACATGGTCACAAGGGAATAGGGAATCTCTCTGCCGCAGTCGAGGCATACTTCATAGGTTTTGCGCCGTAATGTGAAAGGCCTGGTCACATGCGAGTGCCGGCATCCGAACACGGCGTCAAGCGCGATCTTAAGAATTGTGGTCACTCTTAACCTCTGGGTGATTGCGCAACATACCTGTCAGAACAGATGTTGTTGCAACACAGAAGTTGTAAAAATCTTTCCCGGTCGTCCGTTGAGCCTGCCAGCATGGGAACAGGTGCCGATCACGCGTTCGGAATCGTCCTATCCGTCGCGCGTCAGCGAGCGGCGAAATCCCGGCTGCCACACGGACAGGAGCGCTAAACGGAGGAAGCCCAATTCTGTCCCTAGGAGGGGGTCAGATTCCACTCGGTTCGCATGCGGCATACGACATCATCTTCTGTTAGCATTCCTCCGCTATGGCAACTCCCAGATTTTGGTCAATCTTGATCCTCAGCGTGTTCTTGTCGGTCTTCGTTCACGCGCAAGCACAACCGCAAACCATCGTGCTCCACGCGGCACGATTGCTTGACATCGACAATGGCACGATCGTCAGTCCCGGCGAGGTGCTGGTTCAAGGAGAACGGATTTCCGAGGTGGGCTCGAAAGTCACCCATCCAATGAAGGCACAGACCATCGACCTGGGTGATGTGACACTGATGCCAGGATTGATCGATGCACATATTCATCTGTTCCTGCATCCCGGAGCGGAAGACTTACAGACAGTGGAAGAGTCCGTGCCGCAGCGCACGATTACGGCAACACTGGCAGCAAAGGCCGATCTCATGGCCGGCTTCACGGCCGAACGTGATATGGGGACCGAGGGTGCCGGCTCCGCCGATAGCGCAGTGCGCGACGCTATCAATGATGGGCTGATCCCTGGTCCAAGGCTTCGCATCAGCGGTAATGCCATCGACATTCTCGGCGGACACGAGGATGCCAATAATTTCAATCCGGCGCAGCATGTGCTTTCGAACGCCAACTACGCAAACAACACGGATCAACTGGTCGAGGTGATCCGTGGGCAGGTTAAGGAGGGCGCAGACTTTGTCAAGATCTATGAAACCGGCAAGGACTCGCTCGTCAACGGGAAGCTGTCTACGCCATATCAGTACACCGAGGTGCAACTAGCTGCCGCTGTCGAAGAAGCCGCGCGGACTGGGAGACGCGTAGCGGTACACGCCACCGGAGAACCGGGGGCGCTCTACGCAGTGCAAGCGGGAGTCGCTTCGGTGGATCACGCTTATCAGCTCAGCGACGAGACGATGCGCATCATGCGGGACAAGAAAATTCCTGCCGTTCCCACATTTGCAATTGCCGAGTACTTTGCCGAGCATGCTGCCACGCCGACGGTGGCCGAGCATGAACGCAGGCTGCAGGAACTGCACGCCGAGGAATTCAAGAAGCAGCTGGCGGCGGGCGTGCCAATGGCAGTCGGATCGGATGTCGGTCCGTTTCCGCACGGTACCCAGGCGCGCGAATTCGAGCTGATGGCGCAATACGGGATGAGTCCAATTGCAGTTTTACAAGCGGACTTGATCAACGGCGCCAAGTTGCTTGGCTGGGAAGGACAAATCGGGGCGCTTAAAGCAGGCTACTTGGCTGATATGATCGCAGTGGCGGGAGATCCAACAAAAGACATCAGTGTGCTCAAGCGTGTGAGCTTCGTGATGATGGGCGGAGTAGTGTATCGGGCACCGCAAAGCAACACCACGACCTTGCCCGGCAGATAAGAATGAATTCGCAACGTAACAATTCGCGGCGCACTGTAAGCAGCATTACTCATGATGTTAGAGCTTGTATCGCCTGGGTCCTTCACGCACGGGTCGGCGGCTTCTCATATTCCCCAATCCTCATTTGACGTTCGATTGTCAGCTGACTGACCATAGCCCTCGCTCTGGTCTGGGGAACAACAAACTACGCCGAAGCGTCACAGTACAGCACCGAGGTAGCCCGCGTAACGCAGAGCCTCTCCACCGTGATCAGCAGAGAGTCCCTGGTGAGCTGGCAATGAAGTGATACCATCGATGGCTTGGACTGGAGCTGATATCGCACTCAAAGAAAGGACAACATGGACATTCAAAGCATAGTGGCACAACTCAAACAGGAAGCTAACCGTATCGAAAATGCAATTGCAGCTCTTGTGGGCCTCGGTTCCCAGCCCGCACGTCATGGTCGTCCCCCTAAAGCAAAACAGGCGGCACCAGCACCCAGCAAAAAACGTCGTCGCATGAGTCCGGCTGCACGAAAGCGCATCTCTGCCGCGATGAAGCAACGCTGGGCAAAATGGAAGGGCAAGTCTGCGCCAAAGAAGGCGAAAGCTGCCGCGAAGAAACGTGCTGGTCGCAAACCGATGAGTGCTGCCGCAAAGAAGCGTTTGTCAGAACTGATGAAAGCAAGGTGGGCGGCGAAGAAGAAGGTCGCTGCTTAACAAGACGAATTCACGGACTGGGCGGCTTCACTACAAGAAGCTGGGCACGAGCGGAGGAATTGCCCCCCTCCGCAGATATGCCGCTGCTTGGAGACGCCCAACCCTCTTCTCCCAGATGCGTTCATCGGCATGACCGATGTTCCGTATCCTGCGCTTCGTGAACTCGCGGTAATACCTCCCAAGGTCATGTTTCACATTACTGTCCAATCCCACGTAAACGATTGCCCTGACCCCACAATTGAGCGCCCGAAGAATCGTTTCCCTAACGAACCCGTTCTCATGACAGGGGCGACAAAACATGACGACTGAATCTTTTTCAAAGGCGTATTCGGTGCTGTCGAAATGCACGGTACGGAACTCGGATTCGGCTCGGGGCTTCTTCTGCTTACGTACGCGCTTGGTTCGGATCTCGGCTGCATCTCCGATCCATAGCTCGATCCGCAACTCGCCCATCAGCCGCTCGAACCAGCGGGCGTGACCGCTGGCCTCCATCCCTACTCGTACCGGGACAGCTCGTCTCGCCAACTCACGATAGAAGTTCTCGGCTTCTTCACGATGCTGCAAACGTGTTTCCTGCAACTCGCCGCTTGCTGTATCTACCCAGGCTATCTGCTGAAACTCGGGGTGAAAATCTACTCCTATAATGATCATTGTTCGGCTCCTTTCTCCCAAGCCTGTTGCTTGGTCAGCACCACCAACTTTACTCGGGCATGGGAGCCGACATTGTCATGGAATCAATTACACTCACTGACCTCAATCGAATGTCCAGCGGGTAGCAGTTTTCGGAAAGCTCTTTTCGATAAGGCCGAACACACGGCTTGGGCGCACACGGTAGAGGGGCTCAGATCCGTCACCGCCACTCATTCCATATTTGTTGAGCGATGTTGGTTCCAACTTCTTCCGAACAGCTGCATCTGTGATCAGTTCGGCGAACCACTGGAGAATCGATCGCGTATTCCTGCTCCTTCCGGCACAAGCATTCGTCGGGCTGTGGCTGCAGTCCTTCGGGCAGTTCCCGCCGCGTCAGAAACCGGCCGCTTTCAACCTTGAACAAGTCATTCAAAAGCTGACCATGGAGGCGGAGAACGCCGAGGACTAAACCAAAGCAGCTTGGACAATTAGGCGTCACATTGCCGCGGGTCTGAACGCGTCAGCGAGGATGAAGCGCTGTCAACCCTGGCTGCTGGGCAAGGCGTGGTGGCGCGTCGGTTCCGTCCTGCCGTGCCAGCCTTTACGGATGGTCGTCGCTTTGTATTCCCGTTCTGCGCGCTTTGCTGGTCTTACATCGCGCCCCAGCCCCCGGATCGGCGGGCCTACTCTCTTGTGGGAGAGTTGGTTACCAGTAGCGGTTGAGCAGCCATCGAATGCCCTCCGGTCGGCGCACCGAGCGTGGGGAATTGTCCGGTTCTGCGCGGGTAGCGGCTGCGACGCCTTTCGGGCCCTCTGCGATGCAGCCTGTGAGAGAGCGGGATATGGTATCCACAGTACGTGAGACTCAGGCGAATCCGGCTTTACTCGTGGTCCGTAACGCAGGCTCGTTGTCACGATTGCTTGTGATAACGCCGTCGGTTGTGGTCGGTGTCCGCGAATGCCGGAGCACTCCTTGAACGTCCTTCACCGTGCCTTTCCTTTGAGCCAGCGTAGCAATGCTGCGCCGGATGACCTGAAACGTTAGCCTCGGTATCCCGAGTTGTTCCGCTAGCCGTGGAAGTTTCTCACTGACGCTCCGCGCAGGCGAAGTAGCGCCACCTCATTCTGGTGCTCAGCCTCTTAGCCCCGGGGAACGCCAGACAATAATGGCGCTGAACCAGGGTCTGTCCAACCTACTATGCCGGCTGCACCACAAGGTTGTCCGCCAGCTGGGTTGTATCACACCGGATCAGGCGCGGCGGTCACCGATTCCACAGCGAGCGCGACGCTGCGAAACACATTCTCCGGGCCGATCACGCTCAGCAACCCTGCACGCTCCAGGGTGTCGCGCACCGGATCGCGCACCCCGGCCAGCACCAGGCGTCGTCCATGCTTTACGGAGCTGGCGTGCAACTGGGCGAGCACCTCCGAAGCGGTCACGTCGATCAAAGCCACCGGCGCTAGGTTGACGATGACGCTGTGCAGCGGCCCCGGTGCTTGCCGGATCAGCTCTTTGGCATGATCGCGAATTCCATTGGCATTGGCGAAAAACCAGATGCGGTCCACGCGCAGAATCAGCACCCCGGGAAATTGTTCAGCCTCTGGGTGGCGCGCAATCTCGGCGAATTCTCCAGTCTCGCGCAGCCGCCCCAACACGACCACTTGCGGCATGACTAGGAACCGCATCAGGGCAATGAGGCTGAGGAGCACGGCCAGCACCAGGCCGTTCAGGATGTCGAAAGCTACCACGCCGAAAATCGCCGCCAGTGACTCGCGGAATTCGAGGAGAGAAATGCGTCGAAAGTGCGCCACCGCTTTGTAATCCAGCAAGTGCCAAACGGCATGAATGACGATGGCCGCCAGAATGGCTTCCGGCAAGTAGTAGAACCAGCCGGTGAGAAAGAGCAGAGTCAGCCCCACTGTGACCGAGGCTGCAATCGACGACAACTGCGACCGCGCGCCGTTGGCGTCATTGGCGGCGGTGCCTGAGGTTCCACCTCCGACCTGCATGCCCCGAAAGATGGCGGACACTGCATTGGAGAAGCCCAGGGCACGCAGCTCCTGGTTGGCATCGATGTCGTAGCCGTTCTTGGCAGCGAAGGTGCGCGCCGCTCCGATGGACTCCGCAAACAACACCAGCGCCAAGCCGACCGAGGCCGGCGCAGCTTGCAGCCAGTCGGTCCACGTCAGCACGGGGAAGCCCGGCAGCGGCAGTCCGGCCGGGATGTTGCCGACGATCTGAACGCCTCGGCCGTGCAGCGCCAGCAACCGTGATACCGCGATGCCGCCGACCAGTACTACCAGCGCCCCCGGAATTCTGGGCGCAAATCGGTCCACCAGGAACAGCACCACCAGCGCCGTGAGCCCCGCGGCAAGCGTCCAGCGATGGGTTTCGCCCAGTTGGCGAAGCGTGTGGAAGAGCTGGTTGTAGGCATGTCCCTTCCCGGGAGCGACGCCCAATAGCTTCGGCAATTGCTTGATGACGATGCTCAACGCAACGCCGAAAACAAATCCCTTCAGCACCGGCTTGGAGATGAAGTCGGCGACAAAGCCCAGCTTCAGTATGCCCGCTAGCAGAAATAGTCCACCCAGCACCAGCGTCACGGCTGCTGCCAGTAATGCGAACCTTCTAGGATCGGTAGCCGCGAGCGGCGCCACCGTAGCAGCCAGAATGGCGGACGACGCCGACGTGGGCGACACTACTAGCTGTCGGCTCGACCCGAAAATCGCGTAGGCCAGCAGGCCGAATACCGTGGCATACAGGCCTGCCTGCGGTGGCAATCCCGCGATTCCCGCATAGCCCATCGCCTCGGGGATGAGTAACCCCGCGAGCGCAACGCCGCCGATCACGTCACCGCGAAGATTCGGCCGCTGGTATTGCGGCAGCCACTCGGTGATGGGAAGCAGTTTCATCTCGCTCGACAGGGATTCGCGATGCCTTTGGCAAAACCGCTACCCACATGCAGCAGCGTAAAAGCCATACCTCACGTGACCACAAACTTCTGATGCTGTCACATATGCTGATGAGCGATTCCCGCTCCCCCACTCTTAATCACGAGGCATAACCATGGAAGAATATATACTCCCCGAAAACATCGGACTCATCCCCACCGAAGTACAATCTGAATATCCTGAGACTGAAACGGAACGGAGACTAGCCATTGACATCATCGACCTGTGGGACGTTCATGTTCACGCCCAGAACACAGTGCCGCCGTCGAAGACCTTGGCGATCGCCGGATGGTCCATGAGCGCCAAGGCCTGGCGCTCAGACTCAAAGCGCATCACCACCTCGTGCGTATCCATGCCGGGCTTGATCAGCTTGACGGCGACGCGGCGGCGCACCGGCTCCTTCTGCTCGGCCAGCCACACCTCGCCCATGCCGCCTTCGCCGATCAACTCAAGCAGAGCGTAAGGGCCTATGACGTTGCCGGGGACCGACCCACCGGGAAAACTCGAGCGGGTTGCGGCCG
>JARLGI010000080.1 GCA_031296115.1 Acidobacteriota bacterium | reverse complement strand
GCGGATTCTGAAGATCACGGTCGCCGCTGTAGCGCTCGTCCGCCAGCCACTTGCCTTCAGGGCCCCAGTAGATGTCCTCTTCGGGCTCCCAGACGTCCGCGCGCCCGCCGCCAAAACCGAACGTCTTAAAGCCCATCGACTCGAGGGCGACGTTGCCGGCGAGAATCATGAGGTCGGCCCAGGAGATTTTCCGCCCGTACTTCTGCTTGATCGGCCACAGCAGTCGGCGCGCCTTGTCGAGGTTCACGTTGTCCGGCCAGCTATTGAGCGGCGCGAAGCGCTGCTGGCCGGCTCCGGCCCCGCCGCGGCCGTCGCCGATGCGGTACGTGCCCGCGCTGTGCCAGGCCATACGAATGAACAGCGGCCCATAGTGGCCAAAGTCGGCCGGCCACCAATCCTGCGAGTCCGTCATCAAGGCATGCAGGTCCCTGATCACGGCGTCCAGGTCGAGGCTCCTGAATTCTTTAGCGTAATTGAACTCCTTGTCCATAGGATCGGACAGGGGGGAGTGCTGGTGCAGGAGTTTCAGGTTCAGCTGATTCGACCACCAGTCCGCATTCGTCGCGGCCGTATGTCTGCGGGCGCCGCCCGATACCGGGCACTTGGTTTCGCTTGAGAAGTTCTGCTCTTGATTATCGGGCACAGGCGCCCCGGCTGCGGTGGTGAGTTTCTTATCCATATGTTGGTCTTCCTTCGAAATGTTTGTCTTCCTTCGAATTAGTCAAAAAAACTGTGCCGAACTACGAACCCATTCTGGCTTGCCCCTCGCGCCATCGCCGCCGGCCGCGCTTGCTGCACACGCCTACGACACTCAACGGGAAGCGTGCCGCGTAGCGCACTTGGTGCAGAGTCCCCGGAAAATGAGTTCGCATTCGCGAAGAATCCGCTGACCGAGGGAACCCGAGGCAGGCCTGGGTACGTCGTACCACTCAATGTCCTCAACATTGCCGCAGCGGTCGCAGATGAAGTGGTGATGCCGCATGCCTTTCGCATCGAATCGCGCGGCGCGGCCCTCGACGGCCACTTCGCGCACCAAACCCGCCTGCACCAAGTCCCGCAGATTGTTATAAGTCGTGGCCCTTGAAGAGCGCGGATCCACGCGATTCACGGCTTCGAAGATTTCCGCAGCCGTGGGATGCCTGTTGTGTTCCATCAAGAATTCGATCACGGCATAGCGCTGCGGAGTGCACCGCAACCCGCTGCCTTCCAAGGACCGTTTAATCGCCTCGGCGTCCATCAAGAATTTAGATTATATCTAATGTGACATTTTATCAAGACTCGCGCTCTTGGTTGCTGAAGGTCGCAAGGGCTGCCCCGTTGCTCCTGAGCGGGTTCAGTCTGCAGATTTCAATTAACGGCTCATCTGTGCCGGACTGCTCTTGGCTCCGCTCACGATAAGAATCTCAGCCGGGAAACTTATCCCATCGTCCGTGGAATACTCACGCAGAGATTCGATTACCTCGCGCTTCACTTCACCCAATTGCTCCTTGGAAAGCACGGCGATCTTTTCCCGAAGCTTTTCCGACATCTCGCATCGGAGCATCCAATAGTCTTCTGCCGAGATCGGCACTTGTATGGCGAATTGGAACACGCGCTCCGACACAGCTATCGCGCCGGCTTCGACAAAAACGTCCGCCAGCTTGCCGGGCATGGCAAAGCGGAATGCGTCAGGAGAGTCCGGGGCAAGCGGTGGGGGCTCGACATACCGATCGATGACTTGCGACAGGGTGTAGTGGAAAGGATTTCTTTCGGCAAAATGCCAGACCGCCAAGGCCATTTTTCGCCCGGGCTTGAGCACTCTCAACATCTCGCGGACCGCGTCCACCGGAGAGGGAAAAAACATCATGCCGAAGCGGCTGATCACGGCATCGAAGGTGTCGGCTGGAAACGGCAGTTGCTCTGCAAAGGCGACCTCAAACTGTGCGTTCTTTAACCCAAGACGGTCTGCCGCTCGACGAGCAGCTTCCACCATCTCGGGAATCGGATCGATCCCATACACCCAGCCCTTAGATCCGACCAAGGTAGCCACGCTCAATGCGGGCTCTCCGGGACCCATAGCAATATCCAGAACCGTCTGCTGACTTCCAATCCGCGCATCCTCAACCAGAGCATGCGTAATCGGCGCGAACATCTGCCGAATGATTTCGCTGTGCTTCTCCCAGTATGGAGCAGAGCCGCTCCATCGGTTTATGACCTCTTGGTCGGGTTGCATGAGCACAAGTATAGATACTTCGCGCCAATTCGGGGGTCGGTTCATTTCTTTGGAGCCGTCTGAGTTCTGCTGCTTACGGCTTGACCGGGCGGGTCGCAGGTGAGCGCGTACGCGCATGCACTAGGCCGTTGAGATAGAATCCTGACTGCTCCAAACAAGAAGCGAAGTAACAACCATGCCAAAGTTCGTCATTGATGGAGACATTCCGGAAGCCTTCCACCTTAATAATCTTGGAGCGGCAGCATCGATGCCGCGGAGGTCATCGGCCGTCAACGCCACGGCTCCAATGTTTTCCTCGAGGCGATTGGTAGCACGAAAGGTGCTAGTGCTTCGCTTCGGTGGCCGTTAGGGCGGACGCCAGATTGGACCTTCGTCCCAATTGCGTCATGGAGATGCCGTTGAGAACCTTCACTAACGCGGCTTGCGCTTCCGCCCAGACAGGATGGACTACGCAAGCAGGCTCGCGCGCGCATTCTGGGTGGTGGCCAACGCAAAGGTTGAGTTGCACCGGACCGTCCACGCATTCCACCACGTCGAGCAAAGAAACCGCTTCGCCGGGCACTGCCAGTTGGAATCCACCGCCTGCCCCGCGGTGGGAGATCAGCAGGCCGGAAGCGACCAGTTGCTGCAGGACTTTGGAGAGGAAGCTATCGGGGGCCTCGGTCACCTGTGCCAGGGAATGGCGTGGAACCCTGGTGGCCGGCGGCAGACTCGCCATGTGCACCATCACGCGAACGGCATAGTCGGCGGCACGGGTAATCTGCATGAAACTTCCTGCTAATTAGACCTGCCTGGTCTAGTTCTTAGGAACCCCACTTTGACTGACTGCTCGTACCCTGTCAGTAACCTATCCCACACAGTCTGGTGACGCTGGTCACGTTGGACGGTGAAGCGAATGGCGATGGTGCCGGAAATAAACGCTGCGACGCATCTTCTGATCGCGTCTATGCGGCAGCGCGACAGGACGTGCCTGTTGTATTGCTCCAGGTTTGATTAGAATTGCGCCGACTAGTGTTTTCCGACAGCATCGGTTCTTGGAGAGAGGCGTTGCGATGCACAGCTTGCCGCGGAACTTCCTGGCTCTTGCCATTATTCTGTCCGTTTTCTCGCCTACTGCTTTCGCTGACCTGAAGATCAAAACCCGCACGACCGTGATGGGACACAGCTCCGAGAGCACCGTGTACATCAAGGGAGCGCGCGAGCGTCGCGACATGAGCTTTGGCGGCCGCGGCGGCGGTGCGGTGAGCATCACCCAGTGTGATCAGAAACGCATGATCACGATCACCGGCGACCGCTGCATGGTCATGGCCATGGGTGGCGGCGAAACTTCCTGCCCCGATATGTCCGCCATGGGAAAGATGGGACGGAACATGGACAGCGCCGAGCCAACGGCCCCGCACAAGGGCGGCGTCATCACCATTACCCGCAACTCCACCGACACCGGTGAGCGGCAGGAGATGATGGGCTACAAGGCCCGTCATATCAAGACCTCGATGGTCATGGAGTCCAGTCCTGACGCCTGCAATCAGTCCCACATGAAGATGGAGACCGACGGCTGGTACGCCGATCTTTCGGCCTCGTTTTCCTGCGGCGATGACGTGCGCTCGCTGGCATGCGGCATGGGACGCCAAGGCGAGCGGTGCCATGACCGCATCGTGGTGAAAGGCGGCGGCAGCGGCTCGCTGGGCTATCCTCTCAAGCAGACCACTACCATGAGCACCGACCAGGGGACCTTCGCGACCACGACCGAGGTCCTGGAGATAACCACGGCGACGTTGGATGCGCCGCTGTTCGAGATGCCGCCTGGGTGCAAGGTCATGGACATGTCCGCCATGATGGGCGGCGCACCTACGATGGCGACGGAAATGGCGCCCGCTCCGAGCACGACCCCAGCTAAAGCCGAATCCCCCGCCCCTGCCAAGGCCGCTGCTTCGGCTGCTCCCGCCGTCGCGCCCAAGAGTGCCGGCGTGGTGCGCGTCGGGGTGGTCAAGCTCAAAGACATAAGCGGTCAATCGCTGCCCACCGACAGTCTTCGCTTGAACCTGATGAGCGAAATCGGCCGGCATCAACTGGAAGCGGTGCCGTTGGACGCTGAATCACCGCAGCAAGACGTGGAGAGCGAGGCCCGCGCCAAAGAGTGCGACTACATCCTTTACACCACGCCGAACCAGGTGAAAGACCCTGGCACTGGCGGGCTGCCGGCAGGCTCTGTGCCCAAAGGAGTGGTGCTCGACCCGGCAAAATATCAGGCCTTGACCGCCGTTACTCTGTACAAGATAGGCAAGCCGGTACCCGAGATCAAAGACTTGCCTTTGGCCGCCGACGGAGGCCAGTTCGCCGTCAACGCAGTCATGGCAACCTTCGCGCTGGAGTCGGACAAAGTAGCGCAGCAGGTGGACGACGACGCTCATCCCAAGGCACCGCCGAAGACATCGAAGGTCCCGGCCAAGGCACCAGCCAAGCCGAAATAGATCGGTGGCCTGACATGCTTTGCGTTTGTGCCGCTGCATCGTTGTCAGCGCGGGATTCCGCCCGCCGGATGGACTAGACTTGGCATAGTCTTGGGCCGCCGCCATGGCGAATACAGCACTCCAAACTCGCGAAGATACCAGCAAAGCGCCCAAGCGCAGCTATCGGCCCTTTCTCTACACTGCCGCTGTCCTCTTTGCCGCGGCCACGATCCTCTACAGCGCGGCGTGGATGTACTACGTTCGCCAGCCCGCCCCGCCGCAGCCGCAGGTCGAAATCGGCTTTGACGAATCCTACTCGTCTGCCGGCATTGAGATTAAGAGCGTGCACCCGGACAGCCCGGCGGAAAAGTCCGGGATGAAAGCGAACTATCGCATCGTAGCTATTAACGGAAGCAGCGCAGATTCGGCGTCGGCGTGGAGTGACTTGTTGTTACGCATCTGGCGAAGCGCGCAACCTGGAGACACGGTGACCCTCACCCTGCAGCGGCCAGGACAATCACAACCCTTGGTGATCACGCCTCGGTTCCGCGCCCGGCAAGGTACGGGCGACACCAAGACCATCGCCCGCACGGTCGCGGACCAGATCCTGGGGTCGTACCCGCTGCTCTTTCTCATCGTGGGATTGGCGGTCCTGTTTCTACGGGTGGAAGACCGCAATGCGTGGCTGCTGGCGCTGGTATTAGCGACCTTCATCACGGCCGCGGGCTTGCCAAACGAAGTTACCCCGGAGCCGCCCCATCTTCGGTCTTTCCTGTTCGCCTACAGTACCGTTGGGGGCAGCGTCCTCGCCGAACTCTTCTATTTCTTCTTCGCGGTGTTCCCCACGCGCTCCCCGATTGACCGCAAAGTTCCCTGGCTGAAGTGGGCACTGCTGGTCATCGGCATCTGTTTGAGCCTTGGAGGTTACCGGCACGGCGACTCTCGGGCATTGCCCTTTGTTCTCGCGGTGTTGCCCGACCGCATCGCCGAGATTGCCCGAATCGTCGTGGTTTACGGGTCGGTTTTTCTGGGGCTCATTTCCCTGCTGTGCAATATGTTCAGCGTCTCCAGCGTGGACGACCGGCGCAAGCTCAAAGTGATTTTCTGGGGCACCGTCGTCGGGGTCACGCCCGCTGCCGTTATCGCGCTCGCGCAGGAAGCTTTCCATGTTCAACTTTCCTTTTGGCTGAATTTTGCCAAGGTGATTCTGCTGTTCCTGTTTCCTCTCTCCTTCGCCTATGCCGTGGTGAAACACCGGGTCCTGGACATCCCGGTGTTGTTGAAGCGCAGCGCGCGTTATTTTGTTGTCGAGCGCGGATTCCTGTTTCTCATTCTGGCCGTCTCGGTCGGAGCAACACTGTGGTTCGCGCAGGCGTTCTCGCGTTACTTCTCCGCCGGCTCGAAGGCCGCCATTCCCATTGGCGCTACCTTCGGGGTACTCGTGATCTCGGGGGCGACGCAGGTCCATCGCCGGGTGCGAACGCGGCTGGACCGCGCCTTCTTCCGCAGTTCGTATGATGCCCAGCAAATCCTAGAGGAACTCGCCGCAAAAACTCTGACTGTGAGCAGCCGCGAAGGGCTGGCCGATCTGCTCTACCAGAACATCCAGAGCGCGCTGCATCCGCAGTCGCTGTACATCTACCTGGACGACGGGCGCGGACAATACTTCGCTTATGCCGGCTGCCCGCCGGCGGAAGCGCAGTCGGTCTCGCCTAAAGCGGCGGCAGTTGCCATGCTGGCGGAGCGCTCCACGCCGATGGAGGTGTATCCGGAGGACGTGAGCGGCATGCCGATTGAAGTGTTGCATCCGGAATGCCTGGTTCCGGTTCGTGGCTCCAGTGAAGGAGAGTTGCAGGGTGCAATCATTCTCGGACCGCGGCTCTCCGAGGAACCGTATTCGGCGACCGACAAGCGACTGCTGGCCTCCGTCGCCAGTCAGGCCGGCATCGCCATGCGCAGCATCACGCTGGCGAAAAAAATGGCGGACAGTATGGAGGCCGAGCGCCGCGCCGATCAGGAAATGCAGATTGCGCGGCAGGTGCAACGCCGATTGCTGCCGCAGCAGGCGCCGTCATTGCGGACCCTGGACTGCGCCGGCAGGTGCATCCAGACGCGGGCCGTCGGCGGCGACTACTACGACTTCCTCGATCTCGGTTCCGGACGCCTTGGGTTGGTGCTGGCCGACATTTCCGGCAAGGGCATCTCCGGCGCGTTGCTGATGGCGAACCTGCAAGCCAACTTGCGCAGCCAGTACGCTTTGGCGCTGGAGGACATACCCCGGCTATTGCGCTCGGTCAACCACCTGTTTTTCCTGAACACCGAAAACAACAATTACGCCACCACCTTCTTCGCGGTTTACGAGGACGAGACTCGCAGCCTGCGCTACGCGAACTGCGGCCACAATCCTCCCCTCCTGCTCCGCAACAACGGAGACGTGGAACGCCTGGAGGCCACCGCCACCGTGCTGGGACTCTTTGAGGAATGGGAGTGCACAGTGGTGGAAACGCAATTATCGCCGGGCGACGTTCTTATCATTTACACCGATGGCATTTCGGAAGCCGGTCCCCACGAGGATGAAGAATTCGGCGAAGAGCGCCTGGTGGACGCAGCCCGGGCGGATACCACGCGATCAGCCGAAGAGATTCTGAATACCGTTGTCGCTACCGTGCAGCAGTTCAGCCAGGGCGAACAGGCGGACGACATGACGCTGATCGTGGCGCGCAGCCGGTAGTCCAAGTGCTGCATTGCCCGACGTCGTGCGGGGACCGCATCGGCGATCACTCCATCCTGCGCGAAAAGCGCCCCGTTCTTCCCTGCTAGACTAAACATCCATGACGGAATCGACCAATCTTCTAGCGCGCGCGTCGTCGGCCTACCTGCGTTCGGCGATGCATCAGCCCATCCAATGGCATGAGTGGGGCGAGGAAGCGTTTGCGGCGGCGCAACGCGAGAACAGGCCGATTCTGCTCGACATCGGTGCGGTGTGGTGTCACTGGTGCCACGTGATGGACCGGGAATCGTACGAGAGCGCCGAAGTGGCGGAGATCATCAACCGCGAATTCGTGGCGGTGAAGGTCGACCGCGATGAGCGGCCCGACGTGGACAGCCGCTACCAGCTTGCCGTTTCGGCGATTGCCGGCACCGGCGGCTGGCCCCTGACCGTTTTCATGACGCCGGAAGGCCGGCCGTTTTATGGCGGTACGTATTTTCCGCCGGTGGACCAATGGGGGCGCCCCAGCTTTAAGAAGATCCTGCTGGCCATCGCCGAGGCCTATCGCGAGCGGCGCGACGAAGTCTTGAAGTCAGCGGATGAGACCATGAACATGCTGGCCACCGCGGAAGGGTTTGCGGGAAGGCATGCGGACTTTTCGCCGCGCATCGTGGGCGTGATGGTGCAGTCGGCGCTGCCCATCTTCGACGAGAAAAATGGCGGGTTCGGCAGCGCGCCCAAGTTTCCCCACCCGGCTTCGCTCGACCTGCTGATGGACTGGTACGTCCGTACCCGCGAAGAACGCGTTGCCGCCGTCATTACCACGACGCTGACCAAGATGGCGCAAGGCGGGGTTTATGACCAGCTGGCCGGAGGGTTCCATCGCTACTCGGTGGATGGGCGCTGGATCTTGCCGCACTTCGAGAAGATGTCGTACGACAACTCGGAGCTGCTGAAGAACTACGTGCATGGCTACCAGGTCTTCACCTTCGAGTTCTATGCCCACGTCGCGCGCGATATCGTGCGCTGGATGGATGAGTGGCTCAGCGACCGCGAGCACGGTGGCTTTTATGCCTCGCAGGATGCGGACATCAATCTCGACGATGACGGCGACTACTTCACCTGGACGGTGACAGAGGCGAAAGCAGCGCTGACGGAGGACGAGTTCCAGGCAGCCGCGTTGCACTACGACATCAATGAGAACGGCGAGATGCACCACAATCCGGCGAAGAACGTTTTGTGGATCAGCGCCATGCCGGAAGAGATCGCCTCGCGCATGGGAATCGAACTACCCCAAGTGTTGGACTTGCTGGCCTCCGCCAAGACGAAGCTGTATGCCGCGCGGCTGAAGCGGCCGGTCCCCTTCGTGGACAAGACCGTCTATGTGAGTTGGAACGCGATGTGCGTTTCGGCGTACTTGCAGGCCGCACAGGTGCTGGGCCTGGAGGACGCGCGGAAGTTCGCGCTGCGCTCGCTCGATCGCATCCTGGCTGAGGGCTGGGACGCAGAGCGCGGGCTCTCGCACGTCGTCGCCTACGCCGACGCCAAGGCTGAGAAGCGCTTCATTCGCGGCCTGCTCGATGACTACGCGTTCACCGCGCTGGCATGTCTGGATGCATACGAAGTCACCGGCGACGAAAGCTACTTTAAGTTCGGACAAAGGATTGCCGACGCGATGGTTCGCCGTTTCGCCGACCCCACGTCCGGCGGTTTCTTCGACACCGAAGCGTCGCTGGAAGAGAAGCTGCAACTGGGCGCGCTGTCGGCGCGGCGCAAGCCGTTTCAGGATGCGCCGACTCCGGCCGGCAATCCCAGCGCAGCGATTGCGCTGCTGCGTCTTCATGCTTACACCAACGATCCCAGGTACCGTGACAAAGCCGAAGAAACGCTCGAGGTCTTCGCCGGAGTCGCCGAGCAGTTCGGTATCTATGCCGGAACGTACGGCATCGCGGCGACGTGGCTGTCGCGGCCGCACACGCAGATCGTGGTAGTCGGCGAGGACGAGCGAGCTGAAGCGCTGCTCAAGGCCGCGCGGGCGCCGTTCGCCGTGAACAAGTCCGTACTTCACCTGACCGACAGTGAAGCCGTCGCGCAGAACCTGCCGCCGGTGCTGGCCGAGACAATTCCAAATCTGCCCGCCGTGAAGCAGGAGACGTCGGTTGCGATTGTATGCACAAATTTCGCGTGCCAGCCACCGGTGGAGCACCCAGAAGAATTGGAGAGGCGGGTACGGGAAGCGATCAGCGGAAAGTAAGACGGGTGGAAGCGCCGGGCTTAAGCCCGGCGAAATCGAGTTGCAAAAGGATAGGGCTTTAGCCCCGGTTGCACGTGCCGGGGCTAAAGCCCTCGAAATCAAAACTCCACACATTCACCGTGCTGAAGCCCGGTGCTTCCACCAAGGAAAATGTTTAGTAAGCCTCGTCCAGTAACTCGACCACATGCGCCACGCGCGTGTTTATTCCCTTGCGCTTCATGCCCGCCTTGAACTGGAGCATGCAACCGACGTTGGCGGTGGCCAGGATTTGCGGCGATACGCTGGCGACGTATCCCATCTTCTCGTCGAGGATTTTCATCGACAGCTCGTTCTGTACGACGTTGTAGACCCCGGCGCTGCCGCAGCAGGTATCCGGGCGCGGCATCTCGACCAGTTCTGCCCCGATTGCTTTCAATAGTTCTCGCGGTGCTTTGCGAATTCCTTGCGCGTGCGCCAGGTGACAGGGATCGGCGTAGGTGACGCGCTGCGACAGCTTGCGCTTCGGCTCGACCAGGCCGACGCCGGCAAGGTACTCATTGATGTCGCGCGCTTTGGCGACGAACTGCATGGCGCGGTGGGCATACTTAGCGTCGTCCTCGAGCAGGGCCGCGTACTCCTTCATCACCGAGCCGCAGCCGGCGGCGTTGGTCACAATCGCATCGAACTCGGGACTGAGCATGGCGTCAATGTTCTGGCGCGCCAGCACGCGTGCCATTTCGAGATGTCCACCGTGCAGATGCAGTGCGCCGCAGCAACTCTGCGCCTTGGGAATGTGCACGTCGATGCCGTTCTTGGTCAGAACGCGAACGGTGGCGCGATTGAGCTCGGCGAACGCGACGCTGCCCACGCAGCCGATAAGCAGCGCGACCCGTCCACGGCGCGTGCCTTCCGCGGGAAAGACTTCGCCGAGATGGCGAAAGGAGAAGTCGCTCTCGATGCGCGGCGCGAGCGCGTCAAGTTCCGCGACGCCGAGAAGTTGCAGCATACCCGTGCCGCGCGCCAGACTCTGCAACCCCGAGCGCTGGTAGAAGCGAACGAGCTTGGCATGTCTGCCAAGGCGGCTGAAGGACGGCAGCACCTTCGCGTAAAAATGCTGCCGCAGTTTGCGCCCCAGCCAGGGACGCGGATAGTTCTCTTCGATTTGCCAACGGGCCCGCTCCAACAGGCTTGCGTAAGGCACGCCCGAGGGGCAGGCCGTCATGCAGTTCATGCAGCCCAGGCAGCGATCGATGTGGGTGACGAAGGAATCGCTGAGTGCGAGCCGGCCTTCGTCCACCTGTACCATCTGGTAGATGCGGCCGCGCGGCGAATCCATCTCCGTTCCCAGCGCGCGGTACGTTGGGCACTGGTCGAGACAAAGTCCGCAGTGCACACACTTGGAGTAGAGATCCCACGTCGGCTTTTCGCCGGGCGAGAAGTTCGAGACGGGTTTGTCCGCAACTGGAGCGACCGTAGTCAGAAGAGGAACCTCCCGTGATTCAAAGTGTCGTTCGGATCAAGAACCTTCTTCACCACGCGCATGCTCTCGACGTGCGTGGGAGTGGCAATCCATGCGATGTCGGCCCGCACTTCCGGCGGACAGCTAAGAACCGCTATGCTGGCATCGATGGGCAGGCGGTGGCGCAGTCCCGCGATGGCATCGGCAAAGGCCTTCGCTTGGACCGTCGAACCTGACGGCTGCCAAAGCGCCACCAGCAAGTGACCCGCACCGAAACGCCCGATGACGGCATGCTTCAGCGACGCCGAGACCGTTGCGAGCTGCTGCAAGATCGGCCCAACCTCGCGCAGAGGAAGCTGTAACGACAGCAGCAAGGATTGCGGACACCGTTCCTCCACCGTGTGCGAGAAATTAGACAGCGCTCGCCAGGCCTCCCGCTCGTTAATCCCTTCCAGCTCACGCGCCACGGCGGAGCCGAGCTCAGCGCGATAGCGCGCCAGCACCGGATCGCTCCCTGCCGCGCGCAGCAGTACCAGCCATGGCCCGTCCGAACCAAAGCCATGCAGCAGTTGACGGGCGCCGGGCGAAACCAGTTCAAGGCAAATCGGGTCCAGAGGCGAACGCAGCACCTGGTTGCGGAACTGAAAAGCTTCGGCAGCGCCAGGAAATTCCGCGATGAAGGTCCTCGTCTGTCGCGGCGCGGGAAAGAGCTTGAAGCTTGCGCTGGTGATGACACCCAGAGTGCCGTAGCTGCCGATGAGCAGTTTCATCATGTCGTAGCCGGCAACGTTCTTCACCACGCGGCCGCCGCCTTTGGCTTTGTGGCCATCGCCAGTCACGAAGCGGATGCCAATACAGTAATCGCGCAGGCCGCCATAGCCCTGCCGGTGCGGCCCGCAGAAGCCCGTCGCCAGCAGTCCGCCCACGGTGGCGCGTTCGGGTAGCGCAGGATCACCGGGGAAGAACAGGTTGTCGGCCGCCACCTTCGCCGCCAGATCGGCCACGGTCCAGCCGGCTCCAACTCCAATCGTCAGGTCTGCGGCGTCGTAGTGCTCCAATTCGCGCAAGCGCGACGTGCTCAGCAACACGTCTACCTGAGCGGGCTTGCGACCCATGTTCTGTGCGGTAAAGCCGCCGGCCGGAACCACGCTGAGCCCATTCTCATTGGCGACGCGCAACACCGCCGCGGCCTCATCGGCGGATGCTGGCGTCACCACGGTCGAAGGAACGACGCCCAAAACCTGGCGCCCCCTTAACAGGGCCGGATCGTCGACGACGTTGGCTGCGCCGCAAATGGCGCGCAATTCGGCTCCGAAGCGCGTGGTGGTCGCGGTGCTCACATTCCCTCCTGCACCAGCACCGGATTGCGCGCCGCGCCGAAAATTTCCCGGCACATGCGCGGAGTGGGTAGCAGTTTGTCGGGGTTCAGCAGGTTTTCAGAGTTGAATGCATTGCGCAGACCGGCCATCACGTCCAGATCTTCTTGCGTGAACAGCACAGGCATCAGGTCACGTTTCTCCATGCCCACGCCGTGCTCGCCGGTGATGGAGCCGCCCACCGCGATGCAGTATTCCAGGATGTCTTTGCTGGCCGCTAGCGCGCGTTCCAGTTGGTCCGGGAAACGAATATCGAACAAGATGAGGGGATGGAGATTGCCGTCACCGGCGTGGAAGATGTTACCGATGATGAGATCGTACTTCTTGGAAACCTCGCCGATGTGCGCCAGCGTTGCAGGAATCTTGCTGCGCGGCACGACGCCATCCTGGGTATAGTACGACGGGCTCACCCGGCCCAGCGCCCCGAACGCCGTCTTGCGGCCTTTCCACAGCAACGCGCGCTCTTCTTCGGTCTTGGCGCGGCGGACCTCACGGGCCTTCTGTTGCAGGCAGACAGCCTGCACCGCTTCCGCATGCTCTTCGACCGATTCGCGCAAGCCGTCCAGTTCAATCAGCAAGACCGCGCCGGCGTCCAGCGGATAGCCTGCGTGACAGTAGGCTTCGATGGTGCGCAGCGTCCACCCATCCAGCATTTCCAGCGCGGCCGGGGTGATGCCCGCAGCGGTGATGGCAGAAACGGTTTGCCCCGCATCGTCCACAGTTTCAAAGATGGCGAGCAGGGTCGCAACTTTCTCCGGCTTGCGCAGCAGCTTCACGGTGATGGCGGTGGTGATACCGATCGTTCCTTCCGAACCGACGAAGAATCCCGTCATGTCGTAGCCGTAGGATTCGGCCGCCTTTCCGCCAAAATGCACGACCTCACCGCTGGGCATCACGACTTCCACGCCGGTGACGTGATTGACGGTGACGCCGTACATCAGCGTGTGCGGACCGCCGGAGTTCTCAGCCACATTGCCGCCGATGGTGCAAGCCTTCTGGCTCGACGGGTCGGGCGCGAAGTACAGCCCGAGGTGCGAGACATGCTCGGAGAGTTGCAGGTTGACCACGCCGGGCTGCACCACCGCACGCTGGTTCTCGACGTCAATCTCGAGGATGCGATTCATGCGCGAGAAGGCGACGACGATACCGCCTTCGCGCGAAATCGCGCCACCGCTCAGCCCGGTGCCAGCGCCGCGCGCCACCACGGGAACCTGCGCCGACGAAGCCAGTCGCATGATTTGCGATACTTGGTTGGTTGTCTGGGGAAACACCACCGCGCCCGGCGTGCTCTTGCGGATACCGGCGTCGTACTCGTACAACATGAGGTCTTCCGGCCGGTCAAGGACGGCGTCGCGTCCGGCTATCTTGCGGAGCTGCTCTACAACCGCGGGATTCATAACAACGCAGCAAGTTTAGCACCTCGAAAGGCAGCCGCAAGGTCATCGGTCACAGCCCTCTGGTAATCCCGTCGCCATGGGACGGCAAGACATTTCGACGGCTTGGCTGGTATCCTCTGACATTTGGACGAGGAGTGCCAGCGGAGGAAGCAGATCGCATGTCGAATTCTCTAGAGGGGCGCACGGTGGCCGTGTTTGGCGTGGCCAACAAGCGCAGCATTGCATGGGCGATTGCCCAGCAAATGCAGCAAGCCGGCGCGCAACTCGCCATCACCTACCAGAACGAGCGCCTCAAGCAGGAAGCCGACGACATGATCATGGCCCTGCCCAACGCGCAGGCCTTCCAGTGCGACGTCAGCCGCGACGAGGAAATCGCGCAACTGTTCGAGCAACTGAAGTCGCGCTACGGCAGGCTGGACGCGCTGGTGCACAGCGTGGCCTTCGCGCCCGCGGAGGACCTGAAGGGTGAGTTCGCCGACACCAGCCGCAATGGCTTCAGCATCGCCATGGACATCAGCGTCTATTCGCTGGTAGCGGTCTCCCGCGCCGCTCGGCCGCTCATGACCGACGGCGGCAGCATCATGACACTTACCTACTACGGCGCGGAGAAAGTCGTCCCCAAATACAACGTGATGGGCGTCGCGAAAGCGGCGCTGGAAGCCACCGTCCGTTACCTCGCCTATGACCTGGGCAAGAGCAAGATTCGGGTCAACGCTATCTCCGCCGGGCCCATCAAGACGCTGGCCGCGCGCGGCATCTCCGGCTTCGGCGACATGCTCGGCGCGCAGGCCGAGCGCGCTCCCTTGCAGCGCAACGTGGATGTGAAAGAGGTCGCCTCGACCGCGGTCTTCCTGGCGAGTGAGGCATCGACCGGAATCACCGGCGAAACCATCTACGTGGATTGCGGCTACAACATCATGGGGTTTTGAAGAAGCAACTGGCGATCAGCAGGTAGCTTCTCTTCTTACCATGAATGATCAGCCCGCACGGTTGACGCCCAAGCCAACGTGAGCGTCTAAGGAGTGTTCACCGGGGGAGCCAGATTCTGCTGAGACTGGGACTTTCGAGAATAGATTCTTGAATGGGTCAGGGCAGCTCGGGCTTGCCAGCATCTTTCAGTTTCTTGTTCAACTCGGCCCTTCGTTTAGCGGAAATGGCCGGTTGAACAAAATAGAAGTCAAACAGCAGCTCGAGTGCATCGAGGTTCCATTCCGCCTCCCCAGGCTCCACGTCCATGATGGCCCCGGTCACGGTACTCTTTAGGGGATGAGCCGCAAAATTCCCGATGACACGGACCGCGTGCAAGTCCTCCGAAATGTGGGTAGGCAGCTTTCGAGAGGCGATCAATTCTTCAATCTGGTCATACAGATCTTTGCTTGTAGTGCCCGCCTTGTCTCTTAATATCGCCTGCAAACACCGCCTGCCATTGGCGGCACTTGCCTTGGGGCTGTCCTGCGCAACTTTGCAGGCTTCGACGAAATCCTGCCGATAAGGGTCACCCACTTCAGATGGCACTGCGCGAGATTTTGCCGCAGGGTATGCAAGCATTGAAAGGTTCGGACGTTGCTCGTGTACCGACGAGTATAGCTCCAAGTAAATTATGGCTTCATGGCATTCTGAACATCTTTGGTAGGCCGACCTCCAAATGACCTCGGGAGCGAGGGTCCCCCTTCGGGTGACTCCACCCGACCGGAAAAGGCGACCTGCGCTCTCATGAACGCTTCTGTCAGGCCCGTATTGCAATGGGGCACTTCATCGGATCACTCTGCTACTCGAACCTGCTCTGATGATACAGGAGGCACGAATTGCCAAAAGGCCCAAATTCCTACTCGCTAAACCGGATTTCCGTCGGCTACTCAAGCGACCGGTTGCGTCGTTTGCACTTCACCACAATCTTCCGCTGCTGGTCCGTGATCCGTTCCAGGCTGATTTCCACGTCGCACTCCTGCACGAAGCGCGGAAATTTCTCACCCCATTCCAGCAGCACCAGGTTGCCGTCCTCTGCAAAGAGTTCGTCGAGGCCGAGCGTGTCGAGCTCGCGCTGCGTGTCCACGCGGTAGAGATCGACGTGGAACAGGTTGACTTCGGAGCCGCAGAATTCGTGGATGAGGGTGAAGGTGGGACTGGTAACGTCATCCTGCGAGGCGGCCTGCAGGCCTTCGGCGATGCCCTTGACCAGCGTGGTTTTCCCGGCGCCGAGCGAGCCACGCAGGATGACCATGCGCGCGCTTTTCAGCGTTGACGCCAGTTTGCGGCCCAGCGCAATCGTCTCTTCCGCCGAGTGCGTGATGTATTCGTCGGAGATCATCGTCAGGCGCTTGGCTGGTCCAGCAAGCCCGATACCCCGCCGATGGTGACGACACTCTCTTTGGCTTCGCGGGCCGCGCGGCGGTAAGCCTCCGGCATCGTGGTGAGCAGGTCAGTCGCGACCAGCGAGTGTTCGCCCATGTTCTCAGCGGCGACGTCGCCCGCTAGCCCATGCATGTACACGGCAGCGATGGCGGCGCGCGCAATGTCGTTCTGCATTTGGCCGATGATGCCCGCGGTCATGCCGGTCAGGATATCGCCGGTCCCGCCGGTCGCCATACCGGGATTGCCGGTGGGATTGACCCACGCTTTCCCGTCGGGCAACGCGATGATAGTGCGGTTGCCCTTCAGGACAAGGATGAGGTTGTGCTGGCGGGCAAAGTCACGCGCAACCTTGAGTCGGTCGGCCTGCACCGCCTTGATGGAGATTCCCGCCAGGCGAGACATCTCGCCGGGATGCGGCGTGAGCACAAGCGGGCGTTTGCGGCCATCAAGTAGCTCCGTGTCCCCGTCGAAGGCATTGAGGCCGTCGGCGTCGATGACAAGCGGAACGCCCGTCTGGGCTACTGACTGATGCACAAATTGTGCCGTTTCGGGGTCGCGTCCGATGCCCGGTCCGATAGCGACTACTGTCATCGGCTTGGCCAATTCAGCAAAGCTTGCCAGCGCGGCGGTTGCTATGCTGCCAGCTGCTGTCTCCGGCAGCGGCTCTGTCATCAACTCGGCAGCAAATCCAGCGACGCTGGCCAGAGCGCTGCGAGGCGTGGCCACCGTGCTCAGGCCGCAACCCGCGCGCAACGCGGCCATTCCCGCCATGGCGGCCGCTCCAGACTTTCCCAGCGAGCCACCGACGATCAGCACGTGGCCGTACATGCCCTTGTTACTGTCGGCCGGGCGAGTCGCAAATAAATCCGCGATATCGCCCGCGGTAGTGAGTTCGAGCTTGAGCTTGCTGACGACGGCTTCCGGCGGCGATCCGATGGGAGCAATCACCACCGGCCCTCGGGTGAGGTTGCCGAAAACGTGCGCGGGACGTGGCGCGGTGAAGGTTACGATAGCGTCGGCACGCACAATTCCCTCACCCGGCTGCGGCGTCATCGCGTCGGAATCGGCTCCGGACGGAATGTCCACCGCAACCACGACCTTGCCGCTGCGGTTGATGGCGGCAATGGCCTCGGCGTATAGGCCCTTCACCGGTGGCGTGAAGCCGGTGCCCAGAATGGCGTCGACCAGCAGCTCGCTGTTGGCGAGGCTGCGCGACGACTCGGCTTGAAGCTCCTGCGAATTCTGGATGATGATAGGACGCAGCGGCAGACGCTCGTACATGGAAAGCGCATCGCCCCGCAAATCGGAGGGCGAGGCGAGCAGCAGCACCTCGACTACGCGGCCGGCCCGATGCAGCTTGCGCGCCAACACGAAGCCATCGCCGCCGTTGTTGCCCTTGCCGCAAATCACTGCTATGCGATTGGCCTGGCGGCAGTTCTGCAGAATGAACTGCGCGATGGCCGAACCCGCGTTCTCCATCAGGGTCAGCGAATGTACGCCGAAGCGCTCGCTCGTGATGCGGTCGATCTCGCGCATCTCCGCCGCGGTGGTGATCTTCATGCGCGCTCCATCGCCGAATCTTCCAGCTGCCGCAAAGCGTTGGGCTCGCCCATGGCGATGAGGTGATCGCCGGCCTGGATGACTGCATCGGGAGGTGGATTGAAGCGCATGTGCGAGTCCTCACCCTTGATGGCGAGCACGATCACGCCCATCTCCTGGCGGATGCGCGCGCCTTCGAGTGTCGCGCCGACGAAGCGCGATCCGGCTTGCACCTGTACCTCTTCAATCTCCAGCGGTTTCTGCCGGTTCATGGCGGTGTCGAAAAAATCGACAACGTGCGGGCGCATAAACGTCTGCGCGATGCGGTATCCGGCGAAGTTGTAGGGCGAGACCACGTGATCGGCACCGGCGGTGATCAAGTGCTTCTCCGCATCTTCCTCGCTGGCGCGCGCGATGATGTTGAGCTTGGGATTGAGGCTGCGGGCGGTCAGGATGATGTAGATGTTGGTGGCGTCGGTGGTGGTGGCTGCAACCAGTCCGCGGGCGCTTTCGATGCGCAGTTCGCGCAGAACCTGCGCCTGGGTGGCATCGCCAACCAAGGACAGCCAGCCCTCGGAAGTGTAGCGCGCCAGCTTTTCCTGGCTGCTGTCCACAATCACGAAGGGCAGAGGTTTGCGCGCCAGTTCGCGCGCCACACTGCGGCCCACGCGTCCGGCGCCGCAGATGATGTAGTGGTCCGACAATCGGCTGATCTCACGGTCCATGCGTCTCCTGCCGAATACCGATTGCAGCTCGAATTCTAGCAAAGCCTGGGTCGCGCCCCCGAAGAACAGCAGCACCAGCGCAACCCCGGTAATGATGACGAAGGTGTTGAAGATGCGGCCCACCTGCGACAGCGGATGGATTTCGCCGTATCCGATGGTGGTGATAGTGGTCAGCACCATGTAGAAGCCGTCGAACCAGGGCCAGCCTTCGATGAAATGAAAACCCGCGACGCCGATGAGGATCAGGGCCAGCAGAGCGAGGAAGATGACCTTCAGATTGAACAGCGCCTTCACAGCAGCCATTCTGAAGGGTCGCGCGGGTAAGCGCAAGAAAAACGCCCTTCCAGTACGGAAGGGCGCCGAATCAAGACGACTGCAAAGCTAATCGCCGCCGGACTTCACCGCATCGGGCACGGTGCGTTGCACCCGGCTGTGATGGCGTCCATAACCGAAGTAGATGAGCATACCAATGGCCAGCCACACGATGAGGCGGAGCCAGGTGTCGCCGGGAAGACTGGCCATCAAGGCGAATGAGATGACAATACCGAGGATAGGCACCAGCGGCACAAGCGGCGTCTTGAATGGTCGGTGCAGCTCGGGACGTCGCACGCGCAGGATCCAGACTCCGGCGCACACGATGACGAAGGCCAGCAGCGTTCCGATGCTGACCAGTTCGCCGAGAATCCCGATGGGAACCAGCGAGGCGAAGATAGCCACGAACAGTCCGACGGTGATGGAGGAGATCCAGGGAGTGCGGAACCTGGGATGCACCGCGCCAGCCCACTCGGGCAGCAGCCCATCGCGCGACATGGAGAAGAACACGCGGGACTGGCCCAGCAGCATGACCAGCATCACGCTACCCAAGCCGGCAATGGCGCCCAACTTCACCAGGATCGAGCCCCAGCGGACGCCAGTTGCATCGATGCCGACCGCCACCGGATCGGCCACGTTCAGGGCCGAGTAAGGAACGATTCCCGTCAACAGGCCGGAAACCAGAATGTACAGAATGGTGCATATCACCAGCGATCCCAGGATGCCGATGGGCATGTCCTTCTGCGGGTTCTTGGCTTCCTGCGCCGCGGTCGAGACGGCGTCGAACCCGATGTAGGCGAAGAAGATGACACCAGCAGCGCGCGCGATACCCGACCATCCATACTCTCCAAATGCGCCCCGGTTGGGCGGAATGAAGGGATGCCAGTTCGCGGCGGCCAGAGTGGGATGCCGCAGCACGAATGCACCCGCAATCGCGATGAAGATGAGTACGATGGTGACCTTGATCATGACGATGGCCGAGTTGAAGTCAGCCGACTCTTTGATTCCGATTACCAAAATTGTCGTGATTACGCCGATCACCAGAAAGGCGATGAGGTTGAAGACGCCCGTAACCTGTGGCAGGGTCGATGAATCCACGCCATTCTGCTTCAGAAGGGGCCCCATGGTTGTGAGCAACTCCCAGCGGCCCTGATACTGCACAAGAATGTTGGGAATCCACTGGTGGCCGACATGCGTGTACGGTGTTGCCGTTAATTGCGGCGGAATGCTTATGCCGAAATCCTGCAGGAAGCTGACAAAATATCCGCTCCAACCGGAGGCCACGGTGGCGGCTCCGAAGGCATATTCCAGAATGAGGTCCCAGCCGATGATCCAGGCGAAGATTTCACCCAAGGTCGCGTAGCCGTAGGTGTAGGCCGAGCCGGCGATAGGAATGAGCGACGCGAACTCGGAGTAGCACAGACCGGCGAAGACGCACCCCGATCCCGCCAGGATGAAGGACAGCACGATGGCCGGACCTGCGTATTGAGCGGCGGCCGACCCGGTAAGAACGAAGATGCCTGCGCCAATGATGGCCCCAATACCAAGAGTGATGAGATTAATGGGCCCCAGCGCGCGCTTCAAACTGTGTTCGCCCGTTTCTGACGCTTCTTGCATCAACATGTCGAGCGGCTTGCATTTCAGCAGATTGGCCATTCAGCTATTGCCTCTTCTTCGCGATTAGGCTTGCGTGATTACTTCCGCGTTGCGCCTCGACCACAGGAAATACACGGGGATCCCCAGCAGGACAATGATGAGACCGGGCCACGTGTACTGTGGCTTGTAGCGCAACAAGACTACATCAATAAACACAGCCAGCAAAATATACATCGCGGGCAGTACCGGGTATCCGAAGGCGCGATAGGGCCGCAGTTCATCGGGCCGCTTCACTCGCAACACAAACAATCCAGCGATGGTCAGGATGTAGAACACCAGCACGGCGAAGATGATGTAGTCGAGAAGCTGTCCGTAGCTTCCAGATATGCACAAGATGCATGTCCAGACGCACTGCATGACGAGCGAGTGCGCCGGAGTGTGATATTTGGGATGCAACTTGCCGGCTGAGCGGAAGAACAGGCCGTCCTTGGCCATGGCGTAGTAGACGCGGGCCCCCGCTAGGATCAAGCCGTTATTGCATCCGAAGGTGGAAACCAGGATGGCGGCGGCCATGATCAGGGCGCCGACCGGGCCAAATATCTGCTGAAACACTGCCGTGGCGACGCGGTCCTCAGGAGCGTGCTGTATTCCCGAGAGCGGCAGAACGTAAAGGTAGACGACGTTGGCAAGAACATAGAGCAGCGTGACCGCACCGGTTCCTACAGCGAGCGCCAGCGGCAGGTTGCGCTTGGGATTACGCACCTCGCCGGCAGTAAAAGTCACGTTGTTCCACGCGTCGGAGGAGAACAGTGAGCCGACTTGCGCGACGGCGATGATAGTAAGCGTGCCCACCAGCGCGATGGGCCCGCCAACACCGACTTGCACGGGATGCAGCGCACTCCAACCGGCATTGCGCCAGAAGTTGGGGCCGAAATTGGCGGCGATGGCCTGGGCGTTGCGCCCGACAAAGACTCCCAGAAGCACCAGCCCCAGCAGCGCCGCAGTCTTGGCGAACGTGAAGACATTCTGGACCGCCGCTCCGGTCCTGACGCCGAAAACATTTAATACCGACAAGAAGATGACAATCAGGATAGCTACCAGGTTCTGCGTGTTCAGGCCAACATCCATGTTGCCCAGCACCATCGGCCCGATGGGGATCGGAGGCACGTGGGCGATGTGCCAGATCCAATTGGTCGAGGACACAGAGTGGAAAAAGACGCCGAGGAACTTGCCGAAGGCGACGCCAACGGCAGCGATGGTCCCAGTCTGAATGACCAGGTACATCGTCCAACCATAGAGAAATCCCCACAAAGGGCCGAGCGATTCGCGTAGATAAACGTACTGGCCGCCGGCATGCGGCATCATCGCCGCCAATTCGCCGTAAGCGAGAGCGCCGGTGACGGTCATGAAACCGGTCACCAGCCAGGCTGCGATCAGGAGTGCCGGAGAATCCACCAAGCGCGCGATCTCGGCCGACACAATGAAGATGCCCGAGCCGATCATGGAGCCCATGACCAGCGTGGTGGCGCTGGTCAGACCCAGACCTTTAACGAACTCGTTCTCGCCGGAAGCGAGAGAAACGGTTTTCGCTTCAGTGCTCAAAAGGCCCCTTTGTGAATGCGAGGGGTGCTCGCAAGAATTTACACCAACAGCCGCAGGAATTCTTCCGCGGCCGTGGTCGGTGAGCTCAGCAAGTCAGAGATGACGGCTACCGAGTCTGCTCCGGCGTCGATAACCGACTTAGCATTCGCCCGAGTGATTCCGCCAATCGCGACCAACGGTTTGCTGCTGGTTGCTCGGGCGGCGCGAACGCCTTCGATCCCAACCACCGGATCGTGGTCGCGCTTCGACGACGTCGCAAACACCGGACCAAAAGCCACGTAGTCCGCCGGGCCGGCGTCGGCTTCCCTGAGTTGTTCGGGATTGTGCGTGGAGACGCCAAGGATGTGGTTATCACCGATCACACTGCGGGCGCCCTCCGGGGACAGATCCTGCTGGCCGACATGCACACCGTTGTAGCCGGCAGCAATGCAGATGTCGGCGCGGTCATTCAGGATCAGGGTGACGCCGCTTCCCAGGGCTTGCCGGATCGCGCGGGCGTGCTCCAGGATTTCGCACGTGGTGCCCACCTTGTTGCGATACTGCAGCAGCGTCACCTCTCCCGCCGCCAGATCGCTGGCATAACTCACAATGGTGGCCGTGGTGCGCAGCGGTGGTGCGAGACAGCCGACGTCGAGGATGGCATAGAGCTTGGGAAGCCACAGCAATTCAGGCATGGATTACTTCGCCGCCTCTTTAGCGGGTGCGAGGAAGCGCTCCATGAATTTGGTGTCGAAGTTGCCGACGCGGAAGTCCGGGTCGGCCATGATGCGGCGGTGCAGCGGGATGCTGGTGAAGATGCCTTCTACCACGAACATGTCCAGCGCGCGCGTCATGCGCGAGATGGCCTCGGCCCGATCGCGCCCCCGGACCACCAGTTTGGCGATCAGCGAATCGTAATACGGCGGAATGACGCCCTCCGCATAGGCTGCGGTGTCCACTCGCACACCGGTTCCACCCGGAATGTTGAATGCCGTGATCTTCCCCGCCGAGGGAGTAAACCGCTCAGGATGCTCGGCATTGATGCGGCACTCGATGGCATGTCCGCGGAACTGCACCGGGCCGCTGATGACCGTGCTGAGCTTCTCGCCGGCGGCAATCATGATCTGTGACTTCACCAGGTCCACGTCCGTAGTCATCTCCGTCACCGGATGCTCCACCTGAATGCGGGTGTTCATCTCGATGAAGTAGAGACTGCCGTCTTCATCCATGAGGAACTCGACGGTGCCGGCATTCATGTAGCCGATGCTGCTAAGCGTCTTCACCAGGATGCCGCCGATGCGTTCGCGCAACTCGGGCGTGACCTTGACCGACGGCGCTTCTTCGACCAACTTCTGGTGGCGACGCTGGATGCTGCACTCGCGCTCGCCCAGGCTCATCACGTTGCCGTGTTCATCGGCCAGCACCTGGAATTCAATGTGGCGCGGGCGCTCGATGAACTTCTCCATGTAGAGGTCGCCATTGCCGAACGCCGCAGCCGCCTCCGACTGCGCAGCATGGAACAGGTTGGGCAACTCCTCTTCGCTGCGGATGACCCGCATGCCGCGTCCGCCGCCGCCCGCCGAGGCTTTCACGATGACGGGAAAGTCGACGCTGCGCGCCCACTCCAGCGCCTCATCCGCGGAAGCGAGTATTCCGTCCGAGCCGGGTAGAATCGGCACGCCATGCTTTTTCATGGTGGAGCGTGCGACTTCTTTTTCGCCCATCAGCCGCGTAACTTCAGGCGGCGGGCCGATGAACTTGATCCCACAGGCCTGGCAGACCTCGGCGAAGTTGGCGTTCTCGCTTAAGAGTCCGTAGCCGGGATGAATGGCTTCTACATTGGCGATTTCCGCGGCGCTGATGACGGCTGGAATGTTGAGATAGCTTTCGTTGGGCCGTGGAGGACCGATACAAATCGCTTCGTCCGCAAATTTCACGTGCAGCGAGTTGCGGTCAGCCTCGCTGTAGATGGCCACCGCCTTGATGCCCAGTTCCTTGCAGGCGCAAATCACACGCAGGGCAATCTCCCCGCGGTTCGCAACTAGGATTTTCTTAAACATGGATGAGCGAACTACCGCTTACGGATGCCGAAGAGCGGCATTCCATATTCGACGGGACTTCCGTTGCCGACAAACATCTTGGCGATTACACCCGAAACCTCGGCCTCAATCTCGTTCATCAACTTCATCGCTTCGATGATGCACAGCACCTGGCCCTCCTCTACGGAGTCGCCCACCCTGACGAAGGGTGGCGCGCCGGGCGATGGAGCTTCATAGAACGTGCCGACAATGGGCGACTTCACGACGAACAGGTCCGCGTCTTCCGCGGGGGGAACTTCCGGCGGCGATTGGCTGCCGCTTGCGGCACCTGACGAGGTCCCTGCAGCCGTTGAGATCCGTGGACTCGCGGCCGCCACGTCCAAGGAAGCAACCGGTGCCGCCACTGCCGGCGCAACATGTACGACGGGCGCCACTGCGGCCAATAAGCGCTTGACGTGGAGTTTGATATCGCCGCGCTCCAATTCGAACTCAGCGATATCCTTTTCAACCAAGAACTCGATCAGTTCCCTGATTTCCTTCTGATTCATCGGATTCCGTTCGGCAGGATGATTTTTAGGATTCGATCCACTTCTTCACTCGCCATAACAGGCCCTGGGTACCCACTGCACTCCCGTTTCTACAGCTCGATTAGCTCCTTGGTCGTTGGGGTGAGAATCTCGGCGCCTTTCGCGGTAACGACCACCATGTCCTCAATGCGAATACCGCCTTTGCCGGGCACGTAAATCCCCGGCTCGATGGTAATCACCATCCCCGGCTCCAGCCGCTCCGCCTGCCCTTTTCCGAGGCGAGGTGGCTCGTGAATCTCCAACCCGACTCCGTGTCCCGTGGAGTGGGTAAAGTAACGGTCCAGACCGTCCCGCCGGAGCACCTCTCGCGCCGCTTGATCCACTTCACCCGCTGTTACGCCCGATTTTACGGCGGCGATGCCCGCCAATTCGGCCTGCAGCACCTTTTCGTACCACTGGCGGTGTTCCCGGCTGATCCGGCCCACGTGCACCGTTCGAGTCAAATCGGAACAATAGCCCCGCAGTATAACACCCGAATCCACCACGACGAACCCCTTGCGGGGGATGGGCTGGGTGGAGGCCCGCCCGTGCGGCAGCGCTGACCGCTTCCCGGCCGCCACAATCGTGTCAAATGACATGCCTTCAGCGCCGGCCTTTCGCGCAGCATACTCGAGCTTGCCGGCAATTTCCGATTCCCGCGCTCCCGGCCGGATTGCCTTGACCGCTTGCGCATAGACCGTAGCACCGAGGTCAACGGCTTGCCGGATGAGACGTAACTCCTCTGCATCCTTGATGATACGCAGCCGCATGATAAGGCCAGCGGTCGCCTTCCATCGGATCTTTCTGGGCGCCAGCTTCCGCATTTCCGCAGCTGCGGCTACGCTGGTGTTGTCGGCCTCAAAACCAATAGCCGCGGAGCCATGCTTCGCCAGCAACTTGGCCGCCTCGATGAGGAGCGGACCTTTGGCAATCACCACGCGAGCACCGCTTACCTCGTCGTTCGCCTGCTGGGTGTAGCGTCCGTCGGTGAAAAAAATCCACTGTCCACTAATGGACAGTAGCATCCCATTGCTGCCCGTGTAACCGCACAAATAGCAGAGGTTTGCCGGATGGGTGACCACGAAGCCGTCGAGCCTCCGCTCGGCCATCACCTGTTCGAACTTCTTGTGTCGCGATGGATAGTCCATGGGTGTCTCAGCCCTGCTGCGAATACTACAGCGTCGAAGTACCGTGGGGTTACAACTCGGTGATCTGTATCGGAGCCGCGGTCTGCTTGCGGGCCCGGAAAATGTAGTGGCCGCTCTTAGGATGGCCAACTGCGTCGGCGTGAATGACGTAGGTCTCCGGCCCGGGACTGGAGCCGAACGGGATTACCTGCTCAGCCTGTTGCCCGCCCATGATGAAGTGCTGATAGCCCAGAGCGGTTGCTCGTCCGATAGAGTTCACTGCTACCACGATCACGGTTAGATCGAGCGAGTGTCCGGTCTGGTTCGAAACCACGACCGATCCGGAGATGGCGTTGCCATTGACGGCGGGATACAGCTTCCAGTCGATGGTGAGCGCGGCCGTGACGGTAATCGTTACCTCGCGCTGAGTTGCCAGGGCCGGAATGCTGCCATCCGTGACCGCAACTGTGAAGTGGTATTCGCCCGGAGCCGTAGGCACCCCGGAGATAAGCCCGCTATGGGCGTGCAGCTTCAGTCCCGGAGGAAGCTGGCCTCCAGTCTGACGCCAGGAGTAAGGCAAAGAGCCGCCGCTCACGGCCAATGGAAAAGTGAATTTCGATCCGACGACAACTGTATTCGGAGACGCAAGCGTGATCTGCAGCGCTGAGGACGGATCTCCAGCAGGAGTTTGCGCCTGCGCCGCCGCGCAATTCCCCACCAGCAGGAGTATGATTCCGCAAGCCGCCAGCAGCGCGCGCATAGGCGACATTATAGGTGCAAACCTGCTACTCGATTCCCAAGAGAAAGACAAACTCGAACCGTTCTGCCCGACCGGCACGGTCACCCTGACCTTCCTGGCATTCTTGCCACTGCCCGAGGCGCCCTCCGGGTGCGATAGCTTGGCCATTGGGTAGTAAAGCAAGCCAGTTGTGTCCGCCTGCGGGAGGATGGTATTCGCCAGCAGGGCGTTGCGCTCAACGTAATCGGGAGAGGTTTGCCGCTGCAACTGCGCCAGCACATCCGGGCCTGCCGTCTCGCGACTGAGGAGCTGGCAAACCTGTCCACATTCCGCCGTTGGACCGCGCATTGGAGCCATCGGCAAGGCGCCGGGCTCATCGGTGTACAGCAGGTTCTTGTTTGGCTGAATGGTTCCGCCGCCGGGGCCCTGGGCCCTCGCCGCCATCGCTCGCATCATCGCCAGCATCTGCGGCGTCATGCCGTCACCCGGCGCTTCACTGGATTTCGATGCCTCAGCAGGATCGACGGCAAGCCTCGCCCAGTTGTACAGCTTTCGCATCCTGCGGCCCAGTTCCGCGCCCGAGACGAAGGTCAACGCGTGTTCGGCGAATGCATCGTTCACGTTGATCTCATCCGGCTTCACCGTCACCGATTGCCGGCCGGCGTTGATGATTCGTACCTTCAGCGCCAGGTATTTGCGATTCAGCACGGGACGCACCGCGGCTATCGCCCAGCGCTTCGGCAATTGCTGGTTGCACTGCGGCTTCAGTCGGCTCCCGCTCCCATGGGGCGGACAGCTTTGCCCAGTCGACGAGGACGCGTTATTTCGTTGCTCAAACTCCTGTTCTCCATCCAACTATCGAGAATGCTCTTCTTGAACTTCCAGCGGTTGCCGAGTTTGAACGCGGGAATCAGGTCCTCGGAAACGTACTTGTAGAGCGTATCGGGCGAGACGCCCAAATACTGTGAGGCCTGACGGATGTTCATGACTTCGCGTGGATCGGCCATGCTGGTTCCTCCCTGGGGCACGACAACTGCATCTTGAGACGATCTCCGGCTGTTCTTTCGACCCATGGCCTCAGTTTCAGACGGATGCTTCCCTGCCTAAGGCTTCATTCCAGCGACTTTCGCTGAATATTCGCCTTGCCGCACAATATACGCTGCTCAATGTGACTGATTGTATGACCTTTCCCCGCTACCCGGCCATATGGCAGCTATTGACCGGCGCGGTACCTGAGTGGTGCAAAGGGCAATAACGTCAGGGGAACCGGTTACTTCGGCTGTTGCTTTTTTCGGACCCGCAGTGTTGCCGTCGAGTTGATCCCACACCAGCCGCAGAGGTTTCATCTGATCGGGGAAAGCTCCCATCATTTAGGATACTGACGGCTGGCAGGAGGTCTTGTGACTTGTACGAGCTGTGGTTATGAGAACCAGGCGGGCCACCGCTTCTGCGGAATGTGCGGTACTCCTCTGCCCCATCCGCCCTTCACCACACCGGGGGCTCAGAGCACGCTGAATCTCACTCGAGTTCCGCACGAAACGCGCATGCAGAACGAGCGAGGGGGCACAACCGTCGCCGCAGAACCCATCGTTCAGGAAACTCCGGCACACACTGCGGACACGGAGACTGCGCGTCCGGACCACGACATGGTCCCGGACATCCCGCTGGACGAATACATCCGTCAATTTCATTACACTCCCCCAACGGATCCAGCAGAAATCACCATGCGGGGCTACGTTTCGGTGCCTGAGACAGCAGCCGCTTCTTCATCTGCAGGGGCGCCGGTACACGAATCGGTTCAGCGATCCGCCTCGGAGATTACATTTCCTATGACTGACGATCTGCGTCAGCGGCTTGGGCTGGATCCCTCCGGCCCCACTGAAGACCACGTGGATCGCCCCCGTTTTCTCGTCCAGGAGCCGGCGGCTACGCCGGAAGACCCGGCGATTCCGTCGCGCGCGATTGCCGGCCCGTCATTCCTGGGGCTGAGCGATACCCCCGTCAAGTCTGCCGGTCTGTATGAGGCCGAAGAGTCCCGGAGCAGTCGATGGCGGATGTGGCTTGCCGCAGGAGTCGTCGTCATCTTTGGCATACTGGGCCTGTTGGAGTGGCGCTCGCGGGCAAACCAGACGGACCATGAACCGATCCAGGTCATCACCACGAAGATCCGCGACCTGTGGCACGGCAAGTCGGCCGATTCCAGCGTGAGTCCTGCTGCACCGGCCATCGGGTCGACCCCTTCGAGCACAGATAAGGGCAGCGCTCCTGCGAGTGCAAACAAATCACAGCCGCCGGTCGCGCAGAACTCGCCTGGGGCCAAGCCCGGAGCGATGCCACCTGCGCTTGGAGCCGCCGCCCCAGCGTCGGCCAAAGCGACCAAGCCTGGCGCCCAGACGCCCGCTGTCACGCCGCGCACAACACCGGTGGAAGGTTCGTCGGTCGCGAGCAAGAGCGGTGTACCCGGCCAGGACGAAGTGCTCAAGGCCAGAAACGCCAGTGACACGGCTGCCGAAGCAGCCTGGTTGTGGAAGGCGACGGCCAAGGGCAATCCCGACGCTCCGGTGCGACTGGCTGATATGTACGTGAGGGGCGACGGCGTGCCGCGCAGTTGCGTACAAGCGATGGTACTGCTGAAGACGGCGGCCGAGAAGACCAACGTTCGCGCCCGCAGCCGCCTGGCCTCGATGTACGCTTCGGGGACCTGTGTGTCCCAGAACCTGGTGCAGGCTTATCGCTGGTACGGTGCCACGCTGGCCGCCAATCCTGACAATCAGGCAGCGCAGCAGAGCCGCGAGCAGCTGTGGCGGAACATGACGCCAGAGGAACGCGGAGAGGCCGCGCAGTATCGCTAGCCGTCGGGTGTGGCACAGTTGACGAACATCGCGCCGTGAAACCTACCTTTTTCGCCTCGCAATCGGCATTTCGCCGCTGGCTGGAGAAGCACCACGCCGATTCTCACGAACGGCTCGTGGGCTTCTACCGCAAAGATTCTGGCAAGGACGGCATCACTTACCCGGAAGCTCTGGACGAGGCCCTTTGTTTCGGCTGGATCGACGGTCTACGCCAACGCTACGACGAAGCCAGCTACACCGTCCGTTTCACTCCCCGTAAGCCCGATAGCATCTGGAGCGCGGTCAATACCAAGCGGGTGAAGGAATTGATCAGGCTGGACCGCGTGCATCCGTCCGGACAGAAGATGTTCGACGGCAGAGACCGCAAGCGGGCGAACCTGTACTCGTACGAGCGGCAGAACAGCAAACTCGATCCCGCTCGCGAGCGGAAGTTCAAGAGCAACGAGAAAGCCTGGGATTTTTTCTGTGCGCAGGCGCCCTGGTATCAGCGGACTGCAATCTATTGGGTGGTGAGCGCAAAGCAGGAAGCAACTCGCTTGCGGCGGCTGGATACTCTCATCGAAGACTCCGCGAATGGCCGCAGACTGGCCATGCTGACCGCGAGATCCAACGACCAAAAAAGCAAAGACGAACTGAGCCCCTGCTCCAGGAAATGCGATAAGCCTCTATAATGTTCTGGCGGTGGAGCAACGGCCTTTGCCGCCGGTTTTGCAACAACCTTTCGTTCCCTCGCATCAACTGCCAACTGGAGGACAGAATCAGAATGGCTCACGAAGTCCCTGCGCTGCCGTACGACTACTCTGCACTGGAACCCTACATCGACACCCAAACCATGCACCTGCATCACGATAAGCACCACCAGGCTTACGTGACCAACCTGAACGCTGCACTGGAGAAAGCTCCCGGGCTGCAGAACATGGCGCCGGAAGACCTGCTGAAGGCGCTCGACAATGTGCCGGAAGCCATCCGCACCGCCGTGCGCAACAACGGCGGCGGCCACGTGAACCACACCATGTTCTGGAGCATCATGGCCCCGAACGCCGGCGGCGAGCCGAGCGGCGCCATCGCCGACGCCATCAAGAGCACCTTCGGCGACTTCAACGCCTTCAAGGAGAAGTTCAACGACGCCGGCCTGAAGCAGTTCGGCAGCGGCTGGGCGTGGCTGGTGCGCGACAAGGGCGGCAAGCTGCAGGTCGTGAGCTCGCCCAATCAGGACAATCCCATGAGCCAGGGTTTTTATCCCATCATGGGCAACGACGTCTGGGAGCACGCTTACTACCTGAAGTACCAGAACCGCCGCGGCGACTACCTGAAGGAATGGTGGAACGTCGTCAACTGGGCGGAAGTCAACAAGCGCTTCCAGGACAGCCAGAAGTAGATCGGCCAGAACGGTTTAAGTACACCGGAGGGTGCGGAAATCGCACCCTCTTTTTTCTGTATCGTGCCGCGGTTGACATCCTCGGGACGCCTACGGCAGAATTTCCACACTCGGCGCCGCAGATAAACGGCGCGATCTCATCCGAAGTCCCATCGCAAAGGCTGGCAACTACAGCGACGAAGCCGTCGCAGGCGGAGCCTTGGATGATGAAGATCTCAGAAAAATGGGGTGTAGCAATGAAGAGGATCGTTATGGCGGTTGTGGTGGGCGGCTTGCTCAGTGTTTCCCTGGCCTTCCAGAGTTCAGCCGCATCGGGCAGCAGGAACCAGGCGCAAATCGCGCGCGGTGAATACCTCGTCAAGAATGTGGCGGGCTGTCCCGACTGCCACACGCCAATGAACGACAAGGGCCAGTTCGTCCAGGAGAAGTGGTTGCAGGGCACGAAGCTGTTCTTCGCTCCCGTCGCACCCATTCCCAACTGGGCTGACACGTCTGTGAACATCGCCGGTTTGCCCGGCTGGGACCACGGCAAGGCCGTGCAGTTGCTCATGACCGGACTTGCGCCCAACGGCCAGCCGCCGCGGCCGCCCATGCCGCAGTACCACATGAACAAGGCCGACGCCGAAGCGGTCGTCGCCTACCTGGAGTCGCTGAAGTAGTTAACGGAACGTGGGTTGATAGGGCAGGCTCTGGCCATCCACGATGGCCGCCGGGTTTAGCGTGACCAGCGCGTCGGCGATTTCTTTGCCCACGAGCTTGGCAACCGCATCGCGTGCCCCTGAAAGCACCGGCTGGCGACGCACGGGATCGTGGGCGTCGCTGGCAATCACGTGCACCGTGTCGCGCTGCAGCAGCCACTCAGCCATCTTCTTCGATTGGCGGCCCCAGAAGCCGGTGACCGCATTGGCGGTGACCTGCACCAGGCAGCCCTGTTCGACCATCCCCAGCACCAGGTCCTGCTGTCGCAGCAGGACCTGGTTTCGCTCGGGATGCGTGATGACCGGCACCATTCCGCAACTGGCCAGTGAAAGCAGGTCTTGCCTCACCGTCGGCGGCAATGCGTAGTCGCTGAACTCGACCAGCAGGTATTGCGAGTCGCCGATGGTGTAACGCCGCGGATTGGTCAGCGCGTCCTGAATGTTGTCGTAGGAGAAGTGGAAGTCGCAACCCAGGCTGAAACCGACTCGGCCTTCCGCGGCATCGCTCAGTTCGGCCAGCATTTCCGTGTAGCGATCGCGGTCGTAGTCGAACTCGTCGTTGCAATGTGGCGTGGCGACGATGTGGGTTATGCCGTCCTGCGCAGCCACGCGGCACATCTCGGCAGTCATCTCCCACGACTTGGAACCGTCATCGATGCCGGGAAGGATGTGGCAATGAATGTCGACCATACGCAGCGTGGAACGGTCTTGGTTGAAGCAATCTGCTTTGAAGAGGCGCGGCCTCAGCCGTGCCGTTGAGTGCCCCTTATTTTTGTCATCACGAGCGGGCTCCGCGCGCGAGGGATCTGCTTTCGGGCAGGTCAGGAAAAGCAGATTCCTCGCGCCAAACCCAGGCGCTCGTAATGACAAATCTGAAATACAAGCGGGGCCCCACTGTAAGACCAGTGGCCGGCACTTATTTATACCGTTCCCGAATAAACTCCGACATCGCTTCGTACGCCGCGCTCAGTACCGGCTCTTGCGGCAAGAAGACGATGCGCATGTGCTTCGTGCCCGGCTTCTCGCCGAAACCCGAGCCATGGACCACCAGCACGTGCTTCTGCTTCAGCAGGTCGGTGACGAACGTGAGGTCGTCCTCGGGAATGTCCAGCGACGGATGCGCATAAAACGCGCCTTTCGGCGCGACCAGCTTCACCCGCGGCGTGCGCTTCGCCCACTCGACGGTGAACTCGGCGCGGCGCTTCAGCTTGTCGCGGACCTCCGCCAGGTGGTCCTGCGGGCCTTCCAGCGCCGCGTGAATCGCATGCTGGAACGGATGCGGTGCCGACAAACGCGCGCGCAGCAGGCGGTGGACGGCCTCCATGTAAGGATGCAGCACCTCGCGCGGGCCGGTCGCAATCGCCCATCCAATCCGCCATCCGGGCACCAGGTACGACTTCGAAAGGCCGTTGAAGGTCACAATGGGCACATCAGTCGCCAGCGTCGCGATTGAAATGTGCTTCTCGTGCGGGTCGAAGATGAGCTTGTCGTAAATCTCATCGGCAAAGACGATCAGGTTGTGTCGCCGCGCCAACTCCAGAATCTGCTCCAGTGTGCGCCGCGAGCAGACCGAGCCGGTGGGGTTATTGGGCGTGATGAGCAGGATGGCCTTGGTGCGCGGCGTGATCTTGCGCTCCATGTCGGCCACGTCCGGCTGCCAGCCGTTGCCTTCGTCGAGATAGTACGGGTTCGCCGGGCAGTCGAGCTTGGCCATGATGGCGCCATACAGCGGGTACTCGGGACTCGGCGTCAGCACGTCGTCGCCGGGATTCAGCAGCGCGGTCAGGCAACTATCGATCACTTCTCCGCTGCCGATGCCCACGAAGATGCTTTGGATTTCGAGAAAGCCGTTGCGCTCGGCCTCGCGATGGATGGCCTCGATCGCAGGCTTGATGCCGAGCGAGTCGGCGTAGCCGTTGTGGCCGTCACGCATGGCCTTGATCACCGCCTCGATCATGTGCGGCGGCGTGGGAAAGTCGTACTTACACGGGTCGCCGATGTTGAGGTAGAGGATCTTGTGGCCTTCGCGCGCGACTTCCTCGGCAACGACGGCCAGGTCGCGAATGGCATAGCGCACGTTGACCATGCGGCTGGCGGCAAACACTTTGGTGATTTCTTGAGTAGCCATTGTTTTTTCCCTTCACCACAGAGACACAGAGGCACAGAGAACTACACTTTTCATGTTGTCATCCCGAGCGAGGACGCGCAGAACAGAGCGCGTCCGAGTCGAGGGACCTGCTGTTTTCCGCAGTCCCCGGGGGACTCGGGTTCGATACAACTGTCACCGGCGCTGAAGCGCTGGGCTATCTTATTTCGTCCCGCAAGCGGCATGGCTCTGTCCTTACTCCGGCCTATCAATCTGCGCCTTCTGCAGCTTGTCCGAGTAATCCACGTACACCGCCTTCCATTCGGTGTAGAAATCGATCGCGCCGATACCGCCCTCGCGATGCCCGTTACCCGTGGCCTTTACTCCGCCGAACGGCAGATGCACCTCCGCGCCGATCGTCGGAGCGTTGATGTAGGTGATGCCGGCATACAGGTCGCGCATCGCAGTGAACGCCTTGTTTACGTCCTTGGTGTAGATGGACGACGACAGGCCATACTCGATGTCGTTGGCGATGTCGATGGCGTCCTCCAGCCCGTTGCATGGCATGATGGATACAACCGGCCCGAAGATTTCTTCCTGCGCAATCCGCATCTTGCGATCGACGTCAGCGAACACCGTCGGCGCGACGAACCAGCCATGCGCGTACGCGTCGCGTTCCAGGCGATGGCCGCCGCACAGCAGCTTTGCGCCTTCGTCCTTGCCAATCTTGATGTACTTCAGGTCGGTCTCCATCTGGCTGGAGTTGACCGCCGGGCCCATGTCCACGCTCTCGTCGAGGCCGTTGCCGACCTTCAGCTTCTGGGCACGCGCCACCAGTTCGTCCACGAACTTCCGGTACACACCTTTCTGCACGATGATGCGGCTGGTCGCGGTGCAGCGCTGCCCGGTGGTGCCGAACGCGCCCCACAGCGCGCCTTCCAGCGCCAGGTCGAGGTTGGCGTCGTCGAGCACGATCATCGGGTTCTTGCCACCCAGTTCCAGCGAGCAGTGCTTGAAGGTCTTCGCGGCTTCCTGGCCAACGATGCGGCCGACGGCGGTCGAGCCAGTCAACGAAACCGCGCGTACCTCGGGATGCTCGACCATCGGCGTGCCCATCTCGCTGCCAAAGCCGGTGACGATGTTCACCACGCCCGCGGAAACACCCGCGTCATGCAGCGTCTGCACGAAGTTGTAGACCGAGAGCGGCGTGTCCTGCGCCGGCTTGATGACGGCGGTGTTGCCTGCAACCAGCGCGGGAAACAGCTTCCACGACGGAATGGCCATGGGGAAGTTCCACGGGGTAATCATGGCGCATACGCCCAGCGGCTGGCGGATGGCCATGGCGAACTTGTTGGGCAACTCAGAGGGCACAGTCGGCCCAAACAGGCGGCGGCCTTCGCCGGCGGTGTAGTAGCCGCAATCGATGGCTTCCTGCACGTCGCCGCGCGTCTCCTTAATGACCTTGCCCATTTCGCGCGTCATGTCGCGCGCGTACTCTTCCTTCCGCTGGATGAGCAGCTCGGAGGCCTTGTAGAGGATTTCGGCGCGGCGCGGCGCAGGCACCAGACGCCACTTCTTGTAGGCCTGACTGGCGGCCTCGATGGCCTGCTCAACGTCCTCCTTGCCCGATTTCTGGAAGATGCCGACGACCTCGCGGGTGTCGGCGGGATTGAGGTTCTCGAAGGTTCGTCCGGTGCGGCTTTCTACCCACTCGCCAGCAATGAAGTTCTTGTAGGTCTTCGGCTTCCCGCCCTTGGAAACGGTCGCGGATGTGTGTTCCATGGTAGCCATATAAGGATTGCCCTCCAGCAAAACTGCAACGTTCAATCGTATCTGCTGGCCTTTAGGTTGTCATCCTGACCGGCGGACAAAAACCTTGCTCAGCGTTAGGTTACGAAAGTAATGCCCATCTTGGCGCAGTCACGGACCGCTTCGGCGGTTCAATCCGCTAGACGGTTGTCCGTGGCGCGAGGTCACACGGCTATGCGACTCAGCGCACAGAATGGCTGGCAAAGAACGCCCATAATTCTATACAGTTAAGTGAACGATATCGGTCGGGAAGAAGGAGCTGCCATGTTAAAGCCTTGTATCGTCCTTGGGTTGCTGATATTGCTTTGCGCCTTGGTTGCGGTGGGGCAGCAAAACCAAACTGCTCAACAGGCGGCGACTCCGCAAACGTCCAACATCCCCGCCAGCGCGGTGAACCAGCCCAATCCGGTTAAGCCGACGCCCGAGTCGATTGCCCTGGGCAAGAAATACTACGGCTACGATTGCGCCATGTGCCACGGCGCCACCGGCGATGGCAAGGGCGAGGTGGCGGTGGATGAGAAGCTGAAGATTGGCGACTTCACCGATCCGGCGACGCTGAAGGACAAGACCGATGGCGAGCTGTACTACATCCTGAAGAACGGCCACGACAAGATGCCGGCCGAGCCGATTCGGCTGAAGCAGGATGAGTTGTGGAACCTGGTCAACTACGTGCGGTCGCTGGCCAAGAAATAAGCCAGCACGTTTTGCCGCCCCTGAGGGCGGACGCCGGATCGAGCCGGCAACCTATTCCATGCCACGGTTCCGGCATGGACGGAATGGTCAGACGACCCTGCGGTCCGTTTCGCTGGCCGAATCTTTGGCCCCGTGCACATTGTGGTATTGAGGAAGGCCGCAAACCCCACAGGTACGGTAGCCAACAATTGGCTGGAACGAATGTAGATTGTCTGACGCACGCCGAGCCAGTTGCGCTCCTGCTTCCTTTACCCCTTCTTCACCGATGTCAGGCACTTATGACCTTCCTTTCTCTCTTCGCCACCCTCAGTCAGAATGAAACGCTCCCTCTCCACCTTCGCCCGATGGGAAAGTGAAGCACAGCTCCATAGGCTTTCGAGAGCGGAGACAGATTCTCGTAGGCTCCCGAAAACTGCCGAACCTCTCATATTTCTCGCAGTTTGCGCTATAAATGTGCAGAGTACAAGTACCTAAAGAGGTCACACTCAGCTACCACTTAGCGGCCTGTTCGACGCTGCTAGACTTCGCGCTTTCGAGTAACGCAGCTTTCGCATTTTCCGGGAATATTCACATGGCATTCCCCTTCAAGAGAAATCCCCCGCGAAGCCCCGACTGCTGGCATCCCTGTTTTTGTTTACTTCCACACGGGCCCAGCGTTGTCCCCGACGGACACGCACAGTCCTTTCCCGCTGGGGCCCAGGCGCTGGTGATGCTGCAATCGCCTATGTCCTTAACGACATCGTGCTCGTGAAACTTGATGAATGCCGGGAAAAATCCTGAGGAAGACTTGAACACGTTTTAACTTGTTGAGGAATTTGGTGGACCTGGCCGGGGATCGAACCGGCGACCTCTTCCATGCCATGGAACCAGCAGGACAACCGGCCATTGATTCTAAAGAGGATATTGACCGGTGGAACCTGGATAAACCGGTATAAACGGCGCAATTTGCTACCAAATTGCTACCAAAATCACGGCAAGTGGGTTCGAGGGCTGAATCGTGGGGGATCAGCCCTTTCCCTCTGAAGTGGTCGATGATTTTGCCGTACTTCCAGATGACCGCACGGGTTGCGTGCTGCCGCGATCTCAGAAGCCTAAAAACACTATGCTCCGGTCGCGGGGAATGCTCACCTCGATTCCGCGCTCGTGATTGGCGGCGATGGTCGCGTCGAGGTTGAGCCTGCTGACCGGGATCGTGCGCTGCTGCCGGCCAACTTCGATTTTCAACGACTGGATGGTGAGCAGGTAATAGCCACTTTCGAGCCGCCCGCCGTCCTTCAGCACAAACACTGTCGGAGCCTGCTGCTTGGCGACCGGGGCTTCTTTCGATTGCGGTACTTCGATAACTTTCGACGGCTCTAGAGGTGGCGCAGGCAGCCGAGACTCTTTGTTTTCCACCACAATTATCTGAGGCGACGTCGTGTTCGCCGACTGCTGATAGGAAGACCCATCCCAAGAATATCCATCATCATCCCAGTACGGAGCGTTCCAAGGCAGCCAGACCGTTCCATATCCAGGGCGATGGTGAAAGCCAGAATGATGCGGGATGAAGCCATTCGGTGGGCCCGTTCTAATGCCGTGGCCCCCATCCCAGCCACCGTACCCGCCACCGTGATAGCTACTCCCGCCACCCGCGGACCCACCGCCGCGGCCGCCGCTTCCCGTGAATCCGCCACCGCCATGAGAACCACCGCCGAACTGACCGCCACGCTGTGCAACCACTGACGGGGGAGCGACGCCGAGGGTGATAAAGAGAATTGCCGCACCAACAACTTTCAGCACGATGAAAGTCTTCATTGGAATACTCCACTCCGATGCGGACGCACTGATGGCACCGGGAACACCCTCATTTTAGTCCTTGACTCGTGTGTTGGAGCGGCAAATGACATAGTCTAATCGGCAATTGAAACGCTTTTTCTGTTTCCGCAACGCAAACATCCCCGCAATTTCACGGCTGAGGAGCGGCGGGAAAGATTTCTGGCGGGCAAGCCCATCAACGCTGACGACTCGAGCATCCGGCGCGAAGTCGATGAATCGCTGACCAGCCGGCAACGCCAACTAATTCCCCATGCATTGCGCGAGAGCGACCGCTACTCACCGCTGCTCTGGCTCACGGATTCTGGAGTGTTTTCCATTTGTTGGTTCCGGGGCACTGTCACAAGTGACACTTGCCAAACAGGCGAGATCGTAGTCAACTGGCGGGACCCAACTTCGCAGACGATAACCAGGGGTGCTTGAAAGGCGGTAGGTATGGATTTATTTGCTGGTATTCGAAAGATAGCGCTCGGAGCGCTTGCCGTAACGAGCCTTCTTGCTGGTGGCAGTGGAGCGGCACAGGCGCAAGCCAGTAACTCGAAGAAGCCCAACATCCTCGTGATCTTTGGCGATGACATTGGCTACTGGAACGTGAGCGCCTACAACCAGGGCATGATGCATTACAAGACGTCCAACATCGACCGGCTTGCTCACGAGGGCGCGTTGTTCACCGACTACTACGCGCAGCAGAGCTGCACGGCAGGGCGCGCGGCGTTTATCACCGGACAAAGTCCAATTCGCACGGGGCTGACCAAGGTTGGACTGCCGGGCTCGCCGATCGGCCTGCACAAAGAGGATCCCACGCTGGCCGAACTGCTCAAGCCGCTCGGCTACATGACCTTCCAGAATGGCAAGAACCATCTCGGCGATCGCAACGAGTTCCTGCCTACTGTTCACGGCTTCGATGAATTCTTCGGCAACTTCTATCACTTGAACGCCGAAGAGGAACCGGAAAACGTCGACTATCCCAAGAACCCAAGCTTCACCGCAATGTTCGGGCCGCGCGGCGTCTTCAAGTGCAAGGCCACGGCCACCGACAATCCCGCGCCTGCCGATCCGCGTTTCGGCCCATGGGGCAAACAGGTGTGCGAAGACACCGGGCCACTCACCAAGAAGCGAATGGAAACAGCCGATGAGGAGTTCCTTGCAGCGACGCTGGATGACATCGATCGCTCCGTCAAGGCGGGCAAGCCGTTCTTCATCTGGCACAACACCACCCGAATGCATATCTGGACGCACCTGCCGCCGAAATACATGGACATGGTTAATGAGAAAGGACTGTACGGCGCAGGCATGACCCAGCTCGATGACGACATCGGCGTGATCCTGAAGAAACTCGATGACCTCGGCATCGCCGACAACACCATCGTGATCTTCACCACCGACAACGGGGCCGAGGCGATGAGCTGGCCCGACGGTGGAACCACTCCGTTTCGCGGCGAGAAGAACACGAGCTGGGAAGGCGGATATCGCATTCCGTTTGTCATCCGCTGGCCGGGGGTGGTCAAGCCCGGAAGTGTGGTGAACGACATCTGCGCGCATGAGGACTGGGTCACCACGTTGATGGCGGCGGCAGGCGTACCCGACGTCAAGGAGAAGCTGTTGACCGGCTATCAGGCGGGCGCCATGACCTATAAGGTCCACCTCGATGGCTACAACTTCCTGCCTTATTTCAAGGGCGAGGTGCCGGAGGGCCCCCGTCATGAATTCCTTTATTGGACGGACGATGGTGAGCCTTCCGCCTTACGTTACAACCGCTGGAAGATGTTGTTCCTGGAACAGCCTGCTCATGGCTTTGCAGTTTGGGAGACGCCTTTCATTCCGTTGCGCGTCCCGAAGCTGTTCGACCTGCACGCTGACCCCTTCGAGCGCGCCGAATACGAAGGGATCGATTACTCGCACTGGCGGCTCGACCGTGTCTATTTGATAGTTCCCGCAGCAGCTTACGTTGGGCAGTGGCTGAGCAGCTTCAAGGAGTTTCCACCCCGCCAGACGCCGGCCAGCTTCAACCTCAGCCAGGTGATGAAAGAGATAACGAATGCGGCGGGCGGCGACTAGCAGCCGGGGGCTACATGCATGATAACGGCGAAACAAAGGGAGACTTTCAGAACGGCGCAGGCGCGGCCGCAACCCGCTCGAGTTTTCCCGGTGGGTCGGTCCCCGGCAACGTCATAGGCCCTTACGCTCTGCTTGAGTT
>JARLGI010000009.1 GCA_031296115.1 Acidobacteriota bacterium | reverse complement strand
GGAACGGGGACGAATCTCTCCTCGCTGCGCGGGTCAATGGAGCTGCTTTCGGGCGGCGGACAGGCCAGCGGGCCGCTGAGCTTCATGCGCGGGTTCGATGCATTTGCCGGGGTAATCAAGAGCGGCGGCAAGACACGGCGCGCGGCCAAGATGGTGATCCTGAATGTGGACCACCCCGACATCGTCGAGTTTATCGAGTGCAAGGCCAAGGAAGAGGCGAAGGCGTTCACGCTGATCAAGGCGGGCTACGACGGAAGCGGGCCGGATTCCGAGGCATTTTCTTCCATCTTCTTCCAGAATGCGAACAATTCGGTACGGGTCAGTGACGAATTTATGCGCGCCTACGAGGCCGATGGCGACTTCACGACGTATACGGTGAAGGGCCACGAGCCGGTGAAGACTCGCAAGGCGCGCGACATCATGCAGAAGATCGCCGAGTCGACGTGGCTGTGCGGCGATCCGGGCATGCAGTTCGATGACACCATCAACAAGTGGCACACGAGCAAGAACACGGCGCGCATCAACGCGTCGAATCCATGCAGTGAATACATGTTCCTGGACAACTCGGCGTGCAACCTGGCGAGCCTGAACCTGATGCGGTTCGTGACCCCGGCGGGGACGTTCGACATTCCCGCGTACCGGCACGCGATCTCGGTGATGATTACGGCGATGGAGATCCTGGTGGATAGCTCGGGCTACCCGACGGAGGCCATCGCGCGGAACTCGCACGACTACCGGCCGCTGGGGCTGGGCTACGCCAACCTGGGCGCGCTGCTGATGTCGTTCGGGCTGCCCTACGATTCGGAGACCGGACGCGACCTGGCAGCGAGCATGACCGCGATAATGACCGGCCAGACCTATTTGCAATCGGCCATCATCGCCGCGCAGTGCCCGCCGCTGGCCTCGGCTACGCCGCTGACAGCATCGGTGGAGCACCAGGGTGGTGCGTGCCCCGGCTTCTACGTGAACCGCGAGCCGTTCCTTGACGTGATCCGCATGCACCGCGCCGAGGTGAACAACATCGGCAAGTCGCGGGCTGCCGGCGAGCCGTTTCTGGCGCCGCAGGTCAACGATCTGATGGGGGCGCTCATTGCCGCCAGCCGGGAGAGCTGGGACATGGCGCTGCTCTATGGCGAGCGCTATGGCTACCGCAACTCGCAAACCACGGTGCTGGCGCCGACCGGAACCATTGGCTTCATGATGGACTGCGACACCACGGGCATCGAGCCGGACCTGGCGCTGGTGAAGTACAAGAAGCTGGTGGGCGGGGGCATGATCAAGATCGTGAATAACACCGTGCCCGCGGCGCTGTTCAAGCTGGGATACTCGAGCGACGAAGTCAACGCGATCGTCAGCTATATCGACGCGACGGGCACCATCGAGGGCGCGCCGGGGATCAAGCCGGAGCACCTGGCGGTGTTCGATTGCAGCTTCAAGCCGGCCAAGGGCACGCGGTCCATCCACTACATGGGGCACATCAAGATGATGGCGGCGGCGCAGCCGTTCCTTTCCGGGGCCATCTCGAAGACGGTGAACCTGCCGCACGAGGCAACGGTGGACGAGGTGGCCGAGGCCTACGTGGCAAGCTGGCGCCTGGGCAACAAGGCGATCGCCATTTACCGCGACGGCTCGAAGGGTACGCAGCCGCTGAATACCAGCATGGACGCGAAGAAGGAGCCCTCGGCGCTGGACGCGGCGGGTAGCCGCGTGCTCTTGCACACGGCCGCGTCGCAACCGGCCGCCGAAGCCGACCTGAGGACGCTGGAGGCGCGCGGCGCCGACAAGGTGGAGGTGAGCGCGCAGCAGTTGCTGGCGGCCGCACGGGCTTTCCAGCGGGCGCTCGAGGAAATCGCGACGGCAGAGGCGGTGCCGGTGTTGACAGCCGCGCCGTCGCCTGACGCGGGCGGCGAGGCGGCCAGGGATGAGCAGGATCTGAATGCGCCGCCGCGCGCGGTGCGCCACCGGCTGCAGGAGGAGCGCGCGTCCATCACGCACAAGTTCTCCATTGGCGGCCACGAGGGCTACATCACCGTGGGGCTCTATCCCAACGGCCAGCCGGGCGAGATCTTTATCCGCATGGCCAAGGAGGGATCGACGGTATCCGGCCTGATGGACGTGTTTGCCACGTCGATCTCGCTGGCGTTGCAGCACGGGGTGCCGCTCAAGGTGCTGTGCGAGAAATTCGCGCACACGCGGTTTGAGCCGTCCGGCTGGACGGGCAATGAGCAGATCGGCTACGCCAAGAGCCTGATGGACTACATCTTCCGCTGGCTGAATCTGCGCTTCCTTTCCGGCCAGCAAATGACGCTGTTTGCCGGGCTGGCTCCCCAGGCGCCGCAACTGCCGGCCTCGCCGAGCCTGTTGCCTGAAAGCGATCTCGACGATGAGCCGACCAGGACACAGCAGCACATTGCGCGGCTGGCCGAGGAGGTAGCCAAGCGGCTGAATCAGGTGGCGGCGGCGGGTGGGCGCTCCGGCGGCGGAATCGCCCCGGAGCCGCAAGCCGAGCCGGGCGCGAGTGCGCCGCGGCGGGTCACCGAAGTTCCGCCTTACCCGGCGCCGCCAGCCGGCCAGATGCACGGCACCAGCCTCCAGGACCGCGGCCTCTACCATGCGGCCGACGCCATGCGCGAAATGTACGACATGGGGGACGCGCCCAGTTGCAATGTGTGCGGCGCGATCATGGTGCGCAACGGCAGTTGCTACCGCTGCATGAGCTGCGGGTCGACGAGCGGATGTAGTTAGATGGCGCTGAATGCCCAAAATGGAGCGGAGCGGTCTACCCGCTCCGTTTTTCCATTTAGACTTACCCGGATATCTGGGGCCTATCCGCGCCGCTGCTAAAATGACTCCACAGACCGCATCCAAGGCAGCGAAAGCGCATCCGAAGCGGAGCGGCTCGGACTGACAAGAAGCCGGTGGTTGTTCATGGGCGTAGCACTGAAGTTGAAGGAAAACCCGCACGACGACGCTCAGACGTATGGCGGCGCTGTCGACCTTGCCGCATACATCCCGGCAGAAGTCCTACCTCTCAGGGACCCGCAAACCGACATTCCCCGGATCGCGAAAGATACGCGCCTCGTAAACCTGATCGGCGAAGCAGTTCAACGAATCCCTACGACACATAGACTGAACCTAGGGGACTCACGGCACGAGATGGCCCGGCTGCCCGAAGGATCGGTCCACCTGATTGTCACGTCCCCCCCCTACTGGACTCTCAAGGAGTACAGAGACTCCGAGGGGCAAATGGGTCATATCGAGGGGTATGAGGAGTTCCTGGTCGAACTCGACAAGGTCTGGCGACATTGCTTCCGGGCACTTGTTCCTGGCGGGCGGCTCGTTTGCATCGTTGGGGATGTTTGCTTATCACGAAGGAAGAACAATGGCCGGCACACCGTCGTGCCCCTTCATGCGTCGATTCAGGAACATTGTCGAAGCCTGGGGTTCGACAACCTTGCGCCGATTATCTGGCATAAGATTTCCAATGCGGCGTACGAAGTTGAAAACGGCTCAAGCTTCCTCGGTAAGCCGTACGAACCCAATGCTGTCATCAAGAACGACATCGAGTTTGTCCTAATGGAGCGTAAGCCGGGTGGCTACCGCGCGCCAGATTTGCCGGCACGAGTCTTGAGCGTGATTTCAGACGAGAACCATAAAGAATGGTTCCAGCAGATCTGGACGGGCCTTACCGGCGCGTCGACGCGCCATCATCCGGCCCCATACCCGGTCGAGCTCGCGGAGAGGCTCATACGAATGTTCAGTTTTGTGGGGGACACCGTTCTTGACCCGTTCCTGGGCACGGGTACCACCACTGTCGCAGCGGCGAAGGCCGGCAGGAATAGCGTCGGCTTTGAAATCGATTGCCAGTACTTCGACATGGCTCGCAAGCGCATTGAAATCGAGACTTCCTCGCTTTTCAGCAAGAACATCATCGAAATCCACATGCCGAATCGAAAGTGATGAGCCTGAATCCTGAGCTAAGAAGACGCCTCCAGGGCGCGATCAAGAATTTCTGGAATACGCGCGAGACACAGGCACTGAAGCAAGGCGCGAAGTCCGGCAGCAAAGATGCCGGCGCACGGTCCGCTGTGACAGGCGGAGCTCAGATGAACGGATTCATTGATCTGGTGCGCGATCTGCTTTGCGAGAGCGGGTTACCGAAGGCGCATGTCTATTGCGAAAAATATGTCGAACTGCCTGGCTGGTATCGTCCGGAGAAAAAGTGGGACCTGCTGATTGTGTCGGACGGGAAGCTACTTGCGGCGATTGAATTCAAGTCACAGGTAGGATCTTTCGGGAACAACTATAACAACCGAACGGAAGAAGCCATCGGAAGCGCGTCGGACATCTGGGCTGCGTACCGCGAAGGTGCATTCAAGCCCTCTGCCCGGCCATGGCTCGGCTACCTAATACTCCTTGAGGAGGCGCCCGGATCGATGAGCCCGGTGCGCGCTCGGGAGCCGCATTTCAAGGTGTTTCCGGAATTCAAGGATGCAACCTACGCAAGACGGTACGAGATTTTGCTCACAAAGCTGGTGCGGGAGCGCCTCTACGACGCCGCATGCTTCCTCATGTCCAACGAGGCAGATGGAGCAAAGGGCCGCTATTCGGAACCGGCGCCCGAGCTGAGTTTCCGGAATTTCGTCGAATCGCTGCTCGCCAGGGTAATCGCCGTGGCGAAAAGCAGATAGCATCACTTTCAAACCGGGCGTGTGGCCCGGATCCTGACAATGCAAACTCACCACGACAGGGGGTGCCCCGTGGTCCCAATTTTGGGACCCGGGAAGCACCAACGTTCGCACCACACGTCTCCCTAAAAACCGGCGTATGCTGTGGTCACATTCCCTCGGGCCTTCGCCGCTATCAGCAGACCCGCCAGCTGCACTTTGGCCCATTCAGCTGTTATCGCCGGCGCGCGACCCTGGGCGACGCCGTCGCCGCCATCCCAGTAGTGTTAACAGGCCTTAGCACAGATTTTGCCGGGCGAACCAATCTTCGCTTTACAACGGACTCCTTGTCTCAAGCGATCTTCATGCGCCTGGCCTGCTCGGTCAGTTCCTGGCGGAAGTTCGGGTGAGCGATGTTGATTAGCTCCAGCGCTCTTTGCTTTGCAGTCTTGCCTCGCAATTGGGCGCGTCCGAATTCGGTGACCACATAATTGACATCGTTCTTGGTAGTCGTCACATGTGTGCCCGGGGTAAGGGTCGGAACAATGCGTGAAATGGTGTCGTTCTTCGCCGTTGATGGCAGGACGATAATGGCCTTTCCACCGTTGGATCGGTTTGCGGCGTGAACGAAGTCGGCTTGACCGCCAGTGCCAGAGTAAGGTACGCAGCCAAGGCTCTCGGATCCGCACTGGCCGATGAGGTCCACCTGCATTGTGCCGTTGATGGCGATCAGGTTGTCATTCTTGCTCGCAAGGGCGGGGTCATTGGTGAAATCGACCGGGTGCATTTCCAGGGCTGGATTGCGGTCCATGAATTGGTATAGCTTTTTTGAACCCAGAGCGAATGTGGCCACCATCTTGTCTGGGTTGTAGTTCTTCTTGCGGTTAGTGACAACGCCGGCCTCGACCAGGCACATGATGCCGTCACCGACCATTTCGGTGTGAATGCCGAGGTCATGTTTGTCGATGAGTTGCATGACCACGGCGTCCGGAATGCCTCCATAGCCAATCTGCAGGGTTGCGCCGTCGGGAATCATGTCGGCCACGTACTTGCCGATTGCTTCCTGCACAGGTCCGATTCTTGGCAATCCCACTTCCATCACGGGCTCTTCGCTTTCCACGAGAGCGGTAACCTGAGAGATGCGCACGTGGCAGTTGCCGTAGGCGAAGGGGACGTTTGGATTAACTTCCAAAACAATGGCCCGCGCCTTTTGGATCGCCGCCATGGTGTAGTCGGCAGCAAGACCGAGAGAGAAATAGCCGTGTTCCCCCATAGGCGAGGCCATGCTGAAGACAACGTCGGCCGGGATCAGATTGCGATTGATGAGTGTGGGCAGTTCCCAAAAATATGCAGGGATGAAGTCGATCCAGCCCTCTTGACCGCCTGTCCGCGAAGGACCGCTGAAAAAATAGGCCACATGCCGGACGTTCTCAACTGTTTCCGGATCAAAATACCCATACTCTCGAATAGGCAGAACCTGGGAAACCTTGACGTCGTGGAAGTCCCGGCGCTGTTCCGAGAGTGCAGTTAGGAGCGTCGGAGGCTCACCAACTCCGGCTGGAACCACGATCGTCTCCCCGGTTTTTACGTTGTGGACCGCATCGAAAGCAGACATGCGCCTCTGTGCGTACTGTTCTTTGTTTGACATCCAAACCTCCTCAAGCCTGGCCTGGCCGATCGTTTGCATCAGTGCGAGAGTTAGTGTAGCGCAGTTATCGGGTGAGTCTGATAGCCGCAGTCGGGGGAGTGAAAAAGTGGGACGCGTTATCTGCTTTCCACTTTTCCATGCTCCGTATCTGCCTTGCCCGATCGAGCGACAGGCGCTGGTGTTTGATCCGGAATCTCCATTTTGAAAACAAATTCCCGGCAATTGTATGCCCTTGGCGCAAATTGCAAGTAATACCCAGAGGTTTTCACGTGCAGAACGATGGCTAGCTAGCATAGTTGTATCGATGATGAAGTTATATCCGTACAAACTGCTTCTACGCCAGTGCGCTGGTATGTACAGCACCCATCCAGAAGTTTGTGCGTATTTACGCGAAGCATTTGAGCAGGTGAGCGAGACCGAATTTAAGGCGTTGCTTCCCCAGCTCTGGAAAGACCTTCGCGAGGAACCAGGCTACAAGATTCCAGTGCCCTTTCTCTTGCTACTCGGTGCGAATGATAAAGCGGGGAATATACGCAAGTTGGCTCCCACATGGGCGCATGCCGAACCGCAAAGCGAATACACTGTGATTCCCAACGCCGGACATGTAGCAAATATGGACAACCCGCAAATCTTCAATCAGCTACTCCTGGATTTTCTCCATCGCCACATAACGATCGCAGCGACGGTAGCCAAGGGTTGTTGGTGACCATTCGGAGGAAATGGCATTGTGCTCCACCACCTATTTCTGCACACCAACACGGACCAGAAGTTTGCCGAAATTCTTGCCGGCGAGCATTCCAATGAATGCCTGTGGCGCGTTCTCCAAGCCATCAATGATGTCTTCGCGAAATTTGACCCTTCCTTCCGAGATCCACTTGGCGACATCACAGAGAAAGTCCGCGTAATACTCTTTCGCGAAGTCGTAATTGATGAACCCCCGGACAAGAATGCGCTGATTGAGAATCTGCCGCATGGTCGCGGCCAGACGATCTCGAGCTTCAGTCTCTCCGCCTCCATCGTATTGCGCCACCAACCCGCTCACGGGGACTCTCGCGAATCGATTCAGGAGGGGAAGAACAGCCTGCCACACTGCGCCTCCGACATTTTCAAAATACACATCGATCCCTTGTGGGCAGGCGGCTGCAAGCAGGGCAGGAAAATCCGGTGAGCGATGATCCGCCGCGGCATCGAACTGCAGTTCCTCTTTCAGATAGGCACATTTCTTGCTCCCGCCTGCAATCCCCACGGCCCGCGCTCCGGCGATTTTGGCCAGCTGCCCGACAAGGGAGCCGACCGGCCCGCTGGCTGCCGCGACCACGACGGTTTCGCCTTTTACGGGCTTACCGATCGCTTTCATTCCCGCGTAGGCCGTGAAGCCAGGCATGCCCAGAACACCCAATTGTGTTGTTACCGGAAGCGCGCCCGGGGCGACCCTGCGTACTCCTTCTCCTCGCGAGACCGCGTGCGTTCGCCATCCGGTATGGGCGAGCACAACCTCTCCCTTTGAATAATCAGCATGGTTTGAAACGATAATTGTGCTGATGGTTTCACCCGGCATTACTTCACCGATTCTCCGTGGCTCGGCATAGGACTTTCTGTCGTCCATGCGTCCGCGCATATACGGGTCCAGCGAAAGATAGTCCACCTTCATCAGGAATTCGCCCTGGCTTGGTTCAGGAAGCGCGAACTCTTCCAAGCGAAAATCGTCCGGCGTCACCTTGCCCTGCGGCCGGGCGGCAAGAACGATCTGAATTCCTTTTTCCCGGGTCATAGGATTCTCTTTCCTTTCTCTCAGACTGGGCGCCTGTTTGCGTGCCCAGCGGCTGGCTGTCGGATTATTGACTGCCGAGTTGCTCCTTCAGCCGGTCTGGAGAGAGATGGCAGAACATCGGCGAAAAGTTCTGCTGCGGCGAAGCTTCGCCGTTCTCTCCGAAGACGATGAACGGCTCCTGGGCGGTGGTCCATGCATCCCAATGAGGAAGGCCCGGACCATTGGGGTCGCCGGTCTTGGCGAAGTTAGTCCAGTAAGTCTGAATCACATTCGATAGCTGGTGGTCAGTTGCTGTGAAAGGCAGCCAATTGAAAGTTCGGGCTTGAAAGTTGTCGAAGACGTAAGGCAGTTCAATCGCGTGGAATGCTCCAAGGTTTGCCTCGCCTGGGCCGGGCACAGAACGCTCAAAGCGATAGACGAAGGCATGCCGGCCGGCGCTGGTGACGAGCGCGGCTTCAGCGCCCATGGGACAGGCCATGACGATATCGTTGGTGGTC
>JARLGI010000079.1 GCA_031296115.1 Acidobacteriota bacterium | reverse complement strand
TGATGGGCGCTGGCATTCCGTTACACATTCCGGGTGTGCTGGACGCGCTGGCGGCTGGTCATCCTGCAGCCTACAAGCTGGCCGTGGTGGGCGCAACCGAAGATGTGTACATGAACTTCGATCCGGCGGACTATGCCGAGGGCAGATTGCCGGAGCTGGTACGGCCCAAGTTTTTGGCCATTGTGAGCTCCAATACGCTGGCCACCACCATGTTGCGCCGCGCCAGCGGCAAGGTGGATGGGCTGATCTACGAGAGCCCCATTGCCGGCGGCCACAACGCTCCGCCCCGTGGCAAGCTGCAGGTGAACGAAGCCGGAGAGCCCATCTACGGTGAGCGCGACCGGATCAGCATTGAGGATCTGCGCGCCCTCGGTGTGCCGTTCTGGCTGGCCGGCGGCTACGGCGCCCCTGGCAAGGTGCGCGAGGCTATCGATATGGGCGCCACCGGTGTGCAGGTGGGCACGGTGTTTTCGCTTACGGAAGAGTCTGGCCTGCGCGACGACCTGAAGCAGGAACTACTGGCGCAGGTACATGATCGCCGTGGTCAAGTCTTTACGGACCGTCTGGCTTCGCCGACCGGTTTCCCGTTCAAGGTGGCGGTGCTGGAAGGATCGGGTTCGGATGCGGCGGTTTACAACGCCCGCAAACGCGTCTGCGACCTGGGCTACCTGCGTGAGATTTACATGGACAGCAACCAGAAGATCGGCTACCGTTGCTCTGCCGAACCGGTGGCCAACTACCTGGCCAAGGGCGGCAAGGAAGAAGACACGGTGGGCCGCAAGTGCTTGTGCAACAGCCTGCTGGCCAACATTGGCCATGCCCAGATCCGTAAGGATGGGCGTGTGGAGGCGGCACTGGTTACGGCCGGCGACGACATTAACTCGGCCGCGGAGTTCATGGTGGATGGCAAGCTGAACTACTCGGCTGCCGACGTTTTGGACCGGCTGCTGAGCCGCGTACGCGACGAGGTTGCGGAGACCGAGCCCGGCCTGTTCGGCAACCCGGGAATGAAGCCGGCCTTCGTCTAACGGCAATTCAACACCAAACGAAAACGGCGCGGGCATGGAGCTCGCGCCGTTTTTGTTGGTATGCGGATAGGCATGGCAGGGGTTCGTGAGGGTGCATCTGATTCCCATCCTTGCCTGCATAAGACGCGGCCAAGGATGGGAATCAGACAGTGCGCCGCAGGCGTGATTGGCCGCACCGCAGGTGCCTATTGCTGCAGCACGACCTGATCGCCTTCCTTCAGGCCGCTGAGGATCTCCGTCACCGATCCGTTGGAGAGGCCTACCTTCACAGGCACCTTGCGGAAGCCTTCCTTCTGCTTTTTGTCGGGAATGGCGATGGTGGCGTTCTTGTTAGCGTCGTACATCACGGCGTTCTCCGGCACCGTGAGCACGCCTTTGTGCTCGTCGAGCAGGATCTCGGCGTTGGCCGTCATCTCAGCCTTGAGTTCGCCGCCGGGATTGTTAATCGATACGCGAACTTCGAAAGTGGTGACATTATCTTTTTCCACGCCCATCGGCGAGATCTTCGTCACCTTGCCGGTGAAAGTCTTGTCCTTGAAGGTCTCAACCCGAATGCGCGCCGGCTGCCCAAGATAGACCTTGCCGATATCGCTCTCGTCTACCTTACCTTTGACATAAACCTCGCTGGTATCGCCCAGCGTCATGACCAGCGTGGCGCTCGAGCCCAGAACCAGGATGGAGCTGACCGCGTCGCCCATCTCAACATCGCGCGAAAGCACCACGCCATCGATCGGCGAGAGGATGGTCGTATAGCTCAACTGCTCTTCCAATTGGCTGAGAGTGGCGCGATTCTTCTGTACGTCGGCTTCGGCCTGGGCTACTTTGGCTTTGTTCACCGTGTACTGCGCGCGGGCTACGTCGCGCTTATTAACCGCCATTTCATAGGTGCGCTGCGCGTCATCCAGCGCTGAGGCAGAGACTACTCCGTCGTGGGCCATCTGCTGCGCACGCTCATAGGCGCGTTGCAGAGTCGGCACATCAACACCCTGGGCGTCGACCTCGGCACGTTTAAGATCGGCCTCAGCTCCCTTTTCCGTTGCCTCGGCAGAAATCAATTGCGCGCGGGCAGAGTTCACCTGCGCCTGAATCTCGTCGCGATCAAGCTCAGCCAGCATCTGTCCGGTATGCACCTTGTCGCCGGCGTCGACGTACAGCTTCTTCACGATGCCGCTGGCCTTGGACTTGATCTCAACTTTGGTGATGGGCGTGACTTTGCCGGTAGCGACCACGCTCTTCGCCAGGTCGCCTTTTTCCACCTTCGCCAGTTTGGTGGGATCGATCTTGGTGCCGCCGCGCGTGGCAGCCACGGCCACGATTACCAGAGCAACCAACGCCACCGCGACGATGGTGTAGATCAGCCAGCGCTTCTTCTTATGATTCTTGCCGTTCGCCACTTGCCCCTCCAGCTAATGATCGCAGCATTCCCGGTCCTGAAGTTATTTACGTTCGCCGATTGTGGGAAGTTCCGTCCCGAAATGAGACAGCTTTGGCGACCTCCAGCTCTTAGACACCGGTTGGGGAACAAACGACGGCAGAGTTGTGCGAAGCGTACATCCTCGAAACAGAGCAACTCGTCCCGTATAGCGCGGTGTTGGCAACGACAACGGAGTTTGTCACTCGAAGGAACTGCGGTCCTGGGCGCGCCCCTTCCACTCACCGCCGCGGCCGCTCCAGAATTTGAATGCGGAATCGAGCGTCGCCCCCATATAAAAGATGGCGCCGAGGGGCAGCGTAAGGGCCCAACCTGCTACCAATCCGTAGAAGCGAACCATCGGGAGGTAAGCGATGGTCATGGTCGCGTAAGCCAACAGGCCTAGGGCGATGAGCGACCAGTCGCGAGTGAGCCACAGAGCGAAGGGCAGCAGATAAAGCAGCGCCATGCCCACAAGCGCGCCGATGAGTAACGCGATGGAGTGTCCGAGCTGATTGAAGGCGGTGCGCGCGATCATGCGCTCGATTTCGCCGAAACTCTCGTAGGGACGGAAGCTGTGCGTGTTCGGAACTAATCCCAGCCAGACGCGGCCGCCGCTCCGCTTGACCGTGCGGGCCAGCGCGCAATCGTCGATGACCGCATGTCGAATGGCGTCGATGCCGCCGCCAAGTGCAAGAGCTTGGGGACGAATCAAGATGCAACCCCCGGCAGCGCCCGCGGTCTTGCGCCTGGGCGAGCGAATCCATAGCGGCGGATAGAGCATGAAGAAGAAGAAGACAAACGCCGGAATGAGCAGCTTCTCGGCGAGGCTGCGACAGTGGAGCTTCACCATGAATGAGACGAGATCGTAGCTCTCACGCTCGGCGATAGAGACCAACGTCGCAACGTTATCGGGCGCGTGCTCTACATCGGCATCGGTCAGCAGGAGAAACTGGGGATCGAGTTCCATCGCCGCGTCGATTCCCTGTTGCATCGCCCAAAGCTTGCCCGTCCAACCTGGTGGCAGCGGGCGGCCGCTGATGATGTGCAGCCTCTGCTGATCGCCGTCCGATACGGCCGCGCGGGCCGCGTCTGCCGTGCCGTCGGTGCTGTTGTCGTCGACGACAAAGATATGGATGGCATGCGCGCAGCTTTGCGCGAGCAAGGATCGCAACGCGCGTCCGATGTGGCTCGCCTCATTGCGCGCCGGGATGACGACTGCGATCGGTCCGCTGAGTTGCGATTCAGGCGGCCTGCCAGTTTGCAAGCGGCTCACCTGCCAGAACCGCCCGTGGAACAGCAAGAGGTAGAGCCAGGCGAGAAGGCACAGGATTCCGCAGACGAAGAAAAGTTGTTGCACGGTAGTGGTGAAAAGAGAATATCAACCCGGGGTGGGTCTTTGTGCTGTCATCGTGAGCGCAGCGAAGGACCTGTTTTCCTTATCAAAGCGAAGATGTATATGGCAATCATCGCGTGGGCGACGGAAATATCTCAAGAAGCGTTGTCGTAGTCCCGGCGAAAGCAGGTCCTTCGCTTCGCTCAGGATGACAAACTCGAAAGAGCTGTCGTGTCGGACGGCAATAATTTCAGTAATAGCCGCTTCCACTTTCCTGCTAAACTCTCCCGCGCGACTCTCATGACAACTGGGCAAAGCACAAAACGTACGCGTCTGTACGACGATCCAGACGGCAAGTTTATCCACGAGGTGGTTTTGGCTTCGTGCCGAATGCGCGGGGAGAAGACTGCGCTCGTCGACACATCCTGCAATCCGGCGCGCCGCGTCACCTTTGCCCAATATGCGGAGCTGGTCGAACAAGCCGCGCGGGGCCTGGTCGCCAGCGGAATCGAGCCCGGCGACCGCATTGGCATCTTCCTGCCCAATAGCTGGGAGTTCGGAGTGGCCTTCCATGCCGCGATGATGGCAGGCGCGGTGCCGACCACGATGAACCCCACCTACCGCGAGCGCGAAGTCCGCTACCAGCTCGAAACCTGCGATGCGGTCGCGCTCATCACCGATGGCACGCTGCTCGGTGGAATCAGCCTGGTCGGTTTGCCGGAGTTGCGCAACCTATTCACCATCCGGCAGCACTGCGACGGCAGCCAGCCATTCGATTCGCTGCTGACTGCGCGCTCGGGAATTACTCTGCCCACTCCCGACCGCGACTCGCGGCTGGCGCTGGCAACGCTTCCCTTCTCCAGCGGCACTACCGGCCTGCCCAAGGGCGTGATGCTGACCCACCACAACATCGTCGCCAATGTGTATCAGACGCTGATTCCGGGCGAAGTGGGAGCAATGTCGGAGGACAGCATCATCCTGTGCTTCCTGCCGATGTATCACATCTACGGGCTGACGGTCGGGCTGAACCTGGCGCTGATTTGTGGCGCTACGCTGGTCCTGATGCCGCGCTTCGATTGCGAAGGCTCGCTGTCGATCATCGCGAGCGAGGGGGTGACCATGGCGTTGTGCGTTCCGCCCGCGCTGTTGGCCTATTGCCACGCGGCGGAGCAGAACAAGTTTCCCAAAGAGCATCGCCTGAAGTGGGTGAAGTCAGGGGCAGCGCCGCTTTCCCCCGAGCTGGCGCGCCGCTTCATCAACCTCACTGGCGTGCCGATTCGCCAAGGCTACGGCATGACGGAGGCGTCGCCAGTGACCCACATGGGCTTCCTTGATCCGGAACTGTATCGTCCGGAATCGGTGGGCGCACCGGTCGCGATGACCGACTGTCGCGTCGTCGACGAGAACGGAAACGATGTGGCGCCGGGAGGGTTGGGCGAGCTGGTGATGCGCGGCCCGCAGTTCATGCTGGGCTACTGGAAATCGCCCGAGGCCACCGACGCCGTGCTGCGCGACGGGTGGTACTGGTCCGGCGACGTGGTGCGGGTGGATGAGACCGGGCAGTACTACGTGGTCGATCGCCGCAAGGAGATGATGAAGTACAAGGGCTTCTCCATCGCGCCAGCCGAAGTGGAGAGCGTATTACTGGAGCATCCGGGCGTACGCGATTGTGGCGTGGTATCACGCATCGAAGCCGATGGTGACGAGACGCCATGCGCGTTTGTGGTCCTGCGCGACAGCGAACTGGACACTTCGCAAACCAGAGACAATGTGCGGGCCTTCATGGGCGAACGCATGGCGAGCTACAAGGTGCCGCGCGAGATCCACTTCGTGACAACCATCCCGCGAACCGCGTCCGGGAAGATCTTGCGGCGGGAATTGCGCAAGCTGTTCTAGAACTCGCTTTTCGCTATTCGCCTTTGGCTCTTGGCTCATCGCTCCTGGCCTATAACTACGTGCTGTCACCAGCAGCGGAGAGCACAGGCTCAGAGATGGAACTGCTGGCTTCTCGCCCCTAGCATCCACCACAGGTCACTCCATCATCTCTTTCATGTCACGCCAGTGTGCCCACGCGAAGCACAAAAAATCGGGGAGCCCGCAGGCTCCCCGAAGTAGATCACTGTCAGCTGCGACTAGAAGTTGTACTTGACCACCAGCACCAGCTGGCGCGGGTGATTGGTAAACACCTGGTTCGCAGTGTTGAAGGACGGGCTACCCGGTGACAGATACTGCAGAACGTTGCTGCCCGTGTAACCGATTGGGGCAACGTCGCTGATGTAGCCAGGCAGGTACTGAGCATGGTTGAAGAGGTTCAGGAACTGGGCCTGGAACTCAAGGTTCTGCCGCTCAGTGATGTTCAGACGCTTCAGGATCGACAGGTCGAGGTTGTCGATCGGGTTGATGGGCATCGTGTTGCGCTGGGCAGTTGCATAGGCTCCGGCTCCGGCGGCAATGTAGTAGGCCGTCGGAGTGTTGGCCTGGTAGGCAACAACAGCGCCGTTCGAGTTGGTCAATGGGGTCACGTCAGAACTGGTACCCGCAACGCCCGCGTAATTGATGATGCTGCGGTCGCCTGCGGTGTCACGATTCAGGTTGGAGTCATATCCGGTGCCACCGCTGTTTACGGTAGCGTACTCAGGCGACTGGTAGGTGAAAACCGGCGAGATCTGCCAGTTTCCGAGCAGGTTCTTCTTGACCCAGTTGTCGTTCTTGAACCACGGAGCGTCATAGGTCGCGGCAAACGTCAAACGCTGAGCGCGATTCAGTGCCGAAGTGCTGTAATCGCACGATACGCACCCGAAGTCCTGCGGACGGCGCGGCGTCAACCAAGTCGAGAAGACGTCTGCCGTCGAGTTGTCCAGGGCGTGGCTCCAGGTGTAGGACAACTGGAACTGCAGGCCGTTGGTGAAGTTCCGCTGGAGCTGCACCTGCAGGCCGTTGTAGTTGGACGAACCCCAGGGCATGAAGGCCGTCATGTTGCTCGCGAAGCCGTTGGCCAGGTAGGCCTGGGAGTAGCTGCCGCAGTTGCTTGAACCGCAGGCTGTACCGTCACCCGTGTGGGTCTTCAGGTAGGCCAGGGTATACGGCAGTGAATCCAGTGTCGCCTGCGACGGAGCCGAGAGGTAAGTGGGCAGGTTTTGGACCGCGTTTACAGGTGACGCACGGTTGATGCGGTCCTGAACCGGCAGGTGAATGCCCTTGGTGCCG
>JARLGI010000078.1 GCA_031296115.1 Acidobacteriota bacterium | reverse complement strand
CGGCTCGCGCACAAGCCCCAAAACTCCGTGGGAACAAAAGACCGTGAGGATGTTCTTTTCAAGATGTAGTCCATTTCAGCAGTGTATTGAGCGCGATACCGAGGGCTAGCGCAAGTTATCGTTGAACCAGGCGATCATGCGCAGCAGCACGTCTTTCTGATGGGCGGGCGTATGGAAGAGGTGGCCTTCGTTCGGATAAACCACCATCTCGGTCTTCACGCCGAGCGTCTTGAGCGCGCGCCAGAATTCGTAAGACTGCGGGGCGGGGCATTCGCCGTCGCGATCGCCCACGACGATCAGGGTGGGAGTCTTCACCTGCTTGATGAAGTTGATGGCGGACATCTTGCCGTAGACCGCGGGGTCGTCGTAGACCGATGCTCCGAAATAGGGGATCATCCAGGTGTCGATGGCGTTCTCCCCGTAATAGCTTTGCCAGTTGGAAATACCGGCGCCGGCGACAGCGGCCTTGAAACGAGTAGTCTGCGTCACGGCGAACATGGTCATGAAGCCGCCGTAGCTCCAGCCGGTGACGCCTTCGCGGTCCTTGTCGATCGGGAACCGCTGCTCGAGCAGATCGACGCCGGCAAGGACATCGCGCAGATCGCCGTAGCCGAAGTCTTTGATATTTGCCTGGGTGAACTTCTCGCCCTGGCCATAGCTGCCGCGCGGGTTAGGCATGAAGTCGAAGTAGCCGCGCGCGGAGAACGGGACAGAGCCGTAGCCCACGCTGGGCCAGCGCGGCGTGACGGCTGAGGACGGGCCGCCATGTACGCTGACGATGAGCGGATACTTCTTCGCGGGATCGTAGTTGGCGGGATAGAGTAGCCAGCCCTGGATATGGAAGCCGTCGTTGGTGTAGTCGATCGATTCGGACTAGCCCCAGGCGGGCTTGATCGTATCGTTGAGGTGCGAAATCTGCTTGAGACTGGCGAGCGGGCCGGCCCAGACCTCGGGCGGACGATCGAATGACTGGCGTATGACGGCGACATTAGGCGTGCTCGATGTGGAGAGGCTCATCACGTCGGTGCCCGCGATGATGGTTTCGGGCAGAGTGAGGTTTACGGAGGGAATGTCCTTACCGGTGTCGAGATCGAGCGCCGTGATGTGACTGCTGCCGCCGGTGTGCTCGGAGATAAGCAGGGAATGGTCGTCGCGCCACGCGAGCCAGGCAGGAGTGGAGGGGCGGTTGGGGGTGACGTCCTTAGGTTCGCCACTAAGTTTGAGGCCGGTTGTGGGGATGACGTAGATGTCGCCGCCGGTTGAGCCCTGGTCGGACATGAGGCCGCCGATGAAGGCGATCTGTTTGCCGTCAGGGGAGAAGCGTGGCACGGCGATTTGGAGGTCGTGGAGCGGGCCGACGGTGGTCTTGGGGTCGAAGAGGGATTCTGGTACGCCATTTGGGGCACCTATTCCGGCACAGCCAGTAACAGCATTCTGGTCTATCGGTGGGATCCCGCAGGGGCCAATGGTGCCGGTGGTCTGCACATAGAGCCGTGCGACCCACCAAGTGTTTTCGCCAGGCGGCGGGGCGGCAACGTAGGTGATCCGCTTTGAGTCCGGCGACCAACTGAATTCGTAAACGTGAAGCTTCGGGTCGGCAGAGAGCCAGCCGCCAAAAGTATTCCAAACGTTCACCACAGCGACGCGCTGCACTTCGACGCCGTCTTCGCCATAAACGCCGTTCCAGGGCTTCATGGCGTCGAGGGCACCCGCATGGCGGGTAGCGTTTTCGACGAACAGAAAGGCAATGGATTTGCCATCGGGCGACCACTGGAGATCGCTAATGGCCCCGTGCAGATGGCTGACCTGCTTCATCTCGTTCATCGCTGGAGCCCAGACGAAGATGTTGTCCTGCGAATCCGACTGCCAGTTTCCGTCGCTGGAGGCGCAGCCAGAGAGGAAGGCAAGCTGCTTGCCGTCAGGGGACCAGTTGGGGTGGGAGGAAGCGCAGATGCCCGGGATGGTGTTCGTGGCATTGCGAATGGTGTCAGGCGAGAGGACGCGATCGCTCGATCCTGCAGATGCGATGGGGGTTAAGTGCAGCTCGGAGCCGCTTCCTCCATTGAAGGCGTAGGCGATGGTCGCGCCATCGGGAGAGATGGAAACTGAGGTCGGGGTGCGCACGCGGGCGAGGTCAGCGAGCAGAGAATCGATGCGGGAGTCTGCTGTCTTGTTGGCAGCGGTCTGGGATGTGGCCGCGTACGGCAGGAAGAGCACCAATGCGGCAGCAAGGCTGCGCCATTTCGCGGGTTTGAGGAATCGCGCGGCTTGGAGGGACATGAGAAAGGCTAGCATGCGCTGAAAAGCGTCGTTTGAGGTGAAATTCACCGCAGAAAACTTGACCCCTCACCGCTGGCTTGATATTGTTAGTAGGTTCCGCATGAATCGGGAACCCGTTGCCGTGCAGGTTGCGCGGGAGCGGTCAGTGTGCCGGGCATGCTTTAGCAGAATACGGTACACTGGAAAAGCAGTTTCTCCGCAGGGTTTGTGCATAGATAGAAGCACCAGACCAGCTAAGCTGCGGTACCTCGCAATCGTACCTGCGACACCCTCCTCCTTTTATGCCGGGTCCGGCACTTAGGAATCCAAGGACGGGCTATGTGGGGCGGAACAGGCGAAACGGAGCCAACTCCAACTTCCAGTAGTTCTGGTCCGGACGACAGGGGAAGCAAGGGACGCTCGGCCACCGTCGACTGTTATTCGTCTGATTTGAGTGTTCCAGACGGGAAGCAAGGGACAATTTTCGCGCGAGGCACGTCAGTGTCCTCACTTTTTCGT
>JARLGI010000077.1 GCA_031296115.1 Acidobacteriota bacterium | reverse complement strand
TCACCGAGCGCTGCATGTCCGTGACTTCTTCCGGGCGCTCGTCAATCAGCAACACAATCAACACGACTTCGGGATGATTGGTGGTGACCGAGTTGGCCAGGTTCTGCAACAGCATGGTCTTGCCGGTGCGCGGAGGCGCCACGATCAAGCCGCGCTGGCCCTTGCCTACCGGGGTAAGCAGGTCCATCACGCGCGCGCTTATGTTCTCGCGCACGGTCTCCAGCTTGATGCGTTCCTGGGGATAGAGCGGCGTGAGGTTGTCGAACAGGATCTTGTTGCGCGCTTCTTCCGGCGATTCGAAGTTCACGGCTTCGATCTTCACCAGCGCAAAATACTTTTCGCCCTCATGCGGGGGCCGCACCTGGCCGCTGATGGTGTCGCCGGTCTTCAGGTCGAACTTGCGAATCTGCGACGGCGAGACGTAAATGTCGTCGGGGCCGGGCAGGTAGTTGTAGTCGGGGGAACGCAGGAATCCGTAGCCATCCGGCAAGATTTCCAGCACACCTTCGGCGAAGATATGGCCTTCTTTTTCGCTCTGGGCCTGAAGGATCTTGAAGATGAGGTCCTGCTTGCGTAAGCCGCTGGCGCCGGGCAGCTCCAGGGTCCGAGCAATTTTTGTCAGCTCGGTGATGTTCTTTTCTTTTAACTCTGAGATTGTCATGTTCACCTACGGGGATTTTGCAGAAAGGCGGGTCGGGAGGAACTGCGGGAAACGCGCCGAAAGGCGCGGCGGGCGCTTATGCAGCGCGCCGCTGCGCTTCGGAAGCAGTCTCCGGCTCGATGATCACATCCTGCCGTTCGGAATCGGCGATTCGGTTCAACACGTCGTTGGTGGTGTCCTGAATGCGCGTATTGGGTTTGTGGAACTTACGCGTCGCCTTGGATGCCAACTGGCACAGCATATAGCGGTTACGCAACGTACTGACAGCCTCGAATACCAGTTCGGACCGCATCGATCTATCTCTCCTCATGTCTATGAATACCCTTCCGGAGCCCGGCCAGCGAATCTGGCCACTCCTAGCGATGAATTTTCAGCGGTGGGAAGCCCACAACGGCTCGCGGCAGGAGCTACTAGTTCGATGCCGCCAGGGTTGCCGGAGTTCAACTTTTTATGCCTTTCCCGCTCCGCCTTTAAAAAGAACAACAAAGAGCTTTCCAGCAATAAGTTGCCCGTGCTTCGTCCGTCGACCGGCCTAATGCAGCGCCGGTCATGGTCTTCCTGTTTCCCTGATGAAATGGCGTTCAGTGTGTGACCGTTTCGGGGCAGGACGCCTTGGATTGGGCTACTATGGATGACGACTTACGCGAAAGCAGTACGTTAGCCGTTGGCGGCTTCCGAGTCAAGACAATTCGTTAGCCAGCCCGTTCCGAGGTAACCACCTCCAGCCTCCTCGCTTAGACGCACAGCTATGTGAAAAGTCTCAAAAGATATCTTAATTACCTTTTCTTCAATTATTTGCGGCTAGGTCAAGTGAGAGCTGAAGCAGCCAGCCGTAGCTCCGTTTACAACTATTTGATTCTTAACCTAGTTACCGTCAGGAAATCCCAACGGAGAGCCGGGCACGGAAGGAAAGGTCGGGCGACAATCGGGCAGAGAACTGCTTGCGGCGCCGTAAGCCAGCCAGACCCAGGATGCAAGAACCGAACAGCATGATGCTGCGGGGCTCAGGAGTCGTGCCTGTCTGGGTGGTGGTGGTGCCGGTGAAGCCAAAGGACTCGGAAGGAATGCTTCCAAGCGCGCTCTCCGAAGCCGAGGACTTGCCGCTGTCCTCAGCCCAGTACCAGCTGTGCCTCGCCAAGACTTTGAACGTCTGCAGAATCAATGACTTGGAGGCGCGCCTATGGAGCGCGCTTTTCGCTATGATTCCTTGACGCGTGCGTGCTCTCGACACCTTCTCGGCTGGCTGATCGGTGCTTTCCGCTCACGCGAGGAGCTCGCCCTGGAGAACCTGGCTCTGCGTCAGCAACTTTTCGCGCTCCACACCAAGCGACCTCGCCCACGGCTCGGCATTCTCGACAAGCTTTTCTGGGTTATTCTCCGACGAGTCTGGTCAGGCTGGAGAAGATCACTGATCTTGGTCACGCCTGATACCGTGGTCCGCTGGCATGGGGCCGGCTTTCGAGTGTACTGGGCTTGGCTTTCCCGAACTCGGCATATTGGTGGAAGAAGACCATTGAGCAAGGAACTTCGCAAATTGATTTTTCGCATGATGACGGAGAACCCGACCTGGGGAGCGCCGCGAATCCACGGGGAACTATGCAAGCTAGGCTTCGACATCTCTGAGCGAACGGTTTCTCGCTGGCTGAAGCGGGCGAATCATAATCCTGATCCAGCGCGGCGCTGGCTGGCTTTTCTCCGGAACCATCGCGAAGCAATCGCTGCCATGGATTTCTTCACCGTGCCGACCCTGACCTTCGGAGTTCTGTACTGTTTCTTCGTCATTGGCCACGACAGGCGGAAGATTCTGCACTGCAACGTGACAGGTCAGCCAAACTCCTTGTGGATCGTACTGCAGCTGCGCGAAGCTTGAGGATACGATCAGCCACACCGGTTTTTGATCTTCGACCGCGATGCGAAGTTCTCCGCGGACGTCATCTCGACCGTCAAACAGAACGGAACAGAACCTGTCCGAACTGCTTTTCGCAGCCCCTGGCAGAATGGTGTTGCCGAGCGCTGCGTCGGGAGCGTGCGTCGGGACCTGCTCGATCACGTGATCATTCTGAACGAGCGCCACCTGAGAAGGTTGCTGAGAGACTATGTCCGCTATTAGCACGAAGACCGGACTCATCTTGGACTGGGGAAGGACACCCCAGGAGGTAGAATTGCGGCGTCGTTGCCGCCACGCGGAAACAAAACCATCTCGTTGCCGCGACTCGGTGGGCTGCATCACCGTTACATGGTCGCCGCCTAACCCACTGCGGGTCGTGAATCGGCTTCCCGCTGTGCTGGATTCCAGGGAGAATCGCGTCTGCAATCTGATTCAGGCCCATCGACTTAATGCTCATGCCTTACGCGACTCAGCCCAGATTTGAATTGACTGGTCACCCCACTCGCAACTACAGCGACTCCAGATGACCGGAACCAGGCGTTTTCGGTTATGGCGAACCACAACCGGCGGCGCTGAGTGTCTTAATAGAGCATGCGAGGGAGTCGCACGCCTACCAGGTGGTTAGATTTAACACATTTTGCCTGGTGGGGGTGTGACCGGCCTCACGTGACTGCGTGACGAGAGCGTAGCTTAAATCTCAGGGAAGGTTCAGCGCAAAAAAGGGCGGAATTCTGTACGGAAGCGCAGCGCCCAGTTGCACATCCGAAGACCGAAACCGGCCAAGAATTCCGCCAACCGATAGAGGAGGGGAACAATCGAAACACCGCAAGCGCTTCGCTGTCTCGCCTTCCCTGCACGCTGCCTGCGCAGCGCTGAACCCAATGCAGGCGATTGTCACATCCCGTTCATGAGAAGCGCATCCCACGTCCGGAGTATCGTGCGTACAACTTCAGTCGTAATGGCGACAGGAATTTCTGTTTCAGCTCCAGCCAACCAGATTTATCTTCCGCCCACAAGAAAGCGCGCCATCGCTGGCGCGCTTAGGATGTTTCAGTAGCTGCTCAACCGCGTGGTCAGCCTCAGCAGGTCGCCACGGTGTCGGCATTGACCGTGGCAGACGTAGTGCAATCCTGCGCATCCACCACGGCAATGGTCGTCATGTTCACGATCTCTTCGACCTCAACCCCACGCTGCAACAGGTGGACCGGTTTGGCCATACCCATGAGGATTGGGCCAACCGCCTCCGCGCCGCCGATGCTGCCCAGCAGCTTGCAGGCGATGTTGCACGACTCGAGGTCAGGGAAGATGAGCACATTGGCGCCACCCTTCAGCGGCGAGAATGGGAATGCCGCCTCCAGCTTCTTGGGATTTACTGCGATGTCACCCTGGATTTCGCCATCGATAATGAGTGTCGGGTCGGCGTAGCGGGCCAGTTCGGCGGCGCGACGCATTTTGTCGCACAGCGGATGTTTGGTGCTGCCGAAGCTGGAGAAAGACAACATCGCCACCCGCGGCTCGATATCGAAGCGACGTGCCTCCTGGGCGGTGCAGAGCGCGATTTCCGCCAGGTCTTCCGGAGTGGGTTCGATGTTGACGGTGGCGTCCGCCAGGAAATACAGGTCGCCCTTGCGGGTGATGATGAGGTATACGCCGGACACTTTGTGGATGCCTTCGCGCACTCCGATCACCTGTAACGCCGGCCGGATGGTGTCGGGATAGTTCTGAGTGACGCCGGAGACGATGGCATCGGCATCGCCCATGCGCACCATCATGGAGCCGAAGATATTGCGGTCATTCATCAGCTCATCGGCCGCGCCCAGGGTGACGCCGCGACGCTGCCGCAAGCGATAAAGCTCAAGCACATACTCCCGCCGCCGCGGTGCGGTTTCCGGTTCGACGATGGTGATGCCGTCGAGCGGCACTCCCAGCTCCGCTGCCGTCCGCTGGATCTCGTTGGTACGGCCCAGCAGCACGGGAATGGCAATCTTCTCCTCGACCAGCACGTGGCAGGCGCGCAGAATCTTCTGGTGTGGGCCCTCGGGGAATACGATGCGCTTGGGATTGGCCTGCGCCTTGTGAATCATCAGACGCATCAACTCATGCGCCTTGCCCAGCCGCTTCTCAAGCTCCTCGCGGTATTCGGCCAGATCGACCGGCTTCTGCGCCACCCCACTGTCCATGGCAGCTTTGGCGACCGCCGCCGCTTCCCAGACCAGGACGCGCGGGTCAAACGGTTTCGGGATGATGTAGTCGACGCCGAACTTGAGGAGCTCTACCCCGTAGGCGCGGCAAACCGAGTCAGGGACGTCTTCTTTCGCCAACGCCGCCAGAGCATGTGTGGCCGCCAGTTTCATCTCTTCGTTGATGGTGGTGGCATGCACGTCGAGCGCGCCGCGGAAAATGAAGGGGAATCCCAGAACGTTGTTGACCTGGTTGGGATAGTCGGAGCGTCCGGTCGCTATAATGATGTCGTCGCGCACCGCGCGCGCTTCGTCATAGGTAATCTCGGGATCGGGATTCGCCATTGCGAATACTACCGGGCGCGGGGCCAGCGAAGCGATCATCTCGCGGGTGAACGCGCCCTTCACCGAGAGGCCGAGCAGGACATCCGCGCCCTTTGTCGCTTCGGCGAGCGTCCGCATCGTGGTTTCCTTGGCGAACCGTTCCTTGTAGGGGTTCATTCCCTCTTTGCGCCCTTTGTAGACCACCCCTTTGGTGTCAACCATGGTGATGTTCTCGCGCTTTACGCCAAGATGAACATAGTGCTCGGCACAGGCAATACCGGATGCGCCCGCGCCATTGACCACGACTTTGATCTGCTCCATGCGCTTGCCGGTCAATTCCACGGCATTCACCAGGGCCGCGCCGGAGATGATGGCGGTGCCGTGCTGGTCGTCATGGAAGACGGGAATGTTCATGGTCTTCTTCAGGGTTTCCTCGATGTAAAAACATTCCGGGGCCTTGATGTCTTCCAGATTGATGCCGCCGAAGGTGGGCTCGAGCAACTGGCAGGTCTTGATGATCTCGTCGGCATTGTGGGTGTTCAGTTCGATGTCGAACACGTCGATGTCCGCAAACCTCTTGAACAGGACACCCTTGCCTTCCATCACCGGCTTGCCGGCCAGAGCGCCGATGTCGCCGAGGCCGAGCACGGCCGTGCCGTTGGTCACCACCGCGACCAGGTTTCCCTTCGCGGTGTACTTGAAGGCATCTTGCGGGTTCTTTTCGATCTCGAGGCACGGCTGGGCGACACCGGGCGTGTAGGCAAGACTGAGATCGCGCTGGGTTAGACAAGGCTTGGTGGATACGACTTCCACTTTTCCTGGACGGGACCCAAAGTGGTAGTCGAGTGCATCCTGCTTAGTGATAGCCATGATGGCCTCCGAATCTATGAACATGGTTAACGTGTGCGGGCACAATGGGTCGGGCGCCCTCACGCCACAAACACACACGAACTCCTGGGCAGCACAAACTGCCAAGTTTCAGGATGGACTCATTCCTCGCCGGAGACTAGTGCAGGGGTCACACGAGGATGTGAGCGGGGACACGAAGCAGTGGATAGTGGCTGCGCCCCACTGTCGCCTACCAGCGCAACAGGATTCCGACGATGCTGGCCGACATCAGGTTCGCCAGGGTGCCGGCGATCATGGCGCGAAAGCCCAATTTAGCCAGGTCGTGGCGGCGATTGGGCGCCAGCGCGCTGAGTCCGCCAATCTGAATGCCGATGGAGCTGAAGTTGGCAAAACCGCACAAAGCGAAAGTCGCGATGGTGAATGAGCGAGGATCGAGAGCGGCTTTTTGCGCCCCCAGCATGGTGAACGCGACTAGTTCATTCAACGCCATGCGCGTGCCCAGCAGGTTGCCTATGGCCAGGCAGTCGTGCCACGGAATCCCGATAAGCCAGGCGATGGGCGCGAAAATCACACCCAGAATAACCTCCAGGCTCGCGGGAAACCAGCGGAAGCCGTGGGCAGCCAGGAAATTGTGCGTGCCGCCGAGAATGCCGTCCATCAAGGCGACGATGGCAAGGAAGGAAATCAGCATGGCGGCAACGTTCAGCGCCAGGTGCAGGCCGTCAATCGTGCCTTTGGCGGCTGCGTCGAGGACGTTGCTTCCCCGCTCTTCGAACTTTATTTCATCGATGTTGCCGGAACCGGAGGTGATCGGCGTTTCCGTCTCGGGCACCAGCATCTTGGAGATCAGGATCGTGCCCGGCGCGGTCATGATGACCGCCGCCAGCAGGTGGCGCGCCTCGATGCCGTACGCAATGTAAGCGCCCATCACCGCGCCGGAGATGTGCGCCATGCCGCTGGTCATGATGGTCATCAATTCCGAGCGCGTGACCTTGGGGAGGAAGGGACGGATGGTCAGCGGCGCCTCGGTCTGCCCCATGAAGATACTGGCGGCCACGTTGAGCGACTCCACGCCGCTGGCGCCCATAAAGCGCATCATCACCTTGGCGAGTTGCCGGATGATGAACTGCATCACGCCGTAGTGATAAAGAATGGCGAAGAACGCCGCAATAAAAATGATGATGGGCAGTATCTGAAACGCGAAGATGATGCCGTACTTGGAAGCGCGGCTGCCTAGATCGCCGAACAGAAACCGCGAGCCGACATAGGAGTAGCTGAGCAGTTTGTTCGCGCCGTCGCCGAGGATGGACATCACGCGAACGCCGAAGCTGACACGTAGCACGAGAATCGCGAAGCAAATCTGCAGCGCCAGCCCGACTACAACGGTGCGCGGCCGGATAGCTTTGCGGTCGGTGGAAAACAGGTAGGCAAACAACAGGATCGCGAAGATGCCGAGCACGCCGGTCAGACGGCCCATGCAGGCCCCTGCTCAAGCCGGCACGGTGCAACCAGCTTCAGCGCGGTAATGGGTGGAACCCCTACGCAGATTGTCATGAATCAAATGCCAGTCGGAGCGCCTAGTTCCTGCACGATCTGCACGCTGGCGCTCGCGCCGATGCGGTTCGCGCCTGCCTCGACCATGTCCAGGAGGTTGGCGGCGGTACGGATGCCGCCGGCGGCTTTCACACCGATCTTCAGGCCAACCACGCCGCGCATCAATACCACATCAGCGGCAGTCGCTCCCGAAGTGGCGAAGCCGGTGGAGGTCTTGACGAAGTCCACTCCCGCCTCAACCGCCAGCGCGCACCCGAGAATCTTCTCCTCCTGGGTCAGCAGCGCATTCTCCAGGATGACCTTCAGGATGGCGCCATGCTGGTGCGCCAACTGAACCAGGCAGCGCATCTCATTCTGCACCTGCGCCCGGTCCCCCGACTTCAGCGCGCCAATGTTGAGCACCATGTCGAGCTCGTGCGCGCCATTGCGCAAGGCAGCTTCGGCTTCCGCCAACTTGGTGACGGTGAGGTTTGCACCCAGCGGAAAACCGACGACGGTGCCGACCATAACCGACGTCCCGCGCACCTTCGAGGCGGCCAGCGCCACATAGCACGGGTTGATCATCACCGAGTAGAAACCGAATCGCACTGCCTCGTGGCACAAAGCGACAATCTGGCTGCGAGTGGCGTCGGGTTTCAGCTGAGTGTGGTCAATGAGGTGGGCCACGCTGCGCCAATCGCTCACGTGAATCCCAGGGATGCCGGCGACAACAGAAGAGTTCACAGACATGAGAGAGTCAGATTTTATCGCGTCCCGGAGCCAGACTCCAAAACACAAACATCTGGAAGATTACGATATCGTTCGGCAAAGTCAAGCCCATACCCTACCACGAACTCGTCGGGGATTTCGAAACCGACATAGTCTCCCTGGATGGACTCGGTGCGCCGCGACACCTTATCGAGCAGGGCGGCGATCTTCAGCGCCTTCGGTTGATGCGCCAGCAGCACTTTCTTGATATAGGTCAGCGTCAGGCCGGTATCCAGGATGTCCTCGACCAGGATAATGTTCTTGCCTTCGGTGGACTGGTCGACGTCCTTCATCAGCTTGACCTCGCCACTTTGCTGCTTAGCATTGCCGTAGCTCGACACGGCAATAAAGTCGAAGCTCACATCCAGCTTGATTTGCCGGGCAAGATCGGCCAGAAAGATGGTGGCGCCCTTCAGCACTCCAATCAACACCACCGACTCGCCCGCGAAGTCGGCGGTGATGCGTTTTCCCATCTCGGCGACCTTGGCCGCGATCTGTTCGCGCGTAATCAATACTGTGAGCTTGTCCACCACACCTCGCCGACGACGAACTTGGATAGTAGAGAAAGCCGGACAGAAACTCAAATGCGCGACTGGCGCTGCGGCTTGCTATGATGCGAGGTTCCGGAATGGAGGCCTGCGCATGAAGCGGAGATTTCGCTTGGTAACGTTGCTCGAGGTGCTGGCAATGCTTGCGGCGTTGCTCGCCCAGTCTGCGGTCGCAGCCAATCAGCCTACGCCGACTGCGGAAGCCCGTGCTGAGAACTATTTCGAGAGTGTCCGCAAGGACCCGAACCTGCTGCTGCCCTTCCTGCGCGAGATGCCCAAAGGCGGCGACCTGCACATCCACCTGACCGGCAGCATTTATGCGGAATCGTTTATCCAGTGGTCATCCGCGAATGGTGATTGCGTGGACCCCAAGGCCTTTAGTATCAGCGCCGGTCCCTGCGTTGCGCCTGCAGTTCCGGTCGCCAATGCTCTGACCGAGCAAGGCCTCTACAACAAGATTGTGGACGCCATCTCCATGCGCAACTGGCAACTCTCGGGTCAATCCGGCCACGACCACTTCTTCGACACCTTCGGGAAGTTCGCCGCAGCGACCTATACAACCGAGGACAAGATGCTGGCGGAGAGCGCGTCGCGGGCCGCTTCACAGCGCGAGGTTTATCAGGAGCTGATGATGACTCCGACCAGCCACGACCTGGACACGCTCGCCAAGTCGGTTGGCTGGGACGACAACTTCAGCCGCATGCAGCAGAAACTGATGGCCGATGGGCTGCCGCAGATTCTAGCGACTGCCACTCAGCAACTGGCTGCTGCCGAAGCCGGACGCAACAAAATCCTGAACTGCGACTCGCCAGCGGCTGATCCCGGTTGCCAGGTGGAGCAGCGCTTCCTCGCGCAGGTGCCGCGCGGCAAGGCGAAGGAAGTGGTCTTCGCCCAGATGCTCGCCAACTTCATGCTGGCCGGCGCAGACCCTAAGCTCGTTCCGCCGGCTCCGCACATCGTCGGACTGAACCTGGTAATGGCCGAGGACTGGTACGTTCCCATGCACGATTTTTCCCTGCACATGCGCATGCTGGCCTATCTCCATGAACAGTATCCTCAGGTTCACATTGCGCTGCATGCGGGCGAGTTAGTAGAGGGTCTGGTGCCGCCCGGTGACCTGCAATTCCATGTGCGGGATTCGGTGGAAATCGGACATGCAGAGCGCATCGGTCATGGCGTTGACGTGATGAACGAGACGCGTCCCTTCGAACTACTGAAAGAGATGGCCGATCACAATGTGATGGTGGAGATCTGCCTTACCAGCAATGACGTTATTCTTGGGGTGAGCGGCCGGCAGCATCCGCTGAGCGAGTACCTGCGCGCTGGCGTTCCGGTGGCGCTCGCTACCGATGACGAGGGCGTCGCGCGCTCCGACATCACGCACGAATATCTGCGCGGCGCAGAAGACCAGAACCTCAGTTACGGGCGGCTAAAGAAGATGGCGCGGACAAGCCTGGAACACGCCTTCGTCGGTGGCCCCAGTTTGTGGAGCAATGCCAGGAACTTCACGCCGGTGAAGCAGTGCGCCGCAGACAAACCGAGCGATGCAAAAGCGTCGTCCGCTTGCCAGAAATTCCTGGACGGCAGCGACAAAGCGCGCTTGCAATGGAAGCTGGAAGCGCAGTTTGCGGAGTTCGAGTCGCGTTGGTGGGCAGCACCGGCGAAATAGCGACTGAGAAACTTACATTCCAGGCGCTACGGCTGCTGGCGCGCCTAATTGCGTGCGTTGCGCATATTCGGCTCGGCGCCCGGCGCCGCAGGCGGGCTCGCGGGATTCGGTGGAGCGTAGGGCGGAGAGTCCTGGGCACTCTGCAACCATGCGGTGTACCAAAGATCACGCAGCATCTGCGCACCAGCCGCCATCCGCCTGCGGATGAACTGTCGCGACTCAGGTGTACCTTCGCCGTCGAAGCCTCCAGCTTTTTCCAACTGATAGACCTTCTCGACGTCCTGATTCGATCTGCGCAGATAGCTCACGTAATCCTGAAAAGGGTCTGCGAGCTTGCGCGGCGTGGGGCTGACCAGATCGGCAAACTGGAGCTGCTTCTGATTAGCGGCGACGAAAACCCCTTCCATCCTCCAGTGGATGGTGTTCGCAGTCGTGTAGCCATTCGGGTTCGGGCCGGTCCATCCGTTGTACTGCACCGTCGTGTGCAACGGATTCGAGCCGTCGGCCACATAATGTCCCAACCAACCTGCATAGAAGATAGCATTGCGCTCAGCAAAATCAGGGTCCTTGTGCTCGAGCAGCGCGTGCCGGTATTCCCGGAACGCGACGACCAATCGGCCGTAAGTCTCCATCGCGATGTACGGCTGCAGGCCAACTTTCTCGGGCAGCAGATACTCCGGCTTGCCCGGTGTCTGCTCGCGCTTCGCGTCCAACTCGCGATAGAAGCTGTAGCGGTCGGGAGGGAGCGTCATGCCTTCGACGCGCTCCAGATTGATGTAGTGGTCAGGTTCCTGCGACAACTTCAGCGCCAACTCCGTCCGCTCGCGCCAGCGGTCGGGCTCGGAACCTAAGTACGCCAACTGGTCTGCAGCATGGCACAGGAACGGTGGAACGTCGGGCGGCAACTTTTCGGCCGCTACGCGGTTGATCGCGGTGTGTCCTTCGTTGCCCCAGGGCCACGCCGACGTCGCGAACAAAACCAGCGCCAGAAGAATGCAGATGGGCCGCGTCGATTCGGTTGGCATCGCTACTTCCGGGAATCGGAGACTGTGGCGCGCATCGCGGAAGCAAGTGGCTCGTCCAGCTTAGCCAGGTTGGGCTCGAAGCAGCGGCGGCAGCGCGCTTCGTACAGGCCCGCTGCACCAACCACGATCAAGTCCTCACTCGCAACCAGTCGCTGCGTATGCTTGGCCGGATTACCGCATTGCATGCAGATGGCAAGCGTCTTGGTGATTTCATCGGCCACGGCCAGCAGCTCGGGAATGGGATGGAAGGGCCGCCCAAGATAATCCGTGTCGAGGCCGGCGACGATGATGCGCTTGCTCATATCGGCAAGCCGCACGACGATCTCTACCAATTCCATGCCGAGGAACTGCGCTTCGTCGATACCGATGACCTCGGTGCGGAGGTCGAGTTTGGCTTCCACGTCCGCCGCGTCGCGCACCGCGGTGGAGTGAATCCGCAAATCACTGTGGGAGACGATGTGGTCATGGGAATAGCGCTGGTCGATGCCTGGCTTGAAGATCTGCACTCTCTGCCGCGCGATTTCGGCGCGGCGCAGGCGGCGAATCAGTTCTTCGCTTTTGCCGCTGAACATGGGGCCGCATACGACCTCAATCCAGCCGAGATTTCCCTTCGCCCAGTTCATGGCAAACCTGCCGTCGACGCCAGGGATTCAGCCGGCAACACCTCTTCCGCGGATTCGTAGCGCTGCTGCAGAAAGATCTTCAGCGCTTCGAAGCTCAGGAACACTTCGGTGGCGCAGCCCAGCATCCAGCCGCTCACTGCGGCGATCGGCATCGCGGAGACGAGGTACACGGGAATACCGCGACGATGCGCCGCCGAAAGCTCTGCCTGGGTGCCCGCGCCGCGCGTGGCAAAGTGGTCCCAGTAGGCAATCACGTAATCCGTGCGGTGCTCGATCCAGTCAAGGTCGTAGGCGATAATCTTGCGGATGACCTGCTGGAAGCGCGGCAGGTCGGAGTGTTTCCAGGCACGGAAGTCGCGCTGTTCGTCGGGAGTGAGGTTCTTGCGTTCATCCGCGGCGGGATCGTAGACCTCGTGGCCCAGCGACGTCAGAAACGGGGCCAGGGCAGTTCGCCAACCTCTGCCACGGTCGGGAGAACATTCGATGGAGCCTGATAAATAAACCAGCATCGTGGAACTGTGATTCTCTTCTGTCGCCGGGGAAAGGTCAACCGGCTCAAGTGCTTATTCTGAGGAAAACTGGGCAGTTTCAGCCTTGTTGGCACAATCGCGCTGTCTCCTCCGTTTGCTATTGCCGTATCCGCGGGTTAAATGCCGAGTAGAGCAGGTCGGTCATGAAGTTCACCAGCACATACGTGAGGCCGATCATCAGGATGCAGCCTTGCACCAGGTAGTAGTCGCGATTGGAGATGGCCTGCACGGTGAGCCTCCCAATACCCGGCCACGAGAAGATTGTTTCGGTGACGATCGCGCCTGCCAGCAGCGCGCCAAATTGAAGCCCAACCACGGTGAGGATCGGAATCATGGCGTTGCGCAGCGCGTGCCGGTAAACCACGGTGCGTTCGGGCAATCCTTTGGCCCGCGCGGTGCGAACGTAATCCTGGCCCAGCTCGTCCAGCATCGAAGTGCGCACCATGCGAGTGAGAATGGCAGCCAGCGCTCCGCCCATGGTGATGGCCGGAAGGATGATGTGAGCGAATGAGCCCGAGCCGGATACCGGCAGCCAACCGAGTTCGATCGCGAAAAACAAGATGAGGATTGGCCCCAAGGCGAAATTGGGGAACGACAGCCCGAGGAGCGATACAAAGCTGAGCAGGCGATCGTCCCAACGATTGCGGCGTAGCGCAGAACGCACGCCGGCGGGGATCGCCAGGCTCAGCGCGACGATAAGCGCAGCGATCGTCAACTCCACCGTCGATGGATAAGCTCTCGCGATAATCTGTCCCACGTTCTGGTTAAATCGCAGCGAGCGTCCCATGTCGCCATGTACGATGCCGCGCCAGTAATTCACATATTGCCGTCCGAGCGGAACATCGAGACCGTACGCATGCCGCGCGGCGGCAACGTCGGTCGCCGCTGCGCCTTCGCCCAGCATCTGCTGAATGGGATCGCCCGGTACGAGATGAATCAGCAGAAAGACCACCGACACGACCAGCCACACGACAGGCAGCATATAGAGCAGGCGCGAGAGCAGGTAGCGCAGCATTAATGGGCCACGTGAATTGCGGGAGAGGTTTGCGACTGGAGTTGCGGCTGCAGCGGTTCAATCTTCACCGCCTCGACGCGTAGTCCGTCCATGGTCGCGACCGTGTAGCGGCGGCCCTGGAATTCAAAGCTGTCACCAACCGCCGGAATTTTTTGCAGCTGCGCCAGCACGAAGCCACCCAGGGTCTCGAAGCCTTCGTCGCGCGGCAGGTTGATGTGATATTGCGATTCCAGGTCGCGAATGTTCACGGCCCCATCGAGCGTCATCGACGCCGCACCCGCGACACGGGCCGGTTCAGCGATGTCGAACTCATCTTCGATTTCGCCTACCAGCTGTTCCAGCACGTCTTCCACTGTCACTACGCCGGCGGTCGAGCCGAACTCATCCACCACCACCCCGAGGTGGCGCTTGCGCACCTTGAACTCGATCAGCAGATCGGTGAGCGGCTTGGTCTCCGGCACCACCAGCACCTCGCGCATGATGTGCCGCACCTGCAATCCGCGCGGCCGATTCACCGGCCTTCCCGCGGCCGTGCGGTTCAGCCGGTATCGCATCCAGCGCATCAGGTCCTTGGCATAGAGCACGCCAATGATGTGCTCCGGCCCGCGCTGCGGATCGTACACCGGCACGCGCGAGTGCTGTTCGTCCACAACGCGCTGTAGAGCCTTTTCCAGCGACATATCGCCGGGCAGAGAAAAAATGTCCGGCCGCGGGACCATGATTTCGCGCACCGATATGCTCTCCAAGTCGAGCGCGCGGTGGATCATCTCCTCTTGTGGCGCGCCAACGATTCCCAGGCGCCGGCTGGCGGAGACAATCAACTTCAGTTCGTCCGGCGAATGCACCCCAACCTCCCGCATCTGGTGGGTACCGAACAGCTTCAAAACCGCGCGCGTGGAAGCCGTCATGAACTTCAGGAACGGCGACGCGATGGTCATGAAGACGTCCATCGGCCCGGCAACCAAGAGCGCCACCTGCTCCGTGCGTTGCAGCGCAAGGGATTTGGGGACAACTTCGCCCAGGATCACGTGGCCGTAGGTGATGACGGCAAAGGCGACTGCCACGGCGACGCCGTGCGCGTAGAACGAGGAGTGCGGCAGCGGCCGGAAAACCGGCTCCAGGACTTTGGCCATCGCCGCTTCGCCGATCCAGCCCAGAGCCAGGCTGGCGACCGTTACGCCGAACTGCACGGCGTTGAGTACCTCGTCGAGCTTCTGATGAAGCTTCTGGACGGTGCGGGCGCCGATGCGGTGTGCCGCAATCATCTGCTGCAGGCGCGTCTCGCGCACGCTCACCAAGGCGAACTCAGCCGCCACGAAAAACGCGTTCGCGGCGACCAGTAAAACCACCGCCGCGATCCGCAGGACAACAAAAGTCACCATTGAAGAAAAATCTTACCATCGGCGCAGGAGACGGCAGCACTCAGCGTTCAACATTCAGCCAAAGGGGTCGACGCTGGTACGGCCAAACTTACTGCGGGCTGATGCTCTCCGCCCGCGCAGCCCACCAAGTCCTCGGGGCGTAGCGTGATACTAACCGGGCGGTACATCCCCCTACCCCCTCCTCTCCCTGCTTCAGTAGCCAGGCAAGCGACTAAAAACAAATGGTTTGTACAAATAGGGCCTAACAAATCGGCGGCAAAATATTCGACCCAAAGGAGTTGCAGTCAAAATATTAGATTCAAATGACTTAAGTGCAGGATTTTCGGTTTCTTGAGACATCCGGCTTCACGACCTCCGAGAGACGCAGTTTTACCAAGTGATTATCAGGCTGGCTGCAACCAACGACCGGCAACTGACCGCTGACAACCGTCTTTTCAAAGATCTTTCCCGGCCTGCACGCTGGGTGCGGCCACAGAAGACACAACAACTGCGTCCTCGCTCTCAGGGATACGACGCCGGGCCATTACGCCGCAAAGGACACAGGTCACGGGCGCATGTGACGGGGGCTGAGCTAGTTCTTCGCCCCGATGGCCTTCCATTGGAACTGCATCACGTCTGCGAAGTGGCGGATGACGAACTGCGGATCGTGGCGTCCAGGGTAGAGATAGAACTCGTTGGGAATGCCGCGTGACTTCAGCAGCTCGTGCAGTTGCTGCGCTCCCTGTTCGAAACCGAAGTCATCGTTCTGGCCGATATCGAAGTAAATCTTCATGCGCTTGAGGCTGGCGGCGCTGTCGGTGCGAGCGTAGGAGAAAACGTTGTTACGCTCGAAATAAGCGCGACTGAACGGCGAACCGAAAACATCACCCATCAGCGACCCCGGAGAACCGGGGCCGGCAGACGCAAAGTTTGGCGGAAGCTCGGCGATGAGCGCCGGCATCTGGGCGCTGACCGCTGCGAATTCCTCGGGATACTTGAAGGCGAAGCGCAACGCTCCGTAGCCACCCATGGAGACGCCAGTGATGCCGCGGGTGGCGCGAGTGCCTCCGGCGCGGTACTTCTTCTCCATCTGCGGCACGAATTCCTTGAGGAAGAAATCTTCGTAGCGAATTTTGCCGTCGGCGGAGTTGACATAGAAAGTGTGCCCGGCGCTGGGCGCGAGAACGATGAAGTCTCCAACTTTGCCCTGGCGGCGGAGCTCCGTAATGACGTCCCATCCGCCGAGATTCAGCAGGGATTGCTCGTTGTCACCGAGACCATGCAGGTAGTAGAGCACGGGATAGTGCCGCGTTTTGTCCTGGTCGAAGCTCTCCGGCAGGAAGGCGCAGTAGCGCACCGGACGTGCGAGGATGGCCGATTTGATAGTGGAGCATTCGGCGCGGCCCTGGGCGCGAAGCGGGGGCACCGCACAGACCAACAGCAGCAGAGCAAAAATAGTAGGTAGAAAAAACCGACGGTTGGGCATCATTCGTATTTCAGCGTCTGCACCGGATCAAGTTTGGCGGCGCGGCTGGCCGGGTACAGTCCTGCCAGGAGGCTGACCACAATCGAGAATGCGATAGCGGCACCAATCAACCAGGACGGCATGATCCACACGGCTTCCGACGGAAGTTGATGACGGTGCAGGTAGATTCCGGTGCCGATATTGATGGCTTTGCCGATGGCGAACCCTAATGCAATGCCGAGGATCCCGCCAAAGAAGCCCATGGCTCCCGCCTCGGCGAAAAACAGGCGCTTCACGTCCATGTCACTGGCACCGATCGCCTTCATTACGCCGATCTCACGGCGGCGTTCCAGAACGGCCATCACCAGCGTATTGATGATCGCCAGCGTCGCGACCGCAAGGGCCAGCGAGCCGAAGATGCCGAGGAAGAGATCGAGCACGGTGAAGAAGCGCCGCAGGCTCTTGGTCGCATCGAGCACGGAGAATGTACGGAAGCCCATCTTGTTGATGGCGTCCTGCACCTCGGCCACCTTGCCGGGATCCTTCACCCGCACGGTAAGCGTCATATAGGTCTTGCCGCCGCCTCCGCGTAACGTGCTGCGCATGTCGGAGAACTGCGCCATGTTCAGCTTTTCGGTCAGGTCCACTGGCAGGAAGATACGTCCGCGCGAAACCGTGCGCATGCCGCCGTAGGGCTCCTGGTCAATGATGCCGACAACTTTCAGTTTCTGTGTTTTGCGCACTACAGAAAATCCGAAGTCGTCACTGCTTCCGGCCGCGTTACCGCCGGGTTGTGCAGGCGCCAATTCCGGCCGCCCTGAGGTATCCGAGTCCGGCGCCAGCGCCTGGCGCTCACCGTAGCGCAGTGTGACTTCCTTGCCAATGAGTTGCTTCGGATCCTTCGGATCCAGCTCCTTGGCGAAATCGTTCAGCAGAACCACTTCCTCGGCGTCCCGGCCAGAGAAGAACTTGCCCTGCAGGGTATCGAAGGCCTCGTTCTCGTGCGCCGACATGGGCAAGCCGGTTACGAAACCAAAATGGGTCTGCCCTTCGTAACCGATCTCGCCCATCACCCGGATTTCGGGCTCGACTTCCGTCACGTTCTTGAGCTGTGTCATCTGCTGGCGGGCCGGTTCGTCCAGCATCGGTGCCTTTTCGGGATGCTCCGTCTTCTGGTCGTCCTCGCGGTCGAAGCCGCGAAAATCCTGCTTGGAGGTCACGAAGACGGTGTCAAACATGCCGGAGCCGGCAAGACGACGCGTCGCCAGTTGTTGCAGGCCAACACCTAACGACAGCATGGCCACCAGTGAAGCCACGCCGACCGATATACCAACCGTCGTCAGCCCGTTGCGCAATTTGGATTGCCGCAGGTTGCGCACGGCGAGCTCGAGCAGGTCGTAGCCCTTCATGCCAGCGCCTCCTGCGAAAGCAGCTTACCGTCGCCAAGGAAAATCAGCCTCTGGGCGAACCGCTCCGCCAGCGCGCGCTCATGCGTGACCATCACTACGGTCATACCGAGCGACAGACTCAGGTCGCGGATGAGATTCAGTATGTCCTCGCCGGTGCGGCTGTCGAGGTTGCCGGTGGGTTCGTCGGCCAGCAGCAGCGCGGGACGGTTGGCCAGCGCACGAGCCAGCGAGACGCGCTGTTGCTCCCCGCCCGACAACTCCGAGGGGCGGTGCTCCAAGCGATGACCCAGGCCTACGCGCTCCAACGATTCGCGGACGCGCTGTCCACGCTCGGCCCGGTCAACCTCGGCAAATCGCATGGGAAGTTCGACGTTTTCGGTGATGGTCATGGACGGAATCAGGTGGAAGGACTGGAAGACCATGCCAACATCGTTGCGGCGATAGCCGGCCAGATCCTCGGACGACATCTTCGCCAAGTCGCGTCCTTGTACCAGGACAGAACCTGAACTAGGACGGTCCAATCCAGCAAGCAGATTGAGTAACGTAGATTTCCCCGAACCTGACTGGCCGAGTAGTGCCACGAATTCGCCAGGGGCGATGCTGAGCGAGATACCGTCGACCGCGCGGATGATGCTGGCGCCCATGGGGTAATAGCGGCAGACGTCTTCCGTCCGCACGGCCAAGGTTGTGGGGAAAGGTGGCGAGGAACTCATCGGTATTGAATTCGATGCTGTCATGGCAATCTGGGAAGCAAAGCAAAGCTCCCGCATCACAATACGAACGGCAAAGTTCGTTTGATCGGATTACAGTGTAATGTTTTGTTAAGCGGCCGCACCGGATTGCTTGTGGTGCTTGCTTCGGGCTGGCTATAATCCGCGAACATCTTCATTCAACGAGGAACCCGGCGTGCCAATCGGAACAGCGGTCCACGAACGCACCTTCCCGCTCTGCCAAAGCCTGAACTACCGCGAGTGGTCAGGCTTCTACGCGGTCAGCGTCTACGAGACGCACCACGAGCACGAATACAACGCCATCCGCAACGCGGCCGCACTGATCGACGTTACGCCGTTGTTCAAGTACATGATTAGCGGGAGCGGTGCGACCCGTTTCGTGAACCGGGTCATTGCTCGTGACATAAACAAGGTCGCCGTGGACCAGGTGATCTATTGCTGCTGGTGCGACGAGGAAGGCAAGATCATCGACGACGGCACCATCACGCGACTGGAGGAGAACCGCTATCGCTGGACGGCCGCCGATCCTAACCTGCGCTGGTTCCGGCAGAATGCCATTGGCTTGGAGGTGCAGATTGAAGACATCACGGAGAAAGTCGCGGCCTTGGCGCTGCAAGGGCCGACCTCGGGCAAGCTTCTGAAGAGCATCGCAGAGGCCGAGATCGAGAACCTCAAGTACTTTCGCAAGACCAGCGGCAAAATCGGCGGTGTGCCGGTCGACATCTCGCGCACCGGCTACACCGGCGACCTGGGATATGAGATCTGGAGTTCGTGGTCAGATGCGGTCAAGGTATGGGACGCGCTTATCAACGCAGGGCGGGGTTTCGACATCCATCCCACGGGCATGCTGGCGTTGGACGTGGCGCGGATTGAGGCGGGACTGATCCTTGCCGACGTGGACTACATCAGCAGCAAGAAATCGCTGATTCCGTCGCAGAAGTACACGCCGGCCGAAGTGGGTCTGGGCAAGCTGGTGCACTATGAGAAGGAGAATTTTATCGGCAGACAGGCACTAGTGCAGGAAAAGCAGACGGGCCCGAAGCGCCTGCTGGTAGGACTGGAGATTGACTGGAACGAGGTGGAATCGTTGTTTGACCGGATGGGCTTGGCGCCGCAAACGCCCGCTACGGCTTCCCGGGTGCACGTGCCGGTGTACAAAGGACGCGAGCAAGCCGGCAAAGCCACCTCGACCACGTGGTCTCCCCTGCTAAAACAGCTCATCGCCCTAGCCAGCGTGGAACGGCGGTACGCCGAGCCCGGCACCAAGCTGCAGATGGAAATGACGGTGGAGGCTGTGCGTCACCGGGTCACGGCCACAGTGCGGCAGTTGCCGTTTTTCAATCCTCCCCGCAAGACAAAGACGCCGGTGTGAGCCCAGCGGTCTGGGAGCACGCTCCCTTACAAAAGAAAAACCGCCGTATTGGCGGCGGAGGGCAAGTTTGACTTCGGGCTTCTAGTCGCCAGCGGTGACAGACACCTTAGCTTCGTCGCGAGGATAGAGAAGGCGCTCAACCGTGCGGTCCATGGTGTCCAGCAAACTATCCGCGCCGGCCTGCTGATGGGCATTTTCCAGCGCATCGTTCCATTCCTTAGAACGCACCGTCGTCAGAGTCGCCTCGCTGCGGGCAGGCGCTAGCAACGTATAGCCCATCCAGACCACAACAGCCAGATCATAGGTCGCGCTCCTAATCCATCGCATGATGGCCAAATGCCCTACCCAAGGGTGGGCCATAACAGCCGCCACCAGCATGCTCACCGAGGCGAACACGCCAAACCCTAATGCAATTCCAAACAACATGTTTCGCCGTGAGATGCCCAGATACTCGCTAAACAAAAGCAGGAAGAACACCAACCCACATTGCATCAAGCGGATGCTTCTCTCGACCAGAAGGATGGAACTCCTGACCATGTCCACCTGGTTTGTCTGACCGGAAGAGCTAATTGCCCACATGCCGGCCACGAGCAGAATGACGAGAGCAGACCAGCGAAAGAGGATGACACCCAAATCCCGTAACGCTTCGTAGGGGCGAAATGCGCTCTTGAAGATCTCCTGGAGGACCGCGAACGATACCAGCGCACTGAGAGCAGCCGAAATCCAATAGCCCCAGTAGTAGAAGGCGTATGAGCTTTTCAGCAGTACAGCAAGAATTGGCTCACTCACAGCTTGGAGGATGATGTAGTTGAAAAAGTAAGGATATTCGCGGTGAAGTCCACGCCGATACATCGCCACCAGCACACCAACCTGAATGGTGGGAGCGAAGAACCACAAGACGTAGTCTATTAGGTGCAGGTTCAGGTTCATGGCGTCGGCTGTAGGATATCTCCTGACAAAGCTTTACACAAGTGTCTTTATTTCTTTTTTCCTTTTATCTGCTAACTTTCGAGTTATGTCCTCCTTAGTTAACCCAAGAAAAATGCTCAGTTAAGCGCGCTATAGCAGCGCGATTGGCTGCATCACATTGTCGTTGCCGCAGGGATGACCGGGCGAGCACGCCGGCATGGGCGCGCCGTCACCTGCTCGCAGCTGCAGGTTGTCATTGCCGCAGGGATGACCGGGCGAGCACGCCGGCATGGGCGCGCCGTCACCCGCTCGCAGCTGCAGGTTGTCATTGCCGCAGGGATGACCGGG
>JARLGI010000076.1 GCA_031296115.1 Acidobacteriota bacterium | reverse complement strand
CAGCTATCGTGAAGTCTTCGCGGGCATGGCGGGCATCAAGTTTCGCTGGATGCTGACTGGCCTGACCGCGTTATTAGTGACCGGGATAATCATGTTTGCGGTGTTGAGACCAAAGGAGCTTCACCGTGTGTGTGTGGCAGGCTGTGTCGGCACCATGGGGTTCACGCTAATGGCTTTGGAGGTCCTGCTGCTCCTGGGTTTCCAGGCGATCTACGGTTACGTCTATCAGCAACTGGCGCTGCTGGTCGCGGCGGTGATGATGGGCATGGCGCTGGGCAGTTGGCTGGGATTGCGTATCATTGGCCAGCGAGACGGGGGCAACTACACCAACCTGTGCGTCCTGGCCATGGTCCAGGTTATCGCAGCCCTTTCGCCTCTGTTGCTGTACGGGTTCTTTCTGATCTGCGCGCGAAGCAACAGCCAGGCCGCGCTCTTCCTGGTCGGGGAGGTTCTTTTCCCCGTTGCCGGCTTGCTCTGTGGGATGTTAGGCGGCTACCAATTTCCCTTGGCTAGCGACCTTTTCTTCGCTGGCCGGAGAGATGCATCCCGGGAGAACACCGGATCTCTGTATGCCGTCGATTTGCTGGGAGCCTGTATCGGTGCAGTTATATTGAGCGCCTATCTTGTACCGCTTTTCGGATTCCTTAAAGCAGCCATGCTGATTCTGGTACTGAATCTGGCAACCGCCCTGCTGGCGTTCATGGTCGCTTCACGGGAGAAGATGCTTGCGGTGTGATGCTCTCAGGTGGCTTGCCTTCGTTGAACACCAGCGCGGAAAACCGGAAGATGTCGGTGTCATCCTCCTTCCACGCCGAAGCTGGCAGGCCTGCCTTCCTCGCAGTCTCCTCCAGAAAGGTTTTGCGGTCCCATCCCGCTTCGATGGGCACTTGCGGAAGCAGTAAGCCTTCCTGGTCACCGTTCTTCATGAGAAGGCCATGCTGGCCGACATGTATCTCCCGAACATCGAGCACGCGCCGAAATGGAGACAGGACTGAGACCTCGTATCGTAGCTCTCCTAACTCCGACGTCGTAACCGGAGGGAAGCGGTTATCTCGCAATGCAGCCAGCGCAGCAACGTCGCGAACCGTTTCGATCAGCGGCTGCATGGGGGAAACGTATCCAATGCACCCGCGGAGTTCTCCATTCTTCGTAATGGTTACGAAGGCGCCGCGGTCCTGCTGAAGTGCTGGCGACCCAGCTGATGGCTTAAAGGTCTTGCGCTCACGCACTGCGGTTTCCACTGACTTCCGCGCGACGCTCAGAAGTTCCTGCTTCTCTTTGGGAGTGAGCGTGAATGGCCGGGCGTCGGTGTTGGTGGGTGCGGCTTTGTACAGCGCAAAAGCACTGTAGCCCACCACGCGCGAGCGGTCGCCGGTCACGTCGCCCGAATTGGCGTACTTCAGTAACTCGGCGCGATTCGCACCCAGGCGCTCAGCCGCGATCATGGTGGCTACAATCGGGCCGCCACCGCAGGCCTCCCACACACGCGCCTGCAGGTTCCGGGAAAGGTTGAAATAGTCCCACGCCTCGATGGCGCGTAGCGTGTTGTGGTCGATGGTTGATGCCTCGTCGTAGGGATGATAGTGCGAGAGATCGGAACTGGCGACGATGAGCGTGTCGGAGTCGTGGATCAGTTTGGCAAGCGCCACGCCGAGCGCGCGACTCGCCTCATAGCTCTGATCACCCATGATGATCGGAACCAGTTGGAATTGGGCAATTGTCCGCTGTAAGAACGGAAGCTGGACCTCCAAGGAATGTTCAGCCTGCTCTCCGGAACGATCGTGCCCGCGGCTCGACAACCGAATGGAAGAGCTTTGCGCAACCAGCGCCGCCGCGAAGGCCTTGTCCACCGAAATTCTGCCCAGGGGAGTGACATATGCGTCGCCGTCGTAAACGGCGGAGAAGTTGAACGCCTCGTAGTGCGAAGGTGCGATGATCACCACGCGGTGAAACTTGCGATTCTTGAGCAGTGCGTAGCTGTGGCCTGCGACGCCTCCGGAGTACGGGTATCCGGCGTGGGGAGCAATCAACGCAATCAGCGGCGCATTGGTGGACGGAGCCTGCGCTTTAGCCAGAAATCCATCCACCATCGTGCTCAATTCGTCGGGGTTGGCCGGATAAAATGCGCCCGCTACCCCCGCTTGCCGCACTTTTTCCTGCGAGCATCCGGCGACGCTGGCCGCCAACAGCAACGCCACAATCGGTGCGATGAATATGCTTTTTTTTCGCATCATCACGTTCAACTCCACACGCCCGGGATGAGATGCTGGCACTTCGAGCACTTGCCGTTGTGCAGGTTCATCTGCTTGATGGTGAAACCCGCGCGTTCGATGACCAGGTTCTGGCATTTGGGACAATATGTGTTCTCCGCAGGATGTCCCGGCACATTGCCGATGTAGACATATTGCAGACCTTCCGCGTCGGCCACCGCCTTGAGGCGCTCCAGCGTCGGTACCGGAGTCGGTGGCAAGTTTTTCAGCAGATAGAGCGGCATGAAGCGCGTGAAATGCACGGGGACATCGGGCCCCAACTCCGCCTTAATCCAACGCGACATATCGCGAATTTCCGCATCGCGGTCGTTGAGAGTGGGCACCGTCAGGTACACGATCTCCAGCCACTTTCCTTGTTTGCGAACGGTGATGAGGTTATCCAGGATCGGCTGAAGCTGGCCGCGCACGACATCGCGGTAATAATCCTGGGAATAAGCTTTGAGATCAATCTTGATGGCATCCACACGCTGGCAGGTGCGCTTTAGGGGCGCCTGCTGGATGAAGCCATTCGTTACCACGACGGTCTTCAGACCGGAAGCGCGCACCGATTCAGCCGCGTCGGTCACGTACTCGTTAAAGATCGTGGGCTCGCCGTAGGTGAAGGCTACGGCAGGACACTGGTTGTCTTTGGCCAGGGTCGCCAGATCCTTCGGTGGAAGATATCTTGCGGGCAAGTCCTCCGGTCTGGCTTGCGAAATCTCCCAGTTCTGGCAGAACTTGCAGTTCACGTTGCAGCCCGCGGTGGCGACGGAAAACGCCTGCTTCCCTGGCAGAAAATGAAAGAAGGGCTTCTTCTCTATCGGATCGATGTGCGCGGCGACGACCCGCGAGTGGACCAGCGTGTAATAGGTCCCGCTCCGGTTCTCGCGCACCCGGCAATAACCGCGGCTGCGGTCCTCGACGACGCACTCGCGCGGGCACAGCTTGCAGCGGACCGTCTTGCCGGGCAGTTTCTCGTAGAACCGGGCCTCTACCCGAAAGCGGGAGTCGTCTTCCTCGCTTGCCGCCCAAGGCGGCACGGGAATAGCAGCGCAGTTCCGGGCAACCGCCGCGGCGCAGGCCATCGCACATGGAAACGCAAGCGTCTTGAGGAACAGTCGTCGATCCAGCAACTCGCTGAGAAGGGCCGATGACCGGAGAATGGCTGGCGATGGCAGGGCATCAATGCGTGCTTCGCACTCCGGGAAAACGGGCAGCGGGCACAAGGCGGAGACAGCAGGGGTATTCTCTTGATGGGGCATAAAACACCTCCCCCTTGAGTACCTTTAGCACCTTTCGCGAGGAGTTTTCAGTGATGTAACTCACCACGGACTGTGAAGATAAGCCAGCCGGAAAGGCGTCCAGGTAGCAGTTCTTAGTCAATACTGTCGTATCCCGGTTGGGTCTTCATGTTCTGAGGCGGGAGGATTTCCGCGTGAGACCCAATCTTGCATTACAGCCTTGTAAAAAAGACTGTACTCGTGACGCTCCGGGGGAGTATACAGGACGGAAGTTCCGTATGAGGTACTCCCAAACTCCGTAGTTCTGGACGGGAACATGACGACTTCGCGACGCGATTTCCTCAAGGTCACTACCATCGGCGGCGTGGCCGTTTCAATACTGGGGTTCGATCTTACTTCTGCGTATGCCGAAGTACGCGAGATGAAAATCGCCCGAACCACAGAGACGCGTTCAACATGCCCCTACTGCGCCGTAGGGTGCGGCATAATCATTCATACGCTGGGTGACAAGTCAGCGAACGTCAAGCCTGCCATCGTCCACATCGAGGGTGACGCTGATCATCCCACCAACCGCGGCGCTCTCTGCTCCAAGGGCATTACCCTCAAGCAGGACGTGGTCAATGACCGCCGTCTGACCACGGTAAAATATCGGGCTCCCGGCAGCAGCGAGTGGCAGGAGAAGTCGTGGGATTTCGCCATCGATCGCATTGCCCACCTGCTCAAGCAGGCGCGCGACGAGAAGCTGGTTATGGCGGACGCGCAGGGCCATACGGTGAATGCCCTTACCTCGGTCGGCGTGATCGGCGGCTGCACCGATACCAACGAGATCAACTACCTGCTGGTCAAAGCGTTCCGTGCGGGACTCAGTATCATCCCGTTGGAACAACAGGCCCGAATATGACACGGCCCCACGGTGGCCAGTTTGGCCGCCACATTCGGGCGCGGCGCCATGACCAACGGCTGGACGGACATTGCTAACGCAGATGTCGTTCTGGCCATGGGCGGCAACCCTGCCGAGAACCACCCTGTCGGCTTTCGCTTTGCCATGGAGGCCAAGCGCAATCGAAACGCCAAGCTGGTTGTGGTCGATCCGCGCTATCAGCGTACCGCCGCTGTCTCCGACAAGTTTGTCCAGATTCGTGCCGGAAGCGACGTAGCCTTCCTCGGCGGTCTCATCAACTACGCGCTTACCCATAACCGCATCCAGGAGGACTACGTAAAGCTTTACACCAACGCCACCTTTCTGGTGAAAGAGGGTTATGCCTTCGATGAAACGACGGGCCTGTTCAGCGGATGGGACAAGGACAAGAAGGCGTACACCGATAAATCGACTTGGGCCTACGACATCGATCCCAAGACCGGCTTTGCCAACGTGGATGAAACCATGCAGGACCCGCGCTGCGTCTTCCAACTCATGAAGAAGTTCTACGCGCGCTACACCCCTGCCATGGTTTCCTCCATTTGCGGCTGCAGTCCCCAGGACCTCGAGAAGGCCGCCGAGATCGTCACCTCCACCTACTTGCCCAACAAGGTCGGGACCATCATGTACGCGCTAGGTTGGACCCATCACAGCTTCTCCGTCCAACTCATTCACGCGGCCGCGATGCTCCAACTTCTGCTCGGCAACATCGGCATGCCCGGTGGCGGGCTCAACGCTCTCCGCGGACACTCCAACATCCAGGGCGGCACTGACTGTGGGATGGCGTACCACAACATCTGCGGCTACATCGCCATTCAGAAAGCCGACCAGGCCAAGTTCGAAGATTACCTCAACGCCGTCCGACCCAAACCGCTACGCCCGGGCGTCATGAATTTCATGGCGAACTATGATCGCTTTGTAGTGAGTCAGTACAAGGCTTATTACGGGAAGAACGCCACCCAGGAGAACGATTTCGGCTTCAATCTCCACCCCAAGCTTCCCGTCGGCGCTGCTCCCGGCACATACCAGAACTGGAGTTGGGCGTACATGTTCGATCACATGTACGAAGGGCAAATGGACGGGCTGTTCAGCTTCGGCATGAACCCCGTCTGCAACGGACCTCATTCGCGCAAAGCCATTGCCGCCCTCAGCAAGCTCAAGTGGTTGGTGGTGGCCGAGAATTTCGAGACGGAAACCGCCGCCTTCTGGAGCGAGAGAGTCCTGTGGCTCAACGGCGGCAAGCCGGAAGATGTGAAGACCGAGGTCTTCCTGTTGCCGGCCGCCAACTTTGCCGAGAAGGATGGCTCGTTCACCAACTCCGCCCGCTGGATTGCCTGGAAATACAAAGCTCTCGACCCGCCCGGAGATGCCAAGCCGGACCAGGAAATCATCGCCCGCATCTTCCTCAAGGTGCGCGAGCTCTACCAGAAGGAAGGTGGCAAGTATCCCGACCCGGTGCTGGCGCTTAACTGGTGGTACACCAGTCCAAACAAGCCGGCGCTGGAAGAGGTTGCCAAGGAGATCAACGGCTGGGCCATCACCGACGTCATGGACGAAAAGGACCCGAAAGTCGTCGCCGTCAAGGCAGGCGACCAACTCGGGAAGTTCCTCGACGCCCGTGCCGACGGTTCTACCCTAAGCGGGAACTGGCTCTACATCGGTTCCTACACGCAAGCCGGCAATCTCACCCAGCGCCGGAATGGGGCTGACCCAAGCGGTCTCGGCCGCTACTCGGAGTGGGCCTTCAACTGGCCGGCCAATCGCCGGGTCATGTACAACCGCTGTTCCGCCGACGCGACGGGACAACCGTGGGATCCCACTCGCGCCGACATTAAGTGGAATGGCAACAAGTGGATTGGCGACGTTCCCGACTACAAGCCCGACTCTCCGCCGGAAGCCGGCATGGGTGCATTCATCATGAACCCCGAAGGCGTTGCCCGGCTGTTCGTGCCGGGCCAGTTCGTGGAAGGCCCATGGACAGAGCATTACGAGCCCATGGAGTCGCCCGTGCAAAACCCGCTGCATCCTGACGGGCAGAGCTCCAACCCGGCGGCCAAGCCCTTCAAGACGCAATGGGACAAGCTGGGCAAGCCCGACGAGTATCCCATCGTCGCAACGACTTACCGCCTCACCGAGCATTTCCACTATTGGACCAAGAACAACCCGTACAACCTGCAGGAGCAGCCCGAATTTTTCGTCGAGATCCCGGAAGAACTCGCCGCGGAGAAAGGCATCAAGAGCACGCAATACGTTCGCGTCACCTCGGCTCGCGGTTCCATCGTGGGCAAGGCCATGGTCACCAGGCGCATCAAGCCCATGACCATCGCGGGAAAGAAGGTCTACCAGATCGGCATGCCGATCCACTGGGGCTTCTTTGGCGCCGGCGACCAGGAGGGCTCAATCGCCAACCTGGTGACGCACAGCGTCGTCGATCCCAACTCCTTCGCACCAGAATACAAGGGCTTCCTTGTAAAGCTGGAGAAGGCATAGGAGGAGACCATGGCTGGAAAAGTTCTCGAAATTCGCGCGATGTCCGCAAGTTCCACCCCTGCGCCGGGCATCCGCAGCGCACCTGTCGTTGCCAAGCTCATCGACACATCGGCCTGCATCGGCTGCAAAGCTTGCGAAGTAGCTTGTCAGGAATGGAACGACCTGCCCCCGGAAACCACGGTGCAGATCGGCACCTACCAGACCATGCCGGACACCACGCCGAGCTTCTGGAACCTCATCAAGTTCAATGAGCATGAGACCGACGATGGCGCTTTCCACTGGCTCCTCCGCAAGGACCAGTGCATGCATTGCGCCGACCCGGGATGCCTGAAGGCCTGTCCTGCACCGGGCGCGATCGTCCAATACAACAACGGTATCGTCGATTTCCAGCAGGACAACTGCATCGGCTGCGGCTATTGCATTGCCGGCTGTCCATTCAACGTTCCTAAGATGAGCCGGCAGACCAAGAAGGTCTACAAATGTACGCTTTGCGTGGACCGCGTCTCCGTCGGGCTGGAGCCTGCCTGCATCAAGGCCTGCCCGACGAACTGTCTCACCTTCGGGACCAAGGAAGTACTGCTACAGAAAGCGAAGTCGCGCGTCGCCCAGTTGCAAACTGCAGGATTTCTCGACGCGGCGGTGTACGATCCTCCGGGCGTCAGCGGTACCGGGGTGGTCTCCATTCTCGCCTTTGGCAAGAACCCTGAGGCTTACGGCCTTCCGAAAGACCCCAGCGTCTCATTCGCGGTGGAAATCTGGAAGGGCCCGCTGAAATGGATCGGTAATATCGCCATCGTTGGCGGGATCATCGGTACCTTTGTCCATTACCTTCGCTTTGGCCCGAAGCACGTCCCGGAAGACGACAAGGCTAAGCAGGCAGACGCAGGACGCTGAAGAGGACGACTATGAAACCGGTAAAGGTCGCTCAAGGAAACGTACTTCGTTACAACTTCACCGAACGCCTGGTGCACTGGACAGCCGCGTTGTCTTATATCTACCTTCTGCTCAGCGGCCTCGCCTTCTGGACACCCTGGATGTGGTGGGTTGCCATGATGCTCGGTGGTGGCCCGGTCAGCCGCGCCGTTCACCCCTGGATGGGGCTGATCTTCACAGCCGCTGTCGTCTACATGTATCGCATGTGGCTGCCCGACATGCGCATTACACCGACAGACCTGGAATGGAGGAAGACGATACGCGCCTACGTTCGCAATGAAGAAGAAGAGATGCATCCGCTTCAGGCGGCTCGCGGTTTCGACCGCTTCGCGCCCGTTGACCGTTTCAATCTCGGCCAGAAGTACCTGTTCTGGCTGATGTTCTGGGCTGGCCTCACTCTGCTCGCCACCGGACTGGTTCTCTGGTTTAGCGACTATTTGCCTTGGAGCCTCCGCTGGCTTCGTTTGCTGTCCGCGTTTCTTCATCCGGTAGCGTTCCTGTTCACCGTCGGCGGCTTTATCATCCATGTTTATATGGGCACTGCAGTAGTGCGCGGCGGGTTTTCCTCGGTAATCCGCGGCGAGGTCTCCGAATCCTGGGCCCGTTATCATCACCGCTTGTGGCTGGACCGCGTCACCGGTGCATCGGCCGCTAAGAAGTAATCTCCCGAGGTGCCTCAATCGTACCGTGAAGTAGGATTGGTTTCATAACCGAGGATCCGTTGCGGAACTAAACAGGCTTGGAACAATGAGCGGCGATAACCCTTTCACCGTGCTCGGCGATCAACCACTCATCCCGGAACTACCACCTCGGCCTGCCTTTCCTCAGAGGATCCAACGCGCCTACGAACTGTCGGAGCGTTATCCGGGAGGCGTCGAACTCCTTCGCTTCTACGCTCGTCTTGCGTTTTCGCAACAACACGTCTTCGATTCTCTTTCGATCTCTACGGCTGGCGGGGACGCATCCTCGTCGCGCAAGCCAAAGGATCGGAGCTTTTCCAGCAGTCTTGCCGATACCGATGGCTGGCCTCTGCTCCTGCAAAGCGTGCTTCCGCTGTTTCCCGGTTTTGCGGGGTCGCTCGCTGGAATCTCTCCTGCTGCCATGCGTGATCGCGCTTCGGACATCGCCGCTTCGGACGAGGTCGCACAGGCGCACCTCCTCACACGTTTCTGGAATGGGGACTTCGCACAAGAGCCGGCGAACAGCGGTGACTCGTCGCTTGCGGATCGTTTCATCGCGGTTGCTTTCCTCCAGCCCTACGCCGAATGGCTCGCTCAGTCCGGATATAGCAACTCGGCCGCCATGGGCCACGCCATCTGCCCCATCTGTGCCTCCGAGCCCATCTGTGCAGTTCTCCGCGACCAAGACCACGGTGCGCGACGCTCGCTCGTCTGCTCACTTTGTATGTATGAATGGAGTTTCCTGCGGGCTGTCTGCCCCGCTTGCGGTGAGGACCGCTTTGACTTGCTTCCTGTCTTCACTCCCCAGGAAACGCCGCATGTCCGCATCGATGCCTGCGAAACTTGTCACCACTACCTCAAGACTGTCGATATGACAAAGGACGGCCTGGCTGTCCCCATCGTCGACGAACTCGCCGCCGTCTCACTCGACCTCTGGGCCACGAATCACGGCTACCGCAAGCTCACTCCCAACCTCGCCGGCTTCTAGTCTGATCCCATCGGAAGCGGGCGTCTCAGCATCCCTTCAGCCATATCGATGCAGCTATCCCTCGACTCCCGTATGGTTGGCCATCCGGAAGTTGACTGCGTCGCCAATCTCAGTTGATGCCCAAATCGGCTTCTCGTGAACTGGACTAATTGCGACAAGTTCGCTTACTTCAGCCCCACCCAGCCAAATGCCGGTTCCGTATGCGCGCTAGCTGCGACAGAGGCTCGCTGTAAGCCCGAGAACTGTTGAAGAGTTGCTATGGCCAAACGGCTGGGATAGAGCATGACGGACAGATACACCCCAATCCAGTCGCGCACTGAAAGAGGCCAGCCGACGCAGGTTAAGTCCTCGAGCCAGCGTTGCAGCAGGCGTTGCAGCAGTATGAGTTCAATACTGTCGCTCGGGCCTGCGATGTCGTGCAGAATGCCGTCCAGCGTGAACAGCACCTTACGCAGCATGATCAGTTGATTGGGCAGGCGGACGCCTTGCCACGCGGTTCGTTCCAACAGGTCCACGATATCTACCGCCCTCGGCACCCAGATTAGCGGCTGTTCACTAAAGAAGTCGGTTACCTGTTTCCGGACTATCCTCGCTTTGTCGGTGCCGCGTTTTTTCCTTCCCATACTGAGGGAGTCGATGGCGTTGCAAACTCCCTCCGAATCGCGCAGGAGGACCATCAAGAACAGCAAAGCAAACCGCCGTCGGTGCTCTTCGCTCACGTGGCCGGTAAGGGCCCAATCGAGAAGGGTTAGGATCCTGGTCCGCTTGTTGTAGAGAAGATTGCCGGCATGCGGATCTGCATGGAACATGCCATTCGTCCCAGGCATAAGCAGGGGAACGGCAATCACTGAGTCGATGAGCTGCTCAGCAGTGCGTCGCCGTTGCCAGCTCGGCATGCTGGTCACGGCCTTCGTGATCTTCTGCCCATACTCCTCCGTCATGGCAGTTATCGTGTCAGTACACAATGGCAGAATGACGCGGGGTATGTGGATGGACGCCAGCAAGCTGTAAGCGCGCGAGGCCTTCTGCAGGTTCGTCTGCTCGCGGACGAATTCCACTTCGTGCTGCAGCAAGCAACGGACGTCGCCAAACGTTTCCGAGAGGACGTGCTCAGCGAAACCATATTCCTGGTGCCTCGAGCCAAGGTGCGCTGCCAAGCGTGCAAGCAGGTCCATGTCCTCGGCAAAATACGCCGCAACATAAGGCTTCATCACCTTAAACACACCGTGCTCTCGCCGCCGCCGTTCAGGGTTGTACCAGGTAAATCGAACTACCGCGCTAACGCTTGCTTCCGAGAAGATCTTGTCTTTAATCTCAACCTTGTACTGCTTTAGCGTCAGACCTAAGTTCTGCTCGATGGTGGCCCGGATCTCCTCGACAGTTACATCGCATATCCCGTTTTCGAGTTGTGTGAGTGCTCGTCGCAAACGCGGATGCAAGTGCCGATTCCTGGCGATCACCTGCCCGAGCTTCTGCAATCCTGGCACTTTTGCGATCAATCGGAGAAGACGCTTCTCGGGCGTTGTATTCACTGGAAGCTCGATCTGTTCGACTAGCTTAGGTGCGAGCCGTGGGGTCGAGAGATGCGAGCCAAAGTACAACATGGCTTCGCGCACCACCGGCCGCCACTCCGCATACCGCTCGGGGACCAAGTGCCTGACCGATAGGGCCTCAACGATCCACTGGCTCGCCTCCTCTCGAAAGTTCATTCCTTCATCGCTGTCGAGGATCGTGGCCAGCGCACTCGTACGGGCAGCTGTGGGCAAGTTCAAGAAAACTGCCACTCGCGGATCACTCAACGACTTTTGGATTAGGTGATCGAGCAAAGAACAATTTCGACTGTCGCGATTACGATAAGCGGTAGGGAGAGTCGATCTTTGGTTCATCCAAATAGCATCCTCCAGTCGGCATGCTTTTGTCAGTGATGAGGCGTGAAGTAACAAAAATGGCGCTGGGCACCTCACGATGGCCTCCCTCTGTCATGTCACACCAGACACACGCGCTGAAAGACAAGAATCCTCAATCTATGGAGAGGTTGAACGGTAACTCCCGAAAAGTCGGCTTGGAGGACAGGTGGCGGACGTTCAGGACCCGGCTGAAATAGAACGGACAGGGAAACTTGTGGGCCTCGATTTCACGGCCGATGGCCATCAGCGTCTGGAGGTGGCGTTGCTGGAGGTGTCGCGAAGCCGGATCCGGCAACTCCGCCGGAGGGACCGCCTGTGCAGACAAAGGAAGCTTTGTTCCCAACAGAACAATTAAGCCGGCAAGAGCCCGGACCAACTTCATGCCAGCAGTTTCTTCTTTTGCCCAAACGCAATCAAACATTGGTCACTTCTGGGCGTACACCAGCCCACCGGCTTCATACGGCGGATCGGCAACGGCCCGGATGTAAGCCACCAGCGCGGCGATGTCGCTCTTGGAGAGCGTGTAACCCCAAGGCGGCATTTCCGCCGACTTGTTCAACGCCGGGCCGCCGTGGCTAATGAGGGCAATCAGGTCCGCGTCCGTCATCTTGTTGAGAGTCTCGCCCTCCGTGAAAGGATGCGGCTTCACCGACAGGTTGTCCATGTTGGATACCCGCAGTGGACTCGATTCTGGGTCGTGGCAGCGAATACAGTACTGTGCGTTGAGTTGCGCTCCCAGGGTTTGCTGGTAGCCCAGCGCCGCTTCCTCGATCGCAATCTCCACGTTCTTGCCAGATGCGTCCCGCGTGCTGGCGCTGATCTTGTAGCGCCCGGCCTGCTGTCCCAGCGAAACCGCGCTGGTGACTTGCCCGCTGGAATCGGTCAGCGCCGCGGGAGGCTCAAAACTAACTCCAGGCGCTCCGCTGAAATAAACCGCCGCCCCCGCGACCGCTGCTCCGGAAGCGTCGTTCACTTGCACCACAACCGGCTGGTCGAGTGGCAATCCGATGTAGCCAATCTGCTTGCCGCCGCTGGACTCGACAATCGCCGCCCCCTTTGCGGTGGCCTGAAGTTGAGGGGGCTGCTTACTCTTGCGTGAGCATCCTGACGTCAGCAGCAACGTAATTCCGCAATAAGCGATCAACGCGCGTTTCATTTCTTTGCCACCTCCTTGGATCCGGTGGACTTCAGCGACATCAGGAACGCAGTCAACGCGCGCGCCTCATCGTCGGTCATGTGCTGATTGGGCTCAATGGTTCCCGGGCGCAGCGCTTGCGGATCTTTCAGCCAGTGATACACCCAGGCTGCATTGAACCGCTTGCCAGTGCCGGCCAGGGCAGGGCCAATGTAGCCCTTGTCTTTGGCGAAGTCGGCGATGTGGCATGACTGGCAGGCAAACTTCGAGTAGAAGAGCTGCCGCCCCTGCTCGGCCGTAGCGGGCGTGAACTCCGAGACCGGCAACCAATCGCGATCAAACTGCGGCGTCTGATACACGGTCATCATGTAGTCGGCGAGAGAATTGATCTCCGCCTCGGTCAGGTTGAACTTAGGCATGCGCCGGATCAGCGCGGGCCGCAAAGTCTCCGGATTCTTGAGGAATTGCGTCAGCCAATCACGCTGCACTGCGGTCCCTTCCCACGTGAGGTCGGGCGCCATGTCGCCGCCATGCCCGTTGATCATGTGACAAGTGAAGCAGCGCAGGTCTTTCATGAGCTGGCCTGCGTGCCCTGCGGGCTCATATTTTGTCTGCTGGACGGAGGCAATCCGCATGGCAGGTGGTTGCGTCTGCGCGCGGTCGGTGAGCGCCAACAGCGCGGTGGTAATCGCATCCACTTGCTGTGGCGTCAGCTTGAACTGCGGCATCTTCAGCGAGGAGCCGAAGGCACGCGGGTTGCGCACCTTGGCGCTAACGTATCCCGGAAGGCTGCGCTCCACGCCCTCTACGAACAGGAGCTGCGACATCGGCTTGCTGCCGATGCGGCTCAGTTCGGGGGCAAAGTTTTCCGGCTTCTTGATGCCGTTAATCTCGTGGCAGCTCGCACAGCCGTTCTCCAGGACGAGTCGTTTGCCGTGCTCAATCTGCTGCGGTGTGGCAGGGTCAAGATGTACGTTGGCGAGGAAATCCGGCTCCGTCTTCGACGCCAGGAAACCGGCCAGGGTTGCCACTTGCGCGGCGTCGAAGCGGTAGTGCGGCATCATCGTTGCCGGATCATAGTGGTTCGGATTCGCCACCCAATCCGGCAGCCATTCCGGCTTTGCCTTCGTTCCGATGCCCGTCAACTCCGGCCCGACATTTCCTCCGACCAGCATTCCGGCAGCGTTTTGCATGGCATGACATGACGCGCAGAAGGACTGCCCGTATAGCGAAGTGCCTGCGGCCGGGTCGGCCGGGGCTTTTGCATCAGCCTTCACTGGCTGGAGTGGCGGCTCGAGGGGCGCACTCTGCGCGATGATGAATGCCGAGATGTCGCGCGCGTCGTCGTCGCTCAGATGGTAGTTCGGCATGGTCGCCGTGCTGGCATACGCCTGAGGGTCCTTGATCCAGGCATACACCCACTCGCGGGTCGTCTTGTCGGCCACATGTTTCAGCGACGGTGGATCGTCCTCGGGGACGATGTACGTTCCGTCCGCCTGCTTGATGGTGTGACAATTCGTGCAGCCGGAAGTGGAGATCAGTTGCCGGCCCTGATTGAGGAACGGAGTGGCCGTCTGCTTCTCCAGATGGCATTGTCCGCAGCCGGATTCGATGTACTTCGCCCGAAGCAGCGGCTGTTCCCATTGTTCTGTGGCGCTATGCGCCTCCTCGACCGTGGTAGCGGCACCCTGTCCACGATGGCAGGTTGTGCAGCCAAACTCGGTCAGCGAATGCGGTATGACAGGGTGCTTGCGAAACGCAACCGCGCTGACATCATTCAAACTAGCTTCCTTCAGCCCGAGATGGCAGGTCGTGCAACGGTCGGTCACTTGCTGCTCGGGGATCCATATCTGCTGGATGCCGCCTTGGAAATGACGCTCCAGAGTGACAGCATCGGCGCGTCCGCGGATGAGGTGCAGGTACTGCTTCTGGTAATGACGCCACTGGCTGAAGTGGTCTTTGGCCGGAGAGATGGCGAGCAGCGCCAGGAGGATAAGACTTGCTGAGCCGAAGGCGCGCGCGCTGTCTCCGAAGAAGAACCGCCATAGTGATTTGAGCTTGTCTTTCATCGCAGCTCAGGCCCTCCAGGGCAGGACCCACGACCATCCCGGGCCGCGGAAGAAGGTTCCTATTGCGGTTAGCACGAAGAGTTCAACCAGGAACCAGGTCATGATCCAGAAGGAAAGCGGTTTTCGCACCAGCCATTGCCGGAATCCTTTTGCGGTTTGCGGATCGGTTCGCGCCGCCAGCAGCATGAAGGCCGCTACGATGAGGGTTGGTACCAGCGCCACCCACACGTCGAAGACCGCCAGAAAAATACAGAAGACCACCACCACGATCCCGAAGATTCGCAGGCGTTTTGCCTTGTCGCGCAGCCACAAGCCTTCAGCTTCCACATTGATATTGAAGTACGGGATGATGATGAGCGCCATTACCACCAGTCCGGGTATGAGCACGCCGGCCACCACTGGCGGGAAGTAGTGCAGCAACTCCTGCAGGCCCAAAAAATACCAGGGTGCCTTCGCAGGGTTCGGCGTGTGCATGGGGTCGGCGAGGCCTTCCAGAGGCGCGTCCCACAACAGAGAGGTCACGACCAGCGCAATCGCGAGCACCTGAATGGCGACAGCCGCTCGAAAGAAAACTTCGGGATAAGTCATCACCCGGTCTTCATCGCGTACACGTACCTGGGGCGAGGTTCGCTTAGTGATGAAGGCGATTCGCCGCGGCGTCTTCCGAACATCGGAATCCATGACGGCAACAAGATCTTTTGGTTCGCTCATTTGCTCTCCACTTCCGGCGCGGGCTCGCCGGCATAAATCCCGCCGTCTTTGCGGATCCGCCAGAAATGGATGGCGATAAACAAAATAGCCGCCAGTGGCAGGATCACGCAGTGCAGGACGTAGAAGCGCAACAACGCGTTCGCATTCACCGCAGTTCCACCCAGCATGAGGAAGCGGATCTTACTACCCATCACCGGAACCGCGGACGCGATGTTGCTTCCGACGGTAACCGCCCAGTACGCAAGTTGGTCCCAGGGCAGCAGATAGCCGGTGTAGCTCAGCAGCAGGGTAACCAGAAGCAGCACCACCCCGACGACCCAGTTGAATTCGCGCGGCGGGCGATAGGCCCCGCGATAGAACACCTTGAACATGTGCGCGAACACCAGGAACACCATCGCGTGTGCCGACCAGCGATGCAGGTTACGCAGGAACACACCGGACGAGACCACGAACTGCAGATCCTTCATGTCGGCATAGGCCTGCGGGACGGAGGGATGGTAGTACAACATCAGCAAAATGCCGGTGATGACGAGGATGAGGAAAGTTCCCAGTGTCATCGCGCCCAGGTACCAGGTGGCGCTGAACTCCAGGGTGCGCTTGCGCGCCTTGATGGAGAACAGGTGCAGAAAGACATTCTGCTGCACGAACAACGACTTGTGGAGATTGCTGTCGCCGGTGCCACTGCGGAAGATGGAGCGCCAGATCCGGTTTTCGCGTACTTGTTCAAGCAGCTGATCAACCGTGTTTGCCATGCTCAGACCCTCACCAGTTGCTTGATTGCGATTGCATTGCCGCGGTCCACCATGAGGTTGCCATCGTCGTTTAGCCACATGCGCAGCCAGGGCAGCGGCCTTGGCGCCGGTCCCTCAATCTTCACACCGTCCTTCTTGAACTTGCTGCCGTGGCAGGGACAGGCAATGATGCCGAGGTCTGGTTTGTAAGCTGTCAGGCAGCCGAGGTGGGTACAGATGGCCGACAGTGCGAAGAAACCTTCCGCCGTGCGCACCACGTAGATGGCCGTCTGCGGGTCGAGGGTGACGGAATCCGGTGCGTAGTGGTCCGGCTTTCCGGCATCCACCACTGGCGACGGTTCATACAACACATTCGGCGACAGGTACTGATAGCCGAAGGCTGCGGTGCCCAGGGCCGCGACCGCGACCGAGCCAACACCCACCTTGATGAAGAACTGGCGCCGGGTCATCTCTTCGGGACTGTCGGGAACGGTTGGTTTAGGGTCGTCAGACATAATTCCTCATTCCGGTCATGGCTTGGGGCCTGCTGCCGCCGCCGCGGCGGCCGGCTTGGGCCCATCAAAGCTCTGAATGGTGATGAGCCCAGTCGGTTCCGCTGCGACGAAGTGATACGCCTCCATGGTGATGGTGTTGGCCGGGCAGCGCAGCGCGCACAGTCCGCAACGGATGCACCGCGTCTCGTCCTTGAGCATGGCGGTGCCCGCGATGCTGCCCAACTCTGCCGGTTGTATGCCTTGGAGTTCGAAACTGAATGCCTCGGGGTGGTTCGCGATGGCGTCGATGGCGTTTGTGTCGAACTGAATGCGGTCCAGCGAAACCAGTTCCAGGCAGTTCTCCGGACAAACATCGACACAGCCGCCGCAGAGCACGCAGTCGGTGCCGTCCTGTTCGCTGCCCTCGAGAATGGTGTTGATGTAACACTTCAGGCAGCGCTGCGCCTCGGCCATGGCTTCCTGCTCGGTGTAGCACAGCTCGACCTCGGTCATTCCGGTGCGGCGGTCCAGCGGCAGCATGGGGATGGGCTGGCGGTTTATGTTCATGTAGTCCGCCGCCATCTGCCAGCGCTCCAGAATCTGTACTTCAATCTCCGGTTCGGGATGCTTGCAGCCTCGCAGGTACTCATCGATGCCTACGGCAGCGCGCTTTCCGTCGCCGACGCTATCGATGATCAGTCGCGGTCCGAAGGCGCAGTCGCCACCGGCGAATACACCGGGAGCGGAGGTCATCAAGCTGTCTCGATTTACGTTGACCAGTCCCCGGGGCGAAACCAGGACGCCGTCTTCCGGCCGCAGGAAGTCGAGATTGGGCGCCTGCCCGATCGAAAGAATGATGGTGTCGCAATCAAACTGGGTATCGCTGTTTTCGTAGAACGCGGGGTTGAAGCGGTGGTTCTCGTCGAAAACGTACTTGGTCTTCAGGCATTCGAGGCCCACGACTTTGCCGTCGCGCCCGAGCACCCGCTTCGGTCCGAAACCCGGATGCATGATGATGCCTTCGGTCTCCGCCTCCTCGATCTCTTCCAGGGCGGCCGGCATTTCATCGCGGTTTTCCAGGCAGACGAGGCCGACTTCGCGCGCGCCCATACGCAGAGCGGAGAGCGAGATGTCCATCATCTCGTGGGCGGCCACAGCCTGCTCATTCTCTTCCGACGGCGTGACCTCGCCCGGCGCATCGTGCTGCCGCAGGACTTCGCGAGCGGCGGAGCGGGCGACGTCCATGGCGACGTTGCCGCCCCCGATCACCAGTACCTTCTTGCCGATGGTGAACTTGTATCCGAGGTTTACGTTGAGCAGAAACTCGATGCCGCGGTGCACCCCATCGAGATCGACGCCCGGTATCGACAAGTCGCGGCTGCGATGGGCACCCACGGCAATCAGCACGGCGTCAAAACCCTGATGCCTTAGTTCGCCTACCGTGAAGTCGCGGCCGGCCACGGCATTCAGGCGCAACGTGATGTCGCCAGTTTCGAGAATCTCACGCACCTGCGCCTCGACCACGCTTCGCGGCAGACGGTATTCAGGAATGCCGAGGTACAACATTCCGCCGGCCACCGGCGAGGCTTCGAAGATAGTGACGGAGTAGCCCAGCAGCGCGAGATCGTGTGCCGCCGAAAGGCCCACCGGACCGCCTCCAATTACCGCTACTTTGTAGGGCAGCTTGGCCGCCGGCCTGGTCGTGGGGGCAACCGGGTGCCGCGACTCCGGCCCATGCCGCTCGGTCAGGAAGCGCTTGAGGGCGCGAATGGAAATGGGGCGATCGATTTGGCCGCGCCGGCAGGCGGTCTCGCAGGGGTGGGCGCACACGCGGCCGCAGATACTTGCCATGGGATTGGGATCGCGGGCGTAGCGGTACGCCTCCTCGAAGCGCCCCTCCGCGATCAGCGACACATACCGGCCGGCGTTGGTGTGCGCCGGGCAGGCCATCATGCAGGGAAAATTAGTATTCAGCCATTCCCGGTCGACAATCTTCTTGGCGAAACGACTTAACATCAGCCCTCTCTCGAAACGGGGGTTGCGTGTTTGCGTGGTACTCAGTAAGAGGGAGGGCGTGCTGGCCAGAGCACGCCAGTCCTAATCGCTATTTCGAGAGAGTGAAATCGGCTTTGCCGGTTCCGGCGACATCCACCGACTTGGTTTGCTGCTTCATGCCTTCGTGCCAGGCAACCACGTTGTACTTGCCGTCAGGAACGTTTTCGATCTTGAAGTTCCCAATGGCGTCGGCCTCGGCAAAGTACGGCGTCGGACTGACGATAATGTAGCCCGCCATCTCGGGATGCACGTTGCACAGCAGCGAGACCACACCGGGATTGTCGAACTTGAAGGGACGCTTCTCGCCCTTGGGCCAGGTTCCGAGGTTATGACCGAGCTTCTTGTTGCCGCTGATGGAGGGCCAGAAGACGTTGTGTTGCACATTGTCGCTGTTCAGGAACTCGACCGTGGTCCCCTGCTGAATGACCATCACGTGCGGGCCAAATACCAGCCCCTTCTGGTCCATGACGGGTTGCTGAGACGGTGCCGGAAATGTTTTCCCCTGGATGGTGTCCACGTAGACGACCGACTTGCCGGGCGACACTTTGCCTTCGATTGTGCCCGCAACAGCAGTGGCTGCTACCGCGATAACCAGTAATAGAGTCAGTAGAAAGCTGCGCTTCATGAATGTTCCTTTCGTAGAGCTCAAGCTGTTAATACACGAATTCTAAACCTGCGACGGCTGTATTGGTGTGGAATGGGCTTATGGCCACCGGATAACCGGTTCGGGGATTGCTACCGATAACGACTGACTGCGACGGCCGGAACTGATACTCGAACGAGGCCTTAATGTTGGCGTGGATGAGGAACTGAACACCCGGTGTAACCCGGTTCCGTGTCGCATAGGCCGCCCCGTTAAAGGGCGAGTTTGTGAACCCTCCCGACGTCAGGCCGTTTATGTAGTCGGACGTCGAGTTTACGCCGTCATAGCGCATCAAAACCATCATCCAGGGGTACGCCAGCCATTCCACATCGGCAAAGCCTCCACTGAATGTGGCTGGCCGTCCGGAGACCAAGCCCACTGTTGTGGTGCCGCTCACCGGCAAAGGAACTGGCATACCGCTGGCGTCCACCGGCAACAAGTTGTTGTCGTGCCCGTACATCCACAGGCCGTTGAACTGCAGGCAGCAGTGGTAGTTAAAGGTGAAGTTTCCCCCCACGCGGTAGAAGGGCTCACGTGCGGTGACGACCGCAGGCAGGCCGTCGAGGGTTGAGCCCGATAGCCGCTGTACCGAGCGTCCATATAAATAGAAGCTTCCGACATTCAAGTAAGTGTGGTCGCGCGGGCCCGTCGGCCCGGCGGCTTGAATGGCGTTGCGACTCGCTTTGTCGCGCTCAAGGTTAAAGCGGTATTGAAAATTCGTGTAGATGTCCTTGAAGTTTGCGTCCGAAGCGACACCGACCCCTCCCTGGTTGCTGCCGGTCGCCGTCGGCACGTAGTTGTTGTTGTTAGCTTGGGATAGGCCTGGGGTGGTGACCTGGTCGATGAACGCAACGGAGTAGTGGTACCCGCCAGTCGAGTGGCCGCCGCTGAGTTCGATACCTTTGCCTGATCCGGCAAAAGTGAACGCATTGTTAACGAACTGTTGCAGAGGGAACGCCCCATTCACCGCGCCTATATTGGCCTGGCTGTAAATGTCGTATGGGCTGATCCAGATCGACTTCGACTGGGTAAACGGTATGTCGAGCTCCACCTGACCCACCCGCAGACTTAACAGATACGGCGGCAATTTCATCAGCCGCCCAACGTTGACGAATTTGAGGTAAGCCTCGCCCAACCCGCCATTGGCGTTGGCGCCGCTGACACTGATGTCGTCGTCAACCCAGAAGGCGATATCGCTGCCGAAGTTTCCTGCGGTGAAGATGCTGAAGAAGCCGGTCTGGAAGTCGGTAGTGGGAATGAATGGCGCCACCGTCCCGGGCGGCAGCAACTGGTTGAAATTTGTGCGGTTGGTGCTAGTGTACTGGAAATAGGTGTTGTAGCGCAGGCCGATCGGCGGTAGACCTGGGATGACGCCCGGCCAGATGGCGTGCGGCCAGAGCTCCGCGTTGGCCGGGGCGCCCAGCATGACGGGCGGGATCTTGATCATCGACTCGTCGTCTTTAGGGAACTTGAAGCCCGCGTCCTTAAACGCCTTGCCGAAGTCATTCAGCTTGGGAAAGTCGATGTGGCAGGTGCTGCAGCTTGTCCCGTACATTCTTGAAAACGCAGGGATTGCGCGGCTCTCGCGTGTCGCGAAGAGCACCAAAACCAGAACCAGAAACGGCAGAACTCTGTTACCAGTACGGAACGGCTGCCCGGGCATACCGACCCTCCTCTGTGGGCGGAGAAGTATTAAAGATGGAACACCCCCGCTACCCACCTGTGATTTTGCTGATGGACGAGAGTATTAAGGCGGCATAAACCATCTGGCAGTGACCTACGTCACAATGGCCGGTGATATCTGTGGTGCCGGGATTCTCATCCCTGCACAGGCCGAGAAGATGAAGTCTGGTAGGACAATGACCGCGCAATGCCGCGCGGCTCGTTCGCCGGGTGGCGGATGTTAATAAGTAATTTATTGAATTTTTTTGCTTGTGTGCGCTGCTAATCTTTCCTTTATGGTCCGACCTTTGCTGATTGCTTTCGCCCTCTGCGCCTGCGTGCTTTCGATATCGCTTTCTGCCCAGACGAAGTCCAGGCCCTCGGTCTCCACCGTGCCCGGCACAGTCACGATCACATCGTTCGACAAGGACCACAGCGTTGTGGGATGGCTTGAGATCGTTCCCTTCACCAGCAAGACCTTCCACAACACCCGTATGCTGCGCGTCTGGCTGCCGGGAAATTACTTTTCGCCCCATAACGCACAACGGAAGTATCCCGTTCTCTACCTGCAGGACGGCCAGAACCTGTTTGACACGGCCACGGCGAACGCCGCGGGCGAGTGGCACGTGGACGAGACCCTGGACCACCTCGTGGGCAGCTTCAAGGTCCCGCCCATGATCGTTGTGGGCATCGATAACGCCGGTGAGCAGCGCGCCTCCGAATACTTGCCCTATCCCGACGCCAACCACGAGAAGTGGGGCACGCCGGATCTGCAGAAGCAGGAAGCCCGCGGCAAGGAGTACGCCAGGTTCGTCATCACCGAGGTGATGCCGTTCATCGAGAAGCACTACCGCGTGGTCGTGGGGGCAGCGAACACCGGCATCGGCGGCTCATCGTACGGCGGCGCCGTCAGCCTGAACGCGGTGTTCGAGTACCCCGGCGTATTCGGCAAGGCGCTCATTGAGAGCCCCATCGTGGGAGTTGGCGAAGGGCAGCTGCTGAAGGACGCGCAAACCGCCAAGGCACTCCCGCAAAAGATGTTTGTCGCCATCGGGACCAGCGAGAACCCGGACGCCGCCTACAGCCAGCAGGTGGTCAACGACGTGAAGGAGTTGGAAGCGGTGCTGCGCAAGCGCGGCATGGGACCCGCGCGGCTGAAGGTCGAGGTGGAGGAAGGCGCCGTCCACAACGAGGCAGCGTGGACACGGCGCCTGCCCGATGCCCTGTTGTTTCTCTACGGGCGCTAGCGGCCGCATTCCGTCGGGCACTTAGTGCCCGGCTACAGTGTACCCTCTTTGCCGTGGGTCTGCACCAACACCGTTCCGAAGCGCGTGCCCTCGCCCTGCGGCTCGATGGAGACCAGGTGTTCGTCGGAGCTGCTGCCCGCCTTGATCTCCCAGCCGCTGCCGTGCGTGTCCTTGCACGTCAGCTTCTCCGAGTCGCCCTTCGAGCCCATGTGGACGTCCGAGCCGCCGCTGTGGCCGCGGCACACCAGCACCTCGCCAAAGGTCTTCATCTTGTCCTCGTAGAAGGCCTTGACCTTCTCCGGCGCGTCGCTAGTCTCATACTCGGCGGCAATCACTTTCAGGCCGAAGCCCGGCCCGCCGATGTTGACGTTCGCAGTGTGGCCGTCGCCGTTCTCCTTGGGACGCAGATGCGCACCCGGATAGACCGGGATGCCGTTATCGGCCGCTTTCTCGTCGGAATTGACCTTGATGCTGGCGAACGGAGTCTGGATATCGACCTTGCCGTCCTTGCCGTTCTTCTTGTCGTCCACGTTGATGCTGCACGCGGCGAGCAACAGCGCCACCGCGGCGAGCAACAGGGCGAACGAAATCTTCAGAGCTGCGTTCTTCATTGCGTTCCTCCGCTGGAAACTGGAGCTGGGGCGCCCAGGCCCGCGCCGCGCTTGGCAAAGTTGGGAATCGTCACCGGCAGGCGGCCGGGCATCGGTATCTCGCCAAACATGGCCTTCACTGCACTCATCTCCGAAACCTGGGCGTGGGAGTAGGTGCACACATAGGTCTGAATCCCGGGAAACGCTGCCGCAAGGTACGGATTGCCCATGGCGATGACGGCCGTCTTCTCGTTGGCGGCGCGCAGCACGCTTTGCAACAACGCCGCGGCTGCGTCCTGCAGCGCCATCGCGTTCATCACGGCGTCACTCTGGTCGCGCACAACTTTGCCCGGCACCGGAGCCATGTAGATGGCGGCGATGACGGCCTGCGCCTGCTGCACCGCATCCAGCACGGGCGGCGTCATTCCCACGGCGGTGCGGGGGTCGATGTACATCACGTTGGCATCGGGAATTCGCATCTTCACCTGCTGATCCAGCAGCCGGCCGGAATCGGAGCGGCTGTCATCGGTGAACACCAGCACGACGATACGATTATGCGTCTCCGCTGCTGATAGGTACGGATTCCGCGCCGGATTGGTTCCCGCATGCGTCGCCTTCAGGGGCAGCACACGATGATTATCGCGCACCAGCGTGACCGCCTGGTCCGCGATTTCCTGGGCCATGGCCAGGCTCGACGGCTTGTCGACGATGCGCGTTGCGGCGTCCAGGTCGACCATCGCCGTTCGGTCCAGTCCCACCGACGCCTTGGCGCGCAGGATCTTCAGCACCGACTCATCGATGCGCGCTTCCGTGATCTCGCCGCTGCGCACGGCCTGCAACAGACCATGGTAGGAGGCGTCGAGGTCGGAGGGAATCAGCAGCATGTCGTTGCCGGCCTGCACCGCTTTCACCGCGGCCCTGGCGGCCGCTGCCGGCCCGCCTTCGGGGAACATAAGGGTGAGGCCGCCCATGTCGAAAGCGTCGGTCACCACCAGTCCGGTGAAGCCCAGCTGCTGCTTCAGCAGCCCGGTCACGATCGCAGGCGAGAGCGTGGCGATGTGCTTGGGATTGGGATCGAGCGCCGGCGCCAGGATGTGCGCCACCATGACCGCGTCGACGCCGGCCGCGATGGCGGCGCGAAACGGCGGAAGCGCGACGTCGTCGAAGTAGGCCTTGTCCCTGTCCACGATGGGAGTCGCGGTGTGCGAATCGGTGTCGGTGTCGCCGTGACCGGGAAAATGCTTGGCCGTGGTCAGCAGGCCGTACTCGTGCGCGCCTTCAATGTAGGCCGCTACCATGTCACTGACGAGCTTGGGGTCCTCGCCGAACGAGCGCGTGTTGATGATGGGATTCAGCGGATTGGAATTCACATCCGCCACGGGATACCAGTTCCAGTGCACGCCGATGGCGCGCGCCTCCTGCGCCGTGATGCGTCCTGCCTGCCGCGCCAACTCCACGTTGCCGGTTGCGCCGAAGGCCATCGGCTGCGGAAAGTTTGTGACCTCCTTCAGGCGCATGCCCAGTCCATGTTCGAAGTCGGCGCCGAAGAGCAGCGGGAACTCCGCGTCCTTCTGCAACTGGTTGGTCACCATGGCGGCTTCCAGCGGCTCGTTCTCGTAGAGGATGCCGTCTTCGAAGCGCACCGTCAGTCCCAGGCCACCAAGATGATACGTGCGCACCGTGTCGCGGAGCTTGAGGTAGTCCGGACTCTCGACGTTCATCAGCCGCGCCAGCGACCACACCATGAACATCTGTCCGACCTTCTGCTCCAGCGACATCTTCTGCAGCGACTCGCGCGCCCACTTCTCCCCAGCCTCATCCAGATGGACCGCTGCGGGCTGCTGCAAGTTCTGCTGAGAGTGGGCGAGTCGAGGCATGGACATGGATAAGAGAAGAACGAGCGCGGAAGTCCGGGTCATGAAAGGCAACAGAGTTGAGTATCTCCGGTGGACGAGGTTTGGCAAGTGGCTTGTGGGTTACTATGAGCAGCCAGGCGCGATGGCTCTGCCATGCGATTGCCGCGGTCCACTGCGCAAGCGCTCAACTGACGGCCTTTCCGCGAAACTGCCGCAGGCCCAGCACCAGCATCAGCGCGTCGAACAATGTGAGCACGATCAGCACCGCTATCAGCGACAGATGAGGAAACTGCGGGACCAGCGTGGCGCGCAGTCCTTCGCTGGCGTAGACCAGCGGGTTGATGAGCACGGCCTTCTGCAGGATGGGGAAGCTGTCGAGCGCGCTCCAGGGATAGTAGGTGCAGCCGAAGAAGATCATGGGCGTAAGCACCAGGCTGAACATCAGCCCGATGTGTGTCTGGTTGACGGTGCAGCCCAGAGCCAGTCCGCCCGCGGCAGCGAACAGGGCCACCAGCACGGTGACGGCGAGGAAGAGCAGCGGCCGGCTGAAGTCCAGCGCAACCGGACGCAGGATGAGCCACGCCGCCGGTATCACCACCAGGCCGGAGAGCAGTGCCTGGATTGTCCCGGCCAGCACCTTTTCCATCGCGACCCAGCCGATCTCGATCGGGGCCAGCAGGCGGTCTTCGATTTCGCGGGTGAACTGGAACTCGGAGATGAGTGGCATGGCCACCGCCCAGATCCCGGTGAACACCATGCTGATGGCCATGATGCCGGGCAGTAGCAGGCTCTTGTAGGACGCAGGCATGTAACCGCTGCGCACCATCACCCGGCCGAAGATGAACACGAACAGCAGCGGCTGTAGGAACGTCTGGAACAGCAGCACCACCACGTTGCGCCGCGCCACGTGCGCATCGCGCGCCAGCATGGCGAGAAAGGCCCGTCCATTCATTCCCGCAGGCTCCTTCCCGTGTGGTGTAGGAACAGGTTCTCCAGGCTGGGCTCGGAGATATTCACGTCGTGCAGCTCGGCACCGGAACTTGCGGCGAAAGTGGCGACCTCGGGTATCAGCGACCCGCCGCGATCGGCGTACACGTCGGCGCCGTTGGGCTCGACCGGCCGCACCTCGCGTACGCCGGCAAGAGAACGGAGTTTCTCCAGCAGTTCCGGTGAATTAGTGCCGAAGCGCAGGCGCAGCAGATAGCCGCCCGGCACCGACGCCTTCAGGTCGCCGGGTGTGCCGAGCGCAATCATGCGGCCGTGGTCAATGATAGCCAGCCGGTGCGAGAGCGCGTCCGCCTCCTCCATGTTGTGCGTGGTTAGCAGAATGGTTTTGCCGCTGTGGTTGTACTCGCGGATGATCTCCCACAACAGCAGGCGCGTTTGCGGGTCGAGGCCGGCACTGGGCTCGTCGAGGAACAGGACCTGCGGATCGTGCATCATGGCGCGCGCGATGGAGAGCCGCTGCATCATGCCGCCGGAGAAGCCGCGCACCATCTGGTCGGCGCGGTCGGTCAGCTTGAAACGCTCCAGCAACGCGTCCGCACGCTTCGTTCGCTCGTGCGAGTCGAGCCCAAAATACGCGCCGTGAAAAGCCAGTATCTCGCGCGCGGTCAGCGAGAAGTCGAGGTTGGGGCGCTGCGCCACCACGCCGATGACCCGCTTCACCGGCACCTGCTGCTTCCACACGTCGTGCTCGCCAATCCAGGCCTGGCCGCCGGTAGGCTGCACCCGCGTGGTCAGGATGCCAACGGTGGTGGACTTGCCCGCACCGTTGGGACCAAGCAGTCCGAAGACCTCGCCGGCTGCGACCTCCAGCGACAGGCCGTCCAAGGCAACGATCTCGGGCTTAGGCTTCTTCTGCTTGCCGCGCTGCGCCGGCGGGCTGCCTCCGCCGGCTCCGAAGGGCGGAGCGGAGTTGTACACCTTGCGCAAGTCGTGCGTGCGAATGCCTACCAACGTGCAGTGCCTTTCCTATGCCTGCGACCGGAGGACTCAATCCGGGCCGCGTCCGCAACTCGAGACGCGATCGCACTAAACCACACCATCGTGTGTCGGGTTTTGTATCAGGGCATGACTTTAGTCATGCCGGAAACCGGCGATCCAAATTTTCCGGCTTTAGCCCTGATAGACGCTTCGAGCGCAGGGGCTGAAGCCCTGGATCCTAGCTGTGTCTTTTTCGGCACGACTAAAGTCGCGCCCTGATACACCCCACAATCGCTTACCAGCGATATTTCCAGAGGAGTGGGCGGATGTCAATTGCCGCAGCGGTCATAGTTTGTGGAAACCAGCTCGGTAGCGTTCGCGGCAATCGGAGCGTCGTCGCCGAAGCCCTCCAGCCACGCCACGTCCGGCTCACGCCGGAACCATGTCATCTGCCGCTTGGCGTAGTTGCGTTGGCCCTGTTGCGCGGCCGCGACTGCCTGCTCGCGCGTCAACTCGCCGCGCAGAAAATGTGCCGCCTGCTTGTAGCCAAGCGAGTCCAGCGCGGTGACGTTCTTCTGCCCGCTGTAGCGTTCCAGCAGCGCCCGAGTTTCGTCAATCAGGCCGCTCTCGAACATCTGTTGTGCGCGCTGGTTAATGCGGGCGTAGAGGTGTTTGCGTGGCGGGTTCAGTCCGATTCGCAGCACACAAAATCCGGTCAGAGGATCGCGTCCACGTTGCTGCCACAACTCGCTCATGGGCTCGCGTGATGCCATGCAGACCTCGATGGCACGGATGAGCTTGGGCGCGTCGTTGGCGTGGATCTTCACGGCCGCAGCGGGGTCAAGTCGTGCCAATATCCTGTGCAAGTGCACCGAACCTCGCTCCGCGACACGCTCGCGCAATCGCGTTCGCAGCTCTTCCGAACGCTGCGGGCCGGGAAAAAGACCTTCGAGCAACGCCCGCAGATAAAGTCCGGTCCCGCCGACCACGATCGGCAGTTTCCCGCGCGCCGCGATGTCGCGAACTACCGCTCGCGCTTGCCTTGCGTACTCGCCGGCAGTAATTGGCTGGTCCGGCTCCGCAATGTCGAGCAGATGATGCGGAGCCAACGCGCGTTGCTTGCCCGCCGGCTTGGCCGTGCCAATTTCGAAGTGGCGATAGAGTGCAACCGAGTCGCAACTAACGATCTCACCCCGAAACGTTTGCGCCAGGCTGATGGCGAGCGCCGACTTGCCCGACGCCGTCGGCCCGAGAATGACGACCAGCAGCGAATCGGCTGGCTGGGCGGCATGCATTGCAGTCAGCGCGCTCCCCAGGGAATGGTCTTGCCGAAGCGCAGATACGCCAGGGCGAGAATGAACAGCGCAATTGCGATGAGCCCAATCAGCTTGCTGCGTTCGCGCGACCGCTGTCGCGCAGCAAGCGCCAGTTCGCGCTCATCCGAACGAAGATCGCTGGCAGGAGGAAGAGTGGGCATTCACGCCCATTCTACGCGCCGCTGCTACTCGATATCGCCCCGGGCGGGGTTGTAGTAGAAATGGAAGCGCAGCGCGAGATAAGGCCCGTGGAACTCGTTCGGCAAGGGTGCGAAGGGAACGGATGCTGTGATGCCGCCCCAAGCCGCGCGGTCCAGCGAAACGTCGCCGGAAGGGCCCATGATTTTCATCCCCGCGATCCTGCCATCTTTCAGGATGGCGAACTCGATCGAGACCTTGCCCTTCTTCATCAGCGGGGCGCGCGCCTCTTCCGGAATCAGGTTGTACCAGTTCATGCGGACGGCCTGCAGCACGCGCGACAGGTACGGGCCGAAGTCAACACCCTCGGTGTCGCTCAAAACCTCGAGATTGCCCTGCACGCGAGCGTTGGTCCCGCCCGGTCCCATGCCATAGTCGCCGCCACCATAAGTACCGCCACCGCGGCGAGCAGCCACGGCACGTGCGGCCTGCGCCGTGAGATCGCCGGGCGACTTCATCAGGTCAGCAAAGTTGACCGGCGACTTGTTGCTGCCGCCCTGCGAAGGCATCGGCAGCTTGGGGTCCATCTGCGGCGGCTGCAGTTGTGCCTGCTGGTTCTGGTTCGGCTGCTGGGCCGACGGCCCGCCTTGCGGCGTCGGCGGCGACATCTGCGCCTGCTCGGCCGGAGGAGCAACGGGCGCCGGCGGGCCCGCGCGCCTCAACTCTTCCAGCGTCTTCTGGTCCAGCGTAGGATGACGGCTCTCGGCAATGCGGTTCTTGTCCGACAGCACCTTGGCGTCAGGCGCGACCTTGGGCGTCTTCTGCAGGTCAGGCGGCAGGTCCAGATAGGTGAGCTGCTGGTTGCGCATGATGTCTTCCGGCGAGAGCAGCACCACGCCTTTCACGCCGGGAAACAGCTTGGGGGTCATGACCAGGAAGATCACGATCGCCATGTGCACGATGACCGAGAGCCAGAACGCCTCGCGCAGACGCGAGCGTTCCAGGTCGTCCTGCAGCTGGATGAGAAGGTGCGGCGTGAGATCGGTGTCGCCTAATTCAGCGGCATCCCACAGGGCAAGCTGGCCGTCCTCCTGGGGAGGAATCGGGGTCGGTCGGTCGGGCGGAATGAGGATTGATGCCATCCGTTTGGAGCAAGCACGCCTTGAGCCTAACCACTTAGACGCCGCTCAACCCCTTCGGAAGCACACTACTTCCAGGTGATGGAGCAACCGTAGTAAACCCGGCAGCTGGGAGCAAGTTTCACCTACTATTTTCGCACAGGGCAGCCCATTATGCGATTCACTCGCGGATGCTCCTAAGTTCCACAAGCTGCGGGGTACACTGGGAGCATGAAGTCGGTCATCGTCGGTACGGCGGGCCATATTGACCACGGCAAGAGCGCCCTGGTGCATGCGCTGACCGGCATTGACCCCGACCGGCTGGAAGAAGAAAAGCGGCGCGGCATCACCATCGACATCGGCTTCGCCAACCTCGACCTGGCGGCGCCCAATGGCGAACCGGTCCGCATCGGCTTCGTGGATGTGCCCGGCCACGAGCGCTTCGTGCGCAACATGCTGGCCGGCATCGGAGGCATCGATCTCGTGCTGCTGGTCGTTGCGGCTGACGAATCCATCAAGCCGCAGACGCGTGAGCACTTTGACATCTGCCGGCTGCTCACCGTGCAGCGTGGCATTACCCTGCTGACCAAGTCCGATCTCGTCGATCCCGAGACCCTCGAAGTGGTGACCTTGGAGGTCGCCGAGTATCTGCGCGGCTCGTTTCTCGACCCGGCCAATTCGCCGATCATCGCCGTCAGTTCGAAGACCGGTGCGGGGCTCGACCGGCTTAAGAGTGAGTTGACGCGCCTGGCCGCGGAAGTTCCCGCCAAAGGTCCGGGCGCCGCTTTCCGCCTGCCCATCGACCGAGTCTTCACTATGAAGGGTTTCGGCACGGTCGTCACCGGCACGCTGATTTCGGGCACGGTGCGCAAAGAGCAGGACGTCGAAGTACAGCCCACGGGTGAGCGCCTGCGAGTGCGCGGCGTTCAAGTCCACGGCCATCCGGCAGAGCAGGCCGTTGCCGGTCAGCGCACCGCTCTCAATCTCCCGGGCGTCGAGACCGCCGAGCTGGCTCGCGGCATGATGCTCACACCGCCGCAGATGTTCCGGCCCGCGACGCAGGTCAGCGTGCAACTCGATCTGCTGCCCTCGGCGCGTCCGTTGCGCGACCGCGCCCGGGTTCACCTGCATGTGTTTACCGCCGAGACCATCGCGGAAATCAGCCTGCTGGGAGCGAAGTTGCTTCGTCCCGGCGAGCGCGGATTAGCGCGTCTGAAGCTCGACAACCCGCTACTGTTGTTGCCCGGCGACCGCTTCATCATCCGCCAGTTTTCCCCGGTGGTCACCATCGGCGGCGGCAGGGTCCTCGACGCGGCCGACGTTCCAAAGCGGGTGAAGAGTGAGGAGCGGCTCGTCTTCCTGCAAGTTCTGGCGAAGGGCACGGACGAGGAGGCTTTGCTGGCGCGCGTTGCGCGCCGAGGCGCCAGCGGACTGTCCGTCGCCGAGATCGTGGCTGAAACCGGATGGCTGCCCCCGCGCATCGCCAAGCTCACTGACGCCCTGGGCGGCTCCGGCAAGCTGTCGAAGTTTGACGAACAGTGGGTGGCCAGTGAAGTCCTCGATCGGCTGAGAGTCCAGATGTCTGCTGCCGTCGAGGCATTTCACAAGGCCAACCCGCTGGTCGCAGGCATCGGCCAGGAGCAACTGCGCGAAACGCTCGATCTTCGTGGGGATGTCTTCCGGGGCGTCCTTGAATCGCTGTTGCGCGAGAAGAAGCTGCAAGTCAGCGGCGAACAGGTGCATGCTGCCGGTCGCGGTGTGGTGCTGCGCGACGAGGAAGCGGAGTCGAAAGCCCAGATCGAGCAGGCCTTTGCGCGCGCCGGCCTGAAGGTTCCGCTGCTGAAGGAAGTACTGGCTGCGCTGCCGGTGGACAAGGTCCGGGCGCAGAAGATCGTGACCCTGTTGATGCGCGACCGGGTGCTGGTGAAGCTGGCGGACGACCTGGTTTTTCACCGCGATGCGCTGGAGGCGCTGCGCAAGCAGGTCATCGCGCAGAAGAACGCGACGCCGAGGCTCAACGTGGGCAGTTTCAAGGACCTCATGGGCGTGTCTCGCAAGTACGCGATCCCGCTGCTGGAGTACCTCGACCGCGAGCGTGTGACCCGGCGCGTGGGGGATGAGCGCGTCATCCTGTGAGCCAAGTGGCTTTCAGCGCGGACCTATCGGATTGCCGTTACGGAGGATTGTCATTACGAGCGCCCGCGTTTGGCGGGAGGAATCTGCTTTTCGCATAAGGCGCTAAAGGCAGGTCCCTCGGTGTGAGAGTTGTCTTTGGATGAAACCGCCCCTGCCGGGGCTGGGGTTTTCCGCAGCCTACTCAGCGCTGCGCGCTGGACTATCCTGAGCCGCCCTTCGGGCTGATTGTGCGAGGCTGCAAGCGGGTGGGCATACTTGGCCCCCGGATCTTGTCACTCGGCGGCCCAACTGGCAAACACCGCCTGCTTGCCTCAGAGCTTCTCTTCAGGGAACTCCAGGTCCGCGCCCAGCGGGTCGGTGAAGCGGTTGGTTACGTTGGCCAAGCCGACCAGCAGGTCGAGGTCGACAATCTCGGGATCGGAGAAGTGGAGTTTCAGGCTCTGGATGTCGGCCTCGGCGACCGAGTGGGGGTCGCGGGTGAGCTTCTCGGCGAAGTCGAGCGCAGCTTCTTCCTCCTCGCTGAAGTTGCCGTGCTGGCCGCCCTTCAGGTTCTGCCAGTCATCGCGGCTAACCCCCACGCGCTTGGACGCAGCCAGGTGATGCTGCAGGCAGTAGTGGCAGCCGTTAATCATCGAGATGCGGATGTAGACCATCTCGTAGAGGCGGCGATCGAGCGAGCGTCCCACGCTGGCGTAAAAGGGCAGCAGGGTCTTAAGAACCTCGGGCTGGTGCCCCAGCAGTTTGTGGAAGCCGAGCGGCTTGCCTTTCAGCGTTTTTTCGTAAACTTCGCGCACCTCAGGCCCAGCTTGCGCCATCTCGACATTCGACACACGTGCCATTAGTTTCGTTCGCCTCCTCTTGCATGATACTTCGATATGGGTCTGGCCGTCGTGCCTGCTAATGGGGTCGCTCTTTCCACCCTATAATGGACACGAACCGCAAACCTCGCCTTTCATGACAACCCCCATTCGCATCATTGGCGCCGGACTGGCCGGCTCGGAGGCCGCGTGGCAATGCGTCCGCCGCGGCGTTGCCGTCGAGCTGTTCGAGATGCGGCCGGTGCGTTCGACGCCAGCGCACCAGACCGCGCATTTTGCCGAACTGGTTTGCTCCAACTCGCTGAAGTCCGATAGCGAGAACACCGCGCCGTGGCTGCTGAAAGAAGAGATGCGCCGCGCGGGGTCGCTGCTAATCGAGATTGCGCGGCAGAGTGCGGTTCCCGCCGGTCACGCGCTGGCCGTCGATCGCGAGAAGTTTGCCGAGGCGGTTACAGCGGCCATCGAACGCGAACCGCTCATCCGCATCGTGCGCGAAGAAGTCACCGCCATCGACGAGGCGGGCCCGATCACCATTATCGCCGCCGGCCCGCTTACCTCCGATGCGCTGTCGCGCGAGATCCTGCGCCTGGGTGGCGGCGAGCAGCTGTATTTCTATGATTCCATCAGCCCCATCGTCGAGGCCGATTCCATCGACATGACGCGGGTGTACATGGCGGCGCGCTACGACAAGGGAACGGCCGACTACATCAACTGCCCCATGACGCGCGAAGAGTACGACCGCTTTCTCGACGCGCTGCTCGAGGCGCAGTCGGTTGATGCCAAGGGCTGGGAGAACCTGAATTACTTCGAAAGCTGCCTGCCCATCGAGGAGATAGCGCGGCGCGGCCGTGACACCCTGCGCTTCGGGCCGATGAAGCCGGTGGGCCTGCGCAATCCGCGCACCGGCCAGACGCCATACGCGGTGGTGCAGTTGCGCCAGGAAAACCTGCGCGCCGATTCCTACAACCTGGTCGGCTTCCAGAACCACCTGAAGTTCGGCGAGCAGGCGCGCATCCTGCGGCTCATCCCGGGCCTGGAGAACGCGAAGTTCTTGCGCTACGGGCAAATCCATCGCAACACCTACGTCAACGGGCCCACGCTGCTGACGGAAACGCTGCAGATGAAGCAGCATCCGAAGGTGCTTTTCGCCGGACAGATTTCCGGAGTCGAGGGATATGTTGAGTCCATTGCCACCGGGCTGCTGGCAGGCCTGCTCGCTGCTGCGTTAGCCGCGGGCGCTGAGCCTGTTCCGCCGCCGCGCGCCACCGCGTTTGGCGCGCTGGTGAACTACATTTGCCACGCCGACGCCAAGAATTTCCAGCCGGCGAATATTACCTTCGACCTTCTGTTGGCGCTGGACGAGGAGACCCGCCGCCGGACTCGCGATAAAAAGCAGCGCCACGCCATGGTTTGTCAGCGGGCGTTGAAGGCATTGGATGGGTGGCTGGGAGAGCGCCGGGCGGAGTTACCGCAGCTACAGGGTTAAAAGCCTAGCTACTTCCTGACCACGGTCACCTTGAACTGCACGGGAATCGAGCGCGGCGGGTAGCAGGCGCTGTGGTCGCAGGCTTGAAATCGCAGCGCGCCTTTTACGGGATAGGTCCCGGCGGCGGCGCCGGCCGGCGACTTCAATACCGTATTAATAGCGAAATCCCCGCTGTAAACACTGAGCTTTTCGTTGGGCGAGAAAGCGAACGACATCTCTTGTCCGGGAGGGTACTTCACGTCGGCGAGTAACACCTGCTCTGGCGGACTCAGCTTCAGGACGGTGGGAATGAGGTAATCGGCCTTGGGCTTGTTGGAGTTGATGTGGAAATCAGAATCAATGCGAAAGTCGAGTTCGAGATCAGTGCTACCCCCGGCACGCACCGGCACGTTGCCCACAGGCGCCATGATTACCGTGGGCTGTTTATCGCCCTGAGCTACCGCCAGGGCCGCTAACACAAGCACACTCAGTCCAAAGAGCGGGGCTCGCTTCATTGCGCAGCGGCTTTCGATGGGGGTTTGATCTCGGCTTCTGCCCGATGTCTCACCTGGGCGTGGGCCTGGCTGGAGGACGTGGGATTGACCTTGTAGGTCGAATTCACGACTTTCTTCACGTCGTTCTCAATTTCTTGCCGGCTCAGCAAGCCGGCCATTTTGTCCACGATCATGCCGTTGCGATCGATGTAGAAAGTGGTCGGCAGGTATTGCACATCGCCGTAGTCGTCGGAGACCTTGTCGGTGCCCAGCAGGACCTGGTAATTCACGCCCATCTCATGGGCAAACTCGGCAATCTTCGAGGCTTCGGAGTCGTCCATGGCTACACCCAGGACGACTAGGCCATCCTCGCGATACTGGTTCTGCAGATCCACGAACCAGGGCATCTCGACCTTGCACGGCGGGCACCATGTCGCCCAGAAGTTCAGCAGCACGGCCTTGCCGCGGTAATCGGACAGTCTTACTTTGTGCCCATCCAACGTCAGCAGGTCGAAGTCGGGTGCAGGCACACCGCGAACATTGCCGACCAGCCTGATGGGGCCGTGTTTGCGGGTGCGGTCCAGATAGCGGCCGGTGGCCAGCAAGGCCATCACGACCACCACCAGAGCCACGAAAACCACGGCATTTCGTTTCAAAACGCAGATCCCTCAACACCTTACAGCGCGAACCGGTTCAGAAAAGAGAGATATCCGGAGAGCATTTTCAGGTTGTTCAAAAAAATCAACACACCAATGGCGATTAAGAAAACGCCACTGATGACTTCGACGGTATGCAAATGACGACGAAAGCGTCCATAGAATGACAAGAATCGATCGACTCCCAACGAAGTCAGCAGAAAAGGTACGGCCAGTCCAAGGGAATAGATCGCCAAAAGCAAAATCCCCTTGAACACGGTTTCCTGCGCCCCGGCGAAAACCAGGATGGTGGCCAGGACGGGACCAATGCACGGCGTCCAGCCGAAAGCGAAGGCAAACCCCACGGCGAACGAGCCAAATGCGCTGGCGCCGCCTTTGACGTCATGCAGGCGTTTGTCGGCGTAGAGCGCGTTGATCTTCCAGATGCCCGTCAGGTGCAAACCAAAGATGATGACGACAATCCCGGCGATGCGCGACAGCCAACGGTGATACTCTGCGGCAAACTGGCCGATGCTGGTTGCGGCCGCGCCCAGCGCGATAAACACCACGCTAAACCCCAGCACAAACGTGACGGAGTGGAGCATTACCGTCCCCAACATGCGCTGGTCGGGCGACTGCAAGTCCTCAACCGTTGCGCCAGAAATCAGCGACACATAGCCCGGGACCAGCGGCAATACGCAGGGCGAAAGAAACGACAAAATGCCCGCTGCGAAGGCGGCTATCGGCAACGGCAGGCTATGCATTGGCACTATTGTAGCAATCTTCCCGCAGTTTGACGGGGGTCGCAGATGTCAATATTCAGAAAACAATTCCCCGTAAGTCCAGCCGTCGCTCCCGTCATCAAACCAAAGTACGGGATTGGGCGACGCTCCGGTGGGGCAGTTGGATAGCCGACTTTCTCAATCCGGACCACGTTTCCGAAATCACGATGGAATCCCCCGGATTGTGCGGGTCGTATTTCACCGATGTCGGCAGCCCCAGCCGGCAGGAATACAGGTCGATAAACTGGCGCAGATGGGTCACGTCCTGCGAAGCTTCGTACGTCACGCCAGCCACGTCGTACTTGTACACCAGCAGAATCATCTGTCTACCGGACTCGTCATCCTCCAGTTCCAGCACGTCGATCACGTTGCCATCGATGATGCGTCCGCCCAGCGTGAGCTGGGTCCTGCGTTCGCGCTCTAATTGCTCCGATGACTTCTTGTCGTGGCGAGAGAGCAGGCCATAGCCTACAATCGCTGCCAAAGCACCGAAGGCAAGGACCGGATACAGCCTGAAGGAATGCATGGTGGTCGTTCGACGAGGAGGCTTGCCACAAAGATATCTGGATTGGGAAGGCAAGGGAACTAAAAAATCCGGATTCGAGATCGACCGCTTTGCACTAGTTCGTCTCAGCTAATCCGCTTTTTCCTTACTGCTCGATGTTTACCACCGGATTCCGGAGTGTTCCAATGCCCTCGACCGTGACCTCCACGGTGTCGCCGGACTGCATCGGGCCCACGCCCGCGGGAGTGCCGGTCGCGATCACGTCTCCGGGCTCCAGCGTCATGACCTGGGAGATAAACCGCATGAGCACGTCGAGCGGGAAGAGGAAATCAACGGTGGTGCCGTTCTGCCGCAATTCACTGTTGAGGCGCGACTCCACGCGGACGCCTTTCCACGGATCAAGCCCGTCGACAACAAAGGGGCCGACCGGGCAGAAGGTGTCGAAGCCCTTTGCCCGGCTCCATTGCCCATCTTTGTTCTGTAGATCACGCGCGGTCACGTCGTTCACGCACGTGTAGCCGAGGATATAGGGCCGCACGTCGTCACTGTCCTCCAAGCGGTAGCAGCTCTTGCTGATGACGACGCCGAGTTCGCCCTCGTAATCCACCCGCTGCGAAAGATGGTTGGGGCGGCGCACGTCATCGCCCGGTCCAATAACGGAAGAAGGAGGTTTGAGAAAGAACAGCGGCTCGGTAGGTATGGGATGGTTCAGTTCTTTGGCGTGCTCGCGATAGTTACGCCCGATGCAGACGATCTTTGATGGCTGGATGGGAGCAAGCAGGCGAACTTCGCCCAGCGGTATATCGAGTGGCTGCGCGCCGTCAAAGGCATTGGCGGAATTGGGCGCGCTCTCGACAGCGCGGGTAATGAATTCCACCCCGTGAAGCTCTTCGACCAGTCCGTAGCGCCTGACCCCATTCAATTGAAACCGGCAATAACGCATGACAAACCTCGGTAGTTACTGCTTCGCGGGCACTTCCTCGCTTGCCTCGGCGGACGTTGGACTCTCATTGCCGCGCAAGTCCACGGCGGTAACCACATAGATGTATTTCTTGCCAGGCTCGACCTTCTCATCACGGAAGGATGGAACCTGCACCAGTTGCTGGTTCAGCTTCTCGAAGGGGCCGCTACCGACGCGCCGGAACACGTTGTAGCCGGCAAGGTCGCTTTCGAGGTTCGGCGCCCAGGTGAGGTCGACGAACGGCTTCTGCCCGACGCTGGAGAAAACTGCCTGCAGCCCGGCAGGCTGCGCCGGCGGATAGATGTCTCGAGTGAACACTTCGACCGGCTCTGAAGATTCACCGGGAACCGAAGCGCTTAATCCATGGGACTGCACCGTGGTGGCCGTCGTGATGCGGTACTGATACTGCTTTTCCCACTCGAAGGTCTTGTCGAGGTACGAGCCGCTGGCCGATGGCTCAACGTTACCCGCGACGACAATGTACGACGGAGCGCCGACGGGCCTGCGGTCGACTTGATAGTGATAGCTGAGACCTTGCGGCGGGATCGGGGGAACCGGCCCTGTCCAGGAGATTCGCACGCCGTCTCCCGATACCATTGCTGACAGTTGCCGCGGCGCAGGAATCGTCGGCGCTACCGGAATGAAAACCTGATTGGAGAGACCGGCGCTTTTCCCGTGGGAATTCATCTCTTCCACGGCGTAGGTAACGAAGCCGGCGGGGTTCTCTTGGCCAAGCTGCGGTGGCAGAGTGTCGACGTAATGCAGGCGGACATTTTCCGGCTCTTGGCCTTTCTTCTTCGGTTGCAGCTTCGGGCTGGGCACTTCGGCGACCACGGCGCACGTGCTGAGCAGTGCCGTCCCCGGATGGCGGCAGATGCGGGTTTCGGGGATGTGCTTGACCAGTGTGCGGTCGGTGTTCTTCTTCGGCAGGGTCCAGTCCAACTCAACCTGGTTACCGGAACGCACCGCAGTCAGGTCTTCAACCGGCCTGGCCAACTGCAGTGAAGGGAACTGCGGCGCCCCAGGAGTTCCGCACCCGCAGAGCGTCAGTAGCGCCAGGAAACTCCCGATCAGGCAGAGCCTCAGTGTCATGGAAACTACCAGAGTAACAAATCGCGGGTGGGCCATCCGCACCGCGCCATTTATTACGCCGGGTTGCGAAGCGGCCGGTGCCCCGGATGACGGAGAGGGACCTGCGGGTGTCGCGGCGTTTTCGAATTTAGTATCTAAAATCCCGGTCACGGCACGGTCCAGCCGCATGGGCGCTCACCATGCTGAAATATCGCTACCGCAATGGGCGGAAGAGCGCTACCCCCGCTAGCCCCTGGATTTTTCGTCCTTGACTTCGCAGGGAAGAAGGAACAACATTCCCCCTTCCACCCGAACATTGAGGCAACGCGCAGCCCAGCCTGGGGCCTGGCTGCAGGCTCTGATCGGGTGCTCCACACATTCTGCAGCAGAACAACCATGACTCCACCGCAAACCATCACGGGAGTTTTGCACTACCAACCGCAGGCGGTGTTGCTGAAGGTTCAAGCCGGCACGGGACCGCCCATCTTTTATCTGTTGCTGATGGATTTTCCTCCCGGCGGGAATTCCGTACCCACACAGGCAACGGCGGCCCGCGCGTTTCTGATGAACCATGGGAAGGCTGAAGGTTGCACCTTGAGCGTCTCCGGCTTCCCCAAGGTCCCGAGCCCCCAACCGGTCATTCAAGTCATTGAGGTCCTGTAAGGAAAACCCACATGCGGCTTCGTTTACTCGTGCTCTGTTTTGCGGCCAGCTCGATATGCCTGGGTCAGCAGAGCAATGGAATCTTTGTCGGTGCTCCCAAAGTGTACGACGACTCCTTCCTGCAACAGCAACTGGACGCCACCAAATCCAGCCTCTCGATCGTCAATCCGATTGATCAGGGCAAACTTATCGGCGCCCTGGGCGCGACGCAGGGCGCCAGTCTTACACAGACCGCAGTTGCGGTGCAGGGCGGCGGCCCGTCCACGCCCAGCGTGGTAACGACGACACCTGCGACCGGGGCAGCGTCCACCGCCACAACCCAAGGCTCGCTGGCGGCTGCGGCGCCGGCCACTCCGGCGGCATCGACGATGAGCATGCCCTCCAGCATGGCGCAGTCCTCCCTTGATACTTTGAACGAGCAGATGCAGCTCAAGTACGAACTCACCAATCTGCAACTGCTGCTGGATGGCGCCTTGAGCGACCGCTTTCTGGCCGGCGGGAAGGGATACAAAAAGCACATAACCATAGGCTTTCCCATCAGCCTGGAAGCACCGGCCGGCAAGCGGTACGAAAATGCACTGGCGGAAGTCACGGTGACGGTATGTAATCCGCCCGCCCGCCGAGCGGTAGGAGCCGAGGAAGTTCCGCTGGAGCTAGTGCCCTCGGTCATCACGGTCTTGCCGCGGGAGAAGACCTACAACGTCGCCAGCCTGACCGACAAATCCTTTTCCTTCGGCGCCGGCGGCGTGATTGCCGGAGTGTTCAACGTGGGCGGAAGTTTTCTGAGCGGCCACAAGACCTATTACCTGATTCAGCAGCAGGACACCATCGCCCTGCAACTTCCGGCGGGCAATGACGCCGCTTGCCACGGACGCGGCAGCACCACCTTTGCCTGGCAGTTTCGTCCCGTGTTGGGGCAGAAGCGGGTACGCTCCGGGTTGCGGCAGACGTTTGTGCAGATCGCTTTTCCTTCCTTCCCCGCCGGCCTGGAGATGGACTGCTCCGGCACCGCCTCGATTCATACCGCCTGGCGCCGCATGGATCCCAAGACCGGCGCAGTGGCGTCGGAGGAAATCAGTCCCGTCGATAGTCCCACAGTGTATGACATCGCCAATTTTGACACCGCGCCCTACACCCGCGCGTTGGAGGTGCAGGACATGGGAGGCGGACGAATCGCGGTGCGGGTGCAAGGCCAATTTCTGCCGGGGGTCCGCGCCCGCGTCGGCCCGTTCCTGATGGACGCCACCACGCCCGGCTTCCTCGCGAGCTCCGAGCTGGTGCAATTCGTCGTCTCGGCCGAGGCCATCGCCGCCGCCGGGGGCGCGTTCCTGGTGGGACGCGATGGACACGAAAGCCCGGTGGAGGACCCTACCCAGGTCAAGGCCCTCGCCTACGGCGCCTGCCCGGTCAGCGAAGCCACCAGGATGGCGGCAAACTCGAAGTCGGAGATGCATCTGTTCAAGAATCCGGACCAGCCTCCGCAAATTGGCGAGGTCACGCCTCGTCCCTACTCCGACACCTCCTCTTTGCTGCACATCAAGCTCAACCAGGGCGGAGAAATCTACCCCAACGGCAAGAACCCGCTGGTGGTGCTGATCGGCGACAATCTGTACGGATTGAGCGATGCGCCCTTCCACAGTCAAACACCCGAGGAGATCACCGTTGTGGTTCCCAACGAGGTGCTGCGGGCCAACCGGACGCTGCAGGTGCAGCGGCTGCTGTGGGGCAGCAGCTTCGCCGATAGGCACCCCATCGGTATCGGTGCCTCTGTCAGCGACTTCGCGATCTCCAAAGTCGCGGTCCTCTCGAAGACCCGCGAGACGCTGGTGCTGGGAATTGCAGGGACCGCGCTGGACGGTGCCCGGGTCGTTCTACCCGACGACCCGAAGCATGAGATCGGCGTGAACCCGGCGGCCGCTCCGGCATTTCTGGTCGTCACCATTCCGGCGAGGATGATGGAAGGTGTGAAGGAAATTGTGTTGCGGAAATTCGACGGCGGCGGAAAGCCTGCCGGCTTGCCGGTAGCGGTATCATTGAGCGATGACGCCACCAAAGACGTTCCCGCCAAGGTCGAGTTGAAGATCCAGGGAGTCGCACCCGGCGCCAAGCAACTTCAGATTCAAGGCAGCCGGCTCGACCAGGTCGCCGGCGTGAGCTTTATGGGTTCATCGTTGAATTTCCGACTTTCACTGGACAAGTCGGTATTGATTGTTGACGGGCTGCCGCCCGCCATGACCGCCCAGGAGGGCATTGTCTATCTCGACATTCAGCTCGCCGACAAGTCAACCGCACGATGCGAATTGAAGGTCAAGAGCAGTCAGCACTACGGTCCTGCATGATGTCCCACATTGTATGGAGCTTGAAATACTTACAATGTGGGATAAGGATCTGCCGCCGAAGGCGAGTTCGCGCTAGCTAGTTAGCAGGCGGGACTATTGGGGCACTCTCCGGACTATTCTGTCCGCTGTATAACTCCAGATTTTCCTTCTTCCAGCGCATGGCTGCATGAATCCGGTTATAGCCGCTGGGATGATCGTAGAAGACAAATTCCTCGATTGGTCCCGGCCTCATCTTCCTGTACTCACCTAGATGGATGGCTGCTTGTGCGAAACCATCGGGCTGGCGGCTGGCGTTCAGACCGTACATGTCGGCTTCTCGCTCGCCGGTGCGGGTGTCGGTATTCATGATGGGAGTCAGGATGAAGCCATAGATCGATGCCAGAAGAACCACGAGCGGCAGTACGGCAGTATCGCCGATGCCGCGGATTTGCCACTTCTCTCCCCATCGCGCCAGGCACCAATCTAACGACCAGCGCAGCAGCGCGAAACCGACAACCACAACTATAAAAATGAACAAAATGCCCTTGTAAATATGGTTCAGGACATAGTGTCCCATCTCGTGTCCCATGACGGCCTGAATTTCCTCCGGGGAACCACGGCGCAGAAGATTGTCATTCATGGTGATGCGCATGGTGTTGCCGAAGCCGCTGACGTTGGCGCTCATGCGTGTGGTCTGTTTCGAGGCGTCAATTTCATAGACATCGTTAGCGGCAATTCCATTCGCCCGCGCCAGCTTGAGGATAGGTTGCGTGATCTTCGGATTATTCAGCTTGGTGACCTTGTTGAAGATGGGTACTAGATAAACGGGAGCGATGGCCACCGTGAGGATGGTAAACAGCATGCTTACCACCGCTCCCCAAATCCACCAAGTGCGCGGCAGGCGGCGGACCACACCGAACAACAGCATGGCCAGAATGCCGCCAAGCACGATGTTGACCATCAGGAACTTGGTCTGGTCCCACATCCAGGGGCCGAAAGTCTGGGTAGCCAGACCGTATTGACGTTCGCGTATGTAGCCTTCATAGACCGCAAGCGGAAAACCCAGGATGCTGGTGAGCACGAGATATTGCACCCAATAGAGGAAGGTCTGCAAGGGCTTGAAGCGCGTGATGCGCTCGGCAAAGTCGCGCATTCGCGCCGACCAGCGCAGGCTCAGTAGGAGCAGTGCGATCATGACGCCGTACAGAAAGTCCCACAGGATCAGCCAGTAGCCGCCCTCAAAATAGGCGTCGGAGCGGGCCCGGGCGCTGGCTGGAATCTGCGCCAAGTATGCCTCCGTCGCGGCATCTACATCGAAGTTGGGCGAAGGCTGCGCCGCCGGTGGCACCGTAGTCACGGACGGCATCTCGTTGGCGGCATTACCGGAAGCCGTCGCCGCTTGCTGCGCCGACGCCATCAGCGAAATGAAGCACAAGCAGAGTACTGCAAGGGCGCAAGCCGCCCGCAGGCGCGAGATCATAGTTGTCCTTTCGGGAAATGGTCAGGAGTATATACGGCTGGCGGGGCAGAAAGTTTCAGACATCAGCAACAGAAACAAAAAAGCCCCGCCTCTGGCGAAGCGGGCCACAAATACATCAAGAACGATTACTTCCCGACCAGTCCCTGGTCAACTCCCACGCCGGTGCAGAAGTCCCAGCCCGCGGCCGCGCTGTGCGTGCCGCAACTGCGACGTGATGTCGGTGAAGTACGAGGTGTATCGCATGTTGCTGTAGATGAGGGTGTTCTCCGCATTGCTGCTGGTGTTGAAGCTTCCCGCGCTGTTGATGATTCCGGCCAGCGCTGGGGAAGCCACACTGGTTCCTTAGACCTGAAGCCAGCCGCCGTAGCAATTCGAGTTGTACACCGCAACCGGAGAGCCACCACTGGAGTCAAACGACAGGTCGGGCGTGCCGCGTTTGGTGCCCACGATGCTTTGAATGGCATTCTGGAAGGAGGGGCGCGACTCGTGGGCGCTGGCGCCCCCGCCGCCGGAACTCCACGCGGTCTGGTTGGTGTAAGCGCCGCTGCTGCCGCGATTCACCTGCGTGCCGCCGGCCGAAACCACGTTCACCGAAGAGCTGGGGTAGATAACGCCGGGAGCCCAACCGGCGGGAGAGACTCCAGCTTCGCTGGGATGCGTCTATGGCCTGGCTTCCAATCCTGTGTCGGGCTGCCCGATTAACGACAGCACCTCGATGCCCAGCGGCGGCGGCGTAATCGTCATCGTCGATGCCTTCCCGAAATTGTCGGGTAGAGCATCAGAACGAACGGAATCTTGAGCAGCAGGGCACTCGTAGGCCACATGTTTTTGGCCTAAGAGCGCTCTATTATAAGGCACTAAGGTGCTCACTCGCGACGGGTTGGTGCACACGCCAAAGGGTATACCATGAAGGATCGGCAGCATCGCGCGCCTGATGCGCCGCTCGTGGTTTCTTATGAAGGATTTCTATATTTGCGATTGTGCCCGGGTGGAGAACCAGACCATCACCTCGCTGTTCGTCGTCGCCAACAAGCAGGTGAAGTCGAAGAAGAACGGCGATCTCTACCTTTCCATGACTCTCGCGGACCGCAGTGGCCAGATACAGGCCAATATGTGGGACAACGTCGCCGACGCGCTCGATGCCTTTGAGCAGGACGACTTCGTCAAGATCAAGGGCATGGTGCACAAGTACAACGGCCGCTGGCAGCTGACCATTCACAAGATCCGTCGGCTGGGCGAAGGCGAAATCGACTACGCGGATTACATTTCCAAGACCACCAAGGACATTGAGCAACTCTGGCGGACGTTGGGCGATTTTGTCGAGACCTTTCAGGACCCCTGGCTGAAGTCGCTGGTGAAGGAGTTCCTGGCCGACGATGCCATCGCCATCGCCTACAAGAACGCGCCCGCGGCCAAGACGCTGCACCACGCGTTTGTCGGCGGCCTGCTCGATCACGTGGTTTCGCTGTTCACGGTGTGCGATCTGGCGGCGCGCAATTATCCACAGGTAAACCGCGACCTGCTGCTGACCGGCGCTTTTCTGCACGACATTGGCAAGGTCCACGAGCTCACCTATCAGCGCTCGATCGCCTACACCACCAAGGGCCAGCTGCTGGGCCACATGATTATTGAGCTGGAGATGCTGCATCAGAAGCTGGCGCAACTGCCGGGATTTCCCGACGAGCTGAAAATCCTGCTGGAGCACATGATCCTCAGCCATCACGGGCAGTACGAATTCGGCTCGCCCAAGCTGCCCATGTTTCCCGAGGCGCTCATGCTGCACTATCTCGACGACCTTGACTCCAAGATGGAGAGCATGCGGGCGCAGTTCGAGCGCGAGTCGGAGATGGAGAGCGCCTGGACCAGCTACAACACCTCGCTGGCGCGGCCTCTGCTGAACACGAAGAAATTTCTGGAGAAGGGGCTGGCGGCGGTACTCGTGGTTGAGCCGCCGAAATCCACGGAGGCCGCGAGCTCGCCGGAAGAAACGACAGCTTCGTCTGAGGCACGACCCGAGACTTCGCTTGACGACGGCCAGCCATCGTCGTCCTTGGACGCGCTGGAACGGAAGTTCTCGGCGCACAAGGTAACCCCGATTAAAGGCAAGGCAAATTAGCCGGCTTCGCTTCGGCGCAATCCATGTTCGACTTCTCCCCCTATCAATGGCTCTCGTTCGACTGCTACGGCACCCTGATCGATTGGGAGACCGGCATCCTCGGCTACTTGCGTCCTTTGCTGCAAAGCAGAGGTTGCACCGCCAGCGATGCCGAAATCCTGAACCTGTATTCCGAGTTCGAGCCGCAGGAGCAGGCCGGCCACTACCGCAGTTATCGCGAGGTACTGGCCAGCTTGGTCCGCGATTTCGCGCGCGAGCTGCATTTCCAGGTCACGGATGACGAGGCCAACGGACTGGCTGAGTCGATTCGCGACTGGCAACCGTTCGCCGACACGGTCGCGGGGTTAAGGCGCCTCCATTCCCGTTACAAACTCGCCATCCTCTCCAACATTGACGACGATCTGTTCGCCTACACCGCGCCCAAGCTGGAAGTGCCGTTTGACGCCGTCGTGACCGCGCAGCAGGTCCGCAGCTACAAGCCCGCGCTCAACAACTTTGAGGCGTTACTGCGGCGATGCCCGGTCTCTCGCGACCGCCTGCTGCACGTCGCGGAAAGTTCGTACCACGATGTGGTACCCGCTCATTCGTTAGGGATTACCACGGTGTGGGTGAATCGCCGGCAGGGCAGGAAAGCGGCCGCGACGAAGCTGGTGGCAACCACTCCTGATGTGGAAGTGCGAGACATCGCCGGGCTGGCGGAACTGCTCGCCGGGCCACGCACCTAGCGACGCCGCGGCACACGAGCCTTTGCCTCCATTCGTTTCCTGGCGCGGGCTTGTCGTGTCTTCACCTGGCCGCACCCAGGCCTACGGTTGTCCTTCGATCTGTGCTGGCTTCAGGTCTGTCTCGGCTGGCTTGACGAAGGCTTTGGCCTGCTGCATCGGCGGCGGGACCGGATGGTGGCGCATCGCTTCAACGCTCATCCGGCCAAGGTCGTAGATGCCGTAGATGATGTTGGCGCGCCAGATGTCGCTGCGGAAGGTGAGGATCTGGCGGCGGAAATAGCGGAACACGTGATTGCCCGCCTTAAATTTGGTCTGCGCGGTGTTGGCGGCCAGTCCGGGAACGACGGGTTGGCACGGCTTGAGCAGCACGATCGCCAGGTCGCCGTCGGTGCGCACCGGGTCGCCGTTGGCGTTCTGGGTAAGGTTGGACATCCCCGGCCGTGGCGCCATGTGGACGGATTCCACGCAACCGGCAACCTGCAGGTCGCGAATGATCTTGCTGCGTTCCTCGTCGATGTCGGGCGCGATGTGGTGGATGAACTGATGACGGCGCAGTGAGAGGGTCGCGCCCGTGTCATGCGTGGAGGAACTGAGCCATATCGTCCGGGCATCCGCGGTTTCCACCTGCGGCGCTTGCGACCATTGCCAGATGCGCAGATGGTCGCGGCGGGCATAGCTGTTCAGGCTCTTCTGCCAGCTCATGTCCTCCGATTTACCTTCCAGCAGAAACGGTCGCATCGGCGCCTGCGCGTAGCCGCTGTTGTTGAGGAAGGCATAAAAATCGTGCATGAACGAGCGCTTGGTAAACGTGTCGCTGGTGCTCCAACCGGCCTGCCGAAAGGTGTCCTCAACTTCCTGGCGCGAACCGACGAACGCCAGGTTGACCACGTCGGCGTTCAGCATCGCGGGAGTTGTCGAGCGCTCCGGCAGAGAAGAAACGGCGCGCTCCACGTCCAACTCTTCGTTGCTCACGACGGCGCTCTCCACCGGTTGGACGGCCGCTGCTGCCGGCGCCCGGATCGGCTCCTTCAGCCGGATGCGAACATCGGTGCCCGCCGGAAAATAAATCTCCGGTTCTGGAAAGATGGGAAACGTGGCTTTGAAGGCGATCAGGCCAACGTCGGAATAAGGGTTCAAGGTCGGCAGGTGACGCAGCCGGCTGTTAATGCGGCCCTGCGGCGAATCGCTGCTGCGGATTCCCTGGATGACGCCTTTTGTGGAGACCTGCTCGCGAGCGTTCTCCACTTCCGCGACCGTTGCGGTCATTGCGAGTGACGAGTCTGGCGTGACCACAGCACGGGTGAACCGCAGGTCCAAAGCAGCGGTTTCATGCTCGATGCCCCAACCCACCTTGCGGACCGAGTGGACTGTGCCTTCAATGCTGGTGCCGATGGGCAAAATCGTTTCGTTCTCGCAGGTGATCGCTTCAATCAGCACCGCGTGAACGGGGTCGCCGGGTTTCGAACTGTAAGAGGAAACCGGAGAGCTCAGCCGGATCCAAAGCGTTTGTCCGGCTGGTAGGCCATCACAGCCAAAGGACAGGGCGGAACAGAAGAGTAGGGCTACGGGAGCCAATCGGCGGCGCAAACCGGGGAAGACTCTCATTCGGGACGAAGGTTTCCTTTTAATGGGGTATGCACATGATAAATCATGGAAGGCGAAAAGCCTGTTAAATCTCTACTTAAGTTTTGGATACCCCGGGACCGTGAAGGCACGGCTTGCCACGGTTAGCGGTAGCGCTCCCGGCGCTCGGGCTGCGACGTGCCTCGATCGACGCCGCAGACAGCCCACCAGACCCACCCTGCGTGCTAGAATTTCCCCAGAAACCTGGCGAGAGAAGTGTGTCTTGATCGAGATAGCGCCGTCCATATTATCGGCCGATTTCGCCCGCTTGGCGGAAGACGCCAATGCCGCGATCCGAGGAGGCGCAACCCTGCTGCATGTGGACGTGATGGACGGCCATTTCGTGCCCAATATCACGATTGGGCCGCCGGTGGTCAAGTCGCTGCGCAAGGCCGTGGAAGTGCCCTTGGACTGCCACCTGATGATCGAGGACGCTGACGAATACATCCCTGCCTTCGTCGCGGCGGGCGCCAATTCGATCGTTGTGCATCAGGAAGCTTGTATCCACCTGAATCGCACCCTGGAGTTGATTCGCAGCCATGGGGCGCGGGTTGGAGTGGCGATCAATCCGGCCACCACGGTGCAGACGCTTGGCGAAGTGCTCGACATCGTGGACGTTGTGCTGGTCATGTCGGTCAATCCCGGCTTTGGCGGCCAGCGGTTTATTCCGGGGGCGCTGGAAAAGGTTCGCAAGCTGGCCACCATGCGCGCCGCCAAGGGTGTCGACTTTCGTATCGAGATGGATGGTGGTATCGACCTGGACACCATCGGGCCCGCGGTGCGCGCTGGAGCGGAGATCTTCGTTGCCGGGAGTCACATCTTCGGTCATGGCGATCCGGGGCGAAAGGTGGAAGGGCTGCTCAGGGCGGCCAACGAAGCCACGCTGCAGCGAGCCTAGTGTGGTGTGGCATGGAAGGCAGTAATCCCAGAGGTGTTTAGGATGTATCGTCGCGTATTTATATCGTTCATGGCCGGGACCGTTGTTTCGCTGTGCTCCATCGCCCAGACCACAAGTGACACGCAAAGTCCGGCGGCGAGCACCACCGCGCCGGCAGCCGCTAGTAGCCAGACCCCGGCGCCGAGCAATCCTCCGGCTCAAAAGCCTGCCAGCAGCAAGAAGCAAAAGAAGAGCAAGAAGGGGCAGAACCCGATTGCCAACGTGGATTCCAAACAGCCCGACAAGGTGCTGTATGACCGCGCCATGGACGCGATGGAGCACCACAAGTACGACGTGGCGCGCTTGACCCTGCAGACCCTGATTAATACCTATCCAGATTCTGAGTACGTGGCGAGGGCCAAGCTGGCGGTAGCCGATTCCTGGTATGAAGAGGGCGGCACTGCTGCCATGGCGCAGGCGGAAAGCGAATACAAGGATTTCATCACCTTCTTCCCGCAGATGACCGAAGCGTCAGAAGCGCAGATGAAGATCGCCAATATCCATTACAAAGAGATGGAGAAGGCGGACCGCGACCCGACCCATGCCCGGCGCGCGGAGGACGAATATCGCCAGCTGATTCTGCAATTCCCTGACAGTCCGCTGGTGCCGCAAGCCAAGCAGCGCCTGCTGGAGGTTCAGGAGGTACTGGCCCGCCGGGAATACATGATCGGGCACTTCTACTTCCTCCGCGAAACCTATCCCGCAGCGATCGCACGCTTCCAGTCCGTGGTCGACACCTATCCGCTGTACAGCGATGCGGACGAGGCGCTGTTTGAGTTGGGCAACGCCTACGAGAGAGAAGTCGACATCATCCGGAAGTCGATGCTGCCGGAAACCGCGAAAGGTACGCTGATCAAGCAATACACCGACGGTGCGGCCGCCGCTTACGGCAAGATACTCACTCGCTATCCGCTGGAGGCTCGCGCAGGAGATGCCAAGAAGCGGCTGGAAGCCATGAAGAAGCCGGTTCCTAAGGCGACGCCGGAAGCCGTGGCCCAGAACAAGGCCGAAATCGCCAGCCGCGGCTCCGTGGGTACGTTCGGCAAGTTGATGGAAAACTTCCACAAAGGCCCTGATGTAATGGAGGCGACCAAGACGGGCGAACCGACGTTAGTGGACCCGAAACAGGCCAGCGCCCCCGAGATGGTGCGCGCGGCAAACACCAGTGTTCTAAGCAGTCTCGGTGGCGGCGGCAAGAATACTGTCACAGTGGAGCATTTGACCAGCGGCACCCCGGCGGCGAATGCGGCAATTCCCCGCTCTGACGCCGCACCCGGGACGACTGCGAATGCCACTCCGCCGGCCGGCGGCCCAGTAAGCGGTTCTGCGGCAAACGGTAACACGAATAGCAATTCTGCCGTCCCCGAGATGCAGAATGACCTGGCGCCAGCCAATGGCACGTCGCCGGCTCCTCCGCTGCCGCCGACGCAGGTCAACGATGCCGCACCTTCCTCAGATAAGAGCAGCAGCAGCGCGCCGGCGGCCAGCAGCAGCGATGCCCCGCAAGCCCCTCCCGCAAACGCCAACACTGAGAGCACGTCAAAGAAAAAGAAGAAGAAGGTGCTGGGCATCTTCTAGCTGGAAAGGTTTCTCGACAAGGCGCGGCTTCGGCTGCGCCTTTTGCTGTTTTGAGGCGGACGATGCGCCCCTGCTGCTGCGTCCTGCTGACGGCTCACAGCTCTTCCTTGTAATATCGGTACTTAGCTCAAACGACCCCTATGCCGCATGATCTCCCCAAAGCCTACGACCCCAGCCTGATTGAGCCGCGTTGGGCGGAATACTGGGTGCGCGAGAAATTGTTCCACTTGGAAACGCCGCACGACCCGGCGCAGCAGGCGTTTACCGTCACCCTGCCGCCGCCCAACGTCACCGGCAACCTCCACATGGGACACATGCTGGAGCACACCGAGATCGACATCCTCATCCGCTGGAAGCGCATGCAGGGGACCCCAACGCTCTGGCTCCCCGGCACCGATCACGCCGGGATCGCTACGCAACTGATGGTGGAGCGGCAGCTCGCGGTCGAAGGCCAGGGCCGCCTCGACCTGGGGCGCGAAGCCTTCATTGCCCGCGTGTGGGACTGGAAACAACACTACGGCGGCGTCATTCTGCAGCAGATGAAGCGCCTCGGCGCTTCGGTGGACTGGTCACGCGAATACTTCACCATGGACGAGCGCATGTCGCGCGCGGTGCGTGAGGCCTTTGTCCGGTTGTACGAGAAAGGCCTGATCTATCGCGGCAAGTACATCGTGAATTGGTGCCCGCGCTGCATCACAGCCGTTTCCGATCTCGAAGTGGCGCACGAGGATACCCAGGGCAAAATCTACGAAATCCGATACCCGGTGATCGGCTCGAAAGGCGAATACATCGTGGTCGCGACCACGCGGCCGGAAACCATGCTGGGTGACACCGCAGTGGCCGTCAACTCCGGCGATGAGCGCTACCGGCATCTGCACGGCAAGAACGTCCTCTTGCCGCTGCTGGACCGCGAAATACCGATCATCACCGACGACATCCTGACCAATGCTGAGTTCGGCACTGGCGCAGTGAAGGTCACGCCCTCGCACGACCCCAACGACTTCGAGGCTGGTCTGCGCAACAACCTGCCGCAGATTGAAGTGATGAACGAAGTCGCGCAGATGAACGAAAACACGGGGCCCTATAAGGGGTTCGACCGCTTCGAAGCGCGGCAACAAGTGCTGGCGGACCTGGAAGCGGGCGGCTTCCTGGTCGGCACCAAAGATTACGTGGTTCCCCTGGGCAAGTGCAGCCGCTGCAAAACGGTGGTCGAGCCGCGGCTTTCGACGCAGTGGTTCGTGAAGATCCAGCCACTGGCCGATCGGGCCATCGAGGTGGTGGAGAACGGCGACATCAAGTTCACGCCGGAGAACTACACCAAGACGTACTTCGAGTGGATGCGCAATATTCATGACTGGTGCATCTCGCGCCAGTTGTGGTGGGGCCATCGCATCCCCGCATGGCATTGCCAGAATTGCAATCAGATCGCCGTGTCGCGCGAAGAGCCTGCTCGTTGTCCGAAGTGCGGAAGCGATCAGCTCGAACAGGACAACGACGTGCTCGACACGTGGTTCTCCTCCGGCTTGTTGCCGTGCTCCGCGCTGGGCTGGCCCGAAAGCACGCCCGAGCTCGATGCCTTTTATCCCACAACGCTGCTAGTCACCGGCTTCGACATCCTGTTCTTCTGGGTGGCGCGCATGATCATGATGAACTGCCACTTCATGCGCGGTCACAAGAATGGCGACGTGCCGTTCCGCAACGTGTACATCCATGCCCTGGTGCGCGACGCGGAGCGCCAGAAGATGTCGAAGACCAAGGGCAACGTGATGGACCCCATCGAGATCATCGAGCAGTACGGCACCGACGCGGTGCGCTTCACGCTGGCCGCCATGGCCGCGCCGGGTACCGACATCGCGTTTTCCGAAAGCCGTACGGAGAGCTATCGCGCCTTTGCCAACAAAATCTGGAATGCCGCCCGCTTCCTGTTCATGAACGTGGACCGCGCGCAGGAAGCCGGCGTGTGGTCGCTGGCGGATTTCCAGGCGGCCCCCACCGATTTCGCGGCGAAGGGTGTTTTCGGTTTCAAGGCCGACACGCTGGACGATCGCTGGATTCTCTCGCGCTTCAATCGCGTGGCGCAGCAGATTCAAGAGGCCATGGACGCATATCGCTTCCACGAGGCCGCGCACGTGGTCTATCACTTCTTCTGGGGCGAGTATTGCGACTGGTATCTGGAGCTGATCAAGCCGCGCCTCGCTGCCGCCGATCGCGAGCACGCACGCACGGCCTACGAGAACCTGGTCAGCGTCTTCGAAGCCGCGCTGCGCCTGCTGTCGCCGTTCATGCCGTTCATTACGGAAGAACTCTGGCACGCGGTGTACGACGGCCTGCCCCCGGCGAAATCAATCGCTCTGGCGGCATTTCCACAAGCCGACCCGGCGCAAGTTGACGCAGCCGCCGAAACCGAGATGGCAATCCTGCAGGACCTGATCGTCAGCGTGCGCAACATCCGCGCCGAGTTGAAGGTCGAGCCTAAACAGAAGTTGGCGGTGGAGATTTTTGCCAATAACGACGTGAGCGCGCTGATCGATCGTAATCGCGGCGCGGTAGAGCGGCTGGCGAATGTCGAAAGCGTAGAGTTTGTCGAGTCGTCGTTGGCGAACGCGGCGGGGGCGCGCAGCACGTCGCGGTTCGATGTTCGCGTTGTGTACGAACGCAAGATCGACGTGGCGGCTGAGCGGGAGCGGTTAAACAAAGAGCTTGAGAAATTGACGCAGGAACTGGCCCGCGGCACAGCTCAGCTGAACAATGAAGGATTTCTGGCGAAAGCGCCGGCACACGTGGTCGAGGGGCTGAAGAAGCGGAAAGCTGAAGTGGAAGTGCTGATTCGGAAGGCCAAGTCTGCGCTCGCCGAATTGGAAGCGGTGAAAAGCTAGCACGGGCAGTTCTAGCGGGTGGAGCAGGCCTTGAGGCCTGCAGTGATCCTGAGTTCCTGGGCGCGGCTTTAGCCCCTGAGGCAACTTCACAATCTTCCTCAGCGGCTGAAGCCTTGTCACCGCCGGGTATTCTTGTGCAGGCCTCAAGGCCTGCGCCACCCATCGCCGCAAAGAGCTCTTGAAATCGGGGAAATCATCTTGGACTGGACAAGCCGGAGAATCACCGCCATCCTGGAGAACGCTTTACAGGAAGATCGCGCCACCAGCGATGCGACTTCCTATGCCTGCATCGACCCCAACCAGCGTGCTTCGGCCACCATTCTGGCCAAGCAGGATTGCGTGCTTTCCGGAGTGGGTTGCGTCTCGAGGATACTCGACGTCTTCGCCGTGCTTGACGGCAAGGTCACTTCGCACCCGGAGGTTACCAGTCACACGGAAATCTTCGATGGCGTCCGTCTGCACAAAGGCCAGTCGGTCGCCGTTATCGTGCATAATGCGCGCGTCATTCTCTCCTGTGAGCGCGTCATCCTGAACATCATGCAACGCCTGAGCGGCATTGCGACCCTGACGCGGCGCTACGTCGACGCCGTGTCCGGAACGAACACTACGATCCTCGATACCCGGAAGACAGCTCCCGGACTTCGCGTCCTCGATAAATACGCTGTGCGCTGCGGCGGAGGCACCAACCATCGGCTTGATCTGAGCGACGGTGTGCTGATCAAGAACAACCACATCTCGCTGGCCGGCAATGCCGCGGTGGCGCTGGAGCGCGCGCTGCGCAACCGCCGCGGTTCGCAAGTGATGGAGATCGAGGTGCGTTCGCTGGACGAACTCAATCTCGCCCTCGAACATGGCGCGGAGGCGGTGCTGCTCGACAACATGACGCCGGAGCAGGTGCGGCGGGCGGTCGAGCAGGTCGCCAAACTGGAGCGTCCGATTCCGCTGGAAGCTTCCGGCGGCATCACCCTGGAGAATGTTCGCGCCTACGCGGAAACGGGCGTCAACTTTATCTCCGTGGGCGCGTTGACGCACTCGGTGCAAGCCGTTGACCTCAGCATGCGCATCAAGCCGGTATAAGCGGGAGATCGAACTGTTACGAGATGCATCTACGAAGACAATAGTTGCGGAGTTGCGCAACCGTCAGCTTTCGGCGACAATGGTCTTGCGACAAACTCACAACTGCCAAAAGAAATCCCGCCAGAACGGCGGGTTTTTCTTTTGCAGAGTATTTATGCAGAGCTATCTTGGGACGGCCTCGCCGTTCAAAGCGAAGACCATGGTCTCCAGCACCTTCCGGATATCATCGAATCCGTAGCTCGTTTTGAGCCCGGTACGACGCGCCACCACCTGCTCTCGGACCATGGCTTCCGCCATGCCGATAACCGCCGCCCGACCGCGTCCAGATTGACGTCGGAGGATCTCCCGCTGGCCGCGCATTTCGCTGAGAATTCCCTCCACCGTCTCGGAGAACTGGTGAAGGCCCCGGGTCATAAGGACATCGCGATTGTCTCCGCGGACCCGGCGCGACTCCAGCATCATGACTTCTTTCAGGTCAGCGTCGTTTTCCAGTTCGATGACCAGCGCTTCCAGCACCCGCACGACCTGGTCGGCCGGAGAGCCGCCGTCCTGGGTCGCACGCATGCGGTGCCGAATGGCTTCCCAGCCGCGTTCCAGGATGGCCACCAGCAGACCCTGCTTGCTGCCGAAGTGCCTCATGAGTTGCGATTCGCTGGTTCCCGCTTCGCGGGCAATGGTGACGGTACTGGTGTTCTCGTAGCCCGTTGTGAGCGAACAAATGTTTTGCCGCTGCCAGAAGACGATCGCGGGAGGAAAACGGGGGCACGGATGTTGCCGCAGGCATGTCAGCCATACTACCGAAGCATAGCAACCCGACGATAAGGGGGAAGTTCCGTCCCGCGCTGGAACCACAAGAGAAAAGCCCGCCGGCTGGGCGGGCTTCCGCGGAGACCGCCAGAATTCAGTGGCTTTTCGTGGTCTTGCTGGCGCTCGCCGGCTTGGCCGTTGCGCCGGTTTCCTTCATCACCTGCTCGATGAGCTGGTAGAGCTGCGTGCGGTCCACGACCTCGATGAACGGTGTACCGCGCACGCTGTCGCTGACCACGTAGATGGTCGGCGTGTGATCGAGCGGAATCTTCTGCCCCAACTGATAGTCGGCTTTCACCTTGGCCGCCAGCTCGCCGGAAGGATCAACGACGAAGGGCAGCGGCGTCTTGTGTTGCTCGGCGAAACGTTCCGTGTAGCCGCGCAGGTTCTGCTTGGTAATCGCCAGCTGGTTCTGGAAAATATACAGGCGATAGTCATCGCCCACCTGCTTCGACTTGGTGTCGAAATAGCGGGCATTCACTGCCGCCTCGAACGACCAGGGATGCATGGGCAGCGGGAAGTCATACTGCACCAGCGGGATGTTGTAGGTCTTGGCCGCTTCATGCAGCAGGGGTGCGGCGCGCGCGCAGTCGGGGCACTCCAGGTCCTCGAAGACGATGATGGCGACCTTCGAGCCCTTCGGAGGCCGCAGCATGGAGGTGTCACCGCCCCAGGCCAGAGTACTGCCCACCAGCACGGTGACGGCCAGGACGAATTGCCAGAGACGAGTACGATTCATTCCACAGGTTCCTTGATGTTGCGCCGCAACCGCCGGCGAGTTATGCAGGGAGATCTACTCATAGTAACGGAAACCCGCGCCACGAGTCTCGCGCCCGATCGAGAACGATGCCATCCCGCCAGCGCTCCGCGCCGCCGCTTCCACTGCAAATTTTCCGGGCCACGAGTGCCAGGAACCAGCGAATTGACTCGCGGGGCAGCCGCCCTTACCATCAGTCATCCGTTTCAATGTTACTTGGTATGATCGACACTACCATTTCGCACTACCGCATTCTGGAAAAGCTCGGGGGCGGCGGGATGGGTGTTGTCTACAAGGCCGAAGACACGCGGCTTCACCGTTTTGTGGCTCTCAAATTTCTGCCGGAAGAGATCGCCCGCGATGCGCAGGCACTGGCCCGCTTCCAACGCGAAGCGCAGGCGGCCTCGGCACTGAATCACCCTAATATTTGCACGATTCACGACATCGGCGAGCAGGACGGCCAGGCGTTCATCGCCATGGAATTCCTGGACGGTGTGACCCTGAAGCATCTTATCGGGGGAAAGCCGATGGACGCCGAAGCGATCCTCCCGCTCGCGATTGAGATTGCCGATGCGCTGGACGCCGCCCATTCCGAGGGAATCGTCCACCGCGACATCAAGCCGGCGAATGTCTTCGTGACCAAACGCGGTCACGCCAAAATCCTCGATTTCGGACTGGCAAAGGTCACAGGCAAGGCGAGCTCGTCGAACCAGATTGCCACGGTCAACACGGCAGTCGAATCGTTTGAGCCGCACCTGACCAGCCCTGGCTCGGCGCTCGGCACGGTCTCCTACATGTCGCCCGAGCAGGTGCGGGCCAAAGAACTGGATTCACGCACCGACCTGTTCTCGTTTGGCGTTGTGCTGTACGAAATGGCCACCGGAGTTTTGCCATTCCGCGGGGAGAGTTCAGGAGTCATCTGCAAAGCCATTCTGGACGCGACGCCCGCACCTGCGGTCCGCCTGAATCCCGAGGTGCCGCCTAAGCTGGAAGACATCATCGGCAAGGCGTTGGAGAAGGACCAGGAATTGCGCTACCAGCACGCCTCGGATATGCGGGCTGACCTGAAGCGCCTGAAGCGGGAATCCGATTCTGGCCGGACGCTCACCGACTCCGCGGCCGGCAGTTCGCCGGCGACGGGTCAGCCTGCACCGTCAGGCTCCGGCTCTGCCCTGCCGGCGGCTGCGGCTGCGGCCCAACCGTCGTCCTCTTCTTCCATACTGATCGCCGAGGCGGGACGGCACAGGGGCGCGCTGCTGGGCACCGCGGCGCTCGTGGTCTTGCTGGTAATCGCCGCGGGCTTCGGGCTCTACAAGTTTCTGGGCCGAAGCGGTTCCGCCCTCGACACCCGCAACATCACCATCCGTCCTCTTACGGACCACGGACAGGTCATCGGGTTTGCCAGCATCTCGGGAGACGGCAGATTGGTAGCGTACGGCAGACGCGAGGGCGAACGCAGCCTGCGGGTCAAGCAGGTGGCCACGGGCAGCGAGGTGACCGTTGTGCCGGCGCAGGCGGGTTTCTTTGGCGCGGGAGCTACCTTTACCCCGGACGGCAACTATCTGTACTACACCCACGCGGACCCGACGAATGGAAACACCGCGAATCTCTATGGTGTGCCGGCTCTGGGTGGAGCATCGCGTCAGGTCGTGAGCGACGTACCCGGCAAGGTCGCATTCTCACCCGACGGCAAGCGCATGGTGTACGCGCGTACCATCCAGGACAAAGGTGAAGATCAGCTGTTAATTGCAAATGCGGACGGCAGTGACGAGAAGATCATCTTCCGCCACGAGTCCGGAGCCAACGGCTTCAGTACGGATCCCTCCTGGTTGGCGTCCGGTAATCTCATCGCTGTAGGAGTATGGGAGCTGGGCAAGAACACACTGTCATCCATTCTGGTGCTTACGCCCGACGGCAAACTGGTCAAGAGCCTTCCCCTGCCGATGCTGCTTCACGATGTGGCGTGGCTGCCCGATTCTTCCGGACTGTTCTTCGTCGGCGCCGAAAAATCCACTTCTCGCAATCAGGTATGGTTCCAGCCTTATCCGGAAGGGGAGCCGTTCAAGATCAGTAACGATTTGAGCCAGTACGGCTCGCTCAGCGTCACCGCCGATGGTAAATCGTTCGTCACCGCCCAAACACGCCCGGCGGCAACGATTTACGTGGGAGATTCTCCCGCCACCCTGAACGACAAAATCGAATGGAAGCTGGCCCCGATTTCGACCGAACAAGCGACCGGCTACTTCCTTTCCTGGACGGCCGCCGGAAAACTCCTGCAACACGACATAGCCAATCACGTCTATGTTACCGACGGAGATGGCAGCAACCGGGTGCGGCTCCTGGAGGGTAGTGACTTGAGTTTTTCCCCAAGCGCCTGCGGGCCAGGGGATGTCGTCGTGCTGTCCAGAATCCTGGAGAGCAACGCAGCCAATCTCTGGCGTCTTAACATCGCAACCGGTGAGTTGAAGCAGCTCACGTTCGGAAGAGATGAGGAAGTCGGTTCCTGTACGCCAGACGGAAAATGGATGGTCTACGCCGGACTCGTGGCTACCGACGGCGTGCGGCATATTTTCAAGGTCTCGACCGACGGCGGGGCACCGCTAGAATTGGCCAAAGGCCAGGTGTCTGGCCCGGTCGCGTCCCCGGATGGCACATCCGTCGCTTACATCCGGTTCGATGGCCAGGGAGCCAGCGCAAAGTCGAAGTTCGTCGTGCAGAAGCTGGAAGGCGGCGCACCGCTGCAGGAGATCCAACTGCCCCCGGCCTACAATGCGTTTTCGCTTGGGTGGACGCCGGATGGACGCGCGCTCACTTACGCGCACAATACGACCGGCAACACGCAGAACATCTACATGCAGCCCCTGGCGGGCGGCCCGCCCGTGCAACTGACCCACTTCAATTCTGAGCCGGCAAGTGTGGCCGCCTATGCCTGGTCACGCGATGGCAAGAAACTCGCCGTCACCCGCGCGCGCTACAACGATACCGACGTCGTCCTGTTCAGCGGGTTCCGCTAGGCGGACTCTCCCAATGCAAAAGAGGCAATGCCGCCGCCCGGACGGAGTCGTCCCGCTCATCCCTAGAATCTGTGTAACTTTATTCCAGCTGTAGCGTACTGCTTTATGGACGCCGAGAGAAACGCTGCGAAAGGACCGCAGCCCCGCGAGGGCAAAGCCACGCACATGGAGGGGCCGGATCTAGAGAGCGTGATAGAGCGCGCACAAGGCCACGATGCCGAGGCGCTGGCGGAGATCTATCGCCTCTATGCCCGGCGCGTATTCGGGTTGTGCCGTTACATGCTCGACTCGCGGGAGAGCGCAGAAGATGCCACCAGCGAAGTCTTCCTCAAGCTGCAGCGCTCCATCGAGAGCTACGACGGGTCCATACCGTTCCACAAGTGGCTGCTGCACGTGGCTGGCAACCAGTGCATTGACGCTTTGCGGCACCGGAAGCGGGGACGGCAGTTGTTTGTGGAAGTGGAAGAGGACGTCGCGGTGCTCGAGGCAGCCAACCCGGAACCGTCGCCGCTGGGCGCCGTTCTCAGCAAGGAAGACAGGACGCAGGTGCGGGATGCCATTGCACGTCTGCCGGAGAACTATCGCGTGCCGCTGGTCCTGCGCTATTACGGCGAATTGAGTTATGACGAAATCGCACAGCAGTTGGGCGTGCAGAAGAACTACGTGGCGGCGCTGCTATTCCGGGCCAAGCAGGAGCTGCGCCGGAGACTGGGCCACAGGAGCCTTTGATCATGGAATGTTATTCGGAACAGGTCGTCTCTATCTTCGTGGACGGCGAACTAGCGGCGGAAGAGGCGCGCCGCCTGCGCGAACACCTGGCCACCTGCCGGCGCTGCCGGCAACTGTTGGACGCATTACGCGTCGAGAACCATGTTCTCAGCGAAAGCCTGCAGGAGCTTCCCGAAGAAGCGGCCATTCCGGACTTCTCGCCCTTACCGTGGTCTTTGGCGTGGAGCGACGTAGCGGTCGTGGCCGCGGTGCTGGCGCTGGGTTCATTCGTTGCCGGCTGGTTCGATCGGCTGAGCATTCCGGAAGCGCTGCAGTGGCTCAATCCCTTCAGCGTAAGCGGCCGCACGAACCTGTTCTTCAACCTTTCTTATTACTTTGCGCAAGGAGGTACTGCCATGCTGATTGATTATGCTGCTGTCGTTGGGAAGATCTTCTTCCTGCTGCTGGTGGGCGGCAGCGCACTGCTGCTGGGACGCCGATGGCTTCTACGTGAACCTGGCCTGCGCCTGCTGATCGTGCTACTTGCGGTGTCGTTGCCGGGATTTGCCCTGGAGCGGCGTCACGGTGACTTCGTCACCGTGGCGGCGAACGAGACGATAGATGACACTCTGGTGGCCTCCGGCAATATTGTGCGCATGGAAGGGGCCATCAACGGGGACCTGGTGGCTTTTGGCGGGTCTGTCGAAGTGCGAGGCACCGTGAACGGCGACCTGATGACGTTTGCCAAGAGGACCGCGGTAAGCGGGACCGTGAAGGGCAACATCTACGACTTTTCGAGTTCGCTCGACTTGGACGGGCAATTGGGCCACAGCCTCTACGGGTTTGTGCAATCCTTGCGGGTGAATGAACGGGGCCACGTGGGTGAAGGTGTGTTGGTTGCCGCCGGCGACTTCAGCCTGGAGGGCGAGGTGAATCGCAGCGTGACCATCTACGCCGGTAACGCCGATGTGAGCGGCAGCATCGGCCGCGAACTGACCATGTCCGGAGAGAACCTTACCCTGACCAACACGGCCCGAATCGGCGGCAACCTGAGCGCCAGCGTGCACCAGTTGAAAAACGTGCACATCGCCGATGGCGCGACCATTACGGGCAAACGTGACCTCCAGGTGCGGGTGCGGCACAGCCGTTTCGCGCGCCCCAAGTTCTACTTCTACCAGGCTGTCTGGCTCGCCGCCGCCATGCTGGTGGGATGGTTGGGCCTGGTTCTGTTTCCCGGCTTCTTCCAGGCCAGCACGCACGAGGTGGGCTCGGGCTGGCGCAGCTTCGGGCTTGGGATTGGGGTCCTGGCGGGCGTGCCCGTCGCCATCATCGTGATCGCCATCACGCTGGTCGGCCTGCCCGTTTCGTTCATGTTGCTCGCGGCGTATCTGATTGCCATCTACCTAGCCAAGCTTTGGGTTGGGGCATTTCTGGGGCGGCTGCTTCTGAAGCCAGCCGGAGACACGAAGAGCGATTGGCTGCTGGGACTACTGGTGGGCCTGCTAATCCTCACCATCGTCGGGTTTATCCCCTATCTTGGCGGGCTGGTTCGCTTTGCCGTGGTTTGCCTGGGTCTGGGAGCGTTTGCCTGGCAGCTTTACCGGGTTTCACGACCGGCAATGACGGCCTGAAAAGCCTCCTGAGGTTCGTCGTGGCCGAGCAAGACTTGGCGGTGGCATCCGGGAAGGTGGCTGTGTCATAGCTGGATGGGCGTCGGCAAAGTGGAGTAACAGCCGTGCTCCGGCCGCGCCGCCGCGACATCGGTGTTAGCCGCAGGCGTCAGCCCGCGGTGAAGTGGGAAAGCGACGGAGCCGCGGAGCGGCCGCACCAGCTATGACATAGCATCCGGGAAGGGACCCCCGTGGTTGGTTGCCGTAAGAGCGCCATTTCACCCGCGACCCCCTCCACTAGCGGGTGACGGGCAAACCGGTGGATTGCCCAGATTGTGGAGGGGTTGCCGACAATCAAAAAGCATCCACTTGCGGTCGAACCAAACGCGAACGGGTTAGTCAGGGCGTTAAGCCGACACGACGCAGCAGGTCCTGGAAACGCGGGTCGGAGCGCAGGAGGTCCCAATCCCAAGCCACTCCGAGGTGGGTCAAGGGGGATTCCCGCTCGTCGCAGGCCTTCTCGAGCCAGCGCCGAGCCTGCTCTTTATCTCGGGCGTGGGTGTACAGGCGGGCAATTCGAACGGCAGGAACGTGGGTGCGTTGGGAACCGGCGGCTAACACATCTGCTCCGAGGTGCATAGTTCGCGCGTAGCCACCCTCAGAATAACCGCGTGTCAGCGCCTCCTCGACCTCGTGGTCATGCAAGACAGCAAAGAACTTCTGGGCCTGTGACAAGGCTCCTCCCTGCATTCCCTTTTTGTAATAAGCGCCCCGGGCTACCCTACAGTCTGGACTCCATCACTCGAATGGAGACATGGTCAATTATCGGTCGTTTGGAAAATCCAAAAACTCCCTGTGACCGGCATGGAGGAATTTCCTTACTGGGTTGCCTGGGACGTAAATGACTACGGCCAGATCATTGGCATTGCGCAGAATGCGGACTTGTCACTTGTCCTGCCCGTTCTCTGGAACCCTCTCCCGCATGGGCGAGGCTGGAAACTCATTCAGCTTCCCGTTTTCCCCGATATCCCTTAATGAACTTCAGGATCAGCAACCGCGGCGAAATCGTGGGCGGGCTTAACAGCGATACGGTTCCCTGGACTCCCACGCTCTGGAAACCACTTAACCACCAACGAGACGTTTACGGGTTCCCCATCATCCTCAAGGGACCAGACGGCTACGCGGATGCTGGCTGGGCCGATGGCATCAACGACCTGGGCGACATCTCGGGAGTGATGTGGGGCTCGGCGGGACAGCAGGCCATGCTGTGGAGTTCCAACGATCTGAGGCCCTCCCAACTTCTAGGCTTTCCGGGTGATTGGAGCGTTGCCTGGAAACTGAACAACTTTCGAATTGCGGTTGGAGGCTTCGGTGGCGGCTCCTGCCCCGGCGGTGAATGCGGAGGCGCATCACAGTTCCACTGAACTTCCGGAGGACAGGGGTGAGCCGCCCAATGTCTGGGCGGCTTGCTCTTGCTCAAATGGATGATCTCGGGGCTTGAGCCCAGCTCCGCTGAAAACTAAGGCCCGTGCCGCAGCAATTCACTGCTGGCGCGCCAGGATCTGCCACACTTCGGCAAGAGGGATTTTCACGCAACACGCGCGACCCCGGTTTGAGGCTGGCAAACCTGCTGTGCTACGATTCTTGGTTTGTTCAGCTTCACCATGCACCGATCAGCATGGTGCCCCGCCTTTTTGCCTCACCGGCAACCTCGGGGTTGTGCCAGCAGGCTTCGGCTTGCCGCCCGGGACCTTAGCCTCTGAGAGACTTGCGTGGTCACCAGCGCGCGGTGCCAGGAGTCCTACTTGAAGAATTACGAAAGCGCAAACATTCGCAATGTTGCCCTGATCGGGCACTCGCACTCGGGCAAAACCTCACTCGCCTCCTCCATGCTGTTCACCGCCGGCGCCACCCAGCGCCTGGGACGCGTCGACGAAGGCAACACGGTCACCGATTACGAGGACGAGGAAATTTCCCGCGGAATGTCGCTTTCCGCCGCCACCGCCCTCATCGAGTGGCACAACTGCAAGATCAACCTCATCGACACGCCCGGCTTCAACATGTTCATCCATGAGGCCGAGATGGCGTTGCCCGCGGTCGAAGCCGCGCTGGTCGTGGTGGACGCGGTCAGCGGCGTCGAGGTGGTCACCGAGCGCATCTGGCATTATGCCGACCGCTTCGCGCTGCCGCGGGCCATCGTTTGCACCCGCATGGACCGCGAGCGCGCCGACTTCACGCGCGTGATGGAGTCGCTCACCACCGCCTTCGGCCGCACCGTCGTTCCCGTGCAGTTGCCCATCGGCTCGGAGAAGAGTTTCTCCGGCGTCATCGACTTGGTCAAGATGAAGGCCTACTCCTACCAGATGGGCGGCAATGGCAAGGCCACGGTCGGCGACATTCCCGCCAACATGCAGGAAGAGGCCACGGCCGCGCACGAGCGACTGGTGGAGCTGGTGGCCGAAGGCGACGACGCACTGATGGAGGAGTTCTTCGACAAGGGCACCATCGCCGAAGAGCACATCATCGCCGGGCTGCACAACGCCATCCGCGAGGACAAGATTTTTCCCGTGCTCTTCGCCTCAGGCCTGGGCAACATCGGCACCGACGAGGTGCTGGACTTCATCGTCGATTACCTGCCGACCGCCATCGAGCGCGGCACGGTGCAGGCTGCCGCCACCGCGAACAACGGTGAGCCGGCGACCCGCAAGATCAGCGACTCCGAACCGCTCTCGCTCTACGTCTTCAAGACCATCAGCGACCCGTTCTCCGGGCGCATCTCCTTCTTCAAGGTATATTCCGGCGTGCTGAAGAACGACGCCACGGTGCAGAACTTCGGCCGCGGGAGCGTGGAGAAGTTTGCTCATCTTTCTGCGATGCAGGGCAAGGCCGCAGTTCCCGCCAACGAGCTGCATGCCGGCGACATCGGAGCGGTGGCCAAGCTGAAAGAAACGCTGACCGGCGACACGCTCGGCGACAAGGGCTCGCCCATCCAGTATCCGCAGATCACGTTTGCCGAACCGGCCATTACTTTCGCCATCGAGCCCAAGACCCGCGCCGACGAAGACAAGCTGAGCAACGGCATCCACAAGCTGATGGAAGAAGACGCCATGCTGCGCTTCTTCCGCGATCCCCAGACCAAGGAGTTCCTCATTGCGGGCACCGGCCAGCAGCATATCGAGGTCGTGGTCTCCAAGCTGAAGAACCGCTACCACACGGAAGTCAACCTGAAGGCGCCGAAGGTGCCGTATCGCGAGACCATCCGCGGCAAGGCCGACGTGCAGGGCCGCCACAAGAAGCAGAGCGGCGGGCACGGCCAGTTCGGCGATTGCAAAATCAGGATGGAGCCGCTGCCGCGCGGCGGCAACTTTGAGTTCGTCAACGAAATCTTCGGCGGCGCCATCCCCAAGAACTACATTCCGGCCGTCGAGAAGGGCATCGTGGAAGCCGCGGCGCGCGGCCATCTCGCCGGATACCCGGTCGTGGATTTCCGCGTCATCCTCTACGACGGCTCGTATCACGACGTCGACTCCAACGAGCTTTCGTTCAAGACCGCGGGGCGCATCGCCTTCCGCAAGGCGATGGAGCAGGCCAAGCCCACGCTGCTGGAGCCCATCATGAACGTCGAGATCACCATCCCCGACGAGTTCGCCGGCGGCATCATGGGCGACCTCAACAGCCGTCGCGGCCGCATCCAGGGCATGGACAACAAGGGCGGCAAGACCATCGTCAAGGCCGAGGTGCCGATGTCGGAGATGCTGACCTACGGCACCGATCTGACCTCGATGACTCAGGGCCGCGGCAGCTTCAGTATGGAAATGCATCATTACGATTTCGTGCCCGCGCTGCAGCAGGAAAAGATCATCAGCGCCGCCAAGGCCGAGCGCGGCGAAGAGGTCGAGGTGGAAGACTAGGCGCGCGGTGATTCGGCGGAGTTCTTCCGTTCACCAAAGATCCTGTCATGCTGAGCGAGCGTGGCGGCAGTTGGCCGCGCGAGTCGAAGGCCCGTATGGGATCCATTGAGCTCAGGGTGGTGATAGGGATCCTTCGACTCCGTTCGGCCGTGGCCGGAACTTATCTTTCTGGAGGAAGCATGCCGGGAGTCAATCTTGCAGATGCGCGCCGCGTCATTGCCGCGGCGGAAAAGAAGGCGCAGGAAATCGGCCAGCCCATGAACATTGCCGTCGCCGACGATGGCGGCAACTTGGTGTCGCACGTCCGCATGGACGGCGCGTGGCTGGGCAGCATCGACATTTCCATCAAGAAGGCCTTCACCTCGCGCGCCTTCGACATCGCGACCAAAGACCTGGCCACGCACTCGCAGTCGGGCGACCAGTTCTTCGGCATCCACGTCTCCAACGATTGCGGCATCATGATTTTTGCCGGCGGTATTCCGCTGAAACGCGACGGTAAGGTGGTCGGCTCGATCGGCGTGAGCGGCGGTTCCGGCGAGCAGGACCATGCCGTCGCCGAAGCCGGTGCAGCGACATTCTAAGGAGCCAATCATGAGCGACGAAATTTTCGCGGCCATCGCTGCTGGCGATAAAGAGAAAGTGGTGAAGCTGATCGCAGCCGACCCCGGCGCGGCGCGCGCCCGCAATGCCGCGGGCGTCTCCGCTTTGATGCAAGCCCGCTACATGGGCCAGATGGATACGGTGGCGCTGCTGCGTCCCGTGGCGGGGGAACTCGATGTGTCTGAGGCCTCGACGTTGGGCGACGCCGCGCGGCTGAATGTGTTGCTGGCGAATGATCCGGCGCTGGTGAACACCCGCGCCGGCGACGGCTTCACCCCGCTGCATCTGGCCTGCTTCTTCGGACACCTCGACGCCGCGAAGCTGCTCCTCAGCCACGGCGCCGACGCGAATGCCGGGTCGCCGAGCCGCATCGCGGTCATCCACAGCGCGGCTGCGTCGCGCGATGCCCGCGTACTGAAGCTGGTGCTGGAAGCCGGGGCCGATCCCAACGTCCAGCAGCAGGGCGGATACACCGCGCTGCACGAGGCGGCCATGCACAACAGCGTCGAGCGGGCGCAGGCGTTGCTCGCCGCCGGCGCCGATGTGTCGGTCAAGAGCGACCAGGGCCTCAACGCGCTGGAGATCGCTACCAACGAAGGTAGTAAGGATGTCGTGGAGCTGCTGAGCACGAGGGCGAAGGGCGCGGGGTCGAAATAGGCGCGGGAGGAGTAGAGATGTCGCGTTGAGGCCCCGTAGAACCGGTTGCCAGCTTCGGGAACTTAATGTCGTGGTTGCAATGCATGATGACTTGCAAGAGTTCAGCCGCGCAGCGGCGGTATTGCAGTTAGCCCAGGGCGTAAGCCCTGGGTAAGGTGCCCAAATTGTCCCGAGCCCCTCCAGGGACGCACGGTTTTATTGGCCGGTACGCGGCCCCACCTCGCTCAGGACGACCAACAACGTGTTGACTGTGATTTTCGTCACATCCCGATGTGCGCTGGTTTTGGCACAATCAACTGTGTTCATGGACCGTTTTGCCATCATCAACAACCGCAAGCGCGCCATCATCGCGCTGGTGCACTCGGTGTTTTTCCTGGGGGTGGCCGGAGTGCAGCTGGCCATCTCACACGCCACCGCGTTCTCGCTCCACAATGAGAAGGTCGTGGGCGGGGCCATCCTCCTCGGCATCTACGTGATCGTCACCACCGTGCTGCTGGTTCTGCTGGCTTATTCGCACTGTGCGAAAGAGAAGCTTTACTTCGCCCTCTGCGCCGCTTCCGCCGGGTTCGGCCTGGTGCGGATTCTGTTGGGCGACCCCGTGCTGCACGCCAACGTCTTGCGAGTGCTGCTACTGTTCTGCGCGGTCATCATCGGAACCGGGATCCTACGCACCCACTCGCAGGCGGCCGTGACGGACTAGCCCGCACAAAACTATCCCTCTGTCATCCTGAGCGACGGGCGCCACAAGATCTCGGCGACCGCCCACATTTCACCCGGCTAACGAAAAACCCTCGCGCGCGGCGAGGGTCATCAAAATCATGGAGCGGGAGACGGGATTTGAACCCGCGACTTCGACCTTGGCAAGGTCGCACTCTACCACTGAGTTACTCCCGCTTGTTCTCTCATTTTACAGCACTTGCGCGTTTGCTGACAATTCACTGCACCCGCACTGGCACCCGCTCATCCTCTGGTGGGTCTTCCAGATTGGCCACAGCACCCGCGTTAGGCAGGAAACGCTCAATGAATTGTGCTTGGGCGTTTCTTGCCTTACGGCTGTTGTGGACGTAGCGCATAGTCATGTCCACATTTGACTGGCGAAGCGCGCTCCAGACTCCAAGGGACCATTGCGGCGATACGCGAATAGGACTGGATAACGAGGCGGAACTCATCCCGACGTGATCGCAGGCTGCGCAGTCCGGCACCGAACTTGGCAGTTCGCATCGAGCCCCAATACAGGTAATTGATGCCTCGCTCGAATGCCATTTGCACGCAACGCTCGTCTGCGCCGTAACTGGATGCCAGACCGAGACGGCCTACTTTCCAGTTCGTCTTGCCCAACAGCGAGGTCCTCCAGTCGATCATCCCAACTCCACAACTAACCGGTAGCTCACGGCGATTTACTGCGGCTGTCATCGCGAAAACCAATGATGTGCACACCGTGCTACGGCCCGTAACTTACCGGCATGAATTCCTATGGACAGTTATACCCGAGCCGGTGTCGCCCAAACTGCCCGGCAACCATTAGAGCACCAAGACAAACCATCCGTGGGAAAATGAATCCCAAACCAGATGAATGCCAAAGGGCCTGACAAGGCGAGCACCGAGGAAGTCTCCGGCCTGATCGAGCGCGTTACTTTCCACAACGAGGAAAGCGGCTTCTGTGTGCTTCGGGTAAAAGTCAGAGGACAGCGCGACGAGGTAACGGTCCTTGGATCGCTGCCTTCCGTGTCCGCCGGGGAGTGGCTCGAGGCCGAGGGCTGGTGGGTTCGCGACAAAGAGCACGGACTTCAATTCAAGGCCAGGTTGATGAAGACCGTGCCGCCGACGACGGTGGAAGGGATCGAGCGGTACCTCAGTAGCGGCCTGGTCAAAGGCATAGGGCCGGTCCTGGCCAAGAAGCTGGTCGGGCGGTTCGGAGCCGAAGTCTTGGGCGTGATCGAGAACCGGGTCGCTGAACTGCAATCCGTCGAAGGCATTGGGCCGAAACGCCGGCAGCGAATTGAGAAGGCTTGGCAGGAGGCGAAACAAGTCCGCCAAATCATGCTGTTCCTGCATAGCCATGGTGTGAGCACCAGCCGAGCCGTACGAATCTTCAAGACCTATGGGGACCAAGCGATCGAGAAGGTGTGCAGCAATCCGTACATGTTGGCGAAAGACATCTACGGGATTGGCTTCGCGACCGCCGATCAGATCGCGCAGAAGATTGGAATCCCTCGGGATTCGCTCGACCGGGCGCGGGCGGGCATCGACCATGTCTTGCTGGAAGCGACTTCAGACGGACACTGTGCCCTGCCGCTACAAAAGCTCAAACTGACGGCAATCAAGCTGCTGGAAATCTCGGAAGAGACGGTGGAACAGGCTCTGTCCCAAATGCTCACCAGCGGCTCCCTGCTGCTGGAAGAGATTGACGGTGATGCCCTGATTTTCATGCCCCACCTCAGGAAGGCGGAGGAAGGCATCGCGGCCAAGATTAAGGCGCTGACACAAGCGCCGATGCTGTACCCTCCAATCGACTTCGAGAAGGCCGTCACCTGGTGCCAGCAGCGGACGGGCAAGACGCTGGCCCCCACCCAACGCGAGGCGCTGAAAACGGTTCTGCAAAATCGGGTTGTGGTCATCACTGGAGGGCCGGGTGTCGGCAAGACGACGTTGGTCAACTCCATCTTGACGATCCTGAGGGCGAAAAAGGTGAAGTGCCTGCTCTGTGCGCCGACGGGTCGGGCCGCAAAGAGGCTTACGGAGACCACCTGGATGGAAGCAAAGACGATCCATCGCCTGCTGGAAATCGATCCCGGAACAGGCAGGTTTACTCGCTATGAGTCCAACCTGTTGGCTTGCGGCCTGCTGGTTGTCGATGAGACCTCCATGGTGGATGTGTTGCTGATGCAGTCGCTGCTTCGAGCGATTCCCATCCGCTCCGGGCTGGTTCTGGTGGGGGATGTGGATCAGCTTCCCTCGGTGGGGCCGGGGACGGTACTGCACGATTTGATCGAGAGCGGGGTCGTGCCGGTCGTTCGCCTCACCGAAGTCTTCCGGCAAGCGGCCAACAGCCGAATCATCACCAACGCCCATCGCATTCGCCAGGGACAGATGCCGGACATGAGCGGAGCTGACCCAGGTTCCGACTTCCATTTCGTGGAGCGGGATGACCCTGAAAAGATCGCAGCGACGTTGGTCAAGATGGTGCAGGAGAGGATTCCGCAGCGATTCGCTCTCGATCCCATCCGCGACGTTCAAGTTCTTTGCCCGATGAACCGGGGATCACTCGGCGTGCGGGAACTGAACATGGTTTTACAGCAGGTACTGAACCCGGCTAAACCCGGCCAGACCAGCGTTGAGCGGTTTGGATGGCGGTTCCAGATCCGCGACAAAGTTATCCAGACCGAGAACGACTACGACAAGGACGTGTTCAACGGCGATATCGGGATCGTCGAGCGAATTGATGCCGTTGAGCAGCAGGTCGCAGTTCGCTTTGACGAGAGGCTGGTGAAATACGACTTCGGAGAGTTGGACGAGATTTCCTTGGCCTATGCGATCACGATCCACAAGTCGCAGGGGTCAGAGTTTCCGACGGTGGTCATTCCCCTGGCCACGCAGCACTACATGCTGCTGCAACGCAACCTGGTTTACACCGGGATCACGCGGGGAAAGCGACTGCTTGTGCTAGTCGGGCAGCGAAAGGCGCTCGCTATCGCCGTCCATAATGACCGTCCGCAAAGGCGATATTCGGGGCTGCTAACCAGCTTGAGAAGGAACAAATGAGCACGGCGGAGCGGCGACATCTGGCTCCTTAGGCAGTGCCCCAACATCGAAGAGCTTGTGCCAAATGCCGGCACAGTCTCACCGCCGTAGGGAAGCAACCAAGTCGATGTACTGCTGCATCGCATCCTCGGCGGAGGTGCCTTTAATCTCGCTCCAGGCATCGAACTTGGCGCGGCGGACAAAGTCGAAGCCGCCCGGTTGCTCCCCGGTGGCATCGCCCTGAGTCGCCTGTTTGTAAAGAGCGTACAGCCTCAGCATCGTGTTGTTGTCCGGGCGCTCGGCAAGGCCGTTCACGTCTTCCTGAGCTTGAGCAAGTCGATCCTGTAAAGCAGACATAATAATCCTTTGCATTGTGTTGTGGTTGTGTCACAAACTCATTAATCACGGATTGGTTGGGCCGGTGCCCGCGCCTGTACTGGTGATTGCGGACGAGATTTCGTCGACGTCCGAAGCCGTCAACTCCAGCGACGCGGCGCCGATCCAACCATCCACCTGCTGCGGCGATCGCGAAACCCCTTTCGCACCTGGTCTCAGGTGACGGCTTGCATTACGGGTTGAACCCAGGAAGGTCCACCCGCCTCGCGATGTGATCCCTAATCCAGTGTGCGTCCCACCATTCCTTCGGATCGATCTGAACGCCGTCGAGCTGCATCGCGAAGTGGATGTGGTCGCCTCCAGCCATGCCGGTCTGGCCGCTCACCCCCATCACTTGGCCTTGCTTCACCGTGTCGCCTTCATGGGCATCAATCCTGCTGAGGTGGCCATAGATCGTCTGCAGTCCATAGCCGTGGTCGAGGACAAGGCAGTTGCCGTAAATTCCCAGAGGAGCCGCATAAACGACCTTGCCGTCATTCGATGCTTCCACACCGACGTGCTGCGTAACCGCCAGGTCGTATCCCAAGTGAACCTGCTGATCGATCTTCTGGCCGTGATAGATGTAATTCCGCATGTCGGCAAAGTTCGCCTCAGCCTGAGAGTGAGGCTGCCGGATGAAAGGCCGGGACCATAGAAAACTGTCGGCGGTCTTGAACTGCAGATCGGAAAGCGTCTTGTTGTTGGCGCGGCGCATCTCGCTGTTGATCTTCACGAAACGCGTGACCGGATCACCCACTCCGTTCGGGTCAAGTTCGTTAATCACCTTCTGCATGAAGGCGTCGCTCACCTGGAGATCATGGACCCTGTATTTCGGCTGTTCCTTCTTCGGAAACACGACCACAAGCGGGCTGGTCACTTCGTTTCCGGCACCGTTGGCAGCATAGACCAGCGGTACGGTGTCAGTCGACATGTTCCAGGCGAACGCAAACATGGAAAACAGGCCCGGCTTGCCGCCAGGCATGGGCCAGGCGCGAAATGTTTCATTGCCGACGCGCACTCCCGCTTCTGTCCAGCTCCCCGAGACGTTGAAGGTGGCGAGGTCTGCCATCCCCAGATACAGGTAGTGCTGCTCTGAATCAACGCTGACCATCGGCGGTTGCGTAACGATGATCAGGTCGCGTTCGGCGCGGCCTGTCTTTCTAAGCAGGTCGTTCGAAGTCGCTTCGACGATCAACTTCGCATTGCCCGCCTGCAACTGGGGAGTGGTCCTGACGCCAGCCGTGAAGTCCCAGGTACTGTCGGGCGACCTCGACGGCTGCGCCATCGCAAAGACTTGGTAACGAGCACCATTCTGCTCGACGAACGCTTGCAGCCTGCGAATGCCACGCGGATCGGCTACGTGAACAGTGATGGGAGTAGCTTGGCCCAGGGAAACGACTGCAGACGGGAGCTCGACAACGGGTGTGGCTGATCTTGCCAGTAAGAACACGAGCAGCAACACAACAAGCGCAATGACGACAACAATGAGTTTTCTCACATCCCAGTGTAGCTCCCGACAAGCAAATTAGCCGGTCGCCAGGGATGCCCAATTGGATTCCTGCATCGGACTGAAATGAATCGAGATTCCTGCAGAAGATCGATGTGATGAGCAAGAGGAAAAGGCTGTGACTTTGGTTATGCTCTAGCCGACAACTCCCGCGAGAGAGTCCCCAGCGTGGACGCATGTACCGTCACAGCCCTTGATGCGATCACCGCTTTCGCAGTCCAAACCCCGGCTGACACCCCGCAATGCAGTCGGTTTTTTCGGGTCTGGTCGCTTGCCGAGTCGCCTCGCCAAGCGGATCACCCAGTCTACTTCAGAACCGGCAACTTATCGGAAGCCAGTCCTTTCGACCGTCGACGAAACCAATCCTAACAGAAACGCGCGTCGTACATGCCCGAGGTTGGTGCAATCTACAGATATTTCAAGACGTTAAGTGTGTCGTGCAAGTTGTTGAAGAAAAGCAACCTGCAATTCTCGTTGCAGGAATCTCGTAAGTTGTTCACAGTGTTTTCACAGAACTGGATGGGCGAAATACACACGGCATCCAGTAACGCCACAACAGCGTTTCAAACCCTGAGCTTCGCAAGGACCCTGCACGCTGTCACTCACGCTGTCATGGCCGGACGCTACTCGACGCGTGTGCCGCATAGCCGCGAGCTGGAACATCTGCAGTCTGGTACTGGGAAGGCGACTCTGTGCCCAAACATACGGTGCACAGGTCACAGACAAAATCGACGCCTGGTAGAACCATAAACAGCAGGATATTGCGATAGAAGATCGTTCTTTCGTCCGCTCCGAAGGAAGCACGTCTGGTGACGGAACACAGGCTGGGCGACATCATCGCGAACTCCGTAACCCACGGCGTCGGGGCGGCACTGGCGCTCGCAGGAGCGGTCGTGCTGGTGGTCACTGCGATGGGTGGGACCGCCTGGCAGGTT
>JARLGI010000075.1 GCA_031296115.1 Acidobacteriota bacterium | reverse complement strand
TTCACCTTGTCATTGGCCGTGACTCCATAGTTTCGCGTCACGACCACCTGCACGTCGGCCGGTAGAACCTCCGCCTTCAGTTCGCCCATCCGCTTGAGCAGCGCCTCGGCCACCCAGACGTTGTTCGTACCATGTTTTTTGGCGATGGCGATCGTGACGGCCGGTTGAGAGCCGTGCCTGCGCGGCGCATGCGCAGCGGTTCCGCCGATCGGGCTTCCTGCGGCACCCTCTTCTTTGGGATGATCCCACGCCAGTCCGCGGTGAAAGCGTACATAGTCCAGGAACTCACCGGGGCCGTCCCTGACTTCCGCAACGTCGCTGAGATACACCGGACGTCCGTTTGTTGCGCCGACCACCAGGTTCTGCAAGTCCCGCGCATTCGCAATGAACTGTCCGGCCTGCACGCGTACATCCCGATCGTTGCGGTCGAAGGTCCCCGCGAGCACGCTGGAATTCGAGGCTTGAATCGCCCGGCTCAAGTCCAACGCCGCAATTCGATAGGAGGCCATGCGAGCGGCGGATGGCCGGATCAGCAACTCGCGCGGGCGGCCGCCTACCACGTAGGCGAGGCCGGCATTGTCTACTCCTTGCAGGCGCGCTACCATCTCGTCCGCCATGCGCCGCAACGCATAATCGTCCCGGGAGCCGCTGGTCAGCGTGAAGGTGACAATCGGCACATCGTCCACATCGATGGGCTTGACCACCCATCCCGCCGCCCCCGGAGTGATCCGGTCCATGTTCTCGTTAAGCTTGCGGATCAGCTTGACGTAGCTGGGCTCCAGCGGTTGCCCCACGTAGAAACGCACCGTAACGATGCTCTGGCCCGGCATGGAGCGGGAATAGACGTACTCCACTCCAGGGATCTGAAACAGCATCTTTTCGAGCGGCGTGGAAACGAGTTGCTCGACGTCCTGTGCGGTGTGGCCGGGAAATGCGACCATCACGTTGGCGGCAGCCACGATAATCTGCGGCTCTTCTTCGCGCGGTGTGACCACCAGGGCCACTACGCCCGCGGCAATCGAGACCAGGATGAAGACCATCGACAGGTTCGATTCCAGAAACTTGCGGACTATGCGGATGGTGAGTGAATCGTGCGGTTGGCTCATCGGGTCTTCCTGATCACGATCGTTTCCCCGGCGGCGAGGCCGCTGAGCACTTCAAACTGGTCGCCAATGGCGCGGCCCAGTTGCACCGTCCGCCGCTCAAGGCGAGCCTCCTGGACCACATCGACCATCGCCAATTGGCCCGCGCGGATCAGTGCCGATGCGGGAACCGCCAGTACCTCTTCGGACTTCAAGGGGAGCAGCAATCGCCCAAACATCCCTGGAAGGATGTCCTTCGTTTCGCTCAGGTGCACGCGCGTCACGACACTTCGGCTGGCCGGGTCGGACGACGGAACGACCTGCACTATCCGCCCCCGCATCTCGCGGTTCAAAGCGTCAATCCGGAGCGTCAGCAGTTCATTGAGCCGGATGTGGCTCATCAGATCTTCAGGTACGTTCGCTTCGAGCCACAACCGGTCCTGCTCGTACATCGACAGAAGCGGTTTACCCGGAGCGGCCATGTCCCCCAGGTTCGCCAGTTTGTCGATCACCACTCCGGCGAAAGGGCTGCGGATTATCGCGTAAGACAGGTTCACTTCGGCTTCCCGTGCAGCCTGTTGGAACCGATGGTAATTCGCTTCGGCGGTCTTCAAATTGGTTTGGGTGTGTTCGAAGTCGTAAGCGGTAATGACTTGCTGGTCGAAGAGCGGCTTGTCGCGCTTGTAGTCGGACTGCGCTTGCGCCAGCGTGGCCTCCGCGCTGCGCACGGCATCCTGCGCCTGCTCGACCCGGTGCCGGAGATCCCGGTCGTCGAGCACCACGAGGGTTTCTCCGTTGGTCACCCGTTGCCCCGCCGTAACGCGCATCTCGATGACGTTCGCCACCACCCGGGCAGTCACGGCGGCGACTTGCTCGGCCTGGACGGTTCCCACGGCCTCAGTCACGGCGGGGACCATCTGCGATGCAACCTTCTGTGTCACCAAGCCGGCCGCCGACTCTTCGGCAACCGGCTGCTTGCTGGCCTGAATCACCCCGCGCCGGAAGGCGCCCAGAATCCAAAGCATCAGAACGACAATGATGACGACCGATACGCCGACGCGTAACAGCGTGGAGAGTCTCCCGCGCCCCGGCGTGTGCGCCGCCTCGACCACAGGGCTCTGGTCATTCGCATCTTCAGAAGGCATAGGTTGGTTCCTCCGGCAATCGAGCACTCATGCGGGCGTGAATCGGCACACGCGCTATTTCGGCATCTCCAGTAATGCTTCGAAGACCGGCTCGGCCTCGCCGATCACTTTCGTCGCCAGGGCGAGCCGGACAATGTGCACTGTCTCCAGGATCTTCGCCGCGGGGATCCCCTGCATCTTGGCCTTGTTGGCCATCGCCTGGATACACGCGGTGCTTCCGGCGGCGAGCGCCGAAGCAAGGTAAATCAAGGTCCGCGTTTCATCATCCAAGGTGCCATCCGGCGGCATGGCATACTGCCTCGAACGGAGATGCTCGTAGAGCAGCCCCTCATCCACCTTCGCGGCCTTCTCGATAGAGGCAGGCACCGACCCCATCATCTTTTGCATCATCCCGAAGATCTCTTCCGGCGTTGGTTTTTGTGTAGCGTTCATACTGCTATTCCTTTCTTCTAGACGGCGGCCTTCAAAGTTCGCAGATCGGCGCGCCCCACGGGAGCGTTGCCTAGCGCATCCAAGAGGAGTGGCCTCATTCGCTGAAGCAGGGGGTTCTTCTCGTCGAGGTTGTAATTCACTCGCATCCCGTCCCGATTGCTCTCCACCCATCCGCTGTTGCGCAGGTAAGCCAGGTGCCGGGACAAAAGTGGCTGAGGCAGCCCGAGGATTCTCTCGATTTCGCAGACGCAGAGCGGAGATCGCAGCAACAGATTCATAATCCGCAACCGGGTCGGGTCCGCAAGTGCCTTAAACACGCTGGCCAGTGTCTCCATGTCAGTTTCTCTGCTTATGCGGATGCACGCATAAGGTAAACGGTGACGGAACTCCTAAAACTTTGGTAATACGAAGTCACGGCAACAATCCGACGTATCCCGACGCCGCGCCAATCACCAGGACGAACGCCGGATGCCAGCGTAGTCGGAGGAGAAGGAACAGAGACAGTCCCATGAACAGGTACTGGTGCCACGTCACGAGAGTGCTCCAGCCTAGCGACAGAGCAGCGCTCAAAATAAGACCCGCAACGGCCGGGTTGACTCCGGCAAGAAAGCGCTGAGCGCGTTGGTCATCGCGGAAACGGCCGTATTGTTGACTGATCGCAAGCATCAGGATCACGCCTGGAGCGAACAGCGCCAGAGTCGCGGCGAGTGCGCCGATTGTCCCGGCCATGTGATAGCCGGCGAATGTGGCAAGCACCGCGATCGGCCCCGGAGTCAGATTGCTGATAGCGACGCCGTCAAGGAATTCCTGAGGCTTCAACCAGCCGAGATCGGCAACCAACCGATCGTGAAGAACCGGCACAAGAACAAATCCGCCCCCAAAGAACACTAGACCGATCTTCAGAAATGTGACGATGAGTTTCGATATGGGCGCCACCGCGGGCAGGGCGAGCGACCAGAGGTTCGCGGCACAGTCACGTGGCATCTTTGGCGATTGGTCCGGGCGCCCTGGATCGCCCGATCTGACAGAGAGCAGAAAACCGGCGGCTCCCGCTGCGAGGAGTATCCAGACTGTGTTCAGCTTGGCGACTCCAGCCAACAGCGCGCCAATCCCGATCAATAGAGCTAGCCATGAGCGCAGCACCTTGCGGCCAATAGACCAGCCGGCGCCCAGGATCAAGGCAATCACGACCGGTGCGAGTCCTGTAACGGCGCTCTGCAGGGCAGGCAGGGCGTGATAGCGGAAATACAAATCCGACAGGATGATGACGAGAGCAATTGACGGTGCCAGGAACGCGCCCGCCGAGAGCAGCGCGCCCGTGACGCCGAACAGACGGTAACCGATGAAGATCGCCACGTTCACGGCGAACGACCCGAGAACCTGTCCCAGCCCCACGCTGTGAACGAATTCATCGAGCGGAATCAGGCGCCGCTTCCGTACGAACTCCTGTTCCATGAGGGCAATGACGGCCATACCACCGCCGAAACCGATGCTGCCGATCTTCAGAAATGCCACCAGCAGACGGCCGAGAGAAACTGATTCTCCACCGTCCAGGTTCAGCGCAGACGGATTGCGCTCCGCGGGCTCCATATCAACTCCACTCGCCCAAAATCTCTTCCCGGCCACAGCCGTTCGCTTCGGCTTCCAATGTGGCGTGGGTGATGCCCCATGCCTCATGGAGGAAGCTGCGCACATCGTTCGCGACGGCTTCCGCTTCGAGGAGGGTCGCCGCACCAACTTTCATGTGCGCGGTGATCACTCGCTGGCCGGGTCCCACCTCCCAGGCGTGGACGTGATGCAACCGGACACCGGGAAACCTCCGCGCTACGTCTCCGGCCAATTGCTCCACATCTACCCCCTCGGGAGCAGCCTCCAGCAAGGTGTGTAACGATTCCCAAACGATCGAAATGGCGCTTCGGAGGACAACGATTCCGATCAGTAGGGCTGCTACCGGGTCAACGTAGTGTCCAATCGCAGTCCGGGCCAAAAGCGCCGCCGCCACCACGGCCAGCGAAGCCAGAGCGTCTTGCGCCAAATGCAGGAACGCGCTTCTGACGTTGATGTCCTCAGTGCGATGCGCGCGGAGCAGCAGCACGGAGGCTACGTTCGCCACCAATGCCACGACTGCCGCAATCAGCATGACCGAGACGTGCACTGGTTCCGGATGGAGGAACCGGCTCACCGCTTCACGTGCGATCAGGGCGGAGATGGCAATCAGCGCCGCCGCGTTGAACAGTGCCGCGAGAACCTCGGCGCGCTTGAGACCGTAGGTGTGCCGTGCCGTCGGGGCTCGCCGGCCCACTTTACGCGCGAAAATAGCCAGGCCCAATGCACCGACGTCCGCCATGTTGTGCGCCGCATCGGCCAGCAGCGCCAGGCTTCCGGCCATCAGCCCGCCGATGAGTTCGACCAGCGTGATACCGAGGTTGAGAGCCGCACTGGCCCACAGCCGGCGGTCGAGATTTCCTGGTTCAATATCGTGATGATGCGTCATGGCAGGTCGGGGGTAAGCTCGGGAGTATAGGAGATCAGAGCATGGCCGAGAAGCAGAATACGTGGCACGGCATTCCTCGAGCGGAAGTCCCGTGGTACCCATCCGTGGACCGGGACACTTGTATCGGCTGCACGCTGTGTTACGTCACATGTGGCCGGGGCGTTTATGAAATGCAGGACAACAAAGCCGTGGCGGCGAACAGGTACAACTGCATGGTGGGGTGCAGCACCTGCGGCGTCGTTTGTCCCGTCGAGGCCATCAGCTTTCCCGGGCGCGACCTGGTTTGGAAGATGGAGCGCGAGTACAAGATCTTCAAGCTTGTGCGGCAGGAGGCCAAGGAAAAGATGGCCAAACTGGAAGCCGCCAAAGCGCGCGCCGCGGCCGAAGAAGCGATAGCCAAACTGACGACCCAGGTGCGCATAGAGGTCGCGGGTGAGTTCGGCGAAAAGCGCTTCCTGGTGAAACTCGGTGAGCTGGTTCAAGATCGCCCTTACGATATTGTCAATTTGCATCTGAACGTTCCCACGGTGAAGGGCGCCTTGGAAAAGACCCCGTCGTTTATGACTTTCGAAGTTACCTCGACGGAGCAGTTGGACATCCAGGACTTTCTGCCTGACCTGAGATCCTTGATCAGGGAAAACGAGTTGGTGCTGGTGAGCGAAAAGAAGCTCTGATACGGCGCCATTTTGTGTTGTCCGGGCATGGCCTACGCGATAACAACGCCCTATTGTGCCTTCGGTCATGCTGATTCTCCGGCAACCTTCGTTGGTCGGAATACCTGACGCGCGGCATTCAGCGCTACACGCTCGATGGTGGAGCGGTCCGCATTCACTCCAAGCAAACGCAACGTCACAAGGAAGTCCCGGTGAGCGCGCGCTCGCCGGTACACGGGCTCTCGTGAGGGATGTTTCAGGATGTATTCCGCCAGCTCGGGATCGAAGTCGACGAGCAGCGTCCCGTGAACGAGAACGGCTTTCCACCGCCGGGCTTGCGCGTTACCGGAAATCTTCCGGTCCCCAATCGCCACGTCCGACGTCCCTTCCGGCCTGCCAACCACGCCGAAGGCCGCGAGGATCGCGCAAATAAGATCTATACCCGGACGAAAACCGGCCTTCGGGTCCAGGTTTGCGGGAGCGGGCGTTATCAGCGAGTAGTTCAGCACGCCACTAGTCTGGAGCACACTGCCTCCGCCGGTGGACCGTTTGAGTACATCCACACCCAGCCTGGCGCACGCCTCGGCGTCCACCACTTGTTCCGGCCGCTCGCTGGAGCCCATCACCACGGCTGGCGGTCCTCCCCACCAGAACCGCAGCCGGTGGAGTCCCGTCACCCATGCGGTTCGGGCCGCGGCATCGTCTATGGCGAGGTTCTCGGCCACGGTCGGGGCCGACCAACACAGCACTTCCATCATTTCGTCGGCGTGACGCCGTTTCTGAATTCCTGATACGCCGCAAGCAGAGCGCTCCGATACTCGGTTTCTTCCTCCGGGAGGATGCGGTGATAGATTTTCACCACCTCGAGCAAAGCAGCGGCACTGCCGGTGTCCGCGGCGATGTTGCGTTCGGCACACTGCTCAAAGATCAGTGCCAATCCGGGTATACTGACCGCTGCGCCCTGGATGGTCACCTTCCCGCCGGGCATGGGGCTTGAGCACAAACACTGGGCTCCGCTCGTCCCCACTGCCGCGCCATCGCCTGGCCCCGTCTCCACCAGCACTGTGTCCACCTCGGCAGCAATCCGCTCCGCGACCGCCCAGACGGCTTGCTTGTCCGGCTGAGACGCGTCACGCGACGAGCGATGGCAGCCCGCAGCCTGTGTCCCCAGGATGTCGGTTACCACCAGCGCAGAACTGACCGGGCCGCTGTGCTGTTCCGTGCCCCACTTGGCGCACTGCTTTTCGCACCCGTCGATGGTGATCGTCGGATGAGTTTTGGCAAAATTCCGTTCCGCTTCGTTGCCGGAGAGGAAAAGCGGCAAGCACAGCGTGACCGTTGCGTTGGGCCGCAGCAGTTCGAGCACCCGGCGCGTTGCCAGTCGAGAGATCGTCCCCTCGGGAATCGCTTCGCCGCTGCACGAGATGATGCCGACCTTCGTGATTTCCGCACTCATCGGATGACCTCCTCACATGCCTGTAAGCGCGCCGCTTCACAGGCAACCGACTCGGCAATCTCTCGTGTGATGATCCACCCGTCGTCGGTCAACGCAGTCGCATTGCCGGGTTTCGCGCCACGGTGGTTCTTGAAAGCCTCCGCCACCTGGACCGCCTTGGCCACTCGTCCGCCGGCCAGCGTCACGTTCTTCTCCGCACAGGCTTTGGCGCACCCGTCAATGGTGATGCAGGCGTGGCTTCCTACCGCCGCGACTGCTTCGGAATCCCCCTTGACCAACAAGGCCAGACAGAGCGTGTCCGTCTGGGCCGGAGCCAACTCATCGGTCACCAGATAGGTGGCTTCGCGACTCATCAGACCGTGGACTTTGCCGATCCCGCTGCACGGGATGACCAGCACGGAATTCTTAGCAGGCTCAGTTAACATGCGACTCTCCCTCTTATTCCTCGGCGGCCTTCCGTTTGACGATTTCGGCATACGCCGCTGGATTCAGCAGCAGCTCGTGGTCTTGCGGCCAATCCGATAGCTTCACTTCCACCAGCCACCCGGCTCCGTAAGGGTCTTCATTGATCAGTGCCGGGTTATCCACCACGGCGCCATTGAACGCGACTACCGTGCCGCTGACGGGTGCAATGATTTCAAACACTGCTTTGGCCGACTCAAGGCTACCCAGCTCGCCGAACTGCTCCACGATCGCATCCATTTTGGGCGAGTCAAAGTAGCTGACGTCGGTCAGCTTCTGCTGCATGTAGTCCGAGATGCCCACCCGTGCTACGCCGTCCAACACGCGTGCCCAAACGTCGTTCTCATTGAACATGTAATCGACGACGGGAATCCGGAATTCGAACTTGTCGTGCGTCACCACGAGATATTCCGTTGGTGTTTCGAAGTCCGCCACCGGTTCGGCGGCAACCGCGGGTGCGTTGAGGTTGCGGACCAGTTCATCGACGATCGTCTGGGCCAACGTCAAACCACCTGGCCCCAAGCTGAGTGTAGATTCCAGCGGCTGACCGGAGGCTTTAACCGCATCCGACACCAACACTTTTCGCTCTACCTTTGCCTCCAGCTGCGTGGCGAGTTTCGTGGCGCAGCGCGTGGAACAGCCATCCACAACGATTAGCGAACTCTCGCTGAGAGCCTTTTTGTAACGCGCCGGCGCGCGATTTAGGAGTACGGGGCAGATGATTTCGCTCCCGGTGGCATCGGCGAAGCGAATGGTGACCTCGCGCGCCACCGAGCCCTCGGGTTTATCCAAACCCGTGCAGGAAAGAATCGCGTGTTTCATTTGATAGCCAATCCCTCGCGAATCTGTTTAATCCGCGCGATGGTTTCCGGCTTGCTGGGGAAAGAGATCGCGTCCGGCCCGCACGTCTTCGAACATGCCCGGCAAAACACGACGCAATTCGTAGGATTGGCCACAACCAGCTTACGAGCACCCTCCCGACGCTCGAAAACGCGATGGGGGCAAAACGTGTCGCACTCCATGCAGAACGTGCACTTGTCATAGTCGATCGTGGGGAACCAGGGAATTTGGTCCCGCGGCACTCCCGTGAACGTCGTCTCAGCCATCTTCTTTCACCCCCATTTCATGCAGCGCAGTGGAGACTTTCTGGATAGCCTCGTCGGTAGTCAGGTCCCGGATATCCAGTGGGGTCATGTCGCGTTTCACGTCCATCCCCTTTTCGGCGAAAGCGTCACGGAACATCTTGTATTGCATGTTGGGAGCGCAGGCCCCGATGACCAGCGGACGCTTCGCCTGGAGGAAATCGGCGAGGAACCGGTCGCCATCTTCTTCGCAGAGTTGAGGGTGAATTATGCCGAACTCTACCGGCAGTTCCACGCGCGCCCGGTTGATGAAATCCCAGATGTCCATCTTCTCGAACCCTGGGCACTTGCCAGTGCATACGCACATGAGGAGCCCTGGAAGTTGCTCAGCCATTTAGTTGCCTCCTGCGGCCACAAGCAGCTGCTTGATCTCTTCAACCGACGGGACACGCCCGGCCGCTTTTAGCTGTCCGTCGATGACCAGACCCGGTGTCATGAAGATATGGAACTTGATGATGTCCTCGATCTCGGTAACTTTTTCGATCTCCGTCTCGATCCCTAGTTCCTGAACAGCTTTTTGAGCGTTGGCCGTCAGGTCACGGCATCGAGAACAGCCTGTTCCCAGAATCTGAATCTTTGACACAGTTTTTGCTTTCGACAAATCCTCGCCACCTGTAGCGGGCTTTGTGGCGCGCACAAACGCGCTCATGATCTTTCCGTCCGCCTGATCGGCAACCGACACGGCTTCCGCTCCGGCGGCGGACAGGAACTCGCGAACGTCCGCAGCCCGGAAAACCCTTGTCGGCTCAATGTCGATGTCCACGAAACCGGCTGCTGCCAGTTCAGACTTGTACTTGGATTCGAGCATCGCTCCGGCGACGCAGCCCGCCCACAGCTCCGGATTGTTACGAAGGGTGGCGGGAATCTCACCGCACAGGACAACATCGGAAACCGCGAACCGACCGCCTCGCTTCAGAACACGGAACGCCTCCCTGAGCACCCGGCTCTTGTCGACCGAGAGATTGATCACGCAATTCGAGATCACTACGTCGGCCAAACCGTCTGGCAGCGGGATATTCTCAATTTCGCCCTTGAGGAATTCGACGTTTTCCACGCCTGCTTTCGTCTGGTTCTGACGTGCCAGCGCGAGCATTTCGTCGGTCATGTCAAGACCGTACACCTTGCCGGTCGGTCCCACTCGCTGGGCCGAGAGAAAGACGTCGATCCCTCCACCCGAGCCGAGGTCAAGCACCGTCTCGCCCGGCTTCAGTTGAGCAAGTGCGGTCGGGTTTCCGCAGCCCAGCGAGGCCGTAATGGCCGCGGCCGGGATCCCCACCGTGTCGCTGTCGGTATAAATCTCGTGAGACATGCGAGCCGTCTGCGCGAGACCCGTGGGTAGCTTTGGCCCGCAGCAGCATCCGCCGCCTCCCTCGAAGACGCGAAGCGCGGCTTCACCGTACTTCTGCTTTACCGTTTCCTTAAGATTCAATGTGATTCTCCTGATTCGATGTTTCGGTCGTCTCAGCCAGGCACGCGTGAGCCAGCTTCGCCCGTGAACGGGGAACAGCTTTCGCACGCAGCATTTCCAGTGCCCCGAGCAGCGGGTCCAATAACGCTCCGGGGAACCCCAGCACGGTTTCACCCGGTGCCAGATCGGTAGCCTCGCGGCATCCATAGCAACCCAAACCGAAATTCAAGCGCTGTTCCACATGAGGAATAACAGTCGCGTCCACACACGTCGCCTGAAGAACGGCGGTACTTCCGGTTCGCCGTGTGCCTCCATGGACGTTTAGGTCGGCCAACAGCAGCCACATCAGTACCTCCGCCGAGCCTTCCACCACGACCACGTCCGGAATGCGCGGTGCGAGGCGCAATGGGCACAGCGCTATGCTTCCGATACTGGCGTCGGCGAGCCGGGGCATGGCGGCGAACATATGCTCGCCAACGGCCGCTTCCGCGACAATCCCGAATCCCACCAGTCCTTTCCCGTTCGCCAGTTGCGGCGGCAGGGGACGGAAACCGAACGCCGCCGCTGCGGCAGGGCATGACAGACCGGCCGGTTCCAACAGAACCGATTCGCCATGCCGCGCCTTCATCAACGCTTGGCAATACCGGTGGCCTCGCACCGATTCGAACGTGGCAAAGGCGCCATTTTGCTGGCCGGGTGGCAGCAAGAAGACGGCAACCGCATCGGTTCCATCCCCGAGCAGATCCCGAAGCAACGATCCATCTAAGGCCATCTGCGGCATGGCTACGACTGCTGCCTGCATTCCAGACTGCGTTTGCGTCAAGTTCATCTCTCTCACTCCGCGCCTCACACGAACACTTCGAAGATGTATGTGAGGCAGTAGTAGCCGCCGACCACAATGCAAATCACGCCTGTGATGCGGCGGGCCCAAACCTCAATCCGGCTCAGAACGTTGAACAGTGGCGAGCGGGCAGGGACTGATCGAGCTAAGAGACCCCAGCCAAAGCGCGGAGCCGAGAGCAATCCCGAAGCCGTCCATCACAGTTGGGCGAGGTAACCTCGCACCTCTTTGTCGACGTACGCCTGGAACTGAGCCTTGTCGCCGACGAGTTCCCAAACGTCGTTCAAAACCTTGTACGACTGTTGCTTGCCATTTGCGACGCGGACGAGAACTACGGATTTCGTGAAGAGCTGGTAGTCCTTTACGAAATGCCGATTCTCCGGCAATTGAATGTTCACAACCTGCCATTCGAGCCTGCCGCTGTCGATGTCACCATTAAAGCGATTCAGGATGGTTTCATGGGAATAAGCCTCTATCGTTCGACAAGTCGTGCATCGCACCGTGACGTGAAAGTAGTAGGCAATGATCCTGGAAGGAGCGATCGAAGGCGTCTGCGTGGCTTTATCCGTTGCCCGCGCAGCAGTGCTTTTGTCGTTGCGGGTGATCAAGTAGCCCGTACTCGCCACGACAAGAATTAGCAGGAAAAAGATTATTGATCTTCTTGCGCTCATGCATCACACCTCGTCTGCCAAGATCCACTGACCGCCTCGCGCCCGGAGCTGGCGAGGGTATCCGCCGCAACGGAGCAGAATAGAATCCGGCCTGTACCTCCGCTTTCTGCGCATTTCAGTCTCATGTTCATGAGGTGTTTGCCATGATCAGAGTTTATGTTCTAGGGGAGGTTCACGAGCTCCCACTGCTCCTTCGCATTGGTTTCGATGACCTCGCCGACGCAGTCGAAGAACCGCAGCACGCATGGCATCTTCAAGCGGTAATAAACCTGGAGGCCCCGCTTTTCGTCCAAGATGATCCCCGCCGACTTGAGCACCGATAAGTGTTTGGAAACAGTGGACATGTCCGCCCCGATCATCTCGGTCAACTCGCAGACGCAGTGTTCTTTCTGGGCGAGCTGCTCAACGATCAGGAGTCGGGAGGGATGGGCTAAGGCTTTGAAAACATTGGCGCGGGTTGCCAGTCGTGCCTGTGTCTTGGCGTTCATCACATGTCAAGCCTAGCACTATTTGGCAAAGTAGCCAAGTAATAAAATCAGCACGCACCCAACGGTTCAAAATGTGGGCGTGATCGTGCCGGCGCCCCCGTCCCTGCCTCCGGTTTGCAATGGCAGCCGACCGCGAAAAGCGCTTCGCCGTGGGCATGAAGGGATACGTGTCAGTTCGTCTCGGAAAACGAAAAAGCGAACGGCAAACCCTACCCGCAGCACCTGTTCTGTTGCTGGACAGGCGGACATTTCACCGAACCGAACGAGCAAAACACGCAACAATCGCCCGGATTGGTGCGCAACAGCGCCTTGCAGTTGCTGCACTCGTAGGAGAGCGGGAGATTCCGGGGGGCAAGCCGCATTCAGTCATATGAACGGAAAATACTACAAGAACTTCACACGAAGTTTCCTCCCACACCCCCCTGAAATCTCCCGCTCTCCATTCTGGAAAAGCTCTCTGCGGCTGAGGATCGCATTGGGTATGCCAGGGCGACCATCCAGCATGGATGGAGCCGCAACGTCCTTGTTCATCAGATCGAGGGCGGGCGGAGACATCGGCAGGGGAAAGCGGTGGCGAACTTCGATCGAACTCTTCCCTCGCCGCAATCGGACCTGGTGCAGGACATCACCAAAGATCCTTACAACTTCGACTTTCTCATGCTCGGCGACGATGCGCACGAACGCGATCTGGAGCATGGCTTGCTCGACCACCTACGCCAATTCCTTCTCGAACTGGGCGTCGGGTTCGCGTTTGTGGGAAGCCAATACCGGCTTACCGTTGGCAGCGAGGGATTCTACATTGATCTGCTTTTTTACCACCTGAAGCTCCGTGCGTACGTGGTGGTCGATTTGAAGATGAACGCCCTCGAACCGGAATTCGCCCAGAAGATGAACTTCTATCTCTCGGCGGTCAAACGACCTCCTGCGCCATCCAGTTGACCAGCCCAGCATCGGCATCATCCTGTGCAGAACCAGGGAACGGTTCGTCGCCGAATACACGCTCCGGGACATCAACAAGCCCATCGGCATCTCCGAATACCGGTTGGCTGAAAGCCTTCCCGAAAAGCTGAAAGGGAGCTTGCCGACCATTGAGGAGCTGGAGAGCGAATTGGGAGCAGCCACCGAAGCGGAATCTCGATGACCATCGCCAGAGGATGTGTTGCAACTTGGAGGTGTCGGCAAAGCGTCTGGTATGCTTCTTGGACAAATTCCGCTGGTTTGGGCCTATTCCCCAATCCGGCACTAATTCTTACCGGGGGTATTCCTGGCCCGAGAAGCTCAACTCACACCAGCGCCAGATTGAAGAGGCGCAAGGCTTCGAGCAATTCTAAATCATCTGGCTCGATATCCTTCTTAAGTTGCTTACTCAAGGATGCGGGCTCAAACAACGCCCAATTTTCAATGTCGTGCCCGTGTTTTGACAAATAGCGAATTCCGTTGAAGCCCTGGCTGTACACGACGGCTGAGGCATTTTGAGTCAGGCACCGGGGCCCGCTGCGCTGCAGAACGGAAGCATCGAAATCCGGAATACCGAGCGAGATCAACAACGTCGCCAGTGTGCCCCGCAGCGTCGCAACCCAATCGCTCGCTCCAATATCGGCAAACTCGCCAGCGGCATCCGCGGAGCCCATCAATCGCCTGGACAACCATTCCCGCGGGACGATTCCCGCCGGAACGA
>JARLGI010000074.1 GCA_031296115.1 Acidobacteriota bacterium | reverse complement strand
CCAGATGTGTCCTCGAACAACGGTCCCAGCATAGGCAGGGTGGGAATCACCAACGCCAGCAAATACGACAGCGCAATGCCGATGACGCCGCCCAGCAGCATCAGCAGCATGGTTTCGGCGAGGAACTGGAACCGGATATGCCACTTGCGGGCGCCCAGCGCCCGGCGCAGGCCGATCTCGCGGATGCGTTCATCCACCGATACCAGCATGATGTTCATCACCCCGACCCCGCCTATGCCGAGCGTGAGCGCGCCGATAAACATCAGCAGTACTTGCAGGCCGATGGTAAGGCCGTCGATCACGGGACGAAATTCCTCGCGACCGAACATCTGGATGGCCTTTTTGTCGGTCGGCGAAAAACCCTGACGTTCCGCTACTGCCGCCAGCACCTGTGCCTCGGCCTTCTTCTCGAACTGTGGCGCCACCGGCGTGAACACCATCACCTGCGGGTAGCGCGTATTCCACAAGTCACCCGCGGTGGTGAAAGGAATGAACACCGAGCGATCGTCGCTGGTGAAATAGTTCGAGAACTGCATCTTCCGGTCCATCACCCCGACGACGGTGAAGCGCATGCCGCCAATCTCGACGGTTTCACCCACCGCATTGCGCCCGCTGAAGAGTTGGTCCTTCACCCGATTGCCAAGGAAGACCACGCGCCGGCGCTCAACCTCGTCGCTGGAGTTGAGCCAGCGGCCCTCGAACGCTACCTCGTTGCGCATCTCGCCGTACTCGGGACAGACGCCGCGCGTTGCGGTGTTCACCATGCGATCGGCGTAGGCGACCGGCAGCCACTTCACGGCCTCCAGGCAAACCTGCTTCACCATGTTGGCCTCGTTGCGGACCGCTTCCAGGTCGGCCAGTTCGAATTTCACCTTCTTGCCGGCACGCTGGCCGCCGGGCTGCTCGCTGGTCTGGTCGGGCCAGGCAACGACCGTGCTCTTGCCGAAGGCGTTAAAGGCGTTGACCAGCACGGTGCGGAAGCCGCTGCCGTAGGCGATGAGCAGCGTGACCGCGACGATGCCCCACACGATGCCCGTCATAGTCAGCAGGCTGCGGGTGCGACTACGGGCCAGCGCTGTCCACGATTCCTGCATGATCTCTTTCATCATGGAGAGCATTAGCCACCTGCCTCATAGCGCAGAGCTTCAATGGGATCGATGGAGGCCGCCTGCCGCGCCGGGTACATCGCCGCCAGGATTGCCACCAGGCCGAGCAACCCAATCGACAACGCCCCCGATTGCCAGGTGGGCAGCAGGCCGGCAAAAAATTGCGGCATGGGCAGCAGATTGAACAGCGTGCAGAACCCGAAAGAGATGGCCATGCCCAGCCCGCCGCTGACGAACACCACGATGATGGTCTCGGCAAAAAACTGCATCATGATGTTGCGCGGCTGCGCGCCCACCGCCTTGCGGATGCCGATTTCGCGGGTGCGCTCGCGGACGGCCACCAGCATGACGTTCATCACGCCCAGGCCGCCAAGAAACAGCGTCGTCAGTCCGACCGCGCCCAGGAAATACTTCATCCCGTCGGTCATGGTCTTGAAGGCCTGCGCCTCTTCAATCGTGTCCCAGATGGGTGCCGCCTCCTTGTCGTGGGGATCGAAATCGTGCAACCGGCCCAGCGCCGCCCGTATCTGGCCCTTACAGGCTTCGTGCTGCTCGACCGACTTCGGGGTCACCAGCAGCTGGTCCACGCCGTGGAGCGTCCAGGGCGGCTTGTTGGGAAAGTCGGTGTGCATCGCGGTATACGGAACGTAGATCTTGTTGATGTCGAAGCCGTCGTAGCTGGAATCCTGGTCCTTGGCTTTCATCACGCCAATCACTTTGTAAGGAATGTCGTTGAAGTAAATGTTTTCGCCGATGGGATTGCGTCCGCCAAATAACTGCTTCTTGACCTCGCTGCCCAGGAAAGCGACGCGGCGCGTCTCTTTGACGTCGCCCCAGTCGTAGAAGCGGCCGTCTTCGACGGTGATGCTGCGTATTTCCTGGAACGGCGGATAGGAGCCGGTGATGGTCTGCGCTCCCGCGTTGTAGTTGCTATGGATACGCGCGCGACTGGTCTCCAGTTCAGGTATCACATATTCGCAATCGGGCGAATCCGCCTGCAGAATGGAAATGTCGCTGTCCAGGTATTCGATCTGCCGCCCGGCGCGCGTTCCACCCGCCTGCAGGCTGGTGCGGCCGGCAAACACGATCATCAGATCGCGGCCAAATTGCTGTGAGACCCTGGCCTGCCCGACCCGCAGGCCTTCGCCGGCCGCCACCATTAGCACGATGGAGATGACGCCCCAGGCGATGCCAAACATGGTCAGCGCGGTGCGCAGCTTATGTCCCCAGAGCGTCTGGAAAACGTCGCGGATGAGGTCGCGGAGAACCATAGACACACGGGTGCCGGCGCGTCAGATTAGAGCCGGGCTACCACATGAGTAATACGCGGGGGGAAGGGGGATAGTTCAACGGAGACGATCACTGTGTGGCCCCAAAGTTGTCGGGCTGGCTCCCCTATACGAAATGGCGTGACGCCAGCGAGTCTGCATCGAAAAGCCTACAACTCCTTCGCTCGTTTCAATCGCGCTACTGTCCGTTCTTGCCCCAGGTTCGCCATCACGGCGAACAGACTAGGCGCAACGCCTTGCCCAGTCAGCGCTACTCGCGCGCCATTGATAAGTGCACCCGCCTTGACGCTTTTCTCAGCAGCGAAATCGCGCACAACCTTCTCCGTGCCCCCCTCCGAGAAAACGTCTTCTTTCTCGTAGCGCGATGCCAGCTCGATAAGCATTTGGCGCACGGCTTCGTCCTTAAGGAACTTCTCCACCGCAGTCGAGTCCACCTCATACTCATCGCTGAAATAGGCGCGGAACAGCGTCGCAAAATCCTTCAGATTGCGCGCTCGCGGCTTCACCAAGTCGACCGTGGACTCCATCGCCTCGCGGTTGGTTTGAAATGGAATCAGGCCAACCTTCTTCCACTCCTCCTCGATGAGCGGCAACAGTTGCACCGCCGGATAAGCGCGAATGTACTCGCTGTTGAACCAGTCGAGCTTGCCGCGATCGAAGATGGCGTTCGACTTCTGAATGGCGCTCAGATCAAAGAGGTCGATCAGCGCGCGATCGTCCATCATCTCCCTGGTCGAGTCGGGCGGCGACCACCCCAGCAGCGCCAGGAAATTCCGGAACGCCCCGGGCACGATACCTTCGTCCTTGTAGGCCGTGACGCTGGTGGCGCCGTGGCGCTTGCTGAGGCGCGTCTTGTCCGGGCCGAGAATCAGCGGCACGTGCGCGAACAGCGGAGGCTGAACGCCGAGCGCGCGGTACAGCATCACCTGCTTGGGCGTGTTGGAAAGATGGTCGGCGCCGCGGACCACATGTGTCATTCGCATGTCGAGGTCATCCACCACAACGCTCAAGTGGTAGGTGGGGCCGCCATCGGAACGCAGCAGCACGAAGTCTTCGATCTCGGAGTTGGAGAACTCGACGCGCCCGAAGACGGCATCGTCAAAGAACGTGCTGCCGGCGTCCGGCACGGCGAAGCGAATGGCGCAAGCTTCGCCAGCGTCACGGCGTGCCTGCGCCTCTTCGGCAGCGATGTTGCGGCATTTCTTGTCGTATTGCGGATCGCCGCCCTTGGCCTGTGCCGCCGCGCGCCGCTGCTCTAATTCCTCTTTGGTGCAGAAGCAGTAATACGCATGGCCATCCTCGACGAGTTTCTGCGCCGACTCGCGGTATAAGTCCATGCGCTGCGACTGGAAGTGCGGTCCTTCGTCCCAGTCAATGCCGAGCCAGCGCAGGCCGTCGAGGATGCCATCCACCATTTCGGCGGTTGAGCGCTCGAAGTCGGTGTCTTCAATGCGGAGAATTAGTGTGCCACCGTAATGCCGCGCGAACAGCCAGTTGAACAGCGCGGTGCGCGCTCCGCCGACATGGAGATAACCGGTCGGCGAGGGCGCGAAGCGGAGGCGGGGGGAAGCCGAGGATGATGGATTAGAACTCATGATTACTTGTTGCGGGGCCTTACGATCACCAGCGCAGTCTAGCTTCGTCCGAATGCAAGGCTCAGCGACTCACTCCGTCCCAGAAATCGAAGATCTGAGCTCCAAATCCCTTTAACATCTGTGCCGCTTCAGGACCGGGGTCTCCATAAACCTCGAACCCGGTGAGGCTCGCCGTCCCAAGAAGTTTGGGTACAAGCTGCTGCACCACTGGACCGGTGAAGTGCGCCAGCAGGGCATCCGCGTTCGTGTAGCTCTCGATAAGGCGGCACCGTTTGCGATCATCGCTCAAGAAAAAATCGTACGCGAGGGTGCCCGGTTCCTTCTGGCTTCCCGCAATCATCGTCCGTGCAACACCCTGAAATTCGTCGAGCTTTCCTTCATGGATCGTAAGATCGACCGCTAAGTGGACCATGTCCTTGCTCACTCCTGTGTTCTCCTGAATAAAGGTCGTCGCTTCCAGCTTCTAAGCGCAGTTGTACGCGTAAACCGAAAAAACGCATTGTTATTTCGCCCTGTCCCGCTTCTCGATCTTGGCCCATGTGTCTCTGAGCGGCACCGTGCGGTTGAACACCAGCGCTCCCGGCTTCGAGTCGAGGTCGGCGCTGAAGTATCCCAGCCGCTCGAACTGATAGCGGTCACCCGGCTTGGCGCTGGCCAACGACGGTTCCAGCTTGGCGTTCGTCAGCACCTCCAGCGAGTTCGGGTTGAGATTCGCGGTGAACTCCTGCCCTTCCGGCACGTTGCTCGGATCTTCCGTGGTGAACAGGTTCTCGTACAGCCGCACCTCAGCGTTGATGGCGTGCTCGGCCGAAACCCAATGGATGGTCGCCTTCACCTTGCGATTGTCGGGCGCGTTGCCGCGGCGCGTTTCGGGATCATAGGTGCAATGAACCTCGACCACGGTCTGCTCGTCCTTCACCACGTCGGTGCACATAATGAAGTATCCGCCGCGTAAACGGACCTCGCGGCCCGGCGACAAGCGGAAGAAATGTCTCGGCGGGTCTTCGCGGAAGTCATCCTGCTCGATATAAAGCACCCGCGAGAACGGCACCTTGCGCGTGCCGGCGCCGGCGTCTTCGGGATTGTTGACCGCCTCAAGATCTTCCACCTGGCCCTCGGGATAGTTGTCGATGACGACCCGCAGCGGCCGCAGCACGGCCATCGCCCGCAGCGTGCGTTTGTTCAGGTCCTCGCGCACGAAATGCTCCAGCATCGCCAGCTCGATGCTGCCGTTGGTCTTCGATGCGCCGATGGCGGCGCAGAAATTGCGGATCGCCTGCGGCGTGTAGCCGCGCCGCCGGATGCCGGACAGCGTGGGCATGCGGGGATCGTCCCAGCCGCGCACCCGGCCCTCGCGCACCAGTTGCAGCAGCTTGCGCTTGCTCAGCAGCGTGTAGGTCAGGTTGAGGCGGTCGAACTCGATCTGCTGCGAGGGAAAGATTCCCAACTGCTCGATGAACCAGTTGTACAGCGGCCGGTGGTCCTCGAACTCCAGCGTGCAGATGGAGTGGGTGATGCGCTCGATCGAGTCCGACTGCCCATGCGCGAAGTCGTACATCGGATAGATGCACCACTTGTCGCCGGTGCGATGGTGTTCGGCGTGCAGTATGCGGTACATCACCGGATCGCGCAGGTTCAGGTTGGGCGACGCCATATCGATCTTGGCGCGCAAGGTGCGCGAGCCATCGGGAAACTCGCCGGCGCGCATGCGTGCAAAAAGATCCAGGTTCTCTGCGACGGAGCGATCGCGGTATGGGCTCTCCTTGCCCGGTTCGGTCAGCGAGCCGCGATACTGGCGGACCTCCTCGGCGGTCAGATCGCAGACATACGCCTTGACCGCCTGGATGAGCTGCACCGCCCACTCGTGCAGCTGATCAAAGTAGTCGGACGCGTAATACAGGCCATCCCACTCAAAGCCGAGCCATCGGACATCGGCGATGATGGAGTCAACGTACTCCTGCTCTTCCTTTTCGGGATTGGTGTCGTCAAAGCGGAGGTTGGTGTGGCCGCCGAATTCTGCCGCTAGCCCAAAGTTCAGGCAGATGGACTTGGCGTGGCCGATATGCAGATAGCCGTTGGGCTCAGGCGGAAAGCGGGTCTGCACCCGTCCGTTGTACTTGTTGATCTTCAGGTCTTCCAGGATGATGTCGCGAATGAAGTTCGACGGCCGCTCCGGCGGTGCGGCTTGCGGTGCGGCGGCCGTCTCTACATCGCGGTTTGAGGTAGTCATGAGTTCCTTTTCGCCCGCAACTGCGGATGGGCGATGAAATGTCTATTTTACGTTGTTGCACGGAAAGGACGGCGCGATTGAAGCGCTATGGCCAGCAAATTTCGGTCAGCAGGACTGCCACGTGGGCGATGGCCGCGTGGTCGGTACCCATGCCTTCGGGAGTCTTCGCCTTGATGCCTACTCGTGATGGCGCGATTCCTAACAGCGCAGCGACATTCTGCTGGATGGCCTTGGCATGCGGACCGATCTTAGGGTCCGCGAGAATCAGGGTGCTGTCCACGTTGCCGATAACGTAGCCTGCATGTTCAATCTGCTTCAGAGCTTCGCGCACGAACACGACGGAGTCGGCGCCTTTCCACTTGGGATCGCTGGGCGGAAAATAGGTCCCGATGTCGCCGACCGCGATTGCCCCCAGCAGCGCGTCGGTCAAAGCGTGCAGCAGCACGTCGCCGTCGGAGTGCCCCGCCAGTCCGCTGTGGTGCGGAATGAGCACCCCGCCAACCTTGAGCGGAATGCCGGGCTGGAACTCATGCGAATCCCATCCATAGCCAATGCGGGGTGTGCGTTGTGGGTTAGACAAGATTCCTCATGTTCACCCGCCCAGGCTCACGTTCTCGCGGTCCTCCTGCGACAGGAAGAACTCCGCCAGTTCCAAATCGGCCGGCGTGGTGATCTTCATATTGCGCGGCGAGCCCATCACCACATGCACTTCGCCACCGCTGCGTTCGATCAGCGACGCTTCGTCGGTACCCATGAAGCCGTCGGCAGTGGCTTCGTCAAACGCTTTTTTCAGAAGGCCGAAGCGAAAGCCCTGCGGCGTTTGCGCCAGCACCATGCGCTCGCGCGGAACGGTGGCCACCACCACCGCGCCATCGGCGGTGCGGTCCACCTGCTTCACCGTGTCAACCGCCGGCACGCCGGCAATCGCTGCGCCGTACTTCTTGACCGCTTCGATGACGCCCAAAATAGTGTCCTGGTCGACAAACGGCCGTACAGCGTCGTGCACCAGCACGATGTCATCGTCCAACGCGTGAATGGAAGCCAGCGCATTTGCGACCGAGTTCTGGCGGTGCTCGCCACCCTCCACCACCCGAATCGGCTTCTTGAACCCTGCGCCGGCGATCAGCTTCTGGAACCCGGCGGTTTCGTTCTTGCGCAGCGCAACTACGATCTCGCTCACCGGCGCGCATTGCGCAAACTTGCGCAGGGTGTGTACCAGGATGGGAGTCCCTTGCAGCTCAAAGAACTGTTTGCTCTTGCTTTTGGAAGCGCCGTGGGCGGCGGCCATGCGCGTGCCCAGTCCGGCGGCGGGAATGACGACGATGACTTTCATGGTGGGACGGGCAGTATAAAGCCGCAGACTGCCGATTACAAATCGGGAACCGAATCGCTCAGCAGAGCGCTACTCCGTCTTCGGCACGTCGGGCACCACGACTGCGGGCGCCACCGGAGCCGCTGGCGTCGGCGCCGGCTTGCGGAAATCCGAAAGCGAATCAACCGGACGCGGCTGCGACATGGCGGAGCGCTCATCGAACTTGCCGAAGATCATCTTGCCTGCCGTGGTCTGTAGTACCGATGTCACGGAGATGTCGACATTCTTGCCGATCATCTTGCGCGCGTGGTCCACCACCACCATAGTCCCGTCATCCAGGTAGGCCACGCCCTGGTTGTATTCCTTGCCTTCCTTCAGGATGAAGACCTTCATGATTTCGCCGGGCAGCACGATGGGCTTCAGCGAGTTGGCCAACTCGTTAATGTTCAGGACCTCGACGCCTTGCAACTGTGCCACCTTGTTCAGGTTGAAGTCGTTGGTGACGATCTTGCCCTCGTATACCTTGGCCAGCTCGATCAGCTTCAGGTCCACCTCGCGCACGGCGGGGAAATCGTCTTCCACAATCTGCACCGTCAGGGTGGCGATCTTTTGAATGCGCTGCAGGATGTCGAGCCCGCGACGTCCGCGGTTGCGCTTCATGGAGTCGGCCGAGTCGGCCACCAGTTGTAATTCGCGCAGCACGAACTGCGGCAGCACGATAACACCGTCGAGGAAGCCGGTTTCGGCAATGTCGGCGATGCGGCCGTCGATGATGACGCTCGTATCCAGAATCTTGTAGCTGCGCTTGCCTTGTTTTTCGCCGCTAAAGATGCCCCCCAGCGCCGCCAGGTTCAGCAGGTCGCCCTTGCCGGCCCCCACCACCAGCCCAACGTAGGCCATGATCAACATCACAAACAGCTGAAGGAAGCTCTGGGTAGGGCCCGACCGGATACTGTTGCGGATGACCACGCTGAAGAGGTAGGCGCCGACGATGCCGGAGATGCTGCCAATTACGGCGCCGATCAGGCGCTTTAGGCTCACCTGCCGCAGGCGGATCTCAAAGAGAACCACCGCGATGCCGAACAGCACGCCTGCGCCCGCTGCCGGCCAGGGCTGAAGACCGAGGGGCTGCAACTCGTAGCAAGCAAGCGCCGTAACGAATACGAATAATAACCGTATAAGAACCAGGTCCAAGCGACACCTCCCCGGCCTGACCTGGCGTCCACTGCTGGATGAATGCGTGCCGGGGTTATGAAGGTATGCCGGCCAGCTCACTCCGGTTTACGAAGACGCTCGGGCGGGCCTCACTTCGATCGCCTCGCCTCAAACAAACATCAGTAACTATCTCTGGGGCGTATGAACGAAAAATTTGCCCCTAGCCGCCTTCCGGCGGCGGTATTACAACCACCATCAACAGCCGAAGTATATACCAGTTTGCTGGAGATTCCGTGCCCCGGCCCTAGGCGAACAGCGCCCCAATTCCTGCTCCGGCCAGGACCACCACGGCCCACCAGCTGAAAACCACGCCCATGCAGGTCCCGCGTTTGACCTTGGTGAGACAGGAGTAGCCGATCCCCGCCAGGACCAGCGACCAGAGGGCGAACAGATCAAGCGAGGTGGCCAGGGCATACAGGAAATGCGAGCTGGGATCCACCAACCCGCTCAGGTTGCTGGCCACCGGGTTCTGAAAAGTGAACCCCTCGCCACCTCCTATGCTGACGGCGAGGATGGCAATCAGCGCTTTGATCACCCCTGGCAGCCAGGAATACAGGGTGACCGCCATGCAATGTTTGAACTTGAGTTCGGCCCCAAGGCCGAAGTTGAAGGTCCCCAGCAGGACGCCCGCGATTACGGCCGCTATCACCAACGAGATGAAGGGAAACGCGTAGGCAATCACCCGGTTGAACTTGACGACGGTTTCCATCTGCGCCGCGCGCTGGTCGGGCGGAAGCTGGTCCAGTTTGGCCGCCTGCTTGGGCGACATCGCCATCTGGTTCTCTACCACCTTCTCGATGCCGATCTTCTTGTCCACCACGTACACCATGGCCCAGCCGACAATTGCAGTCAGTAACCACGGTAACCACCAGCTGGCGCTGCGGCGGATGTCGGTGAAGGTCTTGCCCGGCGCAAGGAACGTATCAACCACGCGCTCGGCTTGCGAGAGCGGCGACGGTTCAGGAGTGGGAGATGCTGCGGTGGTGCTCATGGGCTCTCCTTAGGTCAATGCGGCGAGATTTTACCACTACGGTCGGCTGGGGCGCAGCCGATCCCTTAACAATCGGCGGCCTTCGGGTTGAACTCGGTACAACTCGCCTTTTACACTTGAATTCATGCACCATCACGGCGGCAGCGCGCAGAATCAGGCGACCTCAAAGGTCCTGAAGATTTCGCTGGTGGTTACGCTGGCTTACATCCTGCTGCTGCTGGTGGCCGGATTGAGCGCGCACAGCCTGGCGCTGCTCTCGGAAGCGGGACACAATCTTTCCGACTTCGTCGCCCTGCTCATGTCGTGGGGCGCGGTCTATCTGTCGGGCCGTCCGCCGGATGCGCGCAAGACCTTCGGCTACAACCGCGCGGGCGTGCTGGTGGCCTTCATCAACGGCCTGTCGCTGGTGCTGATTTCGTTCTATATCTGGTACGAGGCTTTCCGCCGCCTGCAGAACCCGGGGGACGTTCACGCCGGCACGATGATCTGGGTGGCGGCTGCGGGCGTGGTGATGAACGGCGCGATCGCAGTCATCCTCATGCGTGGCCACCGCGATATCAACCTGCGCAGTGCGCTGCTGCACGAAATCGGTGACACGCTGTCCACCGCGGTGGTCATCGCTGGCGGCATCGCCATCGCCCTCACCGGGCAGCGCTGGATCGACCCTGCGCTTTCGGTCGGCATCGGCGTCATGATCTTGTGGTCGTCCATCGGCATCATCCGCGAAAGCCTCAACATCCTACTGGAAGGCACGCCCAGCGGCATGGAGGTGGAGCGCATCGAGCAGTGCATCCGTGAAATCCCGGGCGTCAACGACGTGCATGACCTGCACGTGTGGAGCATCGGCAGCGACACGCATTCGCTCTCCTGCCACGTGGCCATCGCCGACATGCCGGCCTCGGAAAGTGAGAGCATCCTGCAGGCCGTTCGCGAGCAACTGGACCAGCGCTTCCACATTCATCACACCACCATCCAGTTCGAACTCGCGGTGTGCGAGGTGGCCGACGGCTGCGTCATCCGCGTCAGTAACTTCCACGAACACGGGCATTCCCACTGAGCGGGGCGGACCAACTTCGACGATGAAGACCCTTTCGCCTATTTCGCTGGGTGCTGCTCTGGTCCTCCTGGTTCTTCTTTCCGCCTGCGCCAGGAAAGCCCCGACCGGTCCATTTCAAATGGACCTCAAGGTATCCCCTGACAATCCCAGCATGACCAAGCCCATCACCTTCACCCTGCACATCGCTGACGCAGGCCAGCCTGTCAGCAGTGCGGAAGTAACCGGCACTCTGACCATGAAGTCCATGGACATGGGCAAGGCCGAAGTGAAGTTCAGCCCCCAAGGCAATGGCGACTACCAGGCTTCGATGAAGGAGCTGGACATGTCCGGCCCATGGACTCTCACCGTGGACGCCGCGCAGGGCAGCGCCCACGCCACGAAGAACTTTGACTTCACCGTGGGCGACTAGGCGTCCTATGTACTTACCGCCAGAAGTGCATGAGCCTGACCAGCGGGTTCTGAATCAGGACGCTACTGCGGGCCAGGCCAGCCGCCGTTAGCAGTGCCACGCACTCGTTCGCATCGCACTTATCAGGATGCAGCTCCACTGCGGCGACATCGGTCCGTTGCAGAAGCTGCGGATAGTTGCGAAGGAACCGCAGCTCGGAACCTTCGATGTCGCATTTCGGAAGACCAATCATGCCTGCCTCCACCACTTCCTCGAGATCGACATACTTCATCACAAACTGCTTCTTCGACTCGTCAGTCCCAACCTCGTTCTGCCCACTGAACTCGCGGTCGGAAATTGCCGCCGTACCGCTCCGCTCGCCCACCACCCCGTCGATGGCCTTCACCGTGCTCAAGTGGTTTTCTTCGTACAGCCGGGTTTGCAGCTCGCGGAAAGTGTTCGGATTCCCCTCGACCGCGGTCACGTGAAGCGATGGCGGCCGCGATTGGCGGCGCGACAGCTCCTCGCAGCGAAGCGTGAAGAACCCAACGTTGGCTCCCAGATCCAATATCGTGAGTTCGCCTGAGCCGGTTGCGCGCTCGAGTGCCATCTGAATCGCCGGATCGTAGTCGCCATTGGCGAAGACTTCGTTGTAGATGGCCCAATCGGACTGGCTGGTCACCCGGATGTGGAGGCCGCTCGGCAGCTGCCACTTCAGGTCAAGCGCGGGAAACGCACTGACCTCAGGGCCCGCTTCACACGAAACGGCAAAGTACGCTTGGCTAACGACCGCAAGTTAAGCATGACGCCATTCTAAGGGCGTGACCCGCCTCGCGACTCGGTTGCGACTAGCGCTCCCCGCTCTCAACCCAATCCGAAAAGACTGTAAAGCAGGATGGCCAGCACGATGAGAGTGATAACGACGTAAAGATAGTCGCGCTCGAGAGCAAAGGCCGCCGCTGAGAACGCCACCCGCGCTAACGGCGTGGCAATGAGCAGCAGTAAGCCGAACTGAATGATTGCCCGGCCGCTGCCGTGTAACGCTCCGTGCAGGATCGCGCGCAGACCCATCAGAGCTTCGGGTTCGCCGTGAAAGACGGTGTAGTTGGCGGCTTCGTGCCCGTGATGCAGAAGGTAGATCACAGCCCCAATCGTCACGACCGACGCCGCCAGGATCACGCCCGTCCGCAGCAGCGTGCCGATGATGACCTCAATTCGCAGATCGTCCCAGTTAGGCGCCGTCATAGCCGTCCAGTCGCTCCGCTGAAGATCATCTCGATTCCCAGCACCACGATGACCGCGGCAAACAAATACCGTAATACCCTCACGCGGGCCTTTTTCAGCACGCGAGCGCCGATCAGCGAGCCACCCAGTACGCCCAGCATGACCGGCATAGCCAGCCCCGGGGCAATGTACCCACGGCGAAGATAGAGTCCCGCACTGGCCGCCGCAGTGACGCCAATCATGAAGTTGCTGGTCGTGGTGGAAACCTTGAAGGGAATCTTCATGGCCTGGTCCATGGCCAGCACTTTGACAGCGCCCGAGCCAATGCCCAGTAGTCCGGAGAGCACACCTGCCCCGAACATGAGGCTATAACCAGCGGGTACGCCTCTGACGTTGTAGGACTGCCTGCCCTCGTTTGTGGGATAGGAACCGCCAAGGCGCAGGCGCTCAGCGAGTTTGCTCGACGGCAGGTTAGCACCGTGCTCCACACGATTGCGGCTGGATAAAAAGGCGGAGTACAGCAGCACCAGCCCGAAGACCACCGCGATAAAGCTGCCGGAGACGTGCAACGCAATGGCTGCTCCTGCCAGCGCACCGATAGTGGTGGCCGTTTCCAGGAACATCCCGATGCGGATGTTGGAATAGCCCTCGCGCACATAGGCGGCAGCCGCCCCGGAGGACGTAGCGATCACCGAAACCAGCGACGCGCCGATGGCGTAGCGGATGTCCACGTGAAACAGCAGCGTGAGCATGGGCACAACCACCACGCCGCCGCCAAGTCCGGTAAGCGCACCGAGAAATCCGGCAAGCAGGGAGCCAAGTCCGATCAGAGCGCTGAATTCAAGAATGCTCATGCTGGGTCAGTGTAATCGTGCAGCGTTCAGTTCCGGAATCCGGCAGACTGCAACAAGGTATGAGGATTGTAAATGCAGGGGGAGCAGCTGCTCAGGACGGCAAGCGTCTCACCATTTCCTGGCCGTCAAGGGCTGGATTTTGCGCGCAGAACGCGATACGGTAGAGCTATCGAGGCGCGGTACCCAAGTGGTAAGGGAGAGGTCTGCAAAACCTTTATGCGTGGGTTCGATTCCCACCCGCGCCTCCAGCTTCTTCAACAGCTTGGAGCAGCCGCAAGCGAGACGCGAAAAAGCCACTGTAGCGGAAACTGTAGCGACTCCCCGTCTTTTCTCACTGAATCATCCCCTCTGCCGTTCCCTGTTTCAGCGACAGCGCCTCCATCAGCCGAGCCGCGTTGAATTGCTCCAGACGCTCCACAGACCGCGCCTGATGCTCTTGTGTGGGGTGGGGGCATACCGGAGCACCATCTGAATCTTGGAATGGCCCAGGAGCGCCGCTAGCGTCACATGTTTCGCGGATGGGCAACCTTCTGGGGGTTGAGACGCGGATGGTCAGTCATTACATCTCCCGGGCCAGAGGAGACGGCTATCTGAAGCTGATTGCGAAACATCACCAGCCCTCTGGCACGGCAGCGAAATACACTTTCGATTGCCAGCGGTTCAACATGGAAACGGGCGAAGAGCTAACACAGGAAGACAGCCCCCACTTCCATAAGGAACATAAGGACTCTAAGGACTTTAAGGAATTGAAGGAATCTCAAGACCAAAGAAAGACAAGCAGGACTGAAGGAGGAAGCTGAAAGACAGGAAGGGTCTTTAGGATCCTCAAAAGATTTTGAAAGAAAAGTAGGAAAATCAGGAGCGGCGTTTTCAAGCAAAAACACCGGAATCAGCTTCGCTGAAAGCCGAAAGCAATTGCAGGAACAACTCCGTTTCATCGAACGCAAGAAGGTAGCTAGGAATTAGCCCAGCAGCGGGCCACACGCGGCGGCATTGGGGGCATTAGGGCATCGGCTCTAACTTCTTCGTCTCTAGCTTTTTACCGCTTTGTCGGCTTGGGGGAGATGTCTGCATCCGTCTCCTTGATGGGGTATTACCGAACCGTTGCCTAGCTAGATTCAAGGCAGAAAAAAACTCCAAGGCCAAACTTAAATCTCAGTGAAACCAAGATTGCATGGAGAAGAAGTTCTCCGAGCCTTTGTAACCCTTGTGAGCAAGTATGAACCAATCTAGTGTTCGCAGTAAGAGCCGGGTTCAGGAGTTCCGGAAGATCATCGGGGTTTTGTGGAAATGTGGGAAGAGCACAAGCTGAATCCCGAACTGTACCAACATCAGCCAGGGAGACGGGCCATGGGGCCTCGATTCCGGTTAGTGGCGCCGGCCTGGTTCCGCTGGCAAAGCCCGGACGGGAGCCTCAATGAGGGCTGCGGCACCTCCCGGGACATGAGTGGGACTGGGGTCTTCATAATCTGCGACACCGTTCCGTCTCTGGGTGCCGAGGTTGAGGTGATTGTGAACATGCCGTCCACCAAAAGGAACCGAGACGGCCCTCAATTTTATGGCAAAGGGGTAGCAATTCGGGTGGAACAGGGGGAAGGGCGGCCATCGGGATTCGCCGCCGAAATGACCTGGGAACTCGAGGCGCCAACCCGGAATCCAGTAGCTGTTATGAGCCGGCAAAAGCCAGCTTGAGTAGTGCCGAGTTTTGAAGCGGTGCCCGTCCTGAGCAAACGGGCGCCAATGCGTATTGGTTGAGGGTCCATCTGGACGCCTTCGTGGCAGGTGGTCCTCAACCGTCAAGGGTGAACGGGGCCGCGATCCTCGTTCGCAGGGATGGACGCACCGGCTGTTGGAGATGGTCCTTCACCAGCCGGTGGGCTTTAAGCTTTGCTGAATGAAAGCTGAGCAACTATAAATCAAGCACGTTCAACGGTTCGATAAACCCGAAAGGAATGGCAATGAGAAAGCTACTTCGTCTGGCGTTAGCAGTTGGTTTCTTGCTGGCGGTGGCCTCCGCTAGCGCGTCTGTCACGATGGTCTTCGACGGTGCAGGAGGAAACAGCCTGGGGGGCGTCTCCACGTATCCCTACAATTTCCACATCGATGGGGTTGGCCCCTACCCGCTGTTGTGCGACACCTTTACCGCAGAAATCTCTGGTGGGGAGACTTGGCAGGCCAATGTCACCCAGTTTCAGAACATCAATGCTGGGAATGTAAACACCCTTTATTTTGGAACCGTTAACGGAGGCGGGGCTGGGGCGGTGCAATATTACGTTGCAGCGGCCTACCTGTTCCTAAAAGCGGTCGCTAACCCTAGCAACGGCGAATGGAACTGGGCGGTATGGGATCTCTTCTCCAAAAGTGCCGCGGAGGGCAGCAGCAATTGGGCTTCCCTCACCTCTGGGCAGCAAACGGACATCCAAACTGATGTGAGCAACGCGCTGACGGCGACTGCCGGCCAGACCCCGTCAAACTACGCTGGTGTGGTCATTTACACGCCAGTCGACGCCACGGGGTGCGGCGGCCCCACCGGCCCGGAGGACGGCTCAGGGTGCAAGTATCAGGAATTCTTTGGATCCACACCTGAGCCAAGCAGTCTGATGCTCTTCGGGTCGGGCGCTATTGGGCTCTTCATGATGTTGCGCCGCAAGTCGAAAATCTGATTGCTTGCCGGCCCAGCAGTTCGGGGCCGGGTTGGTGCTTTTTTGCGAGGAGCTGGAGGGACAAGCTCTGGCTCCTGCAAAGGCAAAGACTTTGGTAGAACTGAAATAATGAAGCCATAACCACCAATCAAGGCAGCAGCGAGGTTCTTGTGGCGAGACTAGGATGGAACTCGCCGTGAGGTCAGTGGCACCACCCGCGACATCAGCAGGACCGCTGTCTTCATCATGGCCCATCCCGTGCCACCTGCGGGTACGGATGTTCAGGTGGTAGCCATCGTGCCGCCAGCGCGAGCAGACGGGTGCGAAGGGCGCCTGTTTGGCAAAGGTGTGGCGGTACGGGTTGAACATGAGGATGGAAGACCAGCAGGCTTTGCAGCAGAGGTGCTGTTTCGGCCGGGATGGGCGAGTCTCCTCGTCCCTCCCGCGCCCCCTGGGAGGCGGAAAGCTGGCCGGGCACGCCCAGCGCATCCCTCGCGGCCGGATCTCCGCCCATCTTTTGAACCGCAGAATTTTGCCGTTGGGTCGCCGCTGTTCCGGGACCTTGAAGCAGCCAATCATCTTCAGTCCGCTGAGGCTTAATCCACGACCCCGCGAAGTGAGAGGACGATCATGAAGAAGTTTTTGCTTGTTGAGTGCTTGATTACGGCCGGCGTGTTGCTGGCGGCATGCAGCCCCGCCGCAGCCCAGGTCCTGCACGACGGCACGTCGTGGGGAGTCGCACTTTACGCACCGCAAAGTGCATTTGCCGTCAGATACTTGGGCGATTCTCCCACCCTTTGTGACAGCTGCAACTACGAAGGCGACTCGAACCTGTATGCCGAAGATGGAAACAGCTCTGAGGCCGCAGGTATTCCTACCCTGAAGCTGGGTACCTTCGAGAGCGAGGATGGCAGTCCGACGGCCAGAAGCAGCGACCCGTTGGATTTCTATGACTGGTCGATGCCGGCTTCATCCCCGGCAGTCTCTTCGGGACGTCTCAGCAACGCCCACGGAGTGCGGGTTCAGGCCTACACTCCCGTCGCGGCGGCAGCAGACCCAACTCTGTTTACGACCGATGAGTCTGCGGGCAAGGCTGACATGTTTTCGGAGATGAGTTCTCCGGGCACACAAGCGCTAATGAGGGTCAACGACCGCTAGTTCTGGCAGCCGCGTTGTTCCGCAGCTGCGGATTTTTCGACCGTCTCAACGGTAAAAGTACCCGTTGTGAGGCCGAACCTGCACCTGAAACACGTTCCAAGAGAGGAAATCGCCTCTCTGACAATGTCGGCGTTGTCAAGAGCGTAGTTCGGCATCCGCTTTAGAGAAAGCGCCATTTCGCTCTAGTTGAAAAAACTCCGTCCCAACCAACCACGGCTCGCCTTG
>JARLGI010000073.1 GCA_031296115.1 Acidobacteriota bacterium | reverse complement strand
TATGTGCGCTTCATCGGCGTGGGCGCCATCGCTGCCGCCGGCCTGGTCGGCATCCTCAAATCGCTGCGCGTGGTGGCGGGATCGTTCGGCATCGCGCTCCACGCGTTCCGCCACGGCGAAGCCCCGCATATGGAGCGGACCGACCGCGATATCCCGATTTTGGCCATACTGCTCGGCGTGGTAGGGGGAGCCATCGCCGTGGCCGTCTTCTTTGGGCAACTGCATGTCAGCTGGACCGTCGTGGCGTTGGGTCTGGTGCTGACGATGCTCTTCGCCTTCTTCTTCACCACGGTGGCCGCCAACGCCATTGCCACCACAGCGAACAATCCAGCCTCCGGCATGACCCTGCTCACCGTGATCGTCTCGGCGGTGGTGCTGCTGAAATTTGGCCTCTCCGGGACCACCGGAATGTTCTTCGTGATGGCTCTCGCCGGCATGGTGTGCGTCGCCCTCTGCGCCTCGGGACAATTCATTACCGACCTCAAGGCCGGCTACTGGATTGGTTCGACGCCCTCGGCGCTGGAGAAAGTGAAGTTCATCGGCGTGGTCGCGGCGGCGATCACCGCCGGCTTGACCATCATCCTGCTGGCCAAGGCCTTCCAGTTCGGCGAGGCCGCGCCCGGAGACGTGCGCCAGGTGCTGGCCGCGCCGCAGGCCTCCGCCTTGAAGGCCGTAGTCGAGGGATTCATGAGCGGCCAGCCGGTCGCTTACGTCCTGTTTGGCATCGGCGCCCTGGTCACGGTGGTGCTGGAGATGCTCGGCGTCTCGTCCATGGTCTTCGCCCTGGGAATTTACCTCCCGCTGCAACTGACCACGCCCATCCTGGCCGGCGGATTCCTCTCGCACCTGGTAAACAAGCGCGCCGACAAGACCGACGGTGAGCATGGGCGCACCATCCGCGAGCGCGGCGTCATCGTCGCGGGTGGACTGATGGCGGGCGGTGCGCTGGGCGGTGTCTTTGGCGCCGCGCTGCGCGTGTTCCCGTGGTATCGCGAGGACCTCATCCAAACTCCGTTCTATTCCAACGAGCCGATTTCGCAGACGCTATCGGCCGTTTTCTTCATCGTCTTGTGCTTATATGTATGGTTCGCATCCCTCAAGAAAGAGAAGGCAATCTAATGGACCTGGTGGGACGATTTGTCGCGGATGCCGTGCTCGGCATCGACACACTATGGGGCGGAGACGTGATGTGTCCGTCAGGAACAGGCCGCTTTATCGCGGACTCGTGGTTCTCCGATGAGCCGCTGCCAGCGGCGTACACCACGCCCACCGCGGCGCGCGTGCGCGAAACCGGCGGCGTTGGCGGAAAGACCGTCGATCGCGAGGCGATAGAGGCCTATCTGCGCGCGGTGGACTTGCCAGGCGCCATGCAGGGGATGTGCGGCGAGGCGGAGAAGATAGGCGGACTGCGCGGTCAGTATCTGGCCGGGCTCAGGCTTTGCCTCTTCACCATGTGGGAACTGGCGATGGGGATTCTCGGCAAAGGCAAGCCGGTGCCTTACGAGCGCTGCGTGCTGGCCTCGACCGGCAGGCTGCCGGAACCATCGCGTCCCGAAGCCAAGCGTGACCGGGTTGCAGAGTTGCTGAACCGTGCCGGGTACTCCACCGCGAACGGCGGACTGCTGGGCGCCGTGGACGCCTGGCGTCGTGACCGCATCGTGCCCATGGCGGTGATCAAGTCGCTCGGCGCCGCCGTCATCGCCTACTTCGACAACCTGAGTGCAGCAAATCTGTTGCCGCTGTTGCCCGGCGAACTCGCTCGTGTGCCGCGGGCCAACATCGATTTTCTGCCGATCAAGAACGCGTGGTTCTCCGGCTCGATGAATTATCTGGGGCGCGCTCGCAACGCGGACGGCAGCCCGCAGTACGAAGCGAGCTACGAGATCAACGCGTCGCTGCAAATCAGCTTTCCGGAATTCCAGCAGCTCGTCAGCCACGAAGTTGTTCCCGGACACGTGACTACATTCGCCTACTTACAGGACATGTACGTTCGCGGACTGGCCGGTTTTGAAGCCACCGTGCTGACCATGAACACGCGTGCGGCGACGCTGTTCGAGGGACTTGCGAACAACGCCATCCTGATCGCGCACGGCGTGACCGAGGTCGACCAGTTGCCCGACGAAGACATGCAGATTGGCGTTCTGCTGGCGCTGCTGCAGGACGATGCCAAGAACCAGTCGTCCTATATGACCTGGGGCGAAAGCAAGCCGCAGGCGGAAGTGGCGGCGACTTTGCGCCGCGATTTTCTGGTCAGCGAAGAGCGTGCCGACAAGCTTTCCGGCGCCTGGGGAAAACATCCCCTGTTAGGGCGAATGTATCTTCCGGCGTACCGCAGCGGCACAGACAAAGTAGCCGAATTGCGGCGCACGTTTGCCGCCGGGCGCGTGCTGCCGGCGATCTACGGATGCTCCGGGCTTGTAGACATCAACACGGTGGACGAAGTGCTGCGGACGACCCAAGCGCAGGCTCACGCGTAGCTATTGCCCGACCAGTTGAGAAGCTGCGACCGGTTCAAGGTGCGCGGTGAAGTGTCGCAGGAATGGCGCCTCGTAGCTGAGGCGCATGCCGTGGATTTTATCTCGGCGTTTCCACACCGACAGAATCACCTCGATCACGTAATCGATGTGGCTTTGCGTGTAAACCCGCCGCGGAATCGCGAGACGTACCAGGTCCCATTTGGCAGCGGCGCCGAACATCAGCGAGCCGATCTCGACCGAGCGAATGCCGCCTTCGAGATATAGCTCTGCGGCCAACGCGACACCGGGGAATTCGTCCAGTGGAATGTGCGGCAGAAATGCGCGGGCATCGAGATAGATGGCGTGGCCGCCGGGCGGTTGCACGATGGGCACACCTTGCCCGGCGATATGATCGCCGAGATAGGCCGTCGAAGCGATGCGGTACTTCAGGTAGTCCTCTTCCAGCGATTCCTGCACCCCGACCGCAATCGCCTCCAGATCGCGGCCCGCAAGACCACCGTAGGTTGGATAACCTTCGGTCAGGATGAGTAGGTCTTTCTCCTGTCCAGCGAGCGTCGCGTCATTGGTGCAGAGAAAGCCACCAATATTCGCCATGCCGTCTTTCTTCGCCGACATGGTGCAGCCGTCGCCCAGCGCGAACATCTCCTGCGCGATTTCCTTCGGAGTCCTCGACGCGTAACCTTCCTCGCGCAACTTTATGAAATAGGCGTTCTCGGCGAAGCGGCAAGCGTCGAAATACAACGGAATACCGTGCTTGCGACACACCGCGCTGACGGCGCGCGCATTCGGCATCGAAACCGGCTGACCGCCGCCGGAGTTATTGGTCACAGTCAGCATCACAAGCGGAATCCGCTCGCGCCCGACGCGCGCTATCAGCTCCTCGAGCGCCGCCACATCCATGTTGCCCTTAAAGGGATGCCGCGTCGAAGGCTCGCGCGCCTCGGCGACCGGAAGATCGACGGCTTCTGCGCCAACGAACTCGACATTGGCGCGCGTAGTGTCGAAGTGTGTGTTGTTAGGAACGACGTCGCCCTTCCTGCACATCACGCTGAACAGGATGCGCTCGGCGGCGCGGCCTTGGTGGGTGGGAATCACGTGCTGGTACCCGAAGATGTCCTGGACGGAGTCGCGGAAGTGGTCGAAGCTGCGGCTGCCGGCATAACTTTCGTCGCCCATCATCACCGCGGCCCATTGCCGCGTGGACATCGCGCCCGTGCCTGAGTCGGTAAGCAGGTCGATCAGCACATCGTCGGCGGGCAGCAGAAACAGGTTGTAATGCGCGGCGCGCAGCCGTTCTTCGCGCTGCTGGCGGGTCGTCCAGCGAATCGGTTCGACACTCTTAATACGGAAAGGCTCAATGATGGTCTTGGTCAGCATGGCTTCCTTTACATTACCAATCATGCTGGCATCTCGACAGGTAAAAGACAGTGACTGAGGTCACAGGCTTGCGGAGCGCGAATAACGCTTCGCAGTTCAGGGCTTGCTGTGCTGCAGTACTGCGCGGTTCGCCAGCTGATTGGCTTCGCGATTCTGTTCCCGATCGATGTGTTCGATGGCGAAATCAACGGTCGACGCCAGCTTGCGGCAGACCCAGTTCAGGGAGTGCAGACGCGGGCTGCGGCAAGCGTACTCGCCATTCATCTGCTTCACGACGATTTCGGAATCAGAGTAAACGCGAAGCGCTTTGGCCTTGGCTGTAATGGCGTGTTGCAAGGCCTCGAGAAGGGCAACGTATTCGGCGACATTGTTGTCCTGATGCCCAATCCACTTGGCGATGCGGGTCGTTTCGCCGTTGGAGCGCTCGATTACGACGCCAATACCGGACGGCCCGGGATTTCCGTGCGAGCCGCCGTCCACATAAGCTACGAGGTCAGACATCGAACTCCTATGAACAAGATGCTTGAATGCGTCGGATTCGTCAAGCCGCAGTCTAGGTTCGTCGCAGGCCGGCGATTTTAGGAGTTGGATTCTGTGTATAAGGTGTGAATTTGCTCTGATAATTACTGGCAGGAAGGCCGGAAACAGCGCGTTTTCTGAGATATATAAGAAAAGTTCCGCACACGAAAATTAATCGTATTTGCACCAACTTTGGGCGTTGACAATTGTTCATGCTGTATTAGGATTGCTCTCGTCGACGGCCGAAAGGGCTGGCAACTAAGAGTAGCCGGACCGAATAGGCTGGGTGATGGGTTCTCGCCGGGCGACCAGCGGAACCGCCAGACCCGAAAAAACCGACGGCGTTGCGAGATGACCGTTGGGGTTTGGAACTGCGAAAGCAGTCATTGCACCAAGGGCTGTGACGGTACATGCGTCCACGCTGCTCGACTCCCTCGCAGGAGTCGGCGGCTAGAGCATAACCAAAGTCACAGCCTTTTAATTTTCTCCCCAAGTTTCTCGCGCCTTCCCTGCAAAAAGTGCCTTGTCGTATCTGCTAGCCTGATCCCTGTCCCAGAATCGGCTTTTCAGTACTTTCGCAGTACGCCAATCACTCTTCCCTGGATCTGCACCGTCGCGGCGGGAACAACGATGGGCTGCATCGCCGCGTTCGACGGCTGCAGGCGGATCTTGTTGCCTTCCGCGTAGATACGTTTTAAGGTCGAGTCGCTGCCGTTGATCAGCGCCACCACGATCTCGCCATCGCGCGCGACGTTGGTCTTCTCCACCAACACGTAATCTCCATTGACGATGTGCTCGTCCTGCATGCTCTCTCCGGTAACCTGCAGCACATAAACATCCTTCGAGCGCGTGAAGTCAGCCAGCGAGATGGACTCAGGATTCTCCAGCGCTTCCACGGGACGACCGGCGGCGATGCGGCCAACCAGCGGCAGGCTCATGCCGTCGGCGGCAGCGGCTGCCGCGGCAGCGAAGGCCTGTTTCATGCGACCACGCGGCTTCAGCAGGTCGATGGAGCGGCTGCGGTTGTAATCGCGGCGCAGCAGTTCTTTTTCTTCCAGGTTGCTGATGTGTTTATGCACCGTGGCCAGCGAACTCAAGCCGAGGCCTTCGGCGATCTCCTCGAACGACGGCGAATAGCCGTTCCGGTCCACGAAGTTGGAGATGAAGTCGTAAACCTGTTTCTGGCGGCGAGTCAGAGCCATAGAGTGCGGCCTCCGACCCAATTGTCAGCGAAGAAAAGGCGAAAAGTCAACTGGATGTACCGTTCTCGTTACTCAACTCCTCCCATACGCGGACTGCTGCGGCGCCGCTTGCGCCGCAGCTGAGCTGTACCAGTCCATGTGGCGCGTGAAATACATCACGGCGGCGATGGCCGCAAAACTCGCCAAGGCGCCAATCAGCAGTGCCTGGTCTTCGAGGCGTAACAGAATATAGATAAGCACATACAGGCACGTGAAGGCAGCCAGGGCACGCAAGCCGTACTTGCGGCTCTCGAACACCCAACCAGCATAAGCGGAGATGAGAGCTACCGTGGCCGCGGCAGCAATGACAAAGGCAAGGTCGAAGCCAATCCGCTCGGCAATCGACAACAGCAGCAGGTAGAAAATAATCTGGGCGATACCAATCAGAATGTACTGTGCAGAATGGATCCGCTTGCCGGTTGAAACTTCGAACAGGAAATAGGACAAAAACACCAGCCCGATGAACAACAAAGCATACTTAAGCGACCGGTTCACGGACTGGTAAGGATCGGCTAGTTCGACGAAGGACACACCGAGCGCACCGCGCCCGAGCCGTGTGATGGTATCGGCGGTTCCTTCCGACTGAACTCCGCGGGCTATGAACGGCACAAACCACGCGGCCTCGAAGCCCTGGCTGGTGACCGATCGCGTGGTCGGCAGAAAGCATCCGTCAAAACTGGGATGGGGCCAGTCGCCCTTGACTGAGACCGTGGTCGCCTTGCCAAAGGGCAGGACCGCGAGCCGTTGCGCGCCGGAAAACTTCAGCGCCACGGTCACGTCGAACTTTGCATTGGGTTGCGCGATGCCAGCCGCCGGCGCACCAAAGAAGGTCAGTTGCTTGCCACCGCCATGCGGGACGTCAACCGGCAAGCTATTCAAACTGGCTGCAGGCGCGAAGTTTTCGCTCTTGCTGCCGACCGTGATGGTTGCATCCGATTGCGCGCCACGTGCTTCCGACGCGCCCACCAGGAATTCTGCGTGGCTCCAATCCAGGTCCGCACCTGCGGGCACATGGGCCGGTACGCCGGCCAGGTCAAACGCTGCCTTGAATGTGATGTCGGAACGGTAGACCGGCACCTTGAACAGGGAGCGGTGCCGCACTTCCGTCCTGGTTAGCACGTTGGCCTCACCGCGCGCCGGAAAGACGATATAAACTCCGCGCTCGGCAGGCTTCTGAAAGCCTGCGGGAAGAACATAAGGGACAGCGATAACTGGTCCCAGAAAGATCTGCGGACCGCCGACCAGGCCGCCAATTTCGTTGACTACCTCTTCGGCGCGTCGCGTCCGATCGTCGATCAGACTCCAAACGAATAGCGCCGGAATGGTCATCACCAATGCCAGAGCGCCAACTACTATCAACTTCACGCCCATCGACCGATTGGGGGGCTTCGCCTTGCTGGCAGATGTATCGTTCATGCTTGAGTTACTCCTGTCTGGTTTCGGCCTCACCATCAAGTTAGACGGTCCATGTGTTATTGTCAAGTACTTTGTATTACAAAGTACATAGGTAACAATGCCGGCCAACTTGTCAGTGAACCGGGTCACGACAGTTAGTGATGACGGACCGCTAGGCCGTCGAATATGCTGGCGCCGCCGCCCGGGGCCGCTCATCTAAAATAGCCGTAAACCGGGGATGAGGAGCTTTACCCATGCGCAAAGCTGTACTGTTTGCTGCCGCACTTCTTGCTTTCGTCGCGTCGCTGCAAGCGCAGCAGATTCGCGGAGACTATATCGAGTCGCGCTCAACCGATGTGTACGTGGCGCAGTGCTTCGCCAACGGCGAGGTGGGGCTCACCGGCAACCAGGCGCTGCTCGCGTGGCACGTGACCGAGGGCTCGTGGAACGGCGTGAAGCTGGACGGCCTGACCATCGCAGCCGCAGTGCGCGCGCGGGCGACGCTGGGCGACCCTTACGGCGAACCCTATCCTGCGCAGGCGGTGCTGATGGTGGACGAGGCGGCGAACCCGGCGCAGCGCCAGGCACTCATGGCGCTCGCGCAGCACGAAGCCGGCAAGCTGCTGGAAAACGTCGCGCGCGTCGAGTACGTTCCGGTGATCCTCGATGTGCCCGAGGACCCGCATGAAGGACCTGCGGTGCTGCGCGCCGGTCATCTGGCCAGCATTGTGACACGTCCGCTGAATCATCATGATCATATCTGCGGCAACGAGATTGATTTTTACCCTCCGCTGGCGCCGGTTGAGCATGCGACCTCGGCGGTCGCGTCGACCGATGAGTTTCAGGGCGATGGTCTGGGCTCGCATTGGAGCTCGCACGGACGTCGCAGCGCGTACATCGCCAGCTTCAACGAAGGGGGCGACACGGTGGCGTCGGCGGAAGAGCAACCGATGCATCACGGCGGCGAATAGTGTGAGGATGGAACGCTTTCTGTCATCCTGAGCGAGGAGCGAAGCGACGATTCGAAGGATCTCTTTACCGGGTACAACCGTCGTTCTTGAGTCGCATAGGACATCAACAATAGGGGTTCTTCGACTTCGGCGACCCGACGGGTCGCCTTTGCTCAGAATGACAACCGTTATTCGCTCAGAGCGACAAATCTTTAGACGGTATCTACCATGAACCTCTCTGACATCAAGAGTCTCTATGCCTACAACCGATGGGCGAACGATCGCATGTTCGCAGCGATCGAAAAAGTGCCTAACGAAAAATTCGGTGCGCCGATCGTCAGCAGCTTTCCGTCGCTTCGCGAAACCACGTTCCACATCCTGTTCGCCGAATGGCTTTGGCTGAACCGCTGGCAAGGCGTCTCGCCTTGCACCAGCGTGGTCGATTCCGACGCGTCGCCAGCCACCTGGGATGCGCTCTCGCCGGGTAAAAAGCCGAAATGGCAGGAACTTTCTACCGTGGCTGCGATGAAGTCATTTGCCTAATCCATCGACACGGAGCGGCAGAACTTTCTAAGCTCGCTGGACGAGCAGACGCTGCAGACCGTGTTGGAGTACAAGGGCATGGACGGCAACCCATACGCTGGCCACTGGTGCAGTTGATGCAGCACGTGGTCAATCATGGGACCTCTCATCGCGGGCAAGTAACCATGATGCTGCGGCAGGTAGGCGCAGAAGCGGTGGGGTCAGACATGGTGTATTTCTATCGCGAACGCGCGGGCCGCTGAAGTCTGCTTGGGATGCCGAGGGCCCTCAGGGGCTAAAGCCCCAGTCCTCTAGGGGTCTTGCGGCACGGCTGAAGCCGTGCCCTTTCAAAACGGTTTTCGTCAGTTACACCTCGCTTCAATTCGAATAGAACGGTGGGACTGGTTGTTAGGCGAGTTTGGCGGCCAGCGCGTGTTCGGCGGCGTGGGCGACGCGCAACAGCGTCGGCTCGTCGAAGTGTTTGCCCAGAATCTGCATCCCGATGGGCAATCCTTCCTGGCTCTTCCCGCAGGGGATGGAAATGCCGGGGATACCGACCAGGTCGGCCGTCACGGTGAAGATGTCGGCGAGGTACATGGCCAGCGGATCGTCGGCCTTCTCGCCGAGCTTGAACGCCGGCGTCGGTGTGGTCGGCGTGACGATGACGTCGACCGCGGCAAAAGCCTGATCGAAATCGCGCGCCAGCAGGCTACGCACGCGCTGCGCCTTCAGGTAGTAGGCGTCGTAATAGCCGGCGCTGAGCGCGTAGGTGCCTAGCATGATGCGCCGCTTCACTTCGGTGCCAAAGCCGGCATCGCGCGTCCGGCAGTACATCTCGGAAAGCGTCTTGCCTTCCGCGCGCATGCCGTAGCGCACGCCGTCGTAGCGGGCGAGGTTGGCGGAGGCTTCGGCGGTGGCAACCACGTAATAGGTGGGGATAGCGTACCCGGTGTGCGGCAGCGAAATCGGTACCACCTCGCAGCCTGCCTTTGCCAGTTCCTGGATGCCGGCTTCGACCGCAGCACGCACTTCGGGGTCGAGCCCTTCGCCGAAATATTCCTGAGGAACTCCGACCCTGAGACCCTTTACCGGGCCCTCGAGCTGCGCAAGATAGTCAGGCACGGCGACGTCGGCTGAAGTCGAATCGAGCGGATCGCGCCCCGCCATGGACTGCAACATCAGCGCGACGTCCTTCACCGTCTTGCCGAACGGGCCCACGTGATCGAGCGACGATGCGAAGGCGATGAGACCGTAGCGCGAGACGCGCCCGTAGGTCGGCATCAGGCCGACCACGCCGCAGAACGCCGCAGGCTGGCGGATCGAGCCGCCGGTGTCGGAGCCCAGCGAAGCCAATGCCATTCCCGCCGCCACCGCCGCCGCTGAGCCGCCCGAGGAACCGCCGGGCACGCGCGAGTGGTCGTGCGGATTGTGTACCGGATGAAAGCCCGAGTTCTCGTTGGACGAACCCATGGCGAACTCATCGCAATTGGTCTTGCCCAGCAGGATGGCGCCGGCCGCTTCCAGCCGCGTGACGACCGTCGCGTCGTAGGGCGCGATGAAGTTCGCCAGAATCTTCGAGCCAGCCGTCGTGCGCACGCCTTTGGTGGTAAGCACGTCCTTCACTGCAATGGGCACTCCGGCCAGCGGCGGCAGCGTGTCACCGCGTCCGACCATGGCGTCCACCCATCGCGCCTGCTGATACGCGCGCTCCTTGCACAGCGTGAGGTACGCGCCGATGGCGGCGTCTTCGGCCTCGATCTTCTGGTAGAAGGCGTCAACCGTGGCGGAGGCGGTCGTCCGCCGTTCGAGCACCGCGGTGCGGATGGAATCGACGGTGAGAAGATTGATATCCATGCCTAAACTGTCTAGCGAATCCGTTTTGGGTGGAGCAGGCCTTCAGGCCTGCAAGAGACTCTCGCCAAACCCCGCGCTTCAGCGTCTGAGGAAAATTCAGGGTTACCTCAGCGGCTAAAGCCGAAACCAAAGCCAACTCTAAAACGCAGCGCTAAAGTGCTGCTCCACCCAGCTATCATTCTGAAACTCTTCCTAGCGCTCGATCACTTTGGGCACCTTGAAGAACGTCCCATCGGAGTTCGGCGCGTTGCGCAGCGCTGCATCATGCGGCAACGACGCACGCGGCTCATCCAGCCGCATGGCGTTGGCCTCGACCTCGGTCGAAGTGCCGTAGCGGCTGGCGACTTGCGCCATGGGCTCGACGTTGCTAGTGTCCAACTCGTTCAGCCGGTCAATGTAGCCGAGGATGGAGTTCAGGTCCTTCAACATGCGGGCGCGCTCCTCGTCCGTCAGTTCGAGGTTCGCGAGATCGGCGACATCGGAAACGTCTTTTTCTGTGACCATGTTCCGCTTTCTAGCGTGGCGAATCCGACCGGTTGAGCACAAACTTGATGCTGTTGACCTTTTCGACGCTGAGATGACTAAGCGCCGCCAGGTACTGCTGCTCCAGGCCTTGTAACTGATGACGCCACGTGCGGTCAGGAACTGCGACAGTGAGCACGCCGCCGGCATAACTCACGGCTTGCGTCCTGTTGGCGATTTTCGATCCGCAGGCCAGTGGCCAGGCCATCAGCGGCGCCTTCGCGCCTTCCGGTCGCAAGGTGTCGGCGAAAATTTTCTTCAGAGTGCTGGTGGCGCGCTGCATGATCGGAAGATCGATTCTAGCACCGGTGGCCCGGCCGATTTATGGCTCGCTGGCCGGCGGAAATTGGCTGAGCACAAACGAATGCGCCTCTTCCCGCGTGTGCAGCGCGCCTTCCAGTTGCGCGTCCTCGAGCGCTGACAAGATGTCCCCGAACCGAGGCCCCGGTTTATAGCCGAGCGCAATAAGGTCCTCGCCGGTCAACAGCGGCGTCGGCCGGATTTCCTCCTCGGGAATTTGTGCACGGCGCTCGCGAACGAAGTCATAGAGCGCGAGATTTCCGTGACTGCTGAGACAATCGATGCGATGCAACTCGAGGTGCTCGTCAAACTTCGGGAGCCGCAAGAACCGCTTTAAGGTCGATTCCTTCATGCGCTGCGCGTCGGCGAAGCGCATGTGGTTGGCCACGAGTGCCATGATCTGCCGGGTCTCCTCGTTGGAGAAATGCAGGCGGCGCGCGATCTCCTCCGCCATGCGCACGCCGACCTCGACGTGTCCGTCGAAACGGATGCGGTCCGGCGCGACGCGGAAGGTCGGCGGTTTTCCCACATCGTGCAGCAGCGTTCCCCACGCGAGGGTGCGCGATACGTGCGGCGGCAATTTCTCCAGCAGCAGCATGGTGTGGATCCAAACGTCACCCTCGGGGTGGTACTCGGGTGGCTGCTCGACTCCGTGCATGCGTTCGATTTCCGGCAAGACTTCTCGGAGCAAGCCGGTGCTGTGGAGCAGTTCAAAGGCCTGGCGCGCGCGGCCTTCGGTCAGCATCTTGGTCAGTTCGTCGCGCACGCGCTCGCGGCTGACCTGCTTGATCTGAGGCGCCAGGCGCGGGATTGCGGCGAGAGTCTCCCTCTCGATGGTGTAGCCGAAACGCGCGGCAAAGCGCACCGCGCGCAGCATACGCAGCTTGTCTTCGGCGAAGCGGCGTTCAGGATCGCCGATGGCGCGGATGATGCCGGCCTCCAGATCGTCGCGGCCGCCGACGAAGTCGAGCACGCAGTGGTCGTCCAGCGGGTCCATCAGCAACCCGTTGATGGTGAAATCACGTCGCTGTACGTCCTCTTGCGGATCGTCCGAATAGCTGACTTGGTCGGGATGGCGGCCGTCCGTGTACGTTCCATCGTTGCGAAAAGTCGCAACTTCGACATAGTTGGGATGGTCGCCGGTGACGCCACCGAGGCCGACTGCTTCGCTGGGATGGGGCTTCTCCGGCCAGGTTTCTTTTGCTTCGGCAGGTTTCTTGAGAGGAACCAGCACAACGCCGAACTGCGCTCCCACGGCGTAAGTGTCGGGGAAGATGCGCATGACCTCGGCGGGTCGGGCGTCGGTGGCGACGTCGTAGTCGGTGGGCGTGAGGCCCAGCAGCATGTCGCGCACACAGCCTCCGGCGAAATACGCCTGGAAGCCGCGTTCGCGCAGCGTGCGAACGACGTTGGTGGCGTGCCGCTTCATCGCAGGATGATTGTAGCGTGGGCGTCACGCGGCATGCCCTTCCAGGTAGCGGCTTACAATAGTTCTCGTGCCTGACGTCTTCATCCTTGGCATCGAGAGCTCGTGTGACGAGACTGCGGCGGCGGTGGTTCGCTCTGGCGATGAACTCATTTCCAACGTCGTGTACTCGCAGTTCGCCACCCATCAGCCCTACGGGGGAGTCGTGCCGGAACTGGCCTCGCGCGAGCATCTGCGGGCTATCGTTCCCGTCGTCCGGAAGGCGCTGGAGGATGCGGGAAAATCATACGCGACGATCGACGCCGTCGCGGTCACACAGGGGCCGGGGCTGGCAGGCGCATTGCTAGTCGGGTTGAGTTATGCCAAGGCATTGGCCTACGCGGCGGACAAGCCGCTCATCGCGATCAACCACCTGGAAGGACACATCCACGCCGTGCTGCTGGAGGAACGGCAGAAAGAGAACCGTGAGCTGCAGTTTCCGGTGCTGGCGCTAGTGGTCAGCGGGGGCCACACGCATCTTTACCTGGTGGAACGCAAGCAGGGCAGCTGGGTCTACCACGATGTAGGACATACGCGTGATGACGCGGCCGGCGAGGCTTTCGACAAGGTCGCCAAACTGCTGGAACTCGGCTATCCGGGCGGGCCGACGATTGATTTCCTGGCGCGGCACGGCAATCCCGAGGCGGTTAAGTTCCCTTTCGCACAAATAAAGCACCGCGACCGCAACCCGCAGAACCGTTTTCCCGCCGACGAGCGGCGGGTGGACTTCTCTTACAGCGGGATCAAGACTGCAGTCCTGCGCTACGTCGAGACGCACGCGATGCAGGCGGCGATCGAGCAGCGTCGCCGCGCTCTCGATGGAAAGCCGACGCCATCGCGCGAGGATTACGTGGCAGCCTGCGACCGGCAGACGCTGGATCTCGTGGCGTCCTTTCAACGGGCCGTAGTTGACGACCTCGTTGGAAAGACCCTTTTGGCGGCGAGCGAGCACGGCGCTGCCACGTTGCTGGTGACCGGCGGAGTTGCTGCCAACAGCGAACTGCGACAGACCTTCGAGAGTCGCGCTGCAGAAGAGGGTCTGGATGTGTATTTTCCGTCACGCAAACTTTCCACCGACAACGCGGCCATGATCGCCGCCGCAGCGTACCCGCGGTTCCTGGCGGGTGAGTTCGCGGGAGCAGAGTTATCGTCCGAGCCCGGACTGAAGCTGCGGTAAATGCACCTCTGCGCCATCGCCCCGGCGCTTGCGCGGTCCGACGTCCGGAACTATTCCTTTTCTGTGGGGAGCTTGGATTCGATGTCCATGTCCTTGAATTCGCTCGACTCAAAGATCTCGCGGCAGTCCATACATTCGACGTACTCCGCGTCTTCGTCGCGCGAGACGATCTGGACACGAGGATGGAGACACTTCTTATCCATGGGGTCGCTCTGGAGGTGATTGGCGGCTGTGGCCGGTTGGCTCAAGTTCATGCAAGCTCGCCCTGACGGTAAGGGCGATCGGGAATTGCGGGTATTTTAGAACGGCGTCACCGGATGTCAAGCTTTTCCGGTAACCAGAATGTTAATTCTAAGAGGCCATCCGTGCCGTCCTAGGTTCGTGCCACCAAAATCCCGAGGGCTCTATCGGCGGAACTTGAGCGATGCTGTTACTCCGGCTGGCAAAATATCCGACAAAATTTATCGCCATTCGCTAACCCGTTTAACCTCCTCTCTTTACCGTCTGATGCTGGAGTTCCCGCCTCGCTGGAATGGCTTGTACGGGAGCTTGCCAGCGTCGTAGAATCAAACTGCGACTCATTTGGTCGCATATTCATCTGAATTGTTAGCACTCGCTATGTTGAAGCTCACCAAGAAAGCGGACTACGGACTGATCGCCATGCGGCACCTGGCCGAGCATGCCGACTTGGGAGCGTGCAGTTCTAAGGACCTGGCGGAGATGTACAGCATCCCGCAGGAAGCCCTGGCAAAGATTCTGCAACGGCTGACGAAAGCCGGCCTGCTGACTTCGCAGTACGGAACCAACGGCGGCTATATTCTGGCGCGCGATCCGCGACAGATCAGCGCGTTTGAGGTCATCCGGGCGATTGACGGGCCGCTGTTCATGACCAGTTGCAGCACGGACAGCGATTGCGACCAGAGCGACCGCTGCACCATTCGCGGACCGCTGCGCAAAGTGAGCCGCAGCATCGAAGACGTTCTGAACCGGTTGACGATCTGGGAAATGACTGAGCCTGAGCACGAATCCGCCCCTGATCTGGTGACCCTGGGCTGGACTGCGAGCAAGGCCGACCAAGTTTAGGAGATGACGGAAGCGATGAGCACCAATGTAATTCCTGGCAATGCTAATAAGGACGTCAAGCTGCCCATCTATATGGACAACCACGCGACCACGCGGCCTGATCCTCGGATGATCGAGGAGATGATGCCTTACTTCGGTGAGAAGTTCGGCAACGCGGCGAGCCGCAACCACGAATTCGGGTGGGTGGCGGAACAAGCCGTGGAAGAGGCGCGCGAGCGCATCGCCAAGCTGATTGGCGCGAGCACCAAGGAAATCATCTTCACCTCGGGCGCGACCGAGAGCGACAACCTTGCCATCAAGGGCGTCGCCGAGATGTACAAGGAAAAGGGCAATCACATCATTACCCAGGCCATCGAGCACAAGGCCGTGCTCGACACCTGCAAGCGGCTGGAGAAGTACGGCTTCCGCGTGACCTATCTGCCGGTGCAGAAGGACGGCCGCATCGATCTCGACGACCTGAAGCGCGCGATGGATGAAAAGACCATCCTGGTAACGATCATGGCCGCCAACAACGAGATTGGCGTGCTGCAGCCCATCCGCGAGATCGGGGCGCTGTGCCATGAGCGTGGCGTTCTTTTCCATACCGACGCGGTGCAGCAGATCGGCAAGGTGCCGTTCAACGTCATCCAGGACAACGTACACCTCGCGTCCATCACCGGGCACAAAATCTACGGCCCCAAGGGCGTAGGCGCATTGTATGTGCGGCGCAAGAGTCCGCGGGTGCAACTGGTGGCGCAGATCGACGGCGGCGGCCACGAGCGCGGCATGCGCTCCGGCACGCTGAACGTTCCGGGAATCGTCGGGCTCGGGAAGGCGTGCGAGATCGCGAACCACGAGATGGCGGAGGAAAGCAAGAAGATAGCCGCTCTGCGCGACCGCCTGAAGGACGCCATCATGGGCCAGTTGGACGAGGTGTACATCAACGGCTCGATGGAGCACCGCCTGCCCAACAACTTGAACATCAGCTTTGCCTACGTGGAAGGCGAGTCGCTGCTGATGGGCATCAACGATATTGCGGTGTCAAGCGGCTCGGCGTGCACCTCGGCGACGCTGGAGCCATCGTATGTATTGAAGGCGCTGGGCGCGGGCGACGACCTGGCGCACAGCTCGATTCGCTTCGGCCTGGGACGCTTCAACACCGAAGCCGAAGTGGATTACGTGGCACGGCGCGTGGTGGACACCGTAAAGCGACTGCGCGAGTTGTCGCCGCTGTACGAGATGGCGAAAGAGGGCATCGATCTGACGAAGGTACAGTGGGCGGCCGAGCCGACACACTGACCGATTTGATTTTGGGAGTTCTGCAATTTAGGAGATAACGCATGGCATATAGCGATAAGGTTCTGGATCATTACACCAACCCGCGCAACGTGGGCGCGCTCGATAAGAACAGCGCGGAAGTGGGCACCGGTCTGGTGGGTGCGCCGGAGTGCGGCGACGTAATGAAGCTGCAGATCAAGGTCAACCCAACGACCAACATCATCGAGGACGCGAAGTTCAAGACGTTCGGCTGCGGCTCGGCGATCGCGTCGTCCTCGCTGGCCACCGAGTGGGTAAAGGGCAAGACGGTGGACGAGGCGCTGGGCATCAAGAACACCGACATCGTGAAGGAGTTGTCACTTCCTCCGGTGAAGATCCACTGCTCAGTGCTAGCGGAAGACGCCATCCGCGCCGCCATCGGCGACTGGAAGAAGAAGAACGGCGCCACGCAGAACCAGGCGCAGCCTGCTCCCGTAGAACAGCGGGCGTAGACTGTTGCCGAGGCTTCGGTGTGCAATCGGGAAGGTACACCGGAGGACAAGACCATGAGCACGGTGAACATCGAAAACCCGGCACAGGCGCCGGCCGCTGCGGCCAAAGGCATCCAGGTGACGGAGAAGGCTCTGGCGCGCATTCGCTCGGCGATGGCGAAAGAGAATATCTCGCCGACGGAAGGCGGGCTGCGCCTGGGCGTGCAGGGCGGCGGCTGCTCGGGGCTGAGCTATAACATTCGGTTCGACACCCAGCCGCGCGAACGCGATCGCGTCTTCATGTTCGAGGACGTGCGTGTCTTCGTCGATCCAAAGTCGTTTATCTATCTGCATGGCATGGTCCTGGACTACGAAGAGACGCTGATGCATCAGGGCTTCGTCTTCCAGAATCCGAATGCGAAGAAGTCCTGCGGCTGCGGCAGTTCGTTCTCGTAAGGAGCCAGATCACACGACCCGCACGCTCCCAAGCTTCCCAATCACTATGATTGCGGGGGGGGGGCAGACAGCAGACACGAGCGCTGCAATTGCGGTGCTTCGCGGGAGGTGGTCGACTGCCAGGGGCCAGCCCCGCAGGGGCGGCTCAGGATAGCCCAGCGCGGAAGCGCTGGGTAGGCGGTGTCGGGAAAACACGAGCCCCTTCAGGGGCGGCACAAACATCATGAAAGAAACGCAGAGCAAAACGGCGGAGAGCCAAGGCATTCTGGTCGTCACGCCCCACAAAGCCGGCAAAACCAATTGCTGGTCGTGCGGCGACATGCGGGCGGCGCAGTTTTGCCAGCAGTGCGGCAAAGTCCAGCCGCCGGCGCCGGTGGATTACTTCGCCTTCTTCGGACTGCCTTACAAGTTGAACGTTGAAACTCCAAAGCTGGAACGCGAGTTTTACGAGTTGAGCCGCCACCTTCATCCCGACATCAATGCCATCAAGAGCGAGCGCGAACAGCAGTGGGCGCTGGAGCAGAGCTCGCACTTGAATGACGCTTATCGCACGCTAAAGGACCCGATCGCGCGCACGGAATATCTGCTGCGGCTGCAAGGCGTGCAGTTGGAAGAGCAGTCGAAGACCGCGACCGAAGAAGCCCGCCGGACGGGCAAGATCAAGAAGCAGGTGGTGCCTCCCGGCCTGCTGGAAGAAGTCTTCGAGCTCAACATGCAGATGGAAGAAGCGCGCATGAACAAGAAAATGGGAGAGCCCGACCGCACGCTCGAGCGTCAACTGCAGGATGCGAGAAAACACATGGAGGCGAAGCACGACGCGCTTATGCAGGAACTCGGCGCGGCATGGAACGAGTGGGACGCGCTGGTGGACCGCGCCGGGCGGGGGGAGAACGTTCTGGAAGAAGATCGCCTGGCAGCGCGCGACAAGATGGTGGACATTCTGAACCGGCGGAATTATCTGCGCAATTTGCTGCGCGATATCGATGAGGTGCTGGAGAGCTAGTGCCAAACCAGCGCATCGTCGGCATTGATCTGGGCACCACCAACTCGCTGGTGGCCTATATGGAGGGCGACCGTCCCGTGGTGATTCCCGGCGAGGACGGGCTGAACCTCGTGCCCTCGGTCGTCGCGCTCGACGAAAACGGCCAAATCGTAGTCGGCAATGCCGCCCGCAAGTACCTGATCGAGACGCCCGAGCGCGGCGTCTACAGCGTGAAGCGCCTGATGGGTCGCGACGTGGCCGACATTCGCGACGAGCTGAAACTCTTTCCGTTCCGTCTCGCAGAAGATCTCGCGCCCGGCGAAGTGCTGCGCATCAAGCTGGGCGACAAGACGTTCACCCCGCCGGAGATTTCCGCTTTCATCCTGCGCCAGCTCAAGCGCAATGCGGAGCGTTATTTCGCCGCGCCGGTGACCCAGGCGGTCATCACCGTTCCTGCTTATTTCAACGACGCGCAACGCCAGGCAACCAAGGACGCTGGCCGGATCGCCGGCCTCGAAGTGCTCCGCCTGGTGAATGAGCCGACGGCGGCGTCGCTGGCCTACGGTCTGGACCAGAAGCAGAGTGAGACCGTTGCGGTATACGACCTGGGCGGCGGGACTTTCGATATTTCGATCCTCAAGTTGCATGAGGGCATCTTCGAGGTGATCGCCACCAACGGCGACACGCAGCTCGGCGGCGACGACATTGACAACCTGCTGATCGCCATCGCGCTGGACGATATCCAGGGGGATCTCGCCATTGACGTGCGCCGGAATTCCGAGATCGTGCAGACGGTCCGCAAGGCGGTCATCGAAGCGAAAATTGCGCTGTCGGCGAATGACCAGACGACTCTCGACGTTGAGCTGCCGGGTGGTAAGCGTTATCAGCGAGTGATTTCGCGGCAGCAATTTGAGCAGCTGATACAGCCGGTCATCGATCGCACGGTCGGGCCGGTGAAGCAGGCGCTCAAGGATGCCGGCCTCAAACCCAAGGACATCAACGAAGCCGTTTTAGTGGGCGGCTCGACCCGCATCCCGCGCGTGCGGGTGCTGGTGGAAGAGTTGTTCGAGCGCAAGCTGCATAGCGATCTGAATCCCGACGAAGTCGTCGCGCTGGGGGCAGCGGTGCAGGCCGACATTCTCGCCGGCGGCTCCGAAGCCACGAAAGAGATGCTGCTGCTCGACGTGATGCCGCTGTCGCTGGGCATTGAGTCGCTGGGCGGCGGCGTGGTGAAGATCATTCATCGCAACTCGACGATTCCCGCGTCGGCCAATGAGCACTTCACCACCGGCGTGGAAGGCCAGACCAACGTCGCCATCCACGTGGTGCAGGGCGAGCGCGAACTGGCGAAGGATTGCCGCTCGCTGGCGCGCTTCGACCTGAAAGGCATTCCGCCGATGCCGGCGGGGTTGCCGCGCATTGAGGTGAAGTTCCTCATCGATGCCAACGGCATCCTGCACGTTTCGGCGCGCGAGTTGCGCAGCGGCAAGGTGTCGGAGATCGAAGTGCAGCCCAGCTACGGCCTGACCGACGAGCAGGTCGAGAACATGATTCTGGAGTCGTTCGACTACGCGGAGGAAGACTTCCGCCAGCGGCAGGTGATCGAGGCGCGCAACGAGGCGGAGACCATGCTGACCGCGCTGGAGAAGGGCCGCAACAATCCCGGGTGGCAGCAGCTGTCGCCGCGGGAGCGCAGTACCATCGACAAGCAGGAAGCCGGGTTACGCGCGGTAATGAAGGAAGACGACTACCAGGCGATTCGCAGCGCGATTGACGCGCTCAACCAGGGCACGATGCGGCTGGCCGAGCTGATGATGGATTCGGCGGTGAGTTCCGCGCTGAAGGGCAAGGACATGGCCACGGCCGACGTGGGCGAAGGGCCGGCGTCGCCGCACCCCATCGCGCAGGCGGAGATCAACAGCAGGGACTAGCGAAGGGCGCGGCTGGAGCCGGACCCTTCGAGGCAAAGGCATTTATGGCAGACGAGAAAATGCAAGGCGGCGGAGCCGCAACCGCGGAGGCGCTGGGACCGAACACGGTCCGGCTGACCTTCCTTCCCGAGAACAAGACCTACGAGTTCGAGCATGGCAAGCTGCCCTACCAGGAGCACGGCAAGCCCGAGTCCATTCTGGATGTGGCCATGAACTTCGGACTGCACCTGGAGCACGCCTGCGGTGGAAACTGCGCCTGCACCACCTGTCACGTCGTGGTGAAGAAGGGCAAGGAGCTGCTGAGCGAGATGGACGACGACGAGGCCGACCGCCTCGACATGGCTGCCGACCTGCAGCTCAATTCGCGGCTGGGATGCCAGGCAGTGATCGAGAAGCCCGGAGAAGTGGTAGTTGAGATACCATCGTGGAACCGGAATTATGTCTCCGAGGCGGCCAGTCATCACGACTGATCGCCGAAGGTCGTCGAGTATCTGTCAGTATCTGTATCGCTAAGGGTGGAGCAGGCCTTCAGGCCTGCACAGAAGTTCGGCTCATACAGTTTGCGCTTTAGCGCCTGAGGCATTGATTCATTCAGAAGACCTCGGCGGCTGAAGCCGAATTCAAGAGTTCGATTCCAGTGCAGCTCTGAAGCGCTGCTCCACCCAGCAACAACCAATACCTGTGAGGGCACATGGCTGCTGAACTGAGATGGGATGACGCTGAAGAACTCGGCATCGCATTGGCCGACAAGTTTCCCGAGCAGGACCCGCTGGAAGTCCGCTTCACCGATCTCCACCGCTACGTCACCGAGCTGCCGACGTTCGTGGACGACCCCAAGCTGTCGAACGAAGGCAAACTGGAAGCCATCCAGATGGCGTGGCACGAGGAATACATGGACCGCACGCGGTAAACCGCGCGGCTGGCCTCGACCATCCAACAAGACACGATCGAAAAACAGAACGTAATGGAGAATCTCGCCAAACGAACCCCGAGGTGCGTCACCGTCATTGCGAGGTACAACACCCCGCCTGATTCCGACTGCCAAGACTAGGTCATCCGCCGGGAGCGAGGCCTATTCCCCCGCGACCGTCATGCCGTCGATGCGCAGGGTCGGCGAAGCGATCGAGCTGCGGAACTCGAGGTCGTTGCCGATCTCCGAGATGTTGAAGAACATGTCCTTCAAGTTGCCGGCGACGGTGATCTCCTCCACCGGAAAGGTGAGTGCTCCGTTCTCAATCCACAGGCCGCTGGCGCCGCGCGAGAAGTCGCCGGTGACCAGGTTCACGCCGAAGCCGAGGAACTCGGTGACGAACAACCCTTCCTTGATGTCGCCGATGATTTCCTCCAGGCTCTTCGCGCCGGGCTTGAGGAAGAAGTTGCCCGGGCCGATGCCGGGCGTTCCCGCCAGCCCGCGCGAGGCGTTGCCGGTGGTCTGCAGGCCGAGCTTCTTCGCTGTGTAGGTGTTTAGCAGGTACGACTTCAGCACGCCGTTCTCGACCACCACGGTCTTGCGGCTGGGCACGCCTTCGGAGTCGAAGGGACTGGTACCGAAGCCGCCGCGCATGGTGCCGTCGTCCACGATGTTGATGTTGTCGCCGGCAATCTTTTCGTTCAGCTTGCCGCTGAGGAACGACGCGCCGCGCCAGATGGAATCGCCGTTGACCGCCTCGAAGATGTGCCCGACCAGGGCGCCGGCGACGGTGTGCTCGAACACGATGGGCACTTTCGCGGTCTTGACCTTGCGCGCGCCGATGCGCCGCAGGGTGCGCTTCGCGGCAGTCTTCCCGACTTCCTCTGGCGATTCCAGCTTCTTCAGCGTCATCGCCACCGAGTACCAGTAGTCGCGTTGCATGGCCGAGCCTTCCACCTGTGCGATGGGCACGGCCGAAACCGAGCAGTAGGAGCGCCGGTAATCGCCGAGGAAGCCATGCGAGTTCGCCAAGACCTTGTAGCCGATGGCGGCGTCGAAGCTGCCGCCATCGGAGTTGACGATGCGCGGGTCAGCGTCAAGCGCGGCCTCCTCGGCGCGGCGGGCGTAGTCAATGCGATCCTCGTTGGAGAGCGAGTACACATCGTCGTAGTAGAGGTCGAGTTCGCCTTCCAGCTTGCCGAGTTGCCCGGGCTCAGGAATTCCAGCGAAGGGATCTTCGCTGGTGACCTTGGCCAGCGCCAGTGCGGAGTCCACAAGTTGGCGGATGCCTTCCGGGCTGAGGTCGCTGGAATGAGTGCTGGCGGCGCGTTGTCCGAAAAAAACGCGCAAACCGATGGCCTTGGAGCCGGACTCTTTCAGGGTCTCGACTTCGCCGAGACGGACGACCGTGGAGAACTCGCTGCCGTCCATGGCAACCGCTTCGGCAGCGGTGGCGCCACCCTGCGCAGCGCGGCTTACCACGTCGGCGGCGATTTCTTTGAGGTCGGTTGGGGAAGCGGCAGCGGGACGTTGTTCAGTGGAAGTATTCATGAGGTCAGAACGATTCTAAACGGTTATTGGATTCGATGCGGGATAGCGGCAGGTGGTCAGAAATCCAGATGGGACCGCCTTTTGGAATTGTCATGACGAGCGAAGCGAGGCATCTGCTGTTGTGCAGATTGCGCGGGAAAGCAGGTCCCTCCGCTCGCGGCTTGAAAGCCGCTCGGTCGGGATGACAAGCACAAGAACGAAGCAGAGCGACGAATTCAGGCCGTCACCGCTATCAGCGGCTTCTGCTTCTCCACCACTTCACCGATTTCGGCGGCGTCCACGCTCGCGTCGTGCAACTGGGCGAGCAGGCGGGCGGAATCGGATTCCGCCACCGCGATCAGCAGGCCCCCTGCCGTCTGCGGGTCGTACAACAGGGTGCGAACTTCCTGTGGCACGTCGTTGGCATACTCCACGCAATCCTCGGCGAACTTGCGATTGGCGTTTAGCCCACCGGGCACATGGCCGGAGCGGACACATTCCAGCGCGCCCTCCAGCAGGCGCACCCGCGATGCGAGGATACGCAGGCTAACGCCGGAGCCGCGGGCCATCTCGCGCGCATGGCCGATCACGCCGAAGCCGGTCACGTCCGTCATGCCATGCACCTCGAAACAGCTGGTGACCACCTCGGCGGCTGCTTTGTTCAGCGTGGTCATGGAGCGCACCGCGTCGCGTATCCAGGCAAGCTGGGCCTTGCCGCGCTTGATGGCGGTGGAGATTACGCCGGTACCGATGGCCTTGGTGAAGATGAGCCGGTCGCCGGCCTTCGCCCCGCTGTTCGCCAGCACTTTCTTGGGATGCACGGTGCCGGTCACGGAGTATCCCAGCTTCATCTCGTCATCGCGAATGCTATGCCCGCCGATGACGGTGCAGTTGGCTTCCACCATCTTCGACAATCCGCCGGCCAGCATTTCTTCCAGGATTCTCACATCGCCGAGGTCGGGGAAGCACACCAGGGTCAAAGCACTCAGCGGCTTGCCGCCCATGGCGTAGACGTCGCTCAACGCGTTGGTGGCGGCAATCTGGCCAAAGATGTAGGGATCGTCCACGATGGGGGTGAAGAAGTCCACTGTCTGCACCAACGCCAGCTCGGGCGTGAGTTGATACACTCCGGCGTCGTCGGCGGTATCAAAGCCGACGAGCACGTTGGGGTCGTGTTGCCGGGCTAATTTCCCAAGCACCGAGTCCAGCACCGCCGGACTTAGCTTGCTGGCTCAACCCGCGGCTTTCACCATCTCCGTGAGGCGCGTTGTCTTGACTTCGGACATGCAGATTCATTCTAGCAACCGGATGCGCCGGGCCGTGTCCCGCAGCCGCGCTCAAGGCAACACGGTTGACGGCGGCCACGGTGGCTGGTCGAGGCCAGCGGCGCGAAACTTCCTGTCGCAGCGAGGGTTAGGGTAGCCGTCCGGCAGGGAACAGGGGACCGCGCGGTTACACGGAGAGCGCTCCCGTACCGTATAATTGCGCTTTCATCAACTGGTACTGAGGTTTCGTCATTTCTTGCCATCTTCAGGTAAGACCCGCGGCCCGTTTCCTCCGCGGGGCCCGCTGTTGCGCCACGGCGATTAGCTTCCTTCTAGCTCTTCTCCTCCTCGCGGGCACATGCGTTGCACAGCAGGAGGTGGTGGCGAGCATAGTCATCCACGGCAATCGGCGCATTCCGGCCGACACGATTCGCGCGCGCATGTTCACCCGGCCCGGTGATGTCTACGACCAGGCGGCGCTGGAGCGGGACTTCAACTCGCTGTGGAACACCGGGTACTTCGACGACCTGCGCATTGAGCGGGAGGAATCCACCAAGGGATGGATCATCCACGTCTACGTCAAGGAAAAGCCGACCATCCGCGAGATCAAGTACACGGGCCTGAGTACGGTCTCGCAGAGCGACGTTCTCGACAAATTCAAGGAACGCAAGGTCGGCCTCACCCAGGAAAGCCAGTACGATCCGACCAAAGTGAAACGCGCCGAAGTCGTCATCAAGGAGCTGCTGGCGGCGCACGGTCACCAGTTCGCCACCGTTCGTTCCGAGGTGCGTCCCATTCCTCCCGCGTCGGTCAGCCTGACGTTCGTGGTGAAGGAAGGGCCCAAGGTCAAGGTCGGCAAGATCAAGTTTGAAGGCAACAAGGCGCTCAGCAATCGTGAGCTGCAAAGCGCCATGAAGAACCTGAAGCCGATCGGTATTCCGCACTCCATCTTTCTGGAAAGCCTGTTCCCGCGCACCTACGACTCGACCAAGCTCAACGAAGACGCCGAGCGCGTGCGCTACTTCTACCAGACCAAGGGATACTTCAAGGCGCTGGTCGCCGATCCCAAGACCCAGATTCACGACACCAGCGGCTTCGTGTGGTACATGCCATGGAAGAAGTCGCCCGGCAAGGCGGTCGACATCACCATTCCGGTTGAGGAAGGCCAGCGCTACCGGCTGAAGGACATCACCTTCAGCGGCAACAAGGCTGTCACCAACACCGCGGGTTTGCGCGCGCTGTTCAAAATCAAGGATGGCGACATTTTCGATACCGAGGCGATCCGTAAAGGACTGGAGGCCCTGCGCAAGGCTTATGCCCAGCTGGGTTACATCAACTTCACTCCGGTACCCAATACCGATCCGGACGACGAAAAGAAGACGATCAGCCTGCGCATCGACCTTGACGAAGGTAAGCAGTTCTATGTCCGCCGCATTGAGTTCCAGGGTAACACCACGACGCGCGACAAGGTCATCCGCCGCGAGCTGGCGCTGGAAGAAGGCCAGGTCTACAACGGCAACCTCTGGGAACTGAGCCTGCTGCGCTTGAATCAGCTGCAATACTTCGAGCCGTTGAAGCCGGAGCAGGACTCCGAGATCAAGCAGAACGTGCAGGAAGCCACGGTTGACATCACCCTGAAGGTCAAGGAAAAGGGCAAGAACAGCATCGGCCTGACCGGCGGCGTCAGCGGGCTTTCGGGCGCGTTCATTGGGCTGAACTACACCACCAACAATCTGTTCGGCAAGGGCGAGTCGTTAAGTGTGCAATTCCAGGTGGGCCAGTACCAGAAGAACGAGACGCTGGCTTTCACCCAGCCCTATCTGTTTGACCGCCCGCTGCAGTTTTCCTGGTCGGTGTATCACAACAGCTATAACTACAACCAGGCGGCGCTGACGCAAATCCAGCTCAATCAGACGGTGAATCTGCCGGCCAGCTACCAGGCGCTGTTGCAGAACTTCACCCAGACGAGCACCGGCTTCACCACTTCCCTGGCCTATCCCATCAAGCGCTCGTTCAAGCGCGTCGGCATAACCTACGCCCTGGATGATTCGTCGGTCACGGCCTACAGCACAGCTTCGCAGAACTATTTCCAGACCCTGGCCTTCCGTGGCATCTCCGGGCCGAACGCGCTGCAGGGGATTGTTACCAGCAAGATCGTGCCGAACTTCTCGTATAACCGGATTGACAACCCGTCACGCCCTCACTCTGGCCAGAGTTTCTACATTGCGACTGAATTTGCCGGTCTGGGTGGCAATGTGCGCTACATCAAACCAGTGGCTGAGTACAAGAAGTTCGTCCCCGTGCAGAAGGGGCGTAACACCTTAGGGTTCCGGCTGCTGGGTTCTTGGATCACAGGATACGGCGGGCAGGTGGCACCGCCGTTTGACCGCTTCTACATGGGCGGCGATACCGACGTCCGCGGCTTCGACATTCGCGCTATCTCGCCGGCAACGTTCTTCCCGGGGGGAGTAACGATTCCGCTGCTAAACCCGGACGGGACGGTGGTTCCCTTGAACCCGGCGAACCCGCGCCAAGGCGCGTACACGATCACGATCCCGACCGAGACGGTCATCTTCCCCGGCGGCGACACCAACTTCGTCAACAACATCGAATACCGCGTGCCTATTGTCGGCCCGGTGACCATCGCGGCCTTCGTCGACACCGGAATGGACTTCATCTCGAACCAGTCGCAATTGCGGATTGCGGGCCCGCAGGTCACCACCCTGCAGACCACGGTCTTCGGCTGTCCAACCTTGACGCCCACCTACACCTGCGCCGGCGGTTCCACCATTCCGTTTACACCTGAACTGAAACCGATCTCCGGGACCAACTATCAGCCACGCATGTCCACGGGTCTGGAACTCCAGGTCATCATGCCGATCGTGAATGCGCCGTTCCGCATTTACTACGCCTACAACCCGCTGCGCATCGACGAATATGTCACTTCGCCGACGCCGATCACGCGCTCCATGTTCCCGGCGGGCGCGGCTGGCAACTATACCTACGCCCAGGCGGTATCGATTTATCAGCCGAGCTATTTGCTGCGCGAGCCGCGCAAGACCTTCCGCTTCACCGTCGCCACCACCTTCTAGCCAGAACGTATGAGGACTGGCCCCAGCTGCAAAGCGGCCGGCAATGGCTTTGCAAGGCGCCTCGACGCGGATTGACAAAAGCCTTATGCTGTAGGCATCCGGACGGGGGCAACTGACAGGTGCGAATAACGTTACGTATCGTAGCCGCATTTGCTGGACTGGGATTCATCATGCCCGCCCTGCTGATGGCGTGGCTGGCTATCACACACCATTCGAGCCATTCTGGCATGCCTCCTTTGTGGTGCTTATACCTCTGCCCGCCCATCTTCTTGAGGGTAGCCATGGATCAAGCGCCTGCGGCGACCGTGATTTTCGGGTGGGTGTTGATTACGATACTGAATACTCTTCTCTACACGATACCGGGGTTTGCAGTTGCCCTATGGATCCACGCGTGGAACGAATACTGACATGATACCGTTCAAGATCGTCTGGGTCGCAATGACGATTCTGTGTGCGGTGGCTGGATAGCGGCGGCTGTTCAGCACAAGCGCAATGGTCGAAGAAGGGCGAAGAAACCACGGAAAGTACAAGCTGCTTCGGGCGTTGCCGACTGCGAGCTTTGTGTGGAAGTCCTGGTATCCGACATACCTGCGCTGCGAAGGCGTTCTTCTCTGGCTCGTGGCTGCGTATTTCCTTTACGTTGTATTGACGAAGCACTGAGCATTACCATCGCTCCGCCGGTTTGACGCTAACCCGCACGATTCCCTATAATTTAAGAATCCGCACCGCCGAATTTTCCGGCCAGGGATCGCGGCGATTCTGCCCTCACGCAGAGCGTTGTTCCCGGCTGTCCAGGCAGAGCGCAGCTCATCGCGTTCATCGTTGGGAGACCTGACAAATTCCCGGAGCAGTTCAAGGAGCTACACCAACTCAATGAAGCGCACGTTCATAGGAAGCGCCGTGTTCGCCGTCGTCCTGGCGATGGCGTCTCTGGCCCAAACCGGCTCGACTGCCCAAGGCGGCGGCGCAGCTGCCACATCCACCACAGCGGCCTCCACCTCGGGCGGTGTCAAAGTCGGCATCATCGATATTCAGCAGGCCATCGTCGGTACCAATGAGGGCGCGCGCGACTTCGAAGCGTTGCAGAAGAAATTCGAGCCTCGCCGTAACGAACTGCAAAATCTCAACACCGAAGTTGAGAACCTGAAGAAGCAGCTCAACACCCAGGGCGACAAGATGAATGAGGACGCCCGCAACAACCTGGTGAAGTCCATCGAGAGCAAGCAGAAGACGCTGCAGCGCCAGGCTGAGGATGCGCAGAATGAATTCCAACAACAGCAGAACGAGATTGCGCAGCGCATCCTGCAGAAGATGGCGCCGGTGATCGACAAGTACGCGAAGTCCAATAACTACGGATTGCTGCTCGACTCTTCGAATCCCTGGCCGCAGGGTCCGCTCCTTTGGGCCACGCAGTCGGTGGACCTGACCAAGAATATCGTCGATGCCTACAACGCGCAGTCTGGGGTCGCGGCCCCGGCAGGAGCGAAGCCGGCGGGTAGTGCCGGCAGCGCGCCAGCACGGACCACGCCGAGTACAACGGCTCCCAAGCCGGCTGCTTCCACCACCACCAAGCCACCAGCGCAGTAAGGCTCAGCGAAGATTTGCTTGGAAGGCCGCACATCCGGGCGGGCTTTGTTTTTGCGCTGAGAGGGCCCCTGCATAACTCTCGAATTGTCATCACGAATGCCCGTCGTTGGCGCGAAGGGGCTGCCTTTGCGGAGCTTTTTGCTCTGTGGAAAACTTTGTGCAAGGCGGTGCCGACCCATTTCCAGATCGTGCTTTTGCAGCGACTTACCGCCAGTTGCCCCACGGCTGATGCAGTTTAAGCGACAGATAACTCGGGGGTTAGCAGATATGTAAATATTCCGTGAGTAATTCGGGCTGGCCGGGCATGGGTGCCCACAGTCAGAGGTTTTGCACAAAATGCCGTATTTCGCAGCGGAGTTAGTCTTCTCCGACCTTCAAAACAGCAAGAAAAGCCTCCTGCGGAATGTCGACCCGCCCTATCCTCTTCATGCGTTTTTTGCCTTCTTTCTGCTTCTCCAGCAGCTTGCGCTTACGCGAGATATCGCCACCGTAACACTTTGCGGTGACGTTCTTGCGCATGGCATGCACGGTCTCGCGGGCGATGACCTTGGCGCCGATGGAGGCCTGGATGGCGACCTCGAACATCTGCCGCGGAATCAGTTGCCGCATCTTGGAGACCAGCGCCTTGCCGCGTTCGTAGGCGAAGTCGCGGTGCACGATGATGGAGAGAGCGTCCACCGGGTCGCCCGAGACCAGGATGTCGAGTTTGATCATCGGCGACTCCCACGTACCGCTGAGGTGATAATCCAGCGACGCGTAGCCGCGCGACACCGTCTTGAGCCGGTCGTAAAAGTCGAGCACGATCTCGTTCAACGGCAACTCGTAACTCAGCATGACGCGGTTAGAGCTGACATACTCGAAGGTTTTCTGCTTGCCACGCTTCTCCTCGACCAGCTTCAGAATTCCGCCAACGTACTCCTCGTTGGTCAGGATGGTTGCCAGGATGACCGGCTCCTCGATTCTCTTGATCTCGCTCGGGTCCGGCCAGCGCGACGGGTTGTCCACCTCGACCACGCTGTCGGTCAAGGTGATGCGGTAGCGGACGCTGGGGGCGGTAGTGATCAACTCCAGGTTGAACTCGCGCTCCAGGCGCTCTTGGATGATCTCCATGTGCAGCAGTCCGAGAAAGCCGCAGCGGAAGCCGAAGCCCAGCGCGGCCGAACTTTCCGGCTCGAAGAAGAACGACGAATCGTTAAGCCGCAATTTTTCCAGCGCCTCGCGCAGCGCGGTGTGCTCATGCGCGTCCACCGTGTACAGCCCGGCGAAAACCATCGGCTTCAGTTCCTGGAAGCCCGGCAGCGCCTCGATCGCCGGATGCGCGTCGTCGGTAATGGTGTCGCCGATCTTGCTGTCGGCCACGTTCTTGATGTTGGCGCTCAGGAAGCCTACTTCGCCGGCGGTCAACTGCTCCACCTCGATCGGCTTGGGCGTGAAGGCGCCCAGCGTTTCCACGTCGAACGATTTGCCATTCGACATCAGCTGAATATGCTGGCCCTTGTTCAAGGTACCCTGGATCACGCGCGCCAGTACCACCACGCCGCGATAGGAGTCGAACCAGGAATCGAAGATAAGCGCTTGCAACTGATTGTCGGCCCGGCCCTTCGGCGGAGGAACGCGCTTGACGATCGCCTCCAGTACGTCCGGTACACCGACGCCGGTCTTGGCGCTGATGGCGAGCGAGTGCGAGGCGTCGAGGCCGACTGCGCCCTCAATCATCTCTTTCGTGCGCTCAATGTCGGCGCTGGGCAGGTCAATCTTGTTGATGACCGGGATGATTTCCAGCCCGTTGTTGATGGCGATGTAGGCGTTGGCCAGGGTCTGCGCTTCCACACCCTGCGAGGCGTCGACCACCAGCAGGGCGCCTTCGCAGGAAGCCAGCGAGCGCGAGACCTCGTAGCTGAAGTCCACGTGTCCGGGCGTGTCAATCAGGTTGAGCTGGTAGGTCTTGCCGTCGGCCGCCGGGTACAGCATGCGCACCGAGTGCGCCTTGATGGTGATGCCGCGCTCACGTTCCAGGTCCATGGCGTCCAGCACCTGGGCCTGCATCTCGCGAGCCGTCAGCGAGCCCGTAAGCTCCAGCAGGCGGTCGGCGAGCGTGCTCTTCCCATGATCAATATGGGCGATGATCGCGAAGTTTCGTATAAGTGATGGATCCATCGGAACTAGCCAGGCGCTACGTCGATTCTACAGGACATCACGCCGGCCTGGCTTTTGCGGGAGTACGATGGTGAAGCGACGGCAGGCCGCGTGAAGGCTGGCCGCCCGGAATTTTTTTCTGCGAGGGAACTCCTGGCCGCTTCAATTCCTGTCATCACCGTGAACCACCGTGGCGCGGCACGTCTGCGCGCCGGACACCTGTGGGTCTACCGCTCCGATCTCGTCCCACCGGTCGACGCTCTGGCCGGCTCGCTGGTCCACGTGCGTGACGAACGCAAGCGGGTCCTGGGCTCAGCGCTCTACAGCAGCTCTTCGCAGATCGCCATCCGCTTGCTGACCAGCGATGCCATAGGCGCGGAGCAACTGCCTGCCCTGCTACGCGAACACATGGTGAACGCCATCGAGTTTCGTCGACAGGTCGCGCATGACACCGATTCTTACCGCGTCATCTTTAGCGAGGCCGATCTGCTGCCCGGGCTCATGCTCGACAAGTACAACGACGTGCTCACCCTGCAGGCGCTCACCCAGGCCTTCGACCGCGATGACCTGCGGCAGCTCGTGCTGGACTGCATCACCAAGCATTTCCCAGGGGCGAGTGTGGTCGAGCGCGTTGATCCGCACATCCGCGAACTGGAGCAGTTGCCGCCCCGCGAATCGCAGCTCATACGCGGCGAGAGCGCCACGACCATCTTCACCCTGAACGGCGTACAGTTTCACTTTGACGGCCTCGGCGGGCAGAAGACTGGCGCCTTCCTCGACCAGCGCGAGAACTACGCAGCCGCGGCACGCTATGCGCAGGGCGAAGCCCTGGATTGCTTCACCTACCAGGGCGGCTTCGCGCTACACCTCGCAAGGGTGTGCCAGAGCGTGACCGCCGTGGACTCATCGCGTCCTGCGCTGGAGATTGCCGAGCAGAATGAGCAATTGAACCGCGCCGCCCACAAAACCGGCGAGATCGAGTGGATGGAGGCCAATGCCTTCGACCTGCTGAAGGATTACGCCACCGCTGGCCGCCGGTACGACACCGTTGTTCTCGACCCGCCCGCCTTCGCCAAAACCAAGCGTAACGTCCCTACCGCCCTGCGGGGCTACAAAGAGCTCAACCTACGCGCCCTCAAGATGCTGCGTCCCGGTGGCGTGTTGGCAACCTGTTCCTGCTCGTTCCACGTAAGCGAAAGCGAGTTCTTCGAGATGTTCGGCTCAGCCGCTGCCGACGCTGGCCGCCGGGTGCGGATACTGGAGAAGCGCGGCCAAGCCGCAGACCATCCCTCCCTACTGAATGTCCCAGAAACGAATTATCTGAAGTGCGTAATCCTGTCGGTAATATAATATTTTCAGTAGCTTAGCAGAAATTAATTTTTATATTGACAAATATGCACTCATATTTTATGCTTCCTATACGCTAATTTTTTCATTCAAGTTTAGCGAAGGTCACTCAATACCTAAAGATTTCAGTTGGAGGATTTGAACCATGGCAATGCTGACTCGTTGGGACCCATTTCGTGAACTGTATGCGCCGCAGAACCGCATGAACCGGCTGTTCGAAGAACAGCGGGGCAGCGGACTGGAGGAATCGCTGACCACCACTGCGTTCGCACCCCCGGTCGATATCTACGAAGACGAGCACAGCGTCCAGTTGAAGCTGGAGGTGCCCGGCATCGAGGAGAAGGACCTGGCCGTCAAGATCGAGAACAACACCTTGACTGTCAGCGGCGAGCGTAAGTTCGAGAAGGAAGAGAAGGAAGAGAACTTCCATCGCATCGAGCGCCGCTACGGCAGCTTCAGCCGTTCGTTCACGCTGCCGAATACGGTGAACACCGACGACGTTCAGGCCAGCTACGAGAATGGCGTGCTGAAGATCAAGCTGGCCAAGCGCGCCGAGGCCAAGCCGAAGCAGATCAAGGTCAACGTCGGCGGGCAGAAGGCGATCGAGGGCAAGAAGCCTGAGAGCCAGACCCACAGCGCCAGCAAAGGGCAGGTTGCCTGACACCAGTTTCGCCCTTCCGGTGAGGTTTGCCGAGGAGACGAACTGGGGAGTTCAAGGGAGGCGGACACAAGCCTCCCTTCTGTTTACCGAAGGAACTCACCCGGAGGGGCGAAAATCTTTAGCGGCTGGCAATTGGCATTTGGCGTTCGGCAGTTGGCATTTGCCAATTGCTGATTGCCAACTACCAATTGCTAATTGCTAGTTGCTAGTTGCTAGTTGCCTCTTCCTCACTTGCTCCTCTGCAACTCGCGATAGGCCTCGCTCTTCGACAGGCCAAACTCCTTGGCTGCCTGCTTCAGCGCCGCCTTCTCCTCGAGCTGCTCGCTGCGCATCAGCTCGCGCACGCGCCGCACTACATTATTTTCCGCACCGTGCAACTGTGCCGGCTCAGCCTCTTCTTTGCCGATGAGCAGCGTTATTTCGCCTTTCACCTCGCCCCGCTTTTGCAGGTCCTCCAGCACGTTACCGGCGCGGCCGCGCAGAAATTCTTCATGCAGCTTGGTGACCTCGCGCGCGATCACGATGTGTCGTTCCGAACCTATTATCTCGACGATGTCCTTCACGGCTTCCAGGATGCGGTGCGGCGCTTCGTAGAAAATCTGGGTGCGCGGCGAGTGCCGTATGGCCTCCAGCGCAGTCCGGCGCGCACCCGCCTTGGCAGGAAGGAATCCGCTGAAGCGAAAGGAATCGGTTGGCAGGCCGCTGGCTACCAGCGCCGAAAGAAACGCCGAGGCGCCGGGAATCGGCACCACGCGAATATGATGGCGCACCGCCAGCGCTACCAGCCGGTATCCGGGATCGCTGACCCCGGGGGTGCCGGCATCGGTCACCAAGGCGATGTTGTCGCCCTTTTCCAGATGCACCACCAACTCGGCGGCGCGGGTCAGCTCGTTGTGCTCGTGATAGCTGATGCTCGGCGTCTCGATGCCGTAGTGGTTCAGCAGCTTGATGGTCTGGCGCGTGTCCTCACAGGCGATGAGGTCCACTTCTTTCAGCGTTCGCACTGCGCGGAAGGTCATGTCCTCCAGGTTTCCGATGGGGGTGCCGACCAGGTACAGCGTGCCCGGTGTCGCAGCCGCGTCGCCAGTGTCCAAATGATTCTCCGGGATCTTCGCCATTTGCGGCCAGTGTAGCACCGGAGAATACATCAGTTTGTTGCCATGCGCTGACGCTATCGACCGGAGGCCGCCGAACAGGTTCGGACGGCAGCCTCTTTCCGATCGATTCTGTGTAAGCCGCAGCGCTAGGAGATCTTGATGACGGTCACGGGGGGTTTGGCAGTTTCGCCGCGCCGGACGAGGCCGATCTCCCTCTTGGCCTCAGGCTCGTTCGCCTTGCCAGAGACAGTGCATTCGCAGACCTCGAACTTCAATTCGCGCAGCCCACCTCCATAGCTGCAAAAGGTGAGCTTCTCGCCCTTGGAGCCCTTCTGGGTCACTTCGTAGACACACGAAGTGCAGAGGACTTCCGAGGTCTTCTTCTTTTTTTCTTTTCGAGAATGTTGAAAGTCAACAAAGCCCACCTCAGGCATGTACCACTGGCCGCTCAAAGAGCGCCGATCCCACGGCCCCAATCCAGGTCAGGGTGGACCTATCTTAGAGCGAAGGACGCGCTGGTTCTTGCAATTGAGTTAACGGGAAAAACGCAGGCTTGAGCGCCGGGATTACCTACAGAAGACGGAGCCGGCCCGGCGGTCATCGAGCACCACAGCCGGTGCCGATCCCCTACGCAGCGAATTGTGCGTGTCATTGATCATCGGGCGTTCTCCTGACGCGAACCATACCTTGCCACAACTCGGGTGGGAAAAGCAAGGAGGAAATCGCATCGCTGGCGCAAAAGAGTTAAGCTCATCGCAGCAGTCTCCTCGTTCCGGAGGTGACCATGGCCGACTCCAACAGCTTCGATCTCTATCTCGAACCCTGGCTTACGGCGCGCGTGCCGCGCATGGCCGACTACAGCGCGAAGCTCGCCGAGTTCCACGACTGGGTGCGCACCGACGTAGACGTGCAAGCCAACTATACCGACCGCTACGCGCCGCCCGCGCTGGAGACCTATGATCGCAATGGCGAAGTGGTGAACCGCATCGTCAGCAATCGCTGGTACGCAGAGCAGCACGAGGAAGTCTATCGCCGCGGCATCATCGGATTGCCCTACTCGGAGAACGCGCCCCACCTGCTGACCTTCGCGATGGGATACATCCTGGCGCAGTCCGACATCAGCCTGCATTGTCCGGTCACGCTGACCGGCGCCGTAGCCTATGTGCTCGGTTCGCACGCGCCCGACGCGATTCGACAGCGCTATCTGTTCGACGTCGTGCGCATGGATGGCCTAGCCAAGACCGGCGGCACTTGGGCGACCGAGCAGCACGGCGGCAGCGACATACGTGCGACCACCACGGTGGCCATTGCGCATGGCGACCACTTTGCGCTGCATGGGCTGAAATGGTTCACCAGCAATGCCAACAGCGGACTGGCCGTTGCCACTGCGCGTCCCGAGGGAGCACCGCCCGGGTCGTCGGGCCTGGGCCTGTACCTGGTGCCGAGTCATCTCGCAGATGGCAAACCCAACCACTATCGCATTCGCAAGCTGAAGGACAAGCTTGGTACCAAGGGCCTGCCGACGGGCGAGATTGATCTGCTCGGCGCCGAGGCGGTCGAAATCGCTCCGCCGCCTAGCGGCTTCAAGCTGATGATGGAGGTGCTGGAGTACAGCCGAGTACACAACGCGGTTGGCTCGGTGGGAGTTCAGCGGCGTGCCTTGCGCGAAGCGCTGGCGTGGACCAGAATGCGCCATGCCTTCGGCCACGCACTGATTGACTATCCCATGGTGCAGGATGAGCTACTGCGCATACGCGTGGAGTTCGAAGCCGGGTCGCTGTTGGCCTTCGAGGCCGCAATAGCCTTCGACGAGACGCAGCAGAACGCGGAACGCCGCACTTGGCTGCGGCTGACGACGGCGCTGGCGAAATATCTGACGGCAGAATATGCGATTGCGGCTAGTCGAACTGCGCTGGAACTGATCGGCGGCAATGGTTATACCAGCGACTACCCGGTGGCTCGGCTACTGCGCGATGCCCAGGTGCTTACCGTGTGGGAAGGTCCCGCGAACATTCAGGCACTGGAGTTGCTACGGTTACTGGCGCCCCGCTATCGCGGATGGGAGCAGTACCAGGAGCGCATGCAGGCGATTCTCGACGGCCTGCCGGAAGTTCTAAGGAAATTGCGCGCCGCTTTGCGCGAGCGGATGGAAGGCGATCGCGAGGCCGTGGCTTTCACCATGCACGACGACGAAAGCGCGCAGCGGTACGCGCGGAAGCTGCTCCATCGCCTGAGCCAGAGCCTGGCTTTTGGATTGTTGTGCGAAGACACCGCCGTCCAGCAAAGCGACGACTCGCGTGCGCACAGCGCCTGGCGCTACTTCGAGGCAATCGAGCCGCGCGGTTTTGCGGTGGAAGATGAGACGGCGCGTCGGGGCATGTTGGAATCGCTGGTCGAGGAGGAGCCGGCAGCGAAAGAAGCCTAGTCTGCCGGGCTCGGCGCCGAAACTTGTTGCTGGCTGGCGGACTTGATCTCGTCCCAGCGGACCCACCCAATGTATAGAACCACGAGGATATTGATAAACAGGATGGCCCAGTGAGATCCGTTGGGGCGCTGCACCAGCTTGTAAATCTCGATGGGAAGATAGATGCAGCCGGAGATGATGGCGAGCCACTCCGCCCACACCCGCTGCCGCCACAAGCCGTAGCCTTCGGCGAAGCGCACCACGGCGTAGGCGGTGGCGATAACCAAAATCCAAACCACGTTCACGTCCGACAGCTTGTCGGCCATGTTCAGGAATTCCTGCGACATGTGACGGTCGGGATCGATGTGCAGGAAGAAGAGGACGTTCTCCGCCGCGCCCTCGAAATCCACGTCGTGGCGGATCATCGAGGTGAGCAGGTACGCCGCCAGCAGCGCTAGCACGCCCTTGAGCGCCTCCAGGAAGGCGACCGTCCGCAACCCGGCGCGATGCGAGTGGCGCCGTGCACTGCGTGGTCGGGCCGCGGTGATGGTACCGCTGTCTAGCATTGGAAGAGGGTAATGGCCAGCCCCTGTATAGCGTAGCTTACCAAAGCTGGGAGATTTGGGAGTATGCCCCGCGTTAGCTGGAAGCCGCGCGCGACGAGTTGGTTTGCAGCCGTCGCGCAACTTCTGCGGAATTATTGGTCCGGCTTAACGCACGTCGCGGCAACCTGGTAGGCGGCAGGAATGCGCTGGCTTTCGGGATCGGCTTCGATCGCGATCTTGGTCGGCTGAAACTTGGCTAGTACATCGGTGAGTTCTGCAAGCTCCTGCTGGCGCTTGGGAGCGCGCACATCATCAACCTGCATGTTGTAAACGCACGGCCGGGATTCGCCATGTGATAGGTGCCGAGCACCATTATTTGTGGCTTGCCCGCACAGGCCTTCTGTGACCACGATCCGACCGCCGAGGATCGTAATGATTCGAGCTATCGGTCGAAAGCCCATCAAGAGCCTCCCCATAGCAAGGCTTTGTACGCAGATGAGATCGTCCAAGTTCAATGCATCCTCACGTATTCGTAATCCACGGGGTTGTTGTTGATCCCGCGGTCGGGGGGCGCGATCCACGCCGCCATCTTGCCTTGCTCGTGCACGCCCCGCATCAGGCTCATAATGTAAGCTCGGTCGCTTTCGCTGGGTAGCCAGTCGCCAACGCGCGCATCGTACTCCTCGCGGGTGATCGGACGGCCGATAGGATCGGTGGGTACACCAGCCCAGCTTCCGATGTTGCGGCGAAAATGCGTGCTGGGCAGCGAGAGCCGGAACGAGTATCCCGCCTTTTCGATGACGCGGTTCCAGCGCTTCACGCCCAGGTCGCAGTCCGTTACGTACGCGCCGCGCGTGACTTCATTCATGGCGTTGCGCATGGAGATGGCCTCGCTCTTGACGCCGCCGGCGCCGTCGGGCAAGTCCAGCATGTACGTCTGTTCTTTGGCGATGTGGTCTTCGTAACGCGTTTCGTCGGGACGGCCCTTGAGCCCATTCGCGAAGTATGAAGCGGCGTTGGACGACATCTCCGAGCCAAACAGGTCGAGCGATGAGCTGAACCAGAAGTTCAGATACTTCTGCACCGTCGGCAGGTCCACTGCGCCGGCATTGCGTACCGCCTGCGGGTCTTCCGTGCCCAGTTCCTTCATGACCTCCAGCGAGCGCTTCACCACGCGGTTGATGCCGGTGTCGCCGACGAACATGTGGTGCGCCTCCTCGGTCAGCATGAACGAGCAGGTGCGCGCCAGCGGGTCGAAGCTGGACTCAGCCAGCGACTTCAGCTGGAACTTGCCATCACGGTCGGTGAAATAGGTGAACATGAAGAAGCTGAGCCAGTCGCGAATCGGCTCGTTAAACGTGCCCAGGATGCGCGGCTTGTTAGCGTCGCCGGAGTGACGCTCCAGCAGTTCCTCCGCCTCCTCGCGGCCGTCGCGGCCGAAGTAGGCGTGCAGCAGGTAGACCATCGCCCACAGATGGCGGCCTTCCTCGACGTTCACCTGGAACAGGTTGCGCAGGTCGTACAGCGAGGGCGCGGTGTGCCCAAGCATGCGCTGCTGCTCCACCGAGGCCGGCTCGGTGTCGCCCTGGGTGACGATTAGTCGCCGCAGGATGGAGCGGTATTCGCCGGGGATCTGCTGCCAGACCTCCTGCTCGTAGAAGTCGCCGAAGCCGATCTTGCGCTCGGGATCGCGGTCGGCGAGAAAAATGCCCCAGCGGTAGTCGGGCATGCGCACGAAGCCATACGTGGCCCAGCCCTTGGCGTCCACCGAGGTCGCGGTGCGCAGGTAGACGTCGGCCACCTGGAAGTCGCGCGGGCCGAGCTCCTGCCACCAGTTGAGGAATTCCGGCTGCCAGTGCTCCAGCGCGCGTTGCAAGGTACGGTTGGAGCCGAGATCAACGTTGTTCGGAATGCGGTCCTGATAATTGATTGCCATGATTACGTTCTACCCTCACAACCATTTTGCATTGTTGCCGCGAGAGGCGCTTAGCCGGGGTCTGGAGAAATTGTCATCACGAGCGAAGCGAAAGATCTGTTTTTTCTCAATCACCCAAACAGCAGATTCCTCGCGCCAAACCCGGGCGCTCGTAATGACAATTCCGGATTCTTGAGCGGAAGCTGTAACCACGCCCCTTCCTACACCCTTTCCCACGTGAACCGTGCCTTCGAGCCGGTGCCGAAGAGCTTGAGCGCGCCGTGCTCGCCGGTGGAGTTGGGACGAATGAATACCCAGTTCTGCCAGGCCGACAACCGGCCGAAAATTTTCGTCTCCAGCGTTTCGGGTCCGGGGAAGCGCAAGCTGGCTTCCAGCCCGGTCAGCGCATCGGGCGACAGAGATACCCGCTCTTCGATGGCGACGCGCACCTCGTCTTCCCAGTCCAGATCGTCGGGCGCGACCGTGATCAAGCCCGCCGTCAGCGCCTCTTCTGGGCCAAGCAGCTTGCCCTTGGCTTCCACCGCGGCGGCCATGGAGCGGGCATTCCCATCGAATCGCGTCTCCAGCCGGCTGCGGTGGTTGACCGCAGCCAGCAAACCGAAATTCATCTCATCCAGCGCAACCTTAGGCGCGTCGCCTTCTTCCGCGGGAAGCGCCAGTATGTAGCTGCGGTCCGCAGCCAGCGCCAGCTCAAACAGCACACCCGCGAAGCATGACCCGGGCTCGATGATGGCGTACAGGCTGCGTGACGATACATCGAGCCGCGCCAGCGTACGGCGCAACAGGCCGATAGTTTCGCGCACCAGCCAGTCGTTGCGATGCTCGAGCATGACTTCATCGGACATCAGTACGGATTGCGGGCTGCCCCTCGTCTTCAACAGCAGCAGCCCAAGCTCAAGTTCGTTGGTACGCAGCATCAGAATGGCGTCATCGAGTTCGCGCGCCATCGCTAGCGGCCACCACTGGTCTCCCGCGGCGTGGATCGCTTCAACCGTTCCCGGCTGATCGCCCTCGGGGGCACGTACCGTGAGGGTCGCGGTCCGCGCGCTGCGGTCGAAACTCACGTCAACATGTTGGTAGCGATAGCCGTCGTCATCAATCTCGCGCGCCAACGGCGTCAGCTTGATGCCCTTGGCGGCAGCGGGCCGCGTCGAATCGTTGACCAGCGCCTGTACACGCGCGCGGACCAGCTCTTGGAATTTCGCGGGAACGGCGATGTCGTCCACCAGGCCCCACTCTTTGGCGCGGTCGGCTTTCACGCCGTCGGGATTGGTGCAGAACAGGTCGGCCAGATCGCGTCGCACGTTGCGTTTGTCCACCACGCGGGTCAGGCCACCTGTACCTGGCAGTACACCGAGCAGCGGAACTTCCGGCAGGCTGACAGCGCTGGAACGGTCGTCAATCAGCAGGATTTCGTCGCAGGCCAGCGCCAGCTCGTAGCCGCCCCCGGCACAGGCGCCGTTGATGGCCGCCAAAAACTTCAGTCCGTCGTGCTGGCTGGAATCCTCCATGCCATTGCGCGTCTCGTTGGTGAACTTGCAGAAGTTCACCTTCCAGGCATGCGACGAGGTGCCCAGCATGTAGATATTGGCGCCGGCACAGAACATGCGCTCGCGCGCGCTGGTCAAAACCACGCAGGCAACTTCGGGATGCTCGAAGCGGATGCTCTGCAAAATGTTGTACAGCTCGATGTCAACGCCCAGATCGTAAGAGTTGAGCTTGAGCTTGTAGCCGGGCTTGAGACCACAATCCTCGTTGACGTCCATGGCCAACGTCGCCACGCGGCCGTCGATGGTCAGCCGCCAATGGCGGTACTCGCCCGGAGCCACGTCAAAGGTGACCAGTTCTTTCTCGTTCACACTGGGCATGTCAGTTGGAAGCTCCTCAGGGCGGCGCCGATGTCCTCAAATCCCCGCTCAATACATCAATTATAGTTAATAGTAGCGCGTGAGGAGGCAAGGATGGGGGTCGGCATCACAATCCTGGTCGGAACCATGACCGGGACCGCCGAAATGGTGGCGCAAGAGGTGCAGACGGCGTTGGAAGCCGCGGGCCACCAGGCGACCATCCGGGTGATGGACGGCCTGGATGCCAGCGTCTTCCAGGGCGGCGGGAACTTCCTGATTTGCACTTCCACCTACGGACAGGGCGACGTGCCCGACAATGCCCAGTCCCTGTTCAACAGCCTGGAGGGCGAGAAACCCGACCTCAGCGGCGTCACCTACGGTGTCATCGCGCTGGGTGACCGCACCTACAAAGATACGTTCTGCCACGGCGGCCTTCGCTTCGACAAGCTGCTGACCGAGCTCGGGGCGCGTCGCGCCGGCGAGATGCTGACCCACGACGCCAGCTCGGGCACCTTGCCGGAAGAGATTGCGGCGCAGTGGATTGTGCCCTGGGCGGAGCAACATCTGACATCATCATCAACGGAGATTGCATAACCATGCCAACCGCAGCGGAAAATCAGATTGCATCGGAAGCCAAAGTCCTGCAGAGCTATCTCGGCGGCAAGTGGCAGAGCGGCGAGGGCGAGGGCGCGGACCTGGTCAATCCGTGCGACGGGACCATGCGCGCGCGCGCCAGCTCGAAAGGGCTGGACCTGAAGGCGGCGCTCGAATACTCCCGCAATGTGGGAGGCCCGGCGCTGCGCAAGTTGAGCTTCGCGCAGCGCGCCGAATTGCTGGGGAAGATTGCCGACGCGCTGGCGGCGCGGCGCGACGAGTGGTTCGAGATTTCGCGCCGGAATTCCGGCAACACCAAGACCGACGCCGCCATTGACGTGGATGGCGCTATCGGCACGGTGAAATTTTTCGCCAAGCTCGGCGGCAAGCTGGGCGACGCCCATCTGCTGTGCGATGGCGGTCCCACGCGGCTGGCGCGCGATGCCAACTTCCAGGGCATGCACCTCGGCGTGCCGCTCGAGGGCGTCGCGGTGCACATCAACGCCTTCAACTTTCCGGCGTGGGGATTGTGGGAGAAGGCTGCGGTCAGCCTGCTGGCCGGCGTTCCAGTGCTGGCCAAGCCGGCGACCTCGACCGCTTGGCTGGCGCAGGAGATGGTCAGCGCGGTGATCGAGGCGGGCATTCTTCCGCCGGGCGGCCTGTCCATCCTGTGTGGCTCGCCCAACGATCTGCTCGAGCATCTGCGGCTGGGCGACGTCATCGCCTTTACCGGCTCGGCGGATACGGGCGAGGGCATCCGCCAGCACCCGCGGGTCCGCCAACACAACATTCGCGTCAACATCGAAGCGGACAGCCTGAACGCTGCGCTGCTCGGGCCAGATGCGGCGCCGGGAACCCCCGCATTCGATTTCTTCGTGCGCGAAGTGGTGCGAGAGATGACCCTTAAGACCGGACAGAAATGTACGGCTATCCGGCGCGTGCTGGTTCCGTCAGAACATGCCGCAGCCGCTACCGAAGCAATCGCGACGGCGCTTAGCAAAGTGGTTGTCGGCAATCCGGCGAACCCGGCGGTCACCATGGGGCCGGTGGTCAACATGGCGCAACGCAAGTCGGTGGAAGATGGTGTACGACGGCTGATGGAGCAGACGGAGATTGCCTATCATCCCCCATCTTTCGCGCCGGTAGACGCCAGTGCGGAGGCGGGAGCGTTCGTTCCTCCAACGTTGTTGAAAGCGCGCAGCGGCTCAGAGAGTGAACTGGTGCACGAGCTGGAGGTCTTCGGACCCGTAGCGACGGTCGTGCCGTATTGCGACAAGCAGGATGCGTTCGCGCTGGCGCGGCGCGGCGGAGGCTCGCTGGCCGCGTCGGTGTTCAGCGGCGACGGCGAATTTCTGGCGGAAGCGGCGAGAGAGTTGGGGACCACGCACGGCCGAATCCTGCTGGTCGACCCGTCTATTGGCGACAGTCATACCGGCCACGGCATCGTGATGCCGTCGCTCATGCACGGCGGTCCGGGACGCGCCGGGGGCGGCGAAGAGCTGGGCGGTCTCAACGGCTTATGGTTCTATCACCAGCGGACTGCAGTGCAGGGCTCGGCTGCAACGTTGGCGGCGCTGGTGGCACAAGCGGCGGACCCGCGCGCGGAATGACCTTGCACTCCGGCCAACGCGGCGAAGTGCTGGTCGACGGCAAGCGCCTGGAGACGCTCTCGATCGCTGCGCAGCAACCGGCGGCGTCGACTATCGTGATGCTGCACGAGGGACTCGGCTCAATCGAGCTGTGGAGGGACTTCCCGCAGAAGCTGGCGTCGGCCACCGGTTGCGGCGTGCTGGTGTATTCGCGGTATGGGCACGGTGGATCCGATAAGCTGCTGGAAAAGCGGCCGGTCGAGTTCATGCATCGCGAAGGCGAAGTGGTATTGCCGGAGCTGCTGGACAAGCTGAACATCTGCCAGCCGATTTTGCTCGGTCATAGCGATGGCGGCTCCATCGCGCTCATCTTCGCCGGGAAATATCCGGAGCGACCGCGGGCGCTGATCCTGGAAGCGCCGCACGTGTTCGTCGAGGACCTAAGCATAGCGAGCATCGCATTTGCCAAAGATCAATTTCAGAAGACCGATTTTCGTGCCAAGCTCGCTCGCTACCATAAGTGCGTGGACGAGACGTTCTGGGGATGGAACGACATCTGGCTCGACCCAGAGTTTCGTTCGTGGAACATCGAATCGTATTTGCCGGCAATCCGCCGTCCCATCCTGTGCATTCAGGGCGAAGACGACGAGTACGGTACTCCTGCGCAGGTGCAGGCGATCGCGGCACGCGTGTCCGGGACGGAGGTGGTAATGCTGCCGGACTGCAAGCACTCACCGCATCGCGAACAGGAGGAGGCGACATTGCAGCGGATGGTAGAGTTCGTGCGCGAGGTGGAGAACGAGGAGACGACCGCAGCAGGGTTACTTCCTGCAGCGGAGCACGGAACGTCTGCAGTATAGGGGTGCCTCGACTCGTTGGCGATGACAGATGCAAGTGCGCTGGCACTGGGGAAAGAAAGCAGGTCCCTCCACTCGGGCTAAAGCCCTCGGTCGGGATGACAGCGCAAGAGGCCCAACGCAAAGGAACGGATGTTTGCGAGAAGAGAGTAGCGAAAGGCGAGCAGCGAATAGCGAAAGGCGGAATCATGTCTGACTGGGTACATACCTTCAAAGGTGCGGTGCTGGCTTCGGAATACGATTTTGCCAGCCACATGAACTCGCGCATGTACGTGTCGCGCTTCGACCAGGCGACATGGTTTCTGCTGCGCGCCATCGGCGTCACGCCGGCCTCGATGAAGCAGCAGAATCTGCGCATCGCCATCGTCCGGCAGAATTACCAGTTCCTGGAAGAGCTGCGCGGCGGCGAGCTGGTGGAGGTCAAGAGCGGCTTCCTCACCGTCGGCGAAAAATATTTCCGCTTCCTGCACCAGATGTATGACGACGAGACCGGCAACTTGGTGGCGACCTGCGACTCGGTTGCCGTGCAGGCCAGTCTGGAAACCGGCAAGAGCGTGCCCATGACGGCGGCGCTGCAGGAGAAGGCGAAGCAGCACCTGGTGTCGGCCAATGTGCCAATGGACGCGGCGATCGGCTGAAGCCAGCCATTGAGAGGTCCATCGTTCAGCCCGGTCCGTCTCGAAGTAGTTGAATCCACCTAGAACAGGTCAGGTTGGCCGGTAGCCGTGACGACCGCTGCCCACTCCGCATTCGACAGGCGCTTGCGCTGCTTAGTGGCCATGGGTATCGGCACGTGGATGAACACGCTGTGCTGCAGGCCGATGAGCATGTCGGTTTTGCCGGCCATGGCGGCATGCACCGCGTGACGCGCAAAAGAATCGCACAGCACGGAATCGACGGTTGATGCCGGCACGCTGCGGATGTAGTAGCTGGGATCGAGATAGCGGATCAACACCGGCAGGCGTTGGGCGGCGAAATGGCCCTTAATCTTGTCCCGCAGGAACCGCCCGATATCGCGGTGCAGCAGGTTGCCGGAAGCGTCGCGCTCCTCGGCCGGAGGCAACAGGTGCTGGCCGGCGCCCTCGGCCACGACGATCACGGCATGGTGCCGGTCCAGCAGGCGGCGATGCAGCGCCGCCAGCAGTCCACGGTCTCCGTCGAGTTGGAACGGGACCTCCGGTACCAGGGTGAAGTTCACCTCCTGGCTGGCCAGGCTCGCGCCGGCGGCGATGAAGCCGGAGTCGCGTCCCATCACCTTCACGATGCTGATACCGTTGTGAACACAGTGCGCCTCGACGTGCGCGGAGTCGATGACTTCCTTCGCTTTCTCGATGGCGGTGAAGTAACCGAAGGAACGGTTGACGAAGTGCACGTCGTCGTCGATGGTCTTGGGAATGCCAACCACCGAGATCTTGAGTTTACGGCGGTCAATTTCTTCCACAACGCCGTGCGCGCCGCGCTGGGTCCCGTCACCGCCCACGGTGAGCAGTACGTTGATACCGCGCCGCTCGAGGAAATCGACGATGATGTCCGGGCTCACCGGCCCGCGCGAGGTGCCCAGCAGCGTTCCGCCGCGTTGATGGATGTCGTTCACCATCTCCGAGTTCAGCCACATCGGCGCGGAGCCTTCGGGGGAGAAGCCTGAGTAGCCACAGCGGATGCCGAGCACTGCCGGCACTCCGTAGTGATAGTGCAACTGCAGATAGACGGAGCGTATGACGTTGTTCATCCCGGGACAGAGGCCGCCGCAGGTCACTATGGCGACCTTGGTCTTCGCGGGCTCGAAGTAAAGCTCCTTGCGCGCGCCGGCCATTTCGAACAAGTGGGTGGCCTCGTCCATCCCCGGGCCGACCTCGACCGGGTGGCGATAGTACATCGCGTCGTGGACGAAATTGCTCTCAATGGAGCGGTGGGAATCGATTCGCAAGGGGGAAGGCACCGTGCAAGAACCGAGATCAGGGATGACGATCTTTTCGCTCATGGATTTGTGCGCGGCCCTAAGAGGGTTAACGACCGAAGCCGAAAACACTTTAGCGTACCAGGGCTGCTTCTACGATAAATGAAGCGGGCGGGTCTTGCTGCCAGGTATGGCAGGGAAAGCGTGGCGGGGGTGGCTAGCACGGCGACACTTGGCATTTTGGCCTGAGCGCGACGTGCCAGCGCGCTGCCTATAAGGATTTGCCCTGATGGCTCACTCCCTGCGGGTTTCCAACCGTGTGGCTTGCAGTCTAAGATGTAGTGCATGGCTCCCGACACCCCAGGCACCGCTCCCATCCCGCAACCGAATTCCGACGCGGCGGAACATGTAGCCGAAGCCCATCGCATCCTCAGCGGGCTGCGGCAGCAACTCGACCGTCATCCAGATTTGGAGGAAGCCATCGCCCGGCTGGAGCTGGCGCTCAGCGTCCTGACCACCAGGACCGGCGGAATGCTATAAGCTGGGGCAGTCAGCGCCGTGCATCCCCGCATTGTCCTTTCGGCCGGAGGTAAATCAGTGACCAGCCGTATCGGTGTGGCCGTTCTTATCTTTGCAACGCTGCAGTTGGGCAATGCAGCCAACGCTCCCGAAACCATGGATGGTTATTCGCCGGCGCACGCCGCCGCCGAGCGCGAGTGGGAGACGAAGTTCCGCAGCCTTCCTGATCCCGACGGGATGCGCAATTTCATGCAGCGCTTGAGCGCGCGGCCGCACAACGTCGGCTCGCCCTACGACAAAGATAATGCTGAGTGGATGCTGGCGAAGTTCAAGGAGTTCGGCTTCGACGCGCACATCGAGACCTTCGACGTACTGTTTCCCACTCCGAAGGAGCGAGGGGTCGAGCTGCTCGCGCCCACGCACTTCGTCGCGAAGCTGCAGGAGCCTCCACTGAGCGTGGATCCAACCTCGCAGCAAACGTCGGAACAGCTGCCGACTTACAATGCGTACTCGATCGATGGCGATGTGACCGGCCCGCTGGTGTACGTGAACTACGGCATGCGCGAGGACTACGAACAGATCGAGCGCCTTGGCGTTTCCGTCAAGGGTGGAATGGTCATTGCGCGTTATGGTGGGGGATGGCGAGGGATCAAGCCGAAGGTCGCGGCTGAGCACGGCGCCGTGGGCTGCCTCATCTACTCCGATCCGCGCGATGATGGCTACTTCGAAGGACAGGAGTATCCCGCCGGGCCTTATCGTCCGCCGGACGGCGTGCAGCGCGGCAGCGTGATGGACACAGACTACCCGGGCGATCCGCTGACGCCAGGCGTGGGTGCGACCAAAGATGCCAAGCGACTTTCGCTTGCAGAAGCGAAGGTCATCACCAAGATTCCGGTGCTGCCCATTTCGTACGCCGATGCGCAGCCTCTGCTGGCGGCCATCACGGGGCCGGTCGCGCCCGATACCTGGCGCGGGGCGCTGCCTATTACCTATCGCATCGGCCCGGGCCCGGCGAAGGTCCGCCTAGTTGTCAAGTCAAACTGGGACCTGACGACCATCTACGACGTGATTGCGAAAATTCCCGGCAACGAGACCCCGGACCAGTGGGTGATTCGCGGCAATCATCATGATGCTTGGGTCAACGGCGCCAGCGATCCCATCTCGGGCATGTCGGTGGTGCTGGAAGAAGCGCGCGCGCTGGGCGAGCTGATGAGGCAGGGCTGGCGGCCCAAGCGAACCATCATTTATTGCGCGTGGGACGGCGAAGAGCCCGGCCTGCTGGGTTCCACCGAGTGGGTCGAGGAACACCAGGATGAGCTGCGCCAGCACGCGGTGATGTATCTGAACTCGGATTCGAATGGACGCGGCTATCTCAACATCGGCGGCTCGCACACGCTGGAGCGAGTGGTGAACCAGGTGGAGCGCGACATCCAGGACCCGGAAAAACACATCTCGGTGTGGAAGCGCTCGTACCTGCGCAACGTCGCGCGCGCGGCAAGCGCCGACGACCGCCAGGAGTTGCGCGACCGCTCCGAGCTGCGCATCGGGGCGCTGGGCGACGGCTCCGACTATGCCCCATTTCTTGACTACGCCGGCGTGGCCGCGCTGAACATGGGATTCGGCGGCGAGAGCCCGGGCGGCGTGTATCACTCCATCTACGACGACTTCTACTGGTACACCCATTTCGGCGACACCAAGTTCGTCTACGAACGCGCGCTGGCGCAGATGGGCGGTACCACCGTCATGCGCTTCGCCGATGCCGACCTGCTGCCTTTCGATCCTGCTGGCTCGGCCGACACCATCAAGCGTTACATTTCGGAGTTGAAGAAGGAGCTGAAGCAGAAACAGGACGAAGTGCGTGAGCGAAATCGCGAGGTAGAGGAAGGTGTCTTCACTGCGACTGCCGACCCAGACAAGCAGTACGTCGCGCCGTCAAAGCAGCCGTTGCCGCCCTATCTGAACTTCGCGCCGTTGGACAATGGCGTCGAGGCCTATGTTCGTGCTGCGCAACGCTACCGGCAGGCGGTGGGCAAGCTGAACGAAAACGCCGGTGAAGCGTGGCAGTCATCGGCCTTGCAGGAAATCAATGCCAAGCTGTTGCAACTGGAGCGGACTTTCACCACGGCCGAGGGGCTGAAGGAGCGTCCGTGGTTTAAGCACCAGATTTACGCGCCCGGCGCCTACACGGGATACGGCGTTAAGACCATACCGGCGGTGCGCGAGGCGCTGGAGGAAGGCAAGTGGCAGGACGCCGACCAGGGCTCGGTCACCGTGGGCCAGATCTTGATGAGAGAAGCCAGCCTGGTGGACTCCCTCGCGGAGCAACTGGAACAGGCTGAAGGTCAACCGCCGGCGACGCAAACCGCCCAGCAGGCTACAACGAATTCGAGGAAGGAACAGAAGCAGCCGGCGGGGCGGTGAGAACCGCGTTCCCTCCCTACGCTGTTCCCAACCGCTTCAGCACGGTCTCGCGGAAACCCCGGCTCAAGGTCAGCTTGGTCCCATCGCGCAGGAGGATGGCGTAATCCCCGTACAGCGACGGCCGTAAGGTCTTGATGCGGTCCACGTTCACCAGGGTCGAGCGGTGCACCCGCAGAAACTGCCGCCGTCCCAGTCGTCCCTCCAGCGAGGTGATGGTCTCGCGGAGGATGTGGGTGTTGGCCCCGACGTGCAGGCAAACGTAATTACCCGCCGACTCCGCCCAGTCAATTTCGTTAGGCTTCAGGCAGACAATCTCGCCGTCCGCCTTGATGACGATGCGCTGCGGCGTGTGCTGCCGCGAGTCGAGATCGTCCAGCATGTCGAGCACGCGGCGCTGGAACGTCGCCTCCGAGGGGTGCTGCAACTGCTTGCGCGCGTGGCCCAGCGCTTCCGCTAGCCGCTCCTTGCCCACCGGCTTCAGCAGGTAGTCGAGCGCGTGCACCTCGAACGCCTTCATGGCATAGCGGTCGTAGGCGGTGACGAAGATGGTGAGCGGCATCTGCTCTTTCAGCGCCGACACCACGCCGAAGCCGTCTACCTCGGGCATCTGGATGTCGAGGAAGACCAGGTCGGGCTTCTCGCGCCTGATCATCGCTATGGCGGACTTCCCATCGCCACACTCGGCGACAATCTCCAGGTCGGTTTCATCTTGCAACAGGCGGCGCAAGCGCTCGCGCGCCAACGCTTCATCATCGCTAAGCAACACTCGTATGGACATCGCTGGTACTGACCTCCTCGGAACATCTGCGGAACGGAATATGGATTTTGACCACACAGCCGCCTTCGGGAACGTCCTCGAGCGTGATGCGGTGGTCGTCGTTGTAAAGCTGTTGCAGGCGCGCGCGCGTGTTGCGCAGCCCGACGCCTTCGGGCGGAGCGCTGCCACGGTGACGGGACAGCCCCTGGCCGTTGTCGATGATCTCCATCCAAAGCTCGTCGAACACCTGGCGCGTCATGATGCGAATGCAGCCGGGTGCGCACCGCGGACCGATGCCGTGGCGGATGGCGTTTTCCACCAGCGGCTGCAGGATGAGGTTAGGCACCAGCGCCGACAGCGTGTGCGGCTGGATGTCCAGTTCCACCTGCAGGCGATCCTGGAAGCGCGCCTGTTGAATGTCGATGTACTTTTGCAGCACGGTGAGCTCGCGGCTGAGCGGGACCTCGTGCACGCCGACCGCGTCGAGCGAGAAGCGCAGCAGGTCGGCGAGTTGCAGCGTCATGTTCTCGGCGGCGATACCATCGTTGCGCGCCAGGGACGCGATGGAGTTGAGCGTGTTGAACAGGAAGTGCGGCTCCAGTTGGATCTTCAGCGCCTCAAGCTGGGCCTGCGCCAACTGCGCTTCCAGTTGCGACGATTGGACTTCGCGCTCTCGATACTTGCGGTAATAGATGATGGCTTGGGTGACGAACACGATGTACCAGTACCGCTGGAAATCCATGAGCGCGCGGGAGACCACGTGAGCGAGGAAGGGAGCGTGCTTCTCCGGCGTCCAGGTGATGAGCGGAGCGCTCATCACGACGAGGACCGCCCCGGCGAAGGTCAGACCGACACAGGCGGCCAGGTGGAGCGGTACGGCTGTTTCCCAGGTGTTGCGATCGATGGTGAAACGCCGGGCCAGCTCGTAGATGGGCGGCGTCAGCAGCGACCAGATGAACGACACCAGCAGGTACCAGGCGAGCAGCTGGGCCCAGCTCTCGGGGCTCCCCATCGACGAGGTATAGACGTGTGCTCCCGTCGCGCTCAGCAACGCGAGCACGGTCCACACCACGAAGCCGATGGCCCAAACACGGCCCCACTGTTTCAGCATGGTGAGCTACCCAATCCGCGTGAAGCCCCAAGGAAACGAAGACGAGCTGCACCTACGGAGTGATAGACGAAATTCGGCGCCAAATGTTTCCTAAAAGTGAAAAGCAAAACCGCGAGATTGCTGGAGTGTCCATCTTGAGACACTGGGTTCGCGCCGCTGAAGGGAAGCGAGCCCAGAGGAATCGCAAATCGTCTCCGCACACGACGTGCGACAATAGCCAACAGGCCGAACGGTTTATGCACGAACTGGGTATTGCATCCTCGATTCTGGAGTGCGTACAGGCGGAAGCCGCGCGGCGCCCGAACAGCCGCATCACGAAAGTGGGGGTCAAGATTGGGGAACTCGCGGCGGTGGACTGCGACGCCCTGCAGTTTGGCTTCGAAGTCCTGGTGAAGGACACCGAATGGGAACCGGTGGCGCTGGAGCTGGAGTGTGTTCCTCGCATGCAGCGCTGCTCCAAGTGCGCGTACGATTTCCGCATGACCGAGTTCGACCCGAGCTGTCCGCTGTGCGGCGACTTCTCCACCCGGTGCATCAGCGGAGAAGAGCTCGATATCGCCTACATGGAAGTGGAAGAATGAACCGTATCGCCGTCGAGAAAAAAGTCCTGACCGAGAACCAGGTCCTGGCCGAGCAGTTGCGCGAGCGTTACCGGCGAAACGGTGTGCTGTGCGTGAACCTCATCAGTGCGCCAGGCTCGGGCAAGACGGCACTGCTGGAGCGCACGCTGGAGCGCATGGACAAGAGTACCCGCGTGGCGGTGCTCACCGGCGACTTGCAGACGGAGAACGACGCCATCCGGCTGGCGAAGTTCGGATTTCCGGTGAAGCAGATTACCACCGGCGGCACCTGCCATCTCGACGCCAGGATGATTGGTCGGCACCTGGAGGGCTGGAAGCTGGAAGACCTCGACCTGCTGATCGTGGAGAACGTCGGCAACCTGGTTTGCCCGTCGAGCTACGACTTGGGCGAGGACGCGAAGATTGTTCTGCTCAGCACCACCGAAGGGGAAGACAAGCCGCTGAAGTATCCCTCCATCTTCTTCAAGTCAGAGCTGATGCTGCTGACCAAGATCGACCTGCTGCCCTATGTTCCGTTCAAGGCCGAGGTCGCGCGCGAAAACGCCCGGCGCGTGCATCCCGGGATAGAAATCATTGATATCTCCAGCACGACTGGCGAAGGCCTGGCCCGCTGGATGGAATGGCTGCGGGCGCGGCAGGAAAAGCCACAGGCCTGAAACCGACCGCGACCGCGCGATAGCACCGTCCCGCTGCTAGGCCACTGAATCCGATGCCTATGTATCCGCAAACTGAGCTGTTAATCCGCCCCGGAAGCGTGCAGCCAACCAACCGAGCCGCGCAGTGGCGGAATCGCCGTTAGCCCAGGGCGTAAGCCCTGGGTACGATACCGCAGGTACAGCGAGCCAGGGGCGACACCCGGATCCCGCGCCGCGAAGGCCACAATAGCCGGCTAGGCGGCCACCTCGTACTCGCTCTGTACCAGGCCGCTCGGGTAGCCCCGGGTGGCTACGTGACGGAGAGGAATGTCGCGCGACAGTGAACCGAACAGAGGAATGCCGTCTCCAATGAGCACCGGCACGCGAGTGATGACCAGACGTTGAACGAGGCCGGCGCGCAGAAAGCCTTGAATGGTGATCCCGCCGTCAACGTAAATGTGCTGAACCCCACAGGCGGCAAGCTGTGAAACAACGTCAGCCGGGAACCCGGCCATCTGTTCCACAGCGCCTTTGGCTGCGGACAGGTCAATGGGGCGGGTACTCAGGACGATCACGCGTTTATCACCATACGGCCACTCGTTCATGGCTAGCACCGTCTCGAACGTCTTGCGGCCAATCAGAATCGCGTCAACCGTTGCGATGAACTCGTTGTAACCGTGGGGTTCGCCGCCGCCCGGCGGCAGAAAGTCGAGAGCGCCGTTTGGCCGCGCGATGAAACCGTCGACGCTGGTGCCGACAAAGACAGATACCTTCATCCTCACCCCCGTTAACCTGTTAGCAGCTTAACTCACCCCTGAAGACTGGACGCTGCCCCGCGCTCATCCCCTCGCCACCATGACAATTGTCACCCTCACTCGCTGACAATCCACACTACAGGCCGCCGCCGCAATCCATGATCATTGCCAAAGTGCAGGAAGGAACACCACCGCACAGGAGTGAAGGATGTCAACTGCGATTTCTGAATTGCCCTACAACCCACCGGCAGCCTCGCCGGTCAGCGTTGCCCGAACGCGCAACCTGAAGAAGACTTACGGCGAAATCGTCGCGCTGCACGACTTGAACCTCGAGGTGCGTGCGGGCGAACTGCTGGCCCTGCTGGGACCGAACGGGGCCGGCAAAACTACGCTGGTGCGCATGCTGCTCGGCCTAGCGCAGCCGGACTCGGGAAGCGTTTCCGTGTTCGGAGCAGACCCGCATCAGGGACAGATCCAGACTCGCGTAGGCGCCATGCTCCAGGTGGGCCGGGTACCGGAGACGCTGCGCGCGCGGGAGCACATCGACCTGTTCTCGTCCTACTATCCTGCGCCGCTGCCGATCGCCGAGACCCTGAAGATCGCCGGTCTCGAAGACATCAAGGACCGTCCTTTCGGCGAGCTTTCGGGAGGACAGAGACAGCGCGTGCTGTTCGCCATCGCCATCTGCGGCGACCCCGACCTGCTGTTCCTGGACGAGCCGACCGTCGGGCTCGACGTGGAAGCGCGCCGCCTGATGTGGTCGCAGATTCGCACCCTGATTTCGCGCGGCAAGACGGTGCTCCTCACCACGCACTATCTGAATGAGGCCGACGCGCTGGCCGACCGCATCCTGGTGCTCAACAAAGGCGCGATCGTCGCCGAGGGCACGCCTGCCGAGATCAAGACGCGCGCCTCGGGCAAGCAGATCCGCTGCACCAGCCGGCTGGCGATTGAAGAAGTTCGGCAGCTCCCCGGCGTGCTTAGCGCCAACGCTGACCGCAACGCATTCGAGATACAGGTGAACGCCGCCGAACCCGTGGTGCGCGAGCTTCTGCGGCGCGATTCCTGGCTGGTCGATCTGGAAGTCACCAACGCCGGCCTGGAAGAAGCCTTCCTGGCGCTCACGCAGAACAATGCAGGCCAAGATTCGAAGAAGAGGAGCAACTAGCATGGCTGCCACTACATTTCCCGTTGTTGTTGCTGCGCCCCGGCGTTCGCTGGCGAGGACGATTGCGCTCTATGCCAAGGAAGCGAAGTACGAGCTGATCAAGAACGTGCGGATTCCGGTGTATGCCATCTCGACGGTGGCGTTTCCGCTGATGTTCTATGTGCTCTTCGGCATCGTTCTCAATTCCAACAATCCGGCGGACCGGCGGGAGGGCGCAACCTACCTGCTGGCCACGATGGGCTGTTTCGGCGTGATCGCGGTGTCGCTGTTCGGGTTCGGTGTAAGCCTCGCCATCGAGCGCGGGCAAGGGTGGCTGCAAGTGAAGCGCGCCTCACCTATGCCGGTGGCAGCGTATTTCGCCGGCAAACTGGTTTCGGCGGTCGTGTTCAGCACAGTGGTCATCACCCTGCTGATGACGGTGGGCATTGTTTTCGGTGGCGTGCGAATGCCGGTAGTGATGGCTGCGAAATTGATGGCCATCCTGGTCGCGGGCGCACTTCCTTTCAGCGCGATGGGCATGGCGATCGGGTATTTTGCCAAGCCGAACTCGGCACCCGGTCTGGTGAATCTCATTTACCTTCCGATGACGTTCTGCTCGGGACTGTGGATTCCTTTGTTCCTACTGCCTAATGGACTGCAGAGCTTCGCCAAGGTGCTGCCGCCATTCCACCTCAGCCAACTGGCGCTGAACAGCATCGGGATGGGGATGAATCCGACGCCGGCCTGGGGACACATCGAAGCGTTGATCGCGTTCACGCTGCTATTCCTCGGTATCGCGGCTTGGGGTTACTGGCGGGACGAAGGAAAGCTGTACGGGTGAATGAGCCAATACGTGAGCGCTGCATCGTTCTAACTGGCCGCTGGTGGGAGGTTGCAATGAAGAATACAGCTACGCAATGGGTTCTGTGGTCGATCGCGATGGTGATATTCATGGCTTTGACCCTGAGCGGACACACCGGGCTGCTGGGACTGGCCATTACCGCGGTCGCTCTGCTGTGGTATGGCATTGTGCCGGCAGCACATTCGGGACGACAATAAGAGGCATTACCGGGCAACGCGATGAAGACACTGAAGGCAATCTGGTGGAAGATCTACCCGAACGATCACAAGCATCGTTGGATGCCGCTCATCTGGCTGCCGTTCATGGTGTGGTTCTTCGTGGATCCGATGTCGAAGCATACCGGCGCGTTGGGCTGGACCGCCAACACCTTTTTGGGACTGCTGTTCATCTGGCTTTATCTGCAGTCCTTTTCGCGTCGTGATCCGTATCGCTTGTTGAGCATCCTGGCGATGACCGCCATGGGCACTGTCCTTATTCCGCTCAATGGCGGAGCGGTCGGGTTCCTTATCTACTCAGCGGCGGCCGGTGGCTTTCATGCCAGCCTGCGCCGCGTGTCCGTGCTGATTGGATTGGACGTTGCGGTCCTCGCCTACTGCGTGTATCGGCTTGATTTGCCGGTCGCGTTCTGGGGCTCGATGTTCCTGCTGATTATCCTGGTGGGATTCGGCAACCATTACAGCGCGCTCAGCCACTGCGCGGCCCAGAAGCTGCAACTGGCGCAGGAGGAGATTGAGCACCTGGCGCAGGTGGCCGAGCGCGAACGCATTGCGCGGGACATGCACGACGTGCTCGGCCATACGCTCTCGCTGATTACGCTGAAGGCCGAGTTGGCCCGCAAACTGGTGGATCGCGACCCGCAACGCGCCAAGCAGGAGATGCAGGACGTGGAGCATACGTCGCGGGCGGCGCTGGCGGACGTGCGCGAGGCCATTCGCGGCTATCGCGGCGAAGGTATCGGCTCGGAACTGCTGCGAACCCGCAAGGCGCTGGAAACCGCTGGCATTGTGGTGGATTGCGATGCTGCCGAGGTCCCGCTCAGCCCGGCGCAGGAATCGGTGCTGGCGCTGGCGTTGCGCGAGGCCGTGACCAACGTTGTACGCCACGCGGGGGCGCGGCGATGCAGCGTCCGCCTGAGCGGCGACCAGCAGCGCTGCACTCTGGAGATAGCCGACGACGGCGCCGGTATAGATGCTCCCGAAGGCAACGGCCTGCGCGGCATGCGGGAACGCCTGGAGGCCATTGGCGGATCGCTGCAGCGGCAGACCGCGGCAGGAACCCGCCTCGTTATTCATTTGCCTCTCGCGCCGGCGGCCTCGGCTCTGCGAAACTGAAGGCGTGTCAAGCGCCAGGCGGGACAAGATCTGGGTCGTCATCGCCGAAGACCAGGCCATGGTCTTGGGCGCGCTCGCCGCGTTGCTGGAGATGGAGGACGACATCGAGGTCGTCGCGCGAGCGCGTTCAGGGGACGAGGCCCTGCAAGCTGTCCTGCAACATCGGCCCGACGTCTTCATCACTGACATCGAGATGCCGACGCTCAGCGGACTGGAAGTTGCCGCTGAACTGAAGCGCCGCAACGTTGCGGTCCGCGTCGTCATCCTGACCACCTTCGCGCGCGCCGGATATCTGCGCCGCGCGCTCGACGCCGGAGCTTCCGGATATCTACTGAAAGACATGCCTGCCGAACAACTGGCGGAAGCGGTGCGCCGGGTGCATCACGGTCTGCGCGTCATCGATCCGCAGCTTGCCGCCGAAGCCTGGACGGACGAACCTGATCCGCTGACCGAGCGCGAGCGACAGGTTTTGCGGCTCGCGGGGGAAGGCGTGGCGAGTCTCGACATTGCCAACCAGTTGAACCTTTCCGAAGGCACGGTGCGGAACTATCTGTCCGAGGCCATCAGCAAGCTGGGAGCGGCCAATCGGGTGGAGGCGGCACGCATTGCGAGAACGAAGGGATGGTTATAGCGGGCCGGTATTGCGTGGCAAAGCAACGTCGCGCCGTTAACTGCCGGAGGAACAGGGGGTCTGAATCAACTGACAGTCGAAGGCGCGACGATGTCCGAACACCATCATCGTAGCCATTGCTCGCGGCGAGCGCAGCGATGTACGTCACGCTTGAACGTGAGTTACTGCACCAGAGGATGTGTTCCATGTCGCACCACGATGTGCGGTGCAAAAGTGACAGATAGGAAAGCCGCGGCCTAAAGCCGCGGCTTATCGTGGTGCGAACTCCGAGACCGAAGTCTGGCTAGCGGAATTTCCTGACACCCTTCTTTTTGGCCGCTTTCTTCTTGGCAGGCTTCTTCGTGGCCTTCTTGGCAGGCTTCTTTGCCGCCTTCTTCTTGGCAGGCTTCTTCGCGGCCTTCTTTTTTGTTGCTTTCCTAGCCGGCTTCCTTGCCGCCGCTTTCTTCGCAGCTTTCCTGGGAGCGGCACGCTTGGCGGGTGGCGGTGCCGGCGCGCGGCTTTCGGTCGTGACCTCCGGCTCGACTTCTTCCACCTCGTCCACTACGATGGCGACGGTTTCCGGCTCCTCGTCTTCTTCCTCTTCTTCCTCGTATTCTTCGTCTTCCAGAGCGTCGCCGAAAGCTCCGTCTCCGTAATCGTCCATCTCGTCATCCCGGCGTCCGTAGAGCCTTTCATCGAATGTCATGTGCTTGTCCTCCTGATGTTGCCGGACTCCGCATTATTGAACGGAGGCAGCTCGCAAGGCGAAATTCGGTTGCAATCAAAAAGCAAATATGCTCGACAGGCGCGCGATTATAGCATGGCCCTACCGGGGTTACGCTGTGACGCGCGGCCACAAAAACTCGCGACGCGCCCTTTGTAACAGAACACCCCGCGGGAAGGGAAGAGCACAAATAAGAATTGACCAGCTGATCGCAAATCACAGCGCGACCTGGGTTATTTGTGGATCACTAGGACGTCGCCGGCCCGCAGATTGGCTGAGAGTCTGGGATTGTCATGTTTCAGCGTGGCCACCGAAATCTTGTACGACTCGGCAATGCTGCTGAGCGTCTCGCCCTCCTTCACCTTGTGATATTGGGCTGCGTCGGATGTTTTGGACGGCTTATGGCCGGATTTGGTCGGAGCACTGCGACGCGTAGAGGCCACTTCGGGACCGCCGGAGCCAGTGGGCTTGTAGATGGCCAGGGTGCGCCCTACGACCAGCGAATCGCCGCGTAAGTGGTTCCATTTGCGTAGCTTATCAGCTGGAACCTCAAAGTCGTCGGCCACCGAGTCAACCGTGTCTCCCTTGCGGACTTTGTAGTGAGTGGCTTTATGGGAATAGGCAACCGTCTCGCCGCCCTGCTTGCCGGGCGCGATGGGAATGATGAGCTTGGCACCCACCTTTACTTCGTCACCGGCCAGACTGTTGGCCTCGGCGATGGACGAGGACGACGTGTGGTACTTGTGAGCGACCGATGCCAGGGTATCGCCATATTCCACGCGGTGATAGCGCCACCAGGTGCGCATGTCCGGGGGTATGTCAGCAATGGCGGTTTCGTACTTCTCGCGCGAACCCGCCGGCAGGTTCAGGGTGAAGCTCTGGTCTTTCGGCGTCGTCAGCCGCAGCAGGCTGGGGTTGATTTCCTGTAGATGGTCCACCGAACTATCCACGCATTCAGCGACCAGCCGCAGATCCACGGGATACGTGATGGTGACGTGGTCAAGCTTCTCCGGCGGCTCGGGAGCCACGTGCTCCAGGCCATACTGCTCCGGGTTCTTGGCAATGATGGTTACCGCCACGATGATCGGGACGTAATTGCGGGTTTCCTTGGGCAGAACGCCGCGGCGGTAGAGCTCCCAGAAGTCGGCGTAACCAGTGCGTTCCACCGCATGTTGCACGTTGCTGGCGCCGGTGTTGTAGGCCGCCATTGCCAGGTACCAGTCGCCGAACTGCTTGTAGAGGTCCTTCAGGTGGCGGGCCGCGGCGATCGTGGATTTCTGCGGGTCCTGGCGTTCGTCCACCCACCAATTCCGCTGCAACCCGTACAAGGCACCGGATTGGGCCATGAACTGCCACATGCCGCGTGCGCCGGCCCGCGAGACCGCCAGCGGCTGGAAGCCCGATTCAGCCTGTGCCAGGTAGATCAGGTCCTGCGGAACTCCTTCCTGCTTAAGGGTTTCCAGCACCATATCGCGGTAGCGGCCGGAGCGCGCCCAGGCATGCTCCAAGGTGGCCTTGCCGCGCGGGCTGGAGAAGTAATTCACGAACATCGCGACCTGGTCGTTCATCACCAGCGGCAGGTCCGACTTGGTGGTCTTGATCTCCGCTTCGGCCTTGGCCGTGACGTTGGGGTCAACCGGAAAGGTTATGTCGTTGGCTTCGTCGATAGGCGCCGGCTCGGACTTCTGTTCGGTGAAGCCGTCACCCTTTTGCAGAGCCGCAACCTCCAGTTCGTGGACCGCTTGGACGACCTTGTCGAACTCGTTCTCCAGCCGTTGGTCACTATGGAGGTCCAGATTGCTGGAGAGCAAGGTATTGAAGGCCTGGTCAAAGTCCTTCTTGGCGGCCTCGAGATGGCCAGCTGCATAGTTTTCGCGGCCCGACGCATACAGCTTTTCGGCTTGGGCGATCAAGGCCGACGCGGCGTCGGGCTTGGGATCGGCGGGCGGCTGGACCTTGGGCACAGGTGGATCGGTTTTTTGCTCGACCGGGGCAGCGACCTCAGGGGCAAATGCCTTTGCGGGGAGAAACGCCGACTTTATGGGCTGCGCGGTTTCGCAGCCCACAGTGCACAGGGTCGCCAGGAACCCTATCGAAAGAACAACGGAAAGAAAGGATCTCATTACGACAACAATAGCCTTCGGTTTAGGGGCTTGCAGCAGGACTTGGTGATGGTATACGGCAAATTTTTCACGGTCAATGAGCTACCCGCGCGGGCTAACGTTGAGCACGTATGAGTTGGACGAAGTAGCTGCGGTTTCGGTTCGGTCATGCACGCTCCAGCGCCTGCTCCAAATCAGCAATCAGGTCTCCCGCGTCCTCAATTCCCACCGACAATCGGATGGTCGCCAGCGAGACCCCCAGCAGCTTCATCTGCTTCGCACTAAGCCCGATATGTGAGGTCAGCACGGGGTAGGAAACGGTGGACTCCACGCCTCCCAGGCTGGCGGCCAGACACCACAGCTTCAGGCGGTCAATGAAGCGCTCGGCCGCGCGTCCGCCGCCGCGAATGTCGAACGACACCATCATCCCGTAGTCCGTCATCTGCCGCCCTACGAGGTCAAGGGACGCCTTGTCGGCGAGTCCGGGATAGTGCACCCGCTCGACCTCGGGATGCCGCTGTAGAGCCACGGCTATCTCGGCGGCGTTCTGGCAGGCCCGCTCCACCCGTACATCGAGCGTCTTCAGACCGCGCAAGAGCAGGTAGGCGCAGCCCGGATCAACCACACCGCCGGTGTACGTCCTCATGTCGCGGGCGGCGTCCATCCATTTCTTCGAGCCCGCGAGGGCGCCTGCCGTCAGATCGCTGTGTCCGCCCAGATACTTGGTTGCCGAGTGAATCACGATGTCGGCGCCCAGTTCCAGGGGCTTCTGCAGCACGGGAGTGGCGAACGTGTTGTCCACCACGACGCAGGCCCTGTGCTTATGCCCAATTGCCGATAGCGCCGCCAAGTCCACGCAGCGCAAGGTGGGATTGGTGGGAGTCTCGAGGAATAGCATCTTCGTTTTGCGACTGAAATAGCGGCCGGCATTCGCAATGTCGTGGTAGGGGATGAACCGCGCCTTGATGCCGCAGCGGGGCAGCACCTGCTCGAACAGCTTGACCGTCCCACCATAGACGTCGAGCATGGAGACAATCTCGTCGCCCGCCTGGCAGGTCACCAGCGCCGCGATCAACTCGGCCGCCATGCCGCTGGAGGTGACGACGGCAGCTTCCGCGCCTTCCAGCGCCGCGATCTTTTCCTCCGCCGCGGTGATGGTGGGGTTCCCGTATCGCGAGTAGAGGTAAAGGTCGCTGTCACCCCAGGCGTAGCGGCGAAGAGCGTCCACATTCGGAAGCGCGAAGACCGAGGTCTGGGCAATGGGCGTGGTCAAGGGCGCGGCCTGACCGTGGCGGTCCTCGCCGGAGTGAACGCAGCGGGTGGCGTCGGCGCGGGGCTCGGAAGGCTTCTTCATTGGGCGTCGAACGGATGCCTTTGTGGTAACCCCCTCCCCCCTTTCCCCTCCCCGCGTACCTGTTTTCAATAATTTAGGCATCAAACACCACGCAAGAGCTTGAATTACAATGACTTATAGGTAAGCACTTGAACGGCAATAACTTAGCGAGGCCGAGAGTTGGCGGCGATACAGTTTCCCGGCGGGAGAACAGCCGGGGCGGGCGCTTAGGAGGGCGATCCGAAATGCGCGTTGGCTCGAGTCGCTTCATGCTCATCCGCGCTCCAGTATAACCGCCAGATAGACAAGGGCGGGAGCGCCGGTGCGGCGGATCCTGCCCCACTATTTGAGGCTAGGCCAATCGGCAGTTTGAGTTCAAGAGAATTCCGTGTCGGGGGACTTACGAAGGTGCCATATCGTTGTGAAATGGGAGAGTCAGAAAACGATGTGAGCGCTGACACGATAATAGTGTCACACTAGAATCGTGTTATGAAAAGTCGTCTGCGGAACGTCACCGTTACGCTCGAGGAAGATGTGGCGCGCTGGGCCCGCCTAGAGGCCGCGCGGAAGGACACTAGCGTCTCGCGCCTGCTGGGCGGAATCCTGAAGGAGCGCATGCAGGAGGAGGACGGTTACGAGCACACCATGCGACGCGCGCTGGCGCGCGAGCCCTCCCTGGCCACGGACGGCCAGTATCTGTCACGCGAGGATGCCCATGACCGCGACCATCTTCGTTGACACGAATGTCCTCATCTATGCTCTCGACGATGCTGACCGGAAGAAGCAAAAGGCGGCGCGTCTTTGGCGGGCGGAGTTATGGAGGAGCCGGCAGGGCCGGATCAGTTATCAGGTCCTACAGGAGTTTTACGTCAAGGTCACGCAGAAGTGGCCCGGTGCGCGCGACCAGGCCCGTTCCGAAGTGCGCGACCTGCTCGCTTGGCGCCCGATCGCTGTCGACGGTGAACTCCTGGAGCAAAGCTGGAAGATCCAGGACCGTTATCGCCTGTCGTTCTGGGACGCACTGATCGTTTCTGCAGCTAAGGCGAGTTCGTGTCATTATCTCCTGACCGAAGGCCTGCAGCCCGACCAGGACCTCGACGGAGTGGTTGTTGTCAACCCCTTTCCCCGCGAACCGGGGACGCTTCCGGCGCTCTAAGTGTGGTATTCCGAAGCAGAGTGGGTCTGGCCAGGAAAGGTTCCAAAGCAGGAGCGACGCAGCGTAGCAGACGTTCATGGATTTTCAGTTCACTGCCGTTTTTCGCCGCTTCCCCGACGGGTACATCGCGTTTGTTGAAGAGCTACCGGGTGCCAACACGCGAGGCGCTACATTGGAAGAAGCCCGTTCGAATCTCCACGAAGCCGTGACGCTGGTGCTGGAGGCGAACAAGGCGTTGGCACGTCGTTGTTCACGACCTTGGAAAACCCCGCGGCTTCCACAGTGACGGCGTAGGTGCTGGGCGCAATCGGCGATTACGCGTCCGTAGCCTTGAACTCGATCCCGGAAGTTGCCCCGGTTGAGGTGTGCAAGGCCCACGCCATCCTAGGTGTGTTGTGGGCGAGACCGATGCGTCCCCGGGCGTCCACGATGATGACTCCCCCGTGGCCGTTCAAGCGTGCTTTCAGATAGTAGAGCGCGCGCTTGGCCACTTCCTGAGGAGGCAGGCCGTCTTCCACGCGGTCGGCGGCCCACTTGCTGAGCACCAGCTTCATCATGGGCTCGCCCCAGCCAGTGGTGGAAACGGCGGCGCTGCGATTGTCGGCGTAGCAGCCGCAGCCGATGAGCGAGGAATCGCCCACGCGGCCCGGCGCCTTGTTCAGCGTGCCGCCGGTAGAGGTTGCGCCGGCAATGTTGCCCTCGCGGTCGAGCGCGACAGTGCCCACGGTATCGCTGGAGCGGGTAGGGCCGAACTCGTCGGGCATCTGCAGATAAGCCTGCTTCTTGGCCTCGCGCAGGCGCTCAACTTCGCGCTCGATGACCAACTCTTCGTTGGCGCAGAGGTCGATGCCGTGCAGCTGGGCAAAACGCTCGGCACCGGACCCAACGAAATAGACGTGCGGGCTCTCGGCGAGGATCTTTCTGGCGACGCGAATGGGATTGCGGATGTGCTCCACGCAGCCGACGCCGCCGGCGCGTAGGGTGGCCCCGTCCATCATGAGGGCATCGAGCTGTACCCGGCCGTCCGAGTTGAGAAACGATCCGCGCCCGGCGTCGAACGTCTCGTCTTCCTCCATGGCGACCACGGCGGCCTCGACCGCGTCGAGACAGCTGCTTCCGCGTTGCAAGAGGGCCCAGCCTTGGGCAGCGGCAGCCTGCACGCCGCGGAGATGGTTCGCGACCGCATCATCAGGAATTGCCCAGGCGCCGCCATGCACCAGCAATACAGGTTCGACCGCCAAGTTTGACCTTCCGCTCTTGAGATCGCTTGTCCCCTGGAGGGCAAACCCGAAAGCATACCAGAAGTGCGAGGCGGAGTATTCGCCCGCGCCCCGGTTTTCGTGGTACAACACTCACGTCATGAAACCTAAACGCGTAGTTCGCTCGCTGATTGCGGTGGTGGCACTTCTAGTTTGCGCCGCTTTTGCCATGGCTCAAGACAAACCGGTCACCAAGAAGACCGTTGAACTGAAGGACGCTAAAGGCTCCAGTGTTGGTACCGCAACCATTATGTCCAAAGGGCAAGGCGTCGAGATGAAACTCGCGCTCAAGAACCTGCCGCCGGGCGAGCACGCATTGCACTTTCACCAGAAACCGCAATGCGATCCGCCGGACTTCAAATCAGCCGGCGGACACTTCAATCCCGCCGGCGAACAGCATGGCCTGAAGAATCCCCACGGCCACCATGCCGGCGATATGCCGAACATCATGGTGAATGCGGACGGAACGGCGAAGGCGACGATGAAGAATGACGCCGTGGTGCTGGGTACTGGTGGGGAAGCGAATTCGCTGCTGGGCAATGGCGGCACGTCTCTCATGGTCCACGCCAAGGCCGATGACATGGAGAGCGATCCCAGCGGCAACGCCGGCGACCGCATCGCCTGCGGCGTGATCACGAAATAGGAAGGCGGCCCTCGAACCGATCTTTCGGATCGTTGGCCGCTTACAGGAAAGAGGAGCATAATACTCGCAGAAGAACCGTCTATGTCGGTCACCACCTTACTTTCGGCGCAAGAGTACCTCGCGACCAGCTATCGCCCGGACCGCGACTTCGTGGACGGAGAACTGCAGGAGAGGAACTTGGGAGAACTCGAACACAGCCTTTTGCAGGGTGCGATCTTCGCTTGGTTTTGGATGAACAAAAGGGAATGGAACGTGTTGCCTCTGGTGGGGCAGCGGCTCCAGGTTACAGCAACTCGCTTTCGCGTTCCCGATGTAATGGTCCTGAGCGCGGAGCAGCCTCGCGGGCCGATCATCACGGTGCCGCCTCTGGTCCTGATCGAGGTCTTGTCGAAGGACGACACTCTGCGAAGCATGAGGGAGCGGGTCGACGACTACCTGAGTTTTGGGGTGCAGCACGTCTGGATTCTGGATCCCGCGACCCGACGCGCGTATGTGTGCAGCCAGACGGCCTTCCAGGAACCGGAACATGGAGAGCTGCTCGTCCCGAATACCCCGATTCGCCTGGTTCTGAGTGAGCTCTTCAATCAGGTCGATCGGGAGTGGCAGAAATCGTAGATCTAACCTTCCGATGGCGCGGGAGGTGACTTACTGCCATCCTCCGTCGAGTGCATTGGTGTCAGGTGATATGGGCGACGTTGGCCGCATGCTGGTGTTTCTCGGCGGGTTACTGCTGATTCTTGGGCTGGTTCTGGTTCTCGCCGGGAAGATGAACCTTCCGATCGGCCGCCTGCCGGGGGACCTCGTCTATCGCGGCAAGAACACGACCTTCTATTTCCCGCTGATGACTTCCATCCTGCTGAGCGTAATCTTGTCGCTGGTGCTGTATGTGGTGAACCGGATACACCGGTAGGCGCGGCATCTCCTGCGTTACACTCGCATCAACCGATGTCCGACACCGAACAACTCGGGCTGTCTTTTTCCGCGCCGCCGCGCAAGGTCTATCCGGTGAGCGAGCTGGTGGCAGCGGCGCGAACACAGGTTGAGCGGGCGTTCGCCGACGTGTACGTCGAAGGCGAGATCTCGAACTGCCGTCCCGCCGAGTCCGGGCACCTTTACTTCACGCTGAAAGACAGCTCGGCGCAACTTAGGGTGGTGATGTGGCGAACGCAGGCGCGGCTCCTGCGCTTTCGTCCGGGAAACGGTCTGCAAGTCATCGCCCGCGGCCGGGTAACCATTTACGACGAGCGTGGCGATCTGCAGTTCCAGGCCGAGCACCTGGAGCCCAAGGGCGCGGGGGCGCTGCAGATTGCCTTCGAACAATTGAAGGCTAAGCTGGCGACCGAAGGCCTGTTCGATCCTGGCCGGAAGAAGCCTATCCCGGCATTGCCGGCACGGATTGGCATTGTGACCTCCCCACGCGGCGCCGCCATCCAGGACATTCTGAACATCCTGCGTCGCCGTCATGAATCGGTAAACGTGCTGATCTATCCCGCGCAAGTGCAGGGAGACGCGGCGGCGGCCGAGGTCACTGCCGGGGTGCGCTACTTCAACCGTCAGCGGCAGGTTGATGTCATCGTGATTGCACGCGGTGGCGGCTCCTTCGAGGACCTTTTTGCGTTCAACGACGAGAGTCTGGCGCGCGTCATTGCCGCCTCCGTACTTCCGGTCATCTCCGCCGTCGGCCACGAGACGGATTTCACCATCTGCGACTTCGTGGCCGATCTGCGGGCGCCGACACCCTCGGCCGCGGCGGAGCTGGTCATCCATTCCAAGCAAGACCTGGCGGAAAAACTCAGCTCGCTCCGCAAGCGCATGGGACAGGCGATCACCTACAAGCTGCTGCGCTCCAATAACGCGCTCTCGCAGTTGGCCCAGCATGCGGTGTTCGCGCGCATGAGAGACTCCATTGCCCGCCGCCAGCAGCGGGTGGACGACCTATCGTTTCGGCTGGCGCAAGTACAATCCGGTCTGCTTAGAGCCTGGTCGCGACGACTGGAGGGTCACGAGCAGCAGTTACGTCAACGGGATCCGCGCATGCGCCTAGGCGCGATGCGCCGGCAACTGGATTTGCGTACCGCAGAACTAAACGCGGCCGTGGGCAGTATGCTGCTGCGGCGCACAACTGCGGTTGAGCAGTTAACGGCCGCGCTGGCACGAGCTTCTGAGACCGCACTCCTGCGACGCCGTTCGCGATGGGAGCGGTTAGACAGCAGCTTGCACGCCCTGTCGCCCAAGGCCATCCTCGCGCGTGGCTATGCCCTGGTTTTCGACAGCGAAGGGCAGCTCGTAAAGGATGGGAAGCAACTCAAGAAGGGTGTCCGGGTTCGCACTCAACTGGCGCGCGGCGAGTTCACCTCCGAAGTGAAGCGAGTCAAAGAGGATGGGGAAGTGGATAGTGGATAGTGTTTAGTGGATAGTGCCCGCGCGGCTGAATGGGTCGCCGGCCATAGGAGATCACAGTGATGCGAAACAGAGGAGCGCGCTCTGGATGGCATGGGCGGTGTTGTCGCTCCTTTTCGCGGGTGCCGCAATTGCAGAGAGTTTTTATCACAATATTTGGTATGACCTGTTTGCGCCACGGATGGGACTGGTTGACCTCGTGGACTATCTCATATTGCCCTTGTGGGTGACGTGCACCATCATGGCGTTTGCCGCATTCCCTCCTCCGCGGAAACGACTATGGTGGCTGCTTGTTGCCGAGTCCGTGGTGCTTTCGACAGCCCATCGAGTTCCTTCTCGCGATGTTTGCCTGGTCGACTGGCGGATTCGGGCCTTAGTGTGCGGCGCCATGGTTCGGAATCACGGTTGTGAAATCGCCTCTCTGACAATGTCGGCGTTGTCAAGAGCGCACTTTGGCATCCGCTTAAAGGAAAGCGCCATTTCGCTCTAGTTGAAAAAATACCGTCCCAACCAACCACGGCTCGCCTTGTAATCCTCTCAGGTCAGGACTCGGTCCGACCCAAGCATCTCTTCGATCGCTGCTGCGATCATGATTACCAGTTCGAACTCCTCGCGAAGAGGAGCGGGGTGCCCACTCAGTTACT
>JARLGI010000072.1 GCA_031296115.1 Acidobacteriota bacterium | reverse complement strand
CCACGATGGCGCCATTTCATTGTAACGTAGTTTTCGGCAGACCCTTGGAGCCGCTTGCCGCAAGCGGCGCTCCGTGACCTAGAGATCCCGGCCGTCAGTTCTCTTCCTTCAACTGCTGCGCCAAGTAGTTCTGGATGCCCATCTCGCCAATGGCGTGCAGTTGAGCTTCCAGCCAGTCGATGTGGTGCTCTTCGTCGCCGAGGATTTTTTCGGCGAGTTCGCGCGAACCACCGTCATTGGCTGCCGTGCAGAGCTTGATGCCGTGGTTCAAGCGCTTAACTGCGTCGTATTCCAGCTGAAGATCGTTCTTGAATTGCGCTTCGACACTGGCGCCAATATTGATCTTGAAGTAGTCGCTCATGTTGGGAGTGCCGTCGAGATACAGGATGCGCTCCATGCATTTCTCGGCATGCACCATTTCCTCGATGGATTCTTTCTTGATCAACTTCGCCAGCCGCTCATAGCCCCAGTTCTCGCACATTTCGGCGTGCAGGAAGTATTGATTAATAGCCGTCAACTCCGCCTTCAACACCTGGTTCAAGAACGCAATTACCTTGGGATCGCCCTTCATATCGCCTCGCAAAAAATCAGAAATGGACACAGTCCGAGTACACAAAAACTGAGAATGCATCTGAGTCAATCAATTCATTGTAGCGCCGCTCCGCCCGGCGGCCTAGCGTCAAGAACCTGCTCGGCTGGTCGCCGTCTATTTCTCGGCGATCATGTATTGTTCGAACCTCCCGTCCGGCATCTGGTAGATGATGATAACGATGATAACCAGGTCCCTCGTCGGATATTTTGCCTCGTAGATACGTTCTGTCATGCCTCCGCGCAAGGCCGTCCCGGTCTGCGCAAAGCTGCGTGGAGCGCCTAAAGGCCCAAGACTTCCGGCGTAGTCCTGCAAGGCCTGGTCGGTGAAATACGAGTTGCCATTCTCGGTGAAGAGGGAGCGGTCGATCTTTCCCTGCCGCAGGCCATCGTAGACCTTGCGGATGACTGCTTCCTGTCCGCTGTCCAAGGGGTTCGCAGCATTGAACACAGCGGCTCTCACCTGGTTCCCGATTCCCGATGCCGCCTCGGCCGCATCCTGGTTGGTCAACACCACGACCGCAATATTGTCGTCGGGCATCACAATATTTTCCGCGGTGAATCCCGAGACCTCGCCGCCGTGCTCCAGCACGCGATGTCCGTTCACCGTGCTTACGCCAACCCCGAGACCATAACAGGTTGCGGCGCCGTTCTTCAGCAGTACAACTGTCTCCATCTCCTTGTAGAAGGTTGGCTTGAGAATGAACTGCTGCATCATGGAGATGTCCCACTTCGCCAAATCTTCGGCGGTCATCGCCAACTCGCCGGCAGCAAACATCCAACCTACTCCTTCCTTCGGCGCAGGATGCAGCGGGCCCAGTGCGTAACGCAGATAACACCGGGATCGCTGGATGGCAGCGATTTCTCATTCGTGTCGGTGACACTCTTCATGCCCAACGGAGTGAAGACCCGCAGCCCCAGTAAGGACCACAGTGGCATCCCGCTTACTTTTTCCACGATAGCGCCGGCAATCACGTAATTCGTATTGCTGTACTACCACTTCGTCCCGGGATCGAAGTCCAGCGGCTTGCGGGCCCAGCGGTCCATGATCTGTTCTGCGGAGATCGGCTGCGGCATCAAAGGCGGAACGAAGTCCTGCGGCCAGAAATCCTGATAGCCGGAGGTGGTGCGCCAGCAGCTCTCGAATCGTGACCTCGTTGCCGCGCGTGAGCCCGGAAGCATACTTGGACACGGGATCGTCAAGCGACAACTTGCCTTCTTCCGCCAGCATGAGGATCGCTGCCGCCGTGAACTGCTTGCTGATGGAGCCGATGCTGTATCGCATCGCCGGGGTAGCGGGAGTCCGGGGATCAAGCCTGGCTTGTCCGTACGCTTGCAGGTAAGCGATCTTGCCATCCTTCACGACCGCCAGCGAAGCACTGGGCACGCCGGTCGTCGCCAATACTTGTTGTGCGATGTCGTCTATGCTGGCGCGCAGGGCCGGAGACAGCTCATTACTGCGCGGACGATAACGAAATCAGAGCGATCAGAAGAAGAATGACGTATGGGGACAAATACTTGCGGTGGGCGATACTCAAAACCCTCATCAGCTACCTCAACTCTAGAATGTAAGCAATCACACCAGGTCTTAAAGCACGGATGGAACAGGATAACGCCTGCCCGAGGGACCGATCAGGAATTCTTGTTGTTCGGGTCAGGGTTGGGCAGATCGCCGGGGCCAGCCGGCGCCGCCGCATCTGAAGGTATCGCCGGAACGGTCTCTGGCGATACCGTTGTGTCGGCTATCAGCACGCTGCCCCCTTTGCCACCACGTACCGACTGCGGCACATAGCCCTCCAGCAATCGGTGATGCATGCTGTAAAGTGCGAGCTCAAGGCGATCCAGGACCTGCAACTTGTCGTAGATCTTGCGCAGGTAGTTCTTCACCACCTGCTCCGTCGTTCCGATTTCCCTGGCAATGTCCTTGTTCTTGAGGCCCTGCGTGACACCGCTGATGATCAGCATTTCCTTTTCGCTCAGACGCAACTGCTGTTTCGACCCGCTTCCCTGGAGGGCTTGCGACCGGTAGGCTTCGATCAGCCAGTTGACACCCTGCTTGTCCAGCCACGTTTCCCCTGCCGCAACTTTGCGCACACAGCGCACCAGCAACTCGGGTGACACGGCGCGGTTCAGGATCCCGCGCACACCCCGGCGCAGATAGTCCACCGTCTCCTGTTCGCCGGCCCGCTGGGTTACCAGGACCAATTTCGCGCCCGTGAGAGCCCGCCGCGCGACTTCGCTGACGGCCTCGGAAGGGGTGGGGGACAGACCGCTCTCGAAGAAAATTACGTCGAGGGGAGTGGTCGAGACCACGTTGAGGGTTTGCGGTATGTTCTCGGTCTGGGCTACGACTTCGATGTCCTTCTCGACAGCGAAGATCTTGGCCATTCCCACACGAAAGATGGCCTCCGAATCGGCCAGCAGGATCCGGATCGGGCCCGAAGGGGCCTCCCCAAAACTGTCTGGACCGGAGGCACCAGGCCTAGTATTACCCCGGCTTTGGGCGCCCGTTCCAGAAGCGCGATTCGGGTGCTTAGAGTCGCTCGAAGTGATATTCATCAATCACCACCGCCGCGCTGCGGCCAGACGCCTCTTCCGTGCATCGAACCACGCGGCCCTGGCACTTCACGAGCACGACGTGATTCGCTCCCAGTACGTCGCCCGGCATTTCGACCGTAAACTCCACGGGAGACCCCACCTCGATGCCACATTCGGTATAAAACAATATCCCGCCAGCAGAAATGTCAATCGTCTTGGCCGAGTACTCCCGGGTTGGGGTCTTTAGAGTTACCTGGAGGTGCAACGGGAACCGAAGTGAGTTGCGCAGGTCGATCTGACGGCCAAAACTCATAACTGTATTGGCGACAGGATACATCCAAGAACCCTACTTCCGTGAGTTACTAAAGTACCATCTTAATTGATTACCGGCGCTAATAAACGTCACCAAATGTCGAAAACTTGCGCTTCAACGCCAAGTCTAAACAGCTCCGATCCCGACGCAGACCCGCCTACCACGTTGGTAGTAATACCCTCACAGATGCTTGATTCCTGCTGTTCCGAATTGCACCGGATTCCTCCGCCACCGCTGACCGCCTCGACGTGGAAGTGCTATTGTGTTCCCGCAACCCTGCCGTGTGGAGGGCAGCTATGGCGGCCATCAAGACCGTGGTCATCAAAGACGGTATGCCCAGCGTGGAGCAAGCCCGCACGTGTTTGCAGGGAGAGCTCAGCATCGCGCGCCGGGACGGTTTCAGGATTTTGAAGCTGGTACACGGGTACGGTTCCAGCGGCGTGGGCGGAGACCTGCGCATCGCTCTGCAGTCCACCCTGCGCCAGATGTCGCAGAAGCAGGAAGTCCAGGGTTGCATCTATGGCGAGAACTGGCGTACCAGCGATGAGCGTTCCTGGGAGCTGCTCAAGCGGATGCCTGAACTGAAAAACGACAGCGATCTGGGGAGGGGAAACCGCGGCATTACGCTGGTTGTGTTGTGATCTCACACTCTCGCCAGGTGAACGCCGAACCATTTCTGACGGTCGCACCACGATTGCTCGAGAGTAAAGCCGCTCCCCCGCAGGATTGAGTCGAGCATGTCGTGGGTGTATTTGTAGCTGTTCTCGGTGTGAATGCGTTCTCCGCGCTCGAACGAAACATCCATGTCAATCGCAGCAAGGAAGGCGGCCTGCGCGATCGCGCTCTCCAGGTAAATCTCCATCCGCGAAAGGCGCCGGTTCCACAGCGCCACGTGACGAAACTCTTCCAGCCGGAAGTCAGCTTCCAACTCGCGGTTCAGACGCGCCAGAATGTTCCTGTTGAAGGCTGCGGTCACGCCCTGGGCATCGTCGTAGGCCGGAACCAGGAGCTTCGGGCTCTTGGCAAAATCGGCGCCCAGCAACAAGGCGTCGCCGGGTCGCAAGGTACGCCGGAGGCGCCGCAAGATGCCAATGGCTTCGTGCGGCTCGAAGTTGCCGATACTGGAGCCGATGTAAAGCACCAGCTTCCGCCCGCTGATTCGACTGAGAGCAGGCACTCCGCCGGTGTAGTCCGCCACGATGGGATTCACTCGCACACCGGGAGACTGGCGGCCCAGTTGCCGCACCGCCTCATTCAAGGCCGAGGAAGACACGTCGATGGGATAAAACAGCGCACGGCTCTGACGGCGCAACAGTTCTTCGATGAGGATGCAAGTCTTGCAGGCAGTGCCTGCGCCCAACTCGATCAGGGTCAACGACGGTCCCGCCTGCTGCAGAATCTCACCTGCATAGATCTCCAGTATGGAGCGCTCGGTGCGGGTCAAATAATATTCCGGCAGGTCAGTGATCTGTTCAAATAGTGCCGACCCGATCTCGTCATAGAACAGTTTGGAAGGAAGATGCTTGGGGTTAGCGCTAAGTCCCTGGCGCACTTCTAGCGCAATGGCGTGGTTGGCTACGAATTGCAGATGCTTGCTAGTTGCCATTGGCCAACCGGACGCCCATGAATTGCCAGCGCGCATGGGGCGGAAAGAAGTTGCGATAGGTGGCGCGAATATGGGACTGCGGCGTTGCGCAGGAACCGCCGCGCAGCACCATCTGGTTGCACATGAACTTGCCGTTGTACTCGCCGACCGTGCCCGCAGCGGGTTTGAACCCCGGATATGCAACGTAAGGACTCGCCGTCCACTCCCAAACATCGCCATACATCTGGGACAGCCCAGCGGCGTCACTCGCAGTGCGCGGATGCAGATCTCCGCTCTCCAGAAAATTTCCGGTGACTGGACATGACTGAGCTGCGACCTCCCATTCGAATTCCGCGGGCAGCCGCGCGCCAGCCCAGCGCGCATAGGCATCGGCCTCGTAATAGCTGACGTGACAAACCGGTTGTGCCGAGTCCACCGGCTTCATGCCGTCGATGGTGTAATGCCACCATTCGCCGTCGTGCTGCTCCCAGTACTGCGGTGCGCTCCACTGGTTGTTGCGCACGCAGTCCCAGCCATCGGAGAACCATAAACTGGCGTTGCTGTACCCGCCGTCGTGCATGAACTCCAGGTACTCGCCATTGCTCACCAAGCGGGATGCCAGCCGGAACGCATCCAGATAAACCTGATGGCGGGGACGCTCGTTGTCGAAGGCGAAATCCTCGCCTTCAAAACCAAGGCCGTAAATACAGGGCTCGAAACTGCGCCATGCCAAATCAACGACGCTCGCTGGTTGGGGGTCAAGGTGGACACTGGTGCGATAAGCCGGCCGAAGCGGGCTCGCCGCCAGGCCGTTCTTCACGTCGGTGATGATCAATTCCTGGTGTTGCTGCTCATGGTTGATGCCCAGCAGAACCAGATCGAGCGCTGCCTGGGGAATGTCCTGGGACAGGAAGTGGACCATCGCCTCATCAACGTAATCGCGGTAAGCGTGCACTTCTTCCAGTCCGGGCCGCGACAAAACGTGCCGCAGCGCGCGCAGGGGCCGTTCCCCGACCGCGTTGTAGTACGAGTTGAAGAGGCTGCGAAACGCAGGATGGAAAGGGTGATAGCCCTCGGTAAAGTTCGACAGCAGAAACGTTTCGAAAAACCACGTGGTGTGCGCCAAGTGCCACTTGGCAGGACTGGCGTCGGCCATGGCTTGCAGGCAATGGTCCTCAACCGTGAAGCCGGCACACAGATGCAGCGAGGTCTGCCGGACAGCGAGGTATTCCTCCGCCAGCGGAACTCGTGCGGAGGTCATTCCGACTAACAACACGTCTCGTGATGCGCCTGTACTGTGCATAGTGGCCGTAAATCTTAAGTGAGATGCAGAATCAGACGATGCGGTTACGGAACTTGAATCGGACGCAGATGAGATAGCTTCTGCTCGGTTCCGCCAGGTGTGCCTTAGCAAAAGATGCCTAGATTAAGGCAAGGTTCCAAATTTTCGCACAAAATTAACCGTAGCGTAATGCGCAGCCCTTTCGCGAACCAGAATTCCGTGACCGTTGCCCGCACGAAGCAGGCTGACCCTGTTATTTTGCTACCTGCACTGGAAGGACCGGCTCCGTAGTATGTTCTTCCGGAGCGGCGGCAGGTTCTTCGTAGAGGCCCTCCAAATAGTTCCACCGCACCTTTAGTATCTCGAGCCCCATTTTCAAGCCATCGCGCAAAGGGCTGATCTTCGAGCGATGGTCGTGCGCCCACTCCACCGGAACTTCCGTCGTCTTCAAATGAAACTTCCCGGCCAGGAACAGCAATTCGGGATCGAATCCCCAGCGCTCCACCTGTTGCCGGGTAAAGAGGGTGCGAACGGCGGTCCGGTTGAATGCCTTGAAACCGCATTGGGTATCGCGATACTTCAAGCCGAGCACGATGCGCAGCCCCAAATTGAATAGACGGCCATAAAGCTGCCGGTACCACGGCTGACGTTCGGTCTGCAGCTCCGCCTGTAGCCATCGCGAACCGATGGCGATGTCGGCGCCGCGCTCGATCGCCAAAAGCAGCTTTCCGGCTTCACCGATAGGCGAGGATAAATCCGCATCGGTGAACAGCATCACATCGCCGCGGGCGTGCAGCATGCCATTGCGAACGCTGTATCCTTTGCCGCGGTTGCCGGGGTTTTCCAGCAGCCGGACTTCAGGATGGTCCGCAGCAAAGCGCCGAACAATCGCCGCCGTCTCGTCGGTGGATCCGTCATTCACCACGATGATTTCGGAGTGCGGCTGCTGCTGGTGTATGTAGTCCAGTACTTTGGGCAGCGAGTGGGTCAGACGCTCGCTTTCGTTGTACGCGGGAATGATGAAGCTACAGGTCAAGCTCGTCACCGGCGCCGAGGCGCAGGTTTATTGTATGCCAGTTGTAAGCGGGCATGAACTTGCGCCATTCCAGCACGCTCTCGGCGGCCAACGATGGAATTCTCCACGCACCGTATGCTTGCTTCGCCATAGATGTTTTGTGCTGACGGCAAGGGTCTTAATACTTGCAGCCGATGTGTGCCGGGTTTAGCCTTCCAGTAGTGATGCGCATACTTCGGGTCCTTGTATTCATGCTGCTGAGCACCGTCGCCTGGGCCGCGTCCAAGCCGCACGTTGTCGCCTTGGGGAAGGCCGTGCCGGTGAAGTTGCTCGTCGGTACTACGGGGAACAGGACCATCGACATCACGGTGCGGCCGCTGTATGTCGACACCAAGCTGAAAGAGTTCACCACCGGCAAGTCGCATGACGTCACGGACCGCGAGTACGTTATTCGGCAGGCGTACCGCATCAACGACTCGCTGCCCGATGATTCCAGCAAGACCATCAAGTGGCTCTGGCAGCGCGGCGGCTACCTGAGACTGCCTGATTTCGATCCGCTTTATTCTGACGTAAGCTGGTACCGCGATTATGCGGCCTATTGCGGCATCGCCGGCAATGGCGAGCGTGTGATCGCGGTCGTCGCACAGATTGGCGTCCGGAAACCGCTGTATCGCAAGGATGTGGCCAAGGCCAGTGCCGGAGATTTGCCGGATTCCGACTGCGCGCAGCCGCATTGGGAGCGCCAACCGGCAAGAGTGACATTTCTGCCCAAGAATGGCGAGCGCTTCACCGTGAACGTCAGCGGACGTTTTGCCGATCAGGTCGCCGGCGGAAGAACAATGAGGCATCAGGAGTACACCTTCGCTTGAAGACCCTTGACGAATTGCTGCGCGACGCTGAGGTGGCGCACGGACATCTGTGTGCCGGACAAGTGCTTGGCGTGCGCCTGGCGATGTTGGGGCTGGAACTGCTCGGCATTGGCGACCCGCGCGGCAAAGACCGCAAACGGCTTATCACCTTCGTCGAGATCGACCGCTGCGCGACCGATGCGGTCGCCGTCGTTACCGGATGCCGATTGGGCAAGCGCGCGCTGAAGTTCCGCGATTGGGGCAAGGTCGCTGCGACCTTCGTCGATCTCGAATCCGGCCGTGCGGTGCGGGTGTCAGCCAAGGAAAGCTCCAAAGCGCTGGCGCGCCAGATGCATCCCGAACTGCAGAACAAGGACCAGCAGCAGATGCTGGCCTATCGCGAGATGAGCAACGCGGACCTGTTCCGCATTCAGTGGGTCAAGGTCGCGCTGCCGCCGGAAGATTTGCCCGGTTACAAGGGTGAGCGAATTGTCTGCCAGCAGTGCGGCGAAGGCATCAACTTCCAGCGCGAGGTGCGGCGCGAGGGACAACTACTCTGCCGGGCTTGCGCCGGAGAACCCTATTACAAAGAACTCGCCGAAGGTGAACCTTCGTCCCAGTAAGCCGTCCAAACACCACGATGAAAACTGTCTGCCGCTTCGCCAAGCTTGTGCCCGCAACCTGCGTCCTGCTGGCTGCGATCTCAGTTCCTTCACAGCAGCCTCCGAATGCGCCGTCCGCGGCGCAACTGCCGGGAGTTCCCGGACGCGTTCTCACCATCACGCCCGAAGCGGGCTTCAACAACGAGCCTTCCATCGCGGTGAATGCCGCCAACAGCTCGCAACTCATCGCGGCCTATCAGATGCCGGCGCGCGTCGCGTACTCGCAGGATGGCGGTAACTCCTGGAAGCTTGCGACCGGTACGGAGCCGAAGGACTATCGCATCTCGGGCGATGTCTCGGTGACCTACGACAAGCACGGCACCGCGATCCTCTGTTACATCGCGTTCGACAAGCTGGGCACTGAGAATTACTGGGCACACAGTGCCACGCGCAACGGCATCTTCGTGCGCCGCTCGATGGATGGCGGCGCGACGTGGGAGGCGCAAGCGCATGCTGTCATCGAGCAGCCGACTAAACCCGGAATTCCCTTCGAGGACAAACCGTATATCGCTGCCGACAACACCAGCAGCAAGCACGCAGGAAACCTTTACATTGGCTGGACCGAATTCCGCATCAACGAGTCCGTCATCCTGTTCTCGCGCTCGACCGACGGCGGTCAGACGTGGTCGGCGCCAATCATCATCAGCACTCATCACGGCTTGCCGCGCGACGACAACGGCGCGGTCGAAGGCTGGAGCAGCGCTGTAGCAGCTGACGGAACGTTGTATTCGGTTTGGGCGGATGGCGACGCCATCGCTTTCGCCACATCGCACGATGGCGGGAAGACCTTCTCCAGAAGCCGCAACGTGATCGCAACCGCGCCGTTGTACTTCGCAGTCGCCGGCTTGGACCGCGCAAACGGATTTCCGCAGCTCGCCATCGATGCGCGTCACGGCCGCAAAGGCTTGCTGTATCTGACGTGGAGCGACTATCGCGACGGCGACATCGGCGTGTACTGCGCGACCTCTGACGACGGCGGGAAGACGTGGAGCAAGCCGGTTCGCGTAAATTCCAACGCGGCGCATGACGGCACCGACCAGTTCTTCCAGTGGCTGGCCGTCGATCCCGTCAGCGGCGCAGCCAGCGTCATCTTCTACGATCGCCGCTGTGATCCAGACAACCGCAAGACGACGGTTACGCTGGCGCGATCGACGGACGGCGGCAAAACCTTCAGCAATTACGCGTGGACGCGCGACGCCTTCGTTCCGCGGCGCGACGATTTTCTGGGCGACTACATCGGGATCGCGGCGCTGAACAATAAGGTTCTCGGAGTGTGGGCTGAGATTGCACCGCCCTCGACTCCGAAGGACCAAACCGTGCCCGCGACGAATCGAAAACCGCAGACCAACGTGCGGGCCGGCATCGCCGATTTCAGCAAAGACTCCCGCTAATCAAGGTTCTTCCGCGGGCTCGTTCATCGGCTCCGCTCGCAGGACTTCTTCCGTCAACCTCATGAACATTTTTTCCACGCCATCGCCGGTCTTGGCACTGGTCACCTGGATCTTCCATCCTTCGGTTTCCAACTGCTCCAGCACGGGGGCCGTGACCTCCCACTTGTTCCACAGGTCGGACTTGTTGACCACCAGCATGAATGGAATCTCGCCAACGGTTTCGAGGGCCCGCTTGTGAACACTTTTCGCGGTCACCAGCGATTCCGCCCAGGTACCATCAGCGATAAGGAAGTAACCTGCGGCGCCGCGAAGATAAGACGTTTGCACCTGCGAGCGGGAATCCTCGCCAGCAAGGTCCCATAGAAGGAGCAGCACCTCCTCGTCGCCGACTTTGATCGATTTCTTGTCGATCTTCACTCCGACCGTGCTCAAGTATTTAGAGGAGAAAATCCCTTGCACAAATCGCGCGACCAGGCTTGTCTTACCCACACCGAAAGAACCGAGCATGCAGATCTTCTTCTGAATCATTGCGTGTCTCCCTGATTTTCCTGTACCTTCAGCGTCACGCTGCGGTTCACTTCCAACTGATAAGCCGCGGAACCGTGCCGCAGCGGCTCACTGCTTCCCAACCCAGTAGCGGTCATCATCTCGGCCCCGAAGCCACGCTCGCGCAGTGCGTCCCGCACGCGCTCGGCACGTTCTTTGCTCAGAGCGGCGTTTTTGCCGTCTGCTCCTGTTTGATCTGCTCGACCCAATAGATCGACATGAATCTGCCGGCCCATCGTGCCGGCAACCTGTTCCAGTTTCAGCAAGTCGCGCTCAATCTCATCGAGTCGTATTCCCTGATCAGGGGTCAGCACGCTTGAATTCACTGGAAACGATATCATCTGCTCTTCCAGCCGTTGCCTTGCAGAGGCCAGCTCGCGCTCCAGCACGAAGCGCGGATCAAGGGATTCATACGGTTCGAAGTGGAGGTGCAGCTTGTCCGCAGCGATGCCGAAGTCGGCCGCCAGTTTGCTGGGATCGACGGCAAATGGATCCCGTAATCCGCTCACAGAATACTGCCGCCAAGACTTCTCCCCGCCCGTGACTACCATGCCAGGTTCATTCCGCAGCCGCGCCAGATAACGGTTCCAGCGGCTGTTACGCTGGTAAACCAAGACGCCAACTGCAGCCAGCCCGAGCAATAGCGCGGCCAGCGCCGCAACCCACCATCGTGAAGGCTTGCGCGGCTGGTCGGTCTGCCCCAGCAAACAGTTCTGTAGATGGGGTCGAGCGCCGTCCAGCAGACTGGCGTCCCCGTTGAAGGCAGCGAGTGCGGCGGCAAATTCGCGGTGGATGAGCTCATTCTCGCGCGCAAACACATTGCGCAACTCCGGTGGAGGCGTCCCGGAGATTTGCCCCAACAGCAAGGCCTGCGGGCCGTGATGCACCCAATAAACGCTGTCGTCCATTTTGATCTCTTGCAGGTCCTGCGAAGGTCTCTCGGAGATATCGCGAATGTAGTCCTGCAGCGCCGTCAGCATGCTGGAAGCCAGCTCGGCCTGTTTTATGCCTGCGCCGGGCGCATTGGCCTGTTGCAGAACAGACCCGGTTTCGCTGTGGATAAGGATGACTTGCTGCACCTTGTAGCGCAGGCTGCGCAGCAGCGCGATTTCGCCGAACGATCGGCCGGTACGCAAGGCCTCGATGCGCCACTTGACGCTTTCCCAGGAAAGGCTGCGCTCCAGCACGAAGTCGATGGATTCCGTTACGTTGCGGAAGGCGTTGGCAACCGCCTTACGAACGGCGTCACCAATAATGGGAGCCAGCGCGGTGGCCAGCAAGGCAGGATTCTTGGCAATCGCGATTTTCAGGGCTTCGGTAACGACGGGGAACAAGGACCGTTGCAGGCCGCGGTCACGCTTAATGGAAATTGCCACCGCTTGAGCCAGAACCTGGCTCAGCTCCTCGGACCGAAGAGCGGGATCGTCGAGCCTCTTCTGCAGTGCCTGGAGCTCGACGATTTGCTGCCCGAGCAGCAACGCCCGCAGTTCGGCCAGTTCATCGCGGCTGCGGCCGTACTCCTCGCTCCTCACATCAGCCGGCGTCGCGCCCATGGCTGCTCATGCCTCAGTGGCACTGCGGACGGGCTTTTGGCGGCCCTTGCCGTTCTCGTCCTTCAAGCGCACCGCGAGTTCGACGAACAGCGCCGCCAACGCTGAGCGGTCGGTCTTGGCGTTACGCAATTCCGACACGCGATTTTCCAGCAGGGCGCTCAGCGATTCGTTGCGCTGACGGATTTCGTCCAGCAGCTTGCGCGTCTCCGTCATCAATTCCTGCCGCGCCGCACTGCGGTCCTGCGCCGCCTTGTTGTCGAGGTCCAGGATCTTCTTCGAGAGCTGGGCGGACGCCGCCTTCAACTCGCGCGAGATACCATTCAGCACTTCCTCGCGCTCATCACGCTCCGTCTTCAGGCGCGCCGCCAAGGACTCGGTTTCCTTCCTGAAGAACGCTTCCAGCGAGTCGAGCCGGCGGCGCATGGTGTCCTTGATCTCGGCCGACTCGCGCGCCAGGGCCTCTTCCAAGCGGGCGAAGCGCGTCTCGTAGTTCTTGATCTGCGAACCGAATAGGATGTCGCGTATTTTGTCGACACTTGCGCCACTGGCCTCGGCGGTCTCGGCGACCGCCGGTTCCACGGGACTTGGTTTGGGCGCGACCTTTTCTTTTTCTCGGGCTGGAACTGGGCTCACGGCGGATCTCCTTCGTAGGTTGGCCACAATAACACCGGGAGCATTATGCTATACCCAAAACCGCCGGGTGAGAACCGCCTTCCGCAAGAAAGACGCGGGCCGAAGGCCCGATCTTTCTAGCTCTTCACAAACAGCAGCGACGCCGAGTTCATGCAATAGCGCAGACCCGTCGGCTTCGGCCCGTCGTCGAAGACGTGCCCGAGATGCGCGTCGCATTCGGCGCACAAGACTTCCGTTCGCGACATGCCCAGGCTGCGGTCGGTGTGCTCGCGCACGTTCTGCTTGGCGATCGGCTCCCAGAAGCTTGGCCACCCTGTACCAGAATCAAATTTGGTCGAGGTGCCGAACAGCGCGTTCTTGCAGCAGATGCAGCGGAACAGGCCCTTGGCGTGCAGGTCCCAATACTGGCCGGTGAAGGCGCGTTCGGTGCCGGCTTTGCGGGTCACCTGGAACTGTTCGGGCGTCAGTTGCGCCTGCCACTCGGCATCGGTCTTGACGACTTTCTTCACGCGCTCGGTGCCAATCTTCTCGCCCGAATCCTTGAACTCCACAATATCCACGTAATCCGAGCGGGTCGCGGCTTCGGCTTCCGAACTCTTGAATAGGCTCATCATCGCCACTCCTGTAAGAGATAGAAAAGCTGTTTTGAGAAAACTTCTGCGGTCATTCATACGGTGTCCTGTCACGTCCTAATTCCCCGCGATCGATTGCCGGTATAGCGCGGGAAATTGCTGCTGCAGATTGGCCACCTTCGGCGCGTCGTTGTACTTGATGTATGGATTGTCAGGATGCAGCGTCGCGTAATTCTGGTGATAACCTTCAGCCGCGTAAAACGCCTTCAGCGGCACGACCTGGGTCACGATCTTGCGGGGAAACACCTGCGCGTCGTTCAACTGCGCGATGTAGGCTTCGGCGATGCGTTTCTGCTCGTCGTTGCCGTAGAAGATGACCGAGCGATACTGCGTGCCTTCGTCCGGACCCTGGCGATTCAGTTCCGTAGGATCGTGTGCCACCGAGAAGAACACGTTCAGCAACTGGCCGTACGTTACCTTCGACGGATCGTAGACCACCTTCACCGACTCGGCGTGGCCGGTCGTGCCGGTGCTGACCACTTCGTACTCCGGCGACTTCACCGAGCCGCCGGAATAACCCGACGTCGCGCTGACAATGCCTTTCACGTGCTGGAACACGGCCTGCACGCCCCAGAAACATCCGCCCGCCACGACCATGGTTTCCTGTCCGCTCTTCGTGGCTGCCGTTGCATCCACTGCGGGATTGGGTAAGACCACCTTGCGGTCGCTGGCGTTGGCGAAAAACAACGCTCCAGCCATGGTTACCAGCAACAACGCCATGAAGATAACACGAGGTTTAGTTTTCAACATTGCCATCCTCTCCGAAACTTCCGGTGCGGGACCTGATGTTTAGAGTCCCTGTCGCCGCGAAAGTTACAACCGATGCCCGCGACTTAGCGCCTCGCGGCCTTACTTGCACTACGTCTAAGGTACGCGCCAGCGGGGTAAATGGATGGCGTACACTTTTCCCGGGAGCATCGCCATGAAACACGCAGTTTTGGGCGCGGGCGCGATCGGCGGCCTGATCGGAACAGCGCTGGCTTCGCTGGGCGAGGACGTGATCGTCGTCGTTCGGCCGAACAAGCTTGCGAATTATCCGCGAACGCTGACGCTGGAGCGTCCGTCGGGAACCATCACCGCACCGGCGCGGGCCGTCACCAGACTGACGGAGCCGGTCGACGTGCTGTGGATCTCTACCAGAACCTACCAGCTCGACGACGCGCTCAAGGCTATAGAGTCGGCGCCCAAGATGATCGTGCCGCTGCTCAACGGAGTCGACCACATCGAGAAGCTGCGCGCGCGCTTCGATCATGACACCGTTGTCTCCGCGACCATCGCCGTCGAGGCGGAACGGCTTGCTCCGGGACATTTCGTGCAACGCTCTCCGTTCGTCCGGCTCAACCTGGCCAGCAGCGCCGAGCCCGCGTTGGGCGCGATTGTTGCCCGGCTGAGCGACATGGGATTTACCTGCCAGTTCATGGCCAACGAGCAGACGTTGCTGTGGAGCAAGCTCTGCTTCCTCGCGCCCATGGCGCTCACCAGTTCCGCCTCGGGCCGCGACAAGGGCGGAATGTTCGCCGAGCCCGAGTGGAAGCGCAAACTGTACTCCGCGGTTGACGAAGCGTGCGCCGTCGCCCGCGCCAGCGGAGCGGAAGTGGACGCGGCGAAAATCCTGGCCTTCATCGAGAGTCTGCCGAACGGGATGCGCAGCTCGATGCAGAAGGATGTTGGCGCCGGACGGCAGCTCGAACTGGATGGCATCGGCGGACCGATTGTGCACGGCGGCGAACGCTATGGGATCCCTGTACCCGCGACTAAGGGGTTGATGGCGGAGATCAGGGCGAATACCGCCGCGTGAGCACAGACCTTTCACTCCAAGTACTCCGGCTCGCGCTTCCATCCGGTGATCATCGAGTAGAAATTGTTCCAGCCGTGGATTGCGACCATCAGCAAATGGCCGGGGATGAATGCGACAAATCCCAGCATCGCGAAGAAGTGCCAGCTGCGCGCAAAATGGTAGCCGCCCATCGGCCAGGCCAGCCACCAGAATTGCGCGGGCTTGTACATCACGATTCCGGTGAGGGTGGAAACCACTCCGAAGAAAATCGTGGAGGTGTAGGCCAGCTTTTGGAGCGGGTTGTAGGCCGCGTCCACCACGGGTTTCGGGCTGAAGAGGAAATAATGCCGCGCCATCGGCCACAAGCCCTTGACATCGCGCGGCAGGAACAGCACCTGGCGCCAGTGGCCCGTGACGATCTGGTAGACCACGTACAGCAGGCCGCTGCCGACGAAGATCCACATGAAGGTGAAGTGCCATTGCAGCGCACCGCCCAGCCATCCGCCGATGGTCAGCGGCCGGGGCGGAAGCACGAAGAAGTTCTGCTGCGGGATCCTCGGCCCGAAGCTGGGAAAGGCGAGGAAGATGCGCAGTCCGCTGCCGATCATGACCAGCAGCGCCACGGCATTCAGCCAGTGGGCAATGCGCACCACCAGCGGATGCTCGTAGACCACGGTGGTGGTTTCTTCGGGCTTCTGCTTCACTACAGCCACGGTTGCTGCCACATCATCCTCACAGGTCAAAACCGTCGAAGCGCGGATTAGGCGGGTGGAGCAGCGCTTTTAGCGCTGCAGAAACGCGGTCGTTTCATGCCTGGCTTTAGCCGCTGAGGAGGAAACCGGTTACCTCAAGGCGCTAAAGCGCCGGGCAGACAAACGGCCCTACTGCAGGCCTGAAGGCCTGCTCCACCCGACCGCATCCGCAGTCCGTTCATCCTCACAGTCCGCCGTACCAGCTATAGCCCTGGTCTTCCCAGTAGCCGCGCATGTCGCTGAGCAGAACGTTGGTCACCTTGATGCTGTCCAAATACTTGGCCTGCTTGTAGCCCAGCTTGGTGGGCATCTGCAGCCGCAAGGGCGCACCGTGCCCGCGGTCCAGCGGCTTGCCGTACATCTCGTAGCAGAACAGCGTCTGGGGATGCAGCACGGTGGCCATGTCGATGGACTCGTAGTACCCATCGACGCAGGTCACTTCCAGGAAGCGGGCCGAGGGGTCCGCGCCGATCCAGCGCAGGAAGTCGGAGGCGCGAGTGCCGCCGAAGTTGCCGATCACGTCCCAGCCCTCGACGCAAACGTGGCGCGTGTTCTGCACCACCTTGGGGAACGCCTGGATCTGGTCCATTTTGTAATCGCCGGGGCGCTGCACCAGGCCGCTGACGGTGAGCGTCCACTTCTCCAGGTCGACGCCGGGATCGGCGACATCGTAGAAGTTGTAGGGAAACTTTTCGAAGGGTGCGACCTCGCGGTCACTGTAGGTTTGCGCGAGGCGGTGGCGGCCGAAGAGCGCGCCTGCGGTCCAGTCGCTGAAGCGCAGGCCCTGGTTCAAAATTGGCTGGCGGAACGCCGGGATGGCGACTGCCCCGACGGCGATGAGCGGCACCAGCTTCAGCAGCTCGCGACGGTTCATGCGCTTGCGTTCGGCGAACGTGACACTGCGCACCGGTTCGCCGGACGGACCGCGGCGCTCTCTCTCGATCACTTCGGCCGCACGCGCCTCGGGCTCAGAGGCAGCCTGCGCTGCTGGTTCCTGCTCGCGAGCCGGATTCCCCGGCCCTTTCGCTGGCGAGTCTTCCGCCGACGGTTTTGGATCGTTCGGCGCTTCGTCGGGCACGCATCACCTCAAGCCATCAGATTGCCGCGCGCCGGAAAAGTTACACCGGAGCGCTTTCCCGGCACAAGCCGACGATTTTTGTCGTTTGCACCCGAGGTACGGAAGCGGCTCGGCGGGTGGATTGCCGAGGCCCTCGCCCAGGCTTACAACGCACACGAAACCAGTTATCAACTGATACCTCCCCTCCCCCCTGCCCTGTTGGGTCGTAAAGTCGTATAAACATTGATGTGAGCCACGGAATTCCCGGCAAAATATTCGGGCAAAATAACTTATACGTCAATGTCGTCATTCATAAGGGCCTAGTCCCGCATTTTGTTCATCAAAATTGCTGACTTGATTAACATTTGTAAAGTGCGAATATCGCTGTTTTGTTTACCGATGTGGAAATAGCAATACTGGCAGCCGCGCAGCGCGGGCGAGCGGCACAATTCGCCATTTTTCTTGACGTGATGACACAGCGGAACATTCAAGCCCTTCCTCGCTTCCTTGCCGCGTTGAGGTCACGCCGCGTCAACTGGCGCCAGATCCCCCTCCCTGGCGACCGCAGATTCAACCGCGGGACGCGGCTTCATTCCGCCGGCTACGACTTCCGGCGGCAGGTTCTGGCGGCTCACTTCCCGCTGCCGCCGATCGGGATGTTTTTCGTCCAGCAGACGGGCCTGCGGGAAGATTTCGCTCAACGCGTCCAACGCGCAGGCGAAGTGGTCATAGACCCAGGACCGGCTGCAATGCAGCATCTCGGCCACCTCTTCGCGGGAAAGGTCGTAAAGGCCCACCAGGGTGATCATTTCGGCGTGCTCTTCGCTCAGCCGCTCGAGACCGAGCTGCATATTGCGGACGAAGACCACCTGCTCCTCGAAACTGGGGATGGCGTGATGCGAAACCCGGGCGCGAAAGAACTCGCGACCCGGCAGCGAAGGCAGCCGGCCCACCTGGCACGACAGTTCGAAAAAATGGCGCACCAGCGAGAGCGTCTGACCGCGGAAGCAGACCATTTCCGGCCGCGGCTCGACCTCGGGGGGGCGCGGGCAATCGCCGGGGGTGTCGAAGAGCGATAACTGTGCCGGGCTGCCGTATTTGCGAGAGGCCTTCATGATGGCCTCCCCGGCGTCAGTTGCGGCTGCGTATCGGCCGGCAATGGCGACGGGCGCGGCTGGTGGGCGCGGGACTTGCGCCGGTGCAGCAGGGCCCGCAGCGCTTCGATGGGAAGGGAGGTGTCCAGCAGCAGCTGCTCGCACGCCGCGCAATAGTCTCCCCGCGTAAAACTGTGGCGCACCGTCAGCGCGCCGCAACATTCGCAATGCTTCAACTCGCATACACTGGTGCGGCTGGATGCGCGGGCAATCCGCGCCCTGTTCCTGCCGGGGGTGAAGGGCGCCACCGTGCTGGTCGATCGCCGTTACAATTCCCTGCGCCCCTACCGGCGCCGCGAGCCGGACCTGTATGCCGTGCGCCTGCAGGCGCTGCCTGGTCGGCTACGTTTCGCTGGCTGGCGAACATCTGCTCGTGCAGCCCCGCAATCCGGACTTCCTCGCGGAGCCGGCGCGCATCGACGGCGCGCGCGGCTACTCCGACTACCTCATCGGGCGGGCGTGCCACATCGCGCTCGAGGTTTGAAGGCTGTTATATTCATTGCCGTCGCCGCTTCGCGCGATTGAATGGAGGTCAGCCATCATGGAGGAACCAATGAGCAGCAGCGCCGGACAGCGCCGCGATCAAGACATCGCGCTCGACCTGATGAAGTTCATCGCCGTCACCACCGGGTACGGGCGGAGCAGCGCACCGGGGGCGGGGTTCCAGGGCACGGATTCCAAGGCGGAGGATTACGCCCGCCACCTCCTCGATTTATATGGCCAGTGCCTGGACGCGGTGGAGGGCAAGAAGTAGGACGCTATTCGCTATTCTTTTTTTGCGGTGCGCCGCCGTACGCTACGTCTTCGGCTTAGGTCGCGCCCGCACTGGTCACGCCCAGATGTGATTGCCGTCACTTCCGCAGGGTGCATCGCGGGATGAGTATCTCCCTGGCGAGGTGCGAAATGGCCAGCCCTGATCCCAGGTTCCACGAAGAGACCCGCGGCATCCACAACGAGCACGAAGAACTGGTAGGGCAGTTGGACCAGCTCGACGAAGCGCTGGAGCAGATAACCTGCTACGCCGAGATCTTCACCGATCTGGCAACTGCCAACCAGGCGATCAGCCGCGGCAAGTGGATGGCGGAGTGGCTCCCCCAGCACTACGCGCGCGAGGAGACCACGGTGCTGGAAACCATCGCCCGCATGAGCCCGGAACTGGCGTCGTTCGCGCGCGAGATGAACCGCCAGCATGACGAAATGCGGGTGCGGCTGGAAAGTCTCCGCGACCATCTCGCGCACCTCAATGAGTCGCGCGATCTGGAGAGCGACGTCGAGACGATCAAACAGGAAGGCAGTTATCTGACGCGCATGATGCGCCTGCACATGGCGGCGGAAGAGAAGAAACTCTCCAGCTTGGAGAATTAGGCCTTCCCGTCGCGTCGCCGGAACGTCTCGCACCGGTTGACACCGGCGAACGGGTGTCACGATTCGCGCGCAAGTCCTGTCCTTGTCCCGGGCGGCAGTGAACTCCACCTAAGTGGTTCTGAGATGCCTCAAGGAGTCAAGCTTTCGCTGCGGTGGCCACGGCCTTTGCAAACCCTGTGAACGCTACGCTCTTGAACTACGGTCCGGGAGGGGTTTGGCAGAATGGATATCCGTGTTATGCGTTTCTGCAGGGTGTGGGTACTGGCTTCACTCCAGTAATGTGCGACGATTACGAGCATGGCGGGGCTCCGGATACCCACTGGCTTGCGAATACCACCAACCTCGGTACAAAGATCTCAGCCTGACCCGCTTCAACCAGGATCCGGGCGCGCTCACTCTTTACGAGGAGGCCGGCTGGTTGCTGCTGGAGACCAGGAGCAATCCAATCAACCAGTGGAAGGACATGAATTACGCGGTATGGCATATCTTTGATGCCAGCTCTCCGCTGGACAACGGTGCGGCAGCTTGGCTCAACGCCGCGGAAGTCGAAGCGGGAAGGGGTTCCCTGGGGTCGACTTCAGCAGGGTGGACATCCTTACGCCGGTTGACCGGTACAATCCTGATCCACATTCCATCCAGGAGTTCATTTATATCCACGGTGGCGTCCCGCCCAATTGCTGTGATCCCGGAGGACCCGTTCAGACTCCTGAACCCGGAACGCTACTACTGCTGGGCACTGGAGTGATTGCTGTCCTGCGGCGTAAGTCCATGGTCTGAAACAGCCTCGAAGTCTATGCAACCACAGGAGCAGGCCAGGCGGCCTGGGCCACGCTTTTGTGCGCCAGTTATCCACACCTTAATGTCTTGCCTGCGACCTCGATTCCGTCCATAATTGATTGTGCACCCACAAACGCTCCACCCTCACCGCGCTCGTACGCAGGCGGGAGGGGTACCCCGTAAAACAGGGGCCTGCGAGCGGGTCTTCCGGCGGCACAAATTCCCAAAACAGAGGAAGCGATGTCGGCAAAGTATATCTTTGTGACTGGCGGAGTGGTGTCTTCGCTTGGTAAGGGACTGGCGGCAGCCTCCATTGGCTGCATCATGGAAAGCCGCGGCCTCAAAGTCGCGCTGCAGAAGTTCGATCCCTACCTGAACGTTGACCCGGGCACCATGTCCCCGTTCCAGCACGGCGAAGTTTTCGTCACCGACGACGGCGCCGAGACCGACCTCGACCTGGGGCACTACGAGCGCTTCACGCACAGCAAGCTCAGTCGCGACAACAACTGGACCACCGGCCGCATCTACGAGATGATCATCGCCAAGGAACGCCGCGGCGACTATCTCGGCAAGACGGTGCAGGTCATCCCGCACGTCACCAACGAAATCAAGAGCGCGATGAAAAAGGTCGCGCAGGATGTCGACCTGGTCATCATCGAAATCGGCGGCACGGTCGGCGATATCGAATCGCTGCCCTTCATCGAAGCCATCCGCCAGATGCGCCAGGAACTGGGGCGCGAGAGCACGCTGTTCGTCCATGTCACGCTGGTGCCCTACATCGCCGCCGCAGGCGAGCTGAAGACCAAGCCTACCCAGCACTCCGTGAAGGAACTGCTCAGCGTGGGAATCCAGCCCGACATTCTCCTGTGCCGCACCGACCGCTTCCTCTCCAAGGACATCAAGTCGAAGATTGCGCTGTTCTGCAACGTGGAAGAGAACGCCGTCATTACCGCCAAAGACGTCGCCTCCATCTATGAAGTACCGCTGGTGTTCGCGCGGGAAGGTGTGGACCGGCTGGCGCTGCGCTATCTGCACATGGACGCCCGGGAGCCCGACCTCAGCAAGTGGGAGGACCTGGTGCACCGTGTCTATAACCCCAAGGACGAAGTTTCCATCGGCATCGTCGGCAAGTATGTCGAGTACGAGGATTCCTACAAGTCCCTGAAGGAAGCGCTGGTGCACAGCGCGCTGCTTTACAACCTGAAGCTCAATGTGAACTGGATTGAAGCCGAAGGGCTGGAGGCGAAGGACCAGAGCGTGCAGGCGCAATTGGAACATGCGGACGGGATCCTGGTGCCCGGCGGATTCGGCAAGCGCGGCATCGAAGGCATGCTGAAGGGCATCCAGTATGCGCGCGAGAATAAGGTGCCGTTCTTCGGCATCTGTCTCGGCATGCAGACGGCGTGTGTTGAATTCGCCCGCCACGTCTGCGGGCTGGAGCAGGCCAACTCCAGCGAGTTCGACCCGGCGACGCCGCACCGCGTCATTTACAAGCTGCGCGAGTTGCGCGGCGTGGAAGAGCTGGGCGGCACCATGCGGCTGGGCGCGTGGACCTGCAAGCTGGAACCCGACACGCTGGCGCACAGCGCGTATGGGCAGAATGAAATCAGCGAGCGCCATCGTCATCGCTACGAGTTCAATCGCGAGTACGAGGACATGCTGACCGCGGGCGGCCTGCGCATCAGCGGGTCAACTCCCGACGGCACCTACGTCGAGATCGTGGAAATCGCCGATCACCCTTATTTCCTCGGCTGCCAGTTCCATCCCGAATTCAAGTCGAAGCCGCTGGAGCCGCATCCGCTGTTCTCGGCGTTCGTGAAGGCGTCGTATGAGAACCGCCTGCGGCGCCAGCATCAGCGGGAAGAAGTTGCGGTCGAGCTGTTCCACCGGCCGGAGAAGGTGAAGCACTAAACCCGCCGCTCAGCGCGCATGGACGATTCTGAGTTGTGGCTTTCCTTGTTCAACCGGCTTTGCGTCGAATTGATGCGTCAACAAACCCCATGGCGCGCTGTCGTCCACCCTGTAGGTGTGTACCGCGGGAGGAAAGGTCAAGTAAGGCTCCAGCAGCTCCTTCACTTCGCATAGCCGGTCACGTGATAATGCTCGGCATCCTCCTTAGGTTTTCCACAGCGACATCACCACGATCCTGTCCAACTCAACCTCACCCTGGAGAACAAGGACGTCCACGGGACCGGCCTGGTGTTTCACGATCGGTATAACGTTCTTGAGGATCTTGGCGGCCAACTCCGGCTTCTTTTCCAGACGGACATGCAACGTGAGCATCCGCGCAAACATAGTCGGCTCCTCCACAGCTGGGCGATCACCCACTCTGGTGCTGAACCTACTACACACCAGACATTCGGCGAACCAGCAAACTTGGGGTGGAAACCATATGGTAATGACCGGGTGGTAATGACCGGCTTTTCACAAACGGCCCTATTCCTGGGTCGGGAGGCATGCCTTGCCCTGCGCGCCTCCGGGTTTTCTGGCACAATGAGGTGGGCTTCGGAGGTGCTATGCGCAGGTCGCTTCTTCTGCTCGTTGCCACGTGTTTTTGTGGATTTGCGGGCCGGAAAACCTGCAACACCGGGAAGCACGTCCGGATCGGCCCGTCGATGCGCCGGCAAATGATTTGACTCATTCCTTCCAAATCGGCGACGTCACCATCGGCGGAGGACAGCTGTTCCTCATCGCCGGACCGTGCGTGATTGAGAGCGAAGCGCATGCGCTGCAGATGGCGGAGGCCATCGCCGCCATCGCGCGCGAGAAGAAGGTCCCGTACATCTTCAAAACCTCCTACGACAAGGCGAACCGGACTTCGATTCGCAGCTTTCGCGGACCGGGCCTCGACGAAGGCCTGCGCATCCTGCGGAAAGTAGGCGAGACGGAGAAGGTCCCGGTCCTGACCGATGTGCACGAAGCCGCTGACGTGGCGCGTGTGGCCGAAGCGGTGGATGTTCTGCAGATTCCCGCTTTCCTCTGTCGCCAAACCGACTTGCTGGTTGCGGCGGGCAAGAGCGGCCGCGCGGTGAATATCAAGAAGGGGCAGTTCGTCTCGCCCTGGGACATGCGGCATGCGGTGGAGAAGGTGCACGAGGCCGGGGGCAGGCGCGTCTTCCTAACCGAGCGCGGCGCGTCCTTCGGCTACAACAACCTGGTGGTGGACATGCGCTCGCTGGCCATCATGCGCAAGTTCGCGCCGGTGGTGTTCGACGCGACCCATTCGGTGCAGCTTCCTTCGGCGGGCGCGGCCAACGGCACCGGCACTCCGATGCAAAGCGGAGGCCAGCCGGAATTTATTCCCCTGCTGGCGCGTGCCGCCGTAGGTGCCGGCGTGGACGGCATCTTCGTCGAAGTGCATGACAACCCTGCACAAGCTAAATCCGACGCTGCCAACGCGCTGGACTTGAAGTTGCTGCCGGATGTGCTCGATCAGTTGATCGCGGTGCATGAAGCGCTGAACTGAAGCGCCTGCACGTATTATTTTTCTTTTCGTTGTGCCGCCGGCTGAAGCCGGCTCGGTTCTGGATAAACGGACTACCCAGCACTCCGCGCCAAAAGAAGGCGCTGCGTGCTGGGCTAAGCTGTTCCGTCCCGCGTTGCGGGACTGGTCTGACTAGCACTTCGTTCATTGCCGCGCAGGCAAGCCGGGTCTCCCACCTCCAAGTAAACCCAGTTGTCCCACAGAGCGGGACTGGTTTGACTGGCACTACGTTCATTGCCGCGCAAGCAAGCCGGGTCTCTCACCTCCAAGTAAACCCGGTTGTCCCACAGAGCGGGACTGCGGCGGCGTGGGTTCAAAAGCCTTTGCCGTAGCACGCGATTCATTCAGAGCACGCCGCAACCGCGCCCAGACAATACATGTACGAATGGACCCGTGCTCGAAACTGAAAACCGAAAACTTGCCACTTTGCTCCAATGCAAATTCCCGCCTTCTGCTGGCCGAAAACGGCCCTTTGGCCGTAAAATATTGGGAGTTCCGCGGTTGGTCTTTATCCTTGATTGACTGGCTCCCAGTGACGGAACCATCCGTTCACCCAACCGAATGTTATGAGCCGCGACATCATGCAACAGAAGGAGTTTGTTTTGTCTAAGAAGCGCTATTTGTTTACCTCCGAGTCGGTGACCGAAGGTCATCCCGACAAGATCGCCGATCAGATCTCCGATGCGATCCTCGATGCCTGCATCAAGGAAGATCCTTACAGCCGTGTTGCCTGCGAGACCCTGACGGCCACCGGCCTGGTTGTCATCGCCGGCGAAATCACCACCAAAGCTTATGTGGATTTCCAGTCGCTGGTGCGCGGCGTCGTCGCCTCCATCGGCTACGACAATGCCCTCTACGGCTTCGACTCCAACACCTGCGCGGTCATCTCCAGCATCAACAAGCAGTCGGGCGACATCGCCATGGGCGTGGACACCGGCGGGGCCGGCGACCAGGGCATGATGTTCGGCTACGCCTCCAACGAGAACGCCGACTACATGCCGACGCCAATCGCATTGGCGCACAAGCTCTGCCAGCGCCTGACGGAAGTCCGCAAGAACGGCACACTTCCCTACCTCCGGCCCGACGGCAAATCCCAGGTCACCGTGGAATACGACGAGAACCACAAGCCGGTCCGTATTGACGCGGTGGTCATCTCCAGCCAACACTCGGAGACCATCTCCACCGAAGAGTTGCGCGCCGACATCCTGAAGCACGTCATCCAGGCCGGTCTGCCGGAAGAGATGCTGGACGAGAACACCAAGTACCACATCAATCCGACCGGCCGGTTCGTCATCGGCGGACCGATGGGCGACACCGGATTGACCGGCCGCAAGATTATCGTGGACACCTACGGCGGCATGGGACGTCACGGCGGCGGCGCCTTCAGCGGCAAAGACCCGACGAAGGTGGACCGCTCGGCCTGCTACATGGCGCGTTACATTGCCAAGAACATTGTGGCCGCCGGCCTGGCCGATCGCTGCGAAGTGCAGCTCGCCTACGCCATCGGCGTGGCCGATCCGGTCAGCGTGCTAGTGGACACTTTCGGCACCGCCAAGGTGGACGAAGCCAAGATCTCCGAGCTGGTGCGCGCCAACTTCAAGCTGACGCCTAAGGGCATCATCGAGTCGCTGAACCTGCGGCGGCCGATCTATCGCAAGACTGCGGCCTACGGACACTTTGGCCGCAACGATGCGGACTTCACCTGGGAAAAAACCGACAAGGCCGCTGCCCTGCGCGAGCAGGCCGGCGTGACAGAAGCGAAGTCCCAGAAGGCCGTGCACGCGCACAAGTAGTTTTTGCGAGCAAGGGGCGGAATCCTCCGTCCCTTTTCAGTTTCAAGTTTCAAGTCTCGAGTACGATTCAGCCGCGAAGCGGCGGCGGCGAAGTTAGCCCGGGCGTAAGCCCCGGGTAAGAGTAAGGAATTGATCTGAGCCCCGTAGGGGCGGCAGAGCACGTCCCAGGGAAAGCAGGTCCCTCGGTCGCGCTCCTTCGGGATGACAAATTGGAGTTACTTTTATCGACACGACTGAAGTCGCGCCCTGATACAAACCTCGCTAAGACGAGTTTTCCAGCAGTTTGTTTGAAGCCGCCTGCTTCGGCGGCATCCACAAATTAGATAAAGAAACGAGAGAACAGAAATCCTTATGTCAACCACACCCACGCACGTTGCCGGCGATGTCGCCAACCTCGCACTCGCCGATATGGGCAAGAAGCGCATTGACTGGGCCAGCCAGTCCATGAAGGTCCTGCAGATCATCCGCAAGGACTTCATCAAGAACCAGCCGCTGAAGGGCATGCGGATTTCGGCCTGCCTGCACGTGACCGCCGAGACCGCGAACCTCGCGATCACGCTGCGCGACGGCGGCGCCGAGGTGGTGCTGTGCGCCTCCAACCCGCTGTCCACGCAGGACGACGTGGCCGCCTGCCTGGTACGCGACTACAACATCCCGGTCTTCGCCATCAAGGGCGAGGACAACGACACCTACTACGCGCACATCATGTCGGCGCTCGACCACAAGCCGCACATCACCATGGATGACGGTGCGGACCTGGTCACCACTGCGCTCACCAAGCGCACCGACGTGCTGGACGTGATTGCCGGCACGGAAGAAACCACCACCGGCATCATCCGCCTGCGCGCCATGGCGAAGCAGGGCGTGCTGCGCTATCCCATCATTGCGGTCAATGACGCCGACACCAAGCACCTGTTCGACAACCGCTACGGCACCGGGCAGAGCACCATTGACGGCATCATCCGCGCCACCAACTTCCTGCTGGCGGGCGCGAAGTTCGTCGTGGCCGGATATGGCTGGTGCGGCCGCGGGCTGGCCAGCCGTGCACGCGGGCTGGGCGCCGAGGTCATCGTCACCGAGATCGATCCCACGAAAGCCATTGAGGCCGTGATGGACGGCTTCCGGGTGATGAGCATGGACGAAGCCGCCCGCATCGGCGACGTCTTCTGCACCGTCACCGGCAACAAGAGCGTACTGCGCAAGGAGCACTTCGAAGTGATGAAGGACGGGGCCATCATTTCCAACTCCGGCCACTTCAACGTAGAGATCGATATCCCGACGCTGGAGAAGATGTCATCGTCGAAGCGCACCACGCGCGCCTTCGTCGAAGAGTTCTCGATGAAGGACGGCCGCAAGATCAACCTGTTGGGCGAAGGCCGCCTCATCAACCTGTCTTCCGCCGAGGGCCATCCGCCGTCGGTGATGGACATGAGCTTCGCCGACCAGGCGCTCTCGGTGGATTACCTGGTGAAGAACCACTCCACGCTGGAGAAGAAGGTGTACGCGGTGCCCGAAGAGATCGACAAGCGGGTCGCGAAACTGAAGCTGGAGTCGATGGGCATCAAGATCGACCGCCTGACTCCCGAGCAGGAAGAGTACCTGGCGAGCTGGAGCGAGGGCACGTAGGTGAAAGGGCACGGCCCTTCGGCTTCGCTAAGGGCAGGCTTTCAGCCGTGCCAGAAAGGCGCAAATCCAGATTGGGCTTCAGCCCCGTGTCAGAAGGGCGGCAGCCATGCCGCCCTTGTTTTTTTGGTGACAGGGGTGGAGCACGCCTTTCAGGCGTGCATCAAAATCGGAAGCACAGGAGTCTGCGCTTTAGCGCCTGAGGTAAACACTAACCTCAGCGGCTGAAGCCGAGCTCACCTGTACCCTCATATGCACCGCTGAAGCGGTGCTCCACCCACGGTGGAGGGACTGGGACACTCGCGCAACGAAAAACCGCCCCGGCCGTGAAGGCCGGGGCGGTTACTTATTGAAACAGGATTTACGTGGTCTGTTTGCGCTGGCACTTCATGCCGTCGCAGCAGCCCTTGCCCTTGCCGTCGTTGGCCATGTCGCATTTGCCACCGCAGCAACCGCCGTCTTTGCCGCAGCACGACATCTTGCCGTCCTTGGCCATCATCGGGCACTTCATGCCGGCTTTGTCGTCGCCGGACATCTGGTGCTCGTGCGAGGCGATGGCGTCCTTGCCGTCTTTGGACATCATGGCGCACTTGCCGTCTTTGCAACAGCCACCGTCCTTGCCGCAGCAAGCCATCTTGCCGTCGGCCTTGTCGTGGTTGCAGCAGGCGCAGCTCTTGGCCTGGTCGCCGGACGGCGCCGGCGCGGATTGGGTTGCGCTCTGGGCCATCAGGGCCAGTGCCATTACCAGTGTGCTCAGGATTATTAACAGTTTCGATTTCATAGTTTCCTCAGAATTCGTTTAAGAGTCCGTTATCGGCGGGGCGTGAAGGCCCCAGAGAATCTTCACGGCTGGTGGCGCGGCTGTAAGCGCCGCGCTCTACCTCAGCCGGAAGCAGCGTGGGGATTTCGTGCGCGCTAGATCCTGAGGTCGGCTTTGAGATCCAAGACCGGCTTGACGAACGGTGGAGACTCCGCAATCGCGAATGCTGCCGAGATTCGGGGGGCAGGCAGAAATTCCTCGCCCGCGGGGCCGTTGACATTCAACTGGGAAAGGAGGTTGCCGGAAACCAGGAAAGCCAACGGCCGGGCGGGCTGGGTGCTGATGGCGCAGCAGTCCGAACGGTCACCGCAGTGCGAAGGCAGAGATGACGGATGCGCCGGACAGCACGGCGTGGAGTTCACGCGCTGGTGACAACATGAAGTCGCCACGTGCATCGCTGCTGGAGTCGCAGGCTGATGCCTGTGCATCATCCGGGCATGGCACTGTGCGGGATGGCCGGAGGTAGGCAGCATCGCCAGACCGGGTTCGGCCCAGGCGGCGATGGCAAGCACCAGCATCAGCGACAACAGTACCCGACTTGCGCGTTGCGAACTCATGCTGACCTGATTCTCGTCCCTGATCTGGCCCACGTCTGTGACTAAGGTCACCGGTCGCAAGTTCGACGGCTCACCGTGGGAACCGTTTCCGAGTTGCGAAGGTACCGGGAGCACACGCCTTCAGGCGTGCACAATTGCGGTCCCAAGTACGGCAGGCCTCAGCCGCTGGGGGAACCAACCTAATCGGAGGTTCCCTCAGCGTCTGAGGCAGGTTTTTCGCTTGTCGCATTCCCCAGCATGCCTAAGGGCATGCTCCACCCGCCAGGTGACGGAAATTGCGGAAACGATATACTCAATCACTACATCACAGCATCCGACGAGGAGCTCCGTGAGAAATCTCCTGTTCGCTGCCGTCCTGATCACCCTTACCGGTACTGCCATTTCGCAACAGCCCGGCAAGTTCGGCCTGTCATCCGTGTGGCAGCCTTCGCAGAGCTTCCTCGCCGCCGCCCACAAGGCGTGCGACAATAAGGCCCAGGGACGCCGCTACGCCGATTGCTTCATTGACCAAATGGCCGGCGCCGGCGCGCCCGCCGACGCGGTCAGCTTCGCGCGCGCGGCGCAGAACCAACTCCACGACGTGGCCATCATGACCAGCTTCAACCACGTCGGCCCGGTGGACATCGCGTGGGTGGTCTATCCCATCCACAGTCCGAGCAACTTCGGCCTGCTGCTGGTGAACGGCCAGCCCAGCATCGTCAATGCAGAGGACCTGCAGGCGCTCGACCAGAAAGCCATGCAGCAGAGCTTCCAGTTCCAGGACGTGAAGAACCAGTTCCCCAAGGTCGGCCTGTTTACCGGGGACCGCGATGGCCAGACCTGGCCCAACTCGCAGTCCGGCCCCAACGGCGGGGTGCAGTTCACACTGGGTTACGCGCTGCGCAACGGTTGCTATACCTGCGCCAAGGCCGGGGCCGTGCTGTTCAACTGGAACTTCGACGGCAACGGCAAGTTCACCGGAACCAGCTTCATGGGACTGACGCCGGCGCCGCTGCCGGGGCAGTGACACGGCCGCTCCCCACGTTGTCATCACGAGCGCGAGGGAGTAGGTCGCGAACCGAGCGCGACTAAGGGACCTGCTTTTGTGCCGCCCCTGAAGGGGCTCATCCCACACAATGAACGCCCACCCAGCACTCCGCCTGTGGCTAGGTGCTGGGCTATCCTGTTTCGTCCCGCAAGCGGGACTGGGCGACAGGTGACGCCAGTATTTTCCGCATACATAATGGCCGGAGAAATGCTCGACGGCAACAATCCAGCTGCGCTGCGGCGGCTTGGCCCTCTGGCCGAGCGGATGCGGCGCAACCCTAATTCCAGCCTCCCATAACCGATTCATTCTCAATCACATCCGTAAAAAGTTAAATATAATTGACATTATGTATTGTTATTGTTACTTTATGTCTGCTTTACACTACTCCAAGGAGCAGGCGATGTTTGACCTTTCCTATCAAGAGAAGAGCGTTTGGGGAACACTGGCGGCGATGGTGGTGGTTTATGGGTACTACTTCTCCGCCGCATTACACGACGTCGGCAGACCGGAGTTTGGCACCGGCAGCCTGGGCCGCCTCATTTTTGCGGTCATCGCGCTGATCGTGATCCAGGTGGTGTACCACATTGCGCTCGCGCTCGAATCTCGCCCGGAGCCCAAGGACGAACGCGACACGCTGATCGAGTCGAAAGCCTACCGGACTGCCTACTTTTTCCTGACCACTGGCATTTCCCTGCTGGCCGCCGCCATCATCGTGATCAACACTTTCGCGCTTCATTCGCGCGAGGCGTGGGGCACAGTCACGCCGTTCGCCATCGTGAACCTGATTCTGCTTGCCATGGTGTTGGCGGAGTCGGCTAAGCTCCTGACCCAGCTCTTTTACTACCGCCGGGGCTTGCGATGACCGGCGGCCGCATCCGCAACAACATTCGCAAGCTGCGCTTCAATGCGGCTGAGATGACGCAGCAGGAACTGGCGGAGAGGATCGGAGTAACCCGGCAGACGGTCCTCGCCATCGAAGGGGAGAAATACTCGCCCTCGCTGGAAGTGGCATTTCGCATCGCGCACGTCTTCGGTGTGCCGCTGGACGAGGTGTTCCAATACGAGGTGACGGCAGGTTAAGATGGACGCGATGCGAAGCTCAGCTCTGCTCTTTTCCGTGCTCGTTCTGTCGGTTTGCAGCCCGGCACAATCCTCTGGAGTCCCGCAGGGTGGGACAGAGCAGGAATCCTCCAAGATCGGCCCCTCGGCCGTCTGGCAGCCGCCGGCAGACTTCATAACCAAGGCCCATGCGGCATGCGACGCAACCAACCCGCCGAACTACGGCCAGTGCTTCCTTGACCAGATGGCGAAATCCGGGGCTCCGGCCGATGCGGTAACGTTCGCTCGAACACTGTACAAGCAAAGCGACGGCCAGGTCGGCATCATGACCGCATTTCAAAAGGCCGGCCCGGTGGACATGGCGCGTGTGATGTATCCCCTGCGCGCCAATGACAACTACGGCCTACTGCTGGTGAACGGCGATCCGAACCTCCTGGATGTGGATGATCTGGGGAAGCTTGACCGTGCTGGCATGCAGAAAGCCGAAGTCTACCAGGTCATCAAGGACCGCTTTCCCCATGTCGAGCTATTCACCGGCGATCGCAGCGGCACCAACTGGCCGGCGCCCAGCGCGACACCGGGCGGTGGGCAACAATTCATCATCGGCAACCCGCTGCGCGATGGTTGCCGCGCCTGCCGCCCGCTGGGGTCGGCACGCTTCGCTTGGGACTTCGATGCCCAAGGCAAGTTCCTGAAGACGGTCTACATCCAGACGACGCCGCCGCGCTTAATACGCCCCAAGCCCGCCGAAGCGCACCCTCCGCAGGCGCCAACTCAACCGCCGCAGCAATAGGCGGGGGCGGTCTCGCCCCGGTGTTTTTGCGAGTTTCCTCCGGCTTTTCCTCGCAATCCACAGCTATCCACTTCACTGCACCGAGAATAGGCGTTGAAGGCGGGGCAATGCGGGGCTAGAGTCGGAAGACAGTGGCCAGTAGCCAGTAGCCAGTAGTCAGTTGTCAGTTTCGGATCTGGCTGCTGGCAACTGGCTACTGACTATTGGCAACTGGTTTACTCTTTTGATTCTCCCGGGGGAAGAGTAAAATTATATACAAGATGTTGCGATAGGTACTTGACATCCACAAGATGTCGGGCGTAGTGTTCGTTTCCACAGAGTTGTTTTGCGGTCTTTGAGGCGAATCATGGAAGGTCCCTCCCCCAGGTTCGGAGGCGGCAGAGGTGGACGTTTTCGAAGGAAATTGGGCCCGATTTTTGCATGGGTTCCTTTTTCGGTTGAGCAGTTCGCGATGAGTAGTTTTGGGTTGTACCCCCGGGTAGTTCTCTCCGCGGGTTTACGAGGAGAGTGGTTGGACCGACGAAGTCATCGCCAGGGCGATGGCATCTGCGGCGTTCCTTTCCAAGTCCAGGTCGTACCGGCGGGCGGCAGGGGCCGTCTGGCGGACAGCGGTTAGCGGTGACCGCGAGCAGACGCACAACTGGGGACCTCTTTTCTGCCCATGATACGCAGGCGGAAGAGAGGTCCCCACAACCTTTGTGGGCAGAAACTGAGCCGGGGTTGCGGAGGCCGGAAACAATACCGGCCAGCGTCGTTTGGATCGCATGAATCCGCCTCTTCAGGGATCGCACAGGTTCCAGAGCTTGTAACGGAGTTGGCTTCGGCTTGCGGCAGAACACGGTAGCCGCGGGAAATCAGCCGCGCAGCGGCGGCATTGCAGTTAGCCCAGGGCGCAAGCCCTGGGTAGACAGGGTCAAGGAATTCTAGTCCCTTCAGGGACGGCACACGCAGAGCGGGGCTTCCGCCCCGCGGCAGGCGACAGCCGGAGAGACGGCACACATCAAGCGGGCCCTTAGACCCGCACCGATCAGGAGCACGACACATGGCCGAAATCACCACCAAAACCACCACCACCACGAGCGCCGCCGTCACCACGACCAGGAAGAAGGCGCCCGGCCTCACCTTCAAGCGCTATTTCACCACCGCCGGCGTCTCGCCTTACGACGAGCTGGAGTGGGAACTCCGCTTGGCGCAGATCACCGACTCGCAGGGCGGCGTGATCTTCGAGCAGAAAGACGTCGAGGTCCCCAAAGACTGGTCGATGACCGCGACCAATATCGTCGCCAGCAAATATCTGCACGGTACCATCGGCACGCCCGACCGCGAGAGCGGCGTTCGCGCGCTCGTGACGCGCGTGGCGGAGACCATCCGCGATTGGGGCATCAAGGGCGGCTACTTCCACTCCGACGACGACGCGGCCATCTTCCATGAAGAGCTCGCGCACCTGCTCTTGCAGCAGAAGGCGGCATTCAACTCGCCCGTGTGGTTCAACGTGGGCTGCGATCGCATCGACAAGTCCGACGCGCAGAACTGGCACTGGAACCCCGAGAGCCAGCAAGTGGAATACGGCGCAGTTGGCTACAAGAACCCGCAGTGTTCGGCGTGCTTCATCAACTCGGTGCAGGATTCGCTGGACTCCATCCTGACCCTGGCGAAGACCGAAGGCATGCTGTTCAAGTGGGGCTCAGGCACCGGCACCAACTTGTCGCCGTTGCGCTCCTCCACGGAAGCGCTCTCCGGCGGAGGCACGGCCTCCGGCCCGCTCAGCTTCATGAAGGGTTTCGACGCCTTCGCCGGCGTCATCAAGAGCGGCGGCAAGACGCGCCGTGCGGCCAAGATGGTCATCCTGAACGTCGACCATCCCGATGTGGTGGACTTCATCGAGTGCAAGCAGAAGGAAGAGGCCAAGGCATGGCGGCTGATTGAAGCGGGCTACGACGGCAACGGCCCTGACAGCGAGGCCTATTCGTCCATCTTCTTTCAGAACGCCAACAACTCGGTGCGCGTGACCGACGACTTCATGTACGCCGTGCTGCGTGATAGCGACTTCTCCACCCGCTCGGTGAAGGACGGCCATCCCGTGCAGACCTTCAAGGCGCGTGACCTGCTGCACAAGATCTCCGACGCGACGTGGCATTGCGGCGATCCCGGCATGCAGTACGACACCACGGTCAATCGCTGGCACACCTCGAAGAACACGGCGCGCATTAACGCCAGCAATCCTTGCAGCGAGTACATGTTCCTTGACGACTCGGCCTGCAACCTGGCGTCGCTGAACCTGATGAAGTTCGCGCCCAACGGCACCTTCGACGTCGAAGCCTACCGTCACGCCTGCGCCGTCATGATTACCGCGCAGGAAATCCTGGTGGACAACAGCGGCTATCCCACCGAAGCCATCGGCAAGAACTCGCACGACTACCGTCCGCTCGGACTCGGCTACGCCAACCTGGGCGCGCTGCTGATGGCCGCGGGCCTACCGTACGACTCCGATGCCGGCCGCGACTACGCAGCCTGCGTCACTGCGATCATGTGCGGCGAAGCGTATCTGCAGTCGTCACGCGTGGCCGAATCGTGCCCGCAGCTTGACCCCGCGACGGATTTCGTGAAGAACGACTCGCGCCTCCCAGCGGACGACTCGCGCGGCGGCGCCGCGCCGGGCTT
>JARLGI010000071.1 GCA_031296115.1 Acidobacteriota bacterium | reverse complement strand
TCTCGGCTTCCCTATGGGTATTTCGGGCCAGGAGTTGGCCGGGCGCGCGCTGGCGCAGGCGCAGAAGTTCGGCGCGAACATGATGATCGCGCGCACCGCCGTGCGCCTGGAATGTGATCGCCGTCCATATCAGGTCATCCTAGATGACGGCACGTCACTGCCGACGCGCTCCATCGTGCTGGCCGCCGGCGCCCAATACAACAAGCCACCCATTCCCAAGCTATCGCAGTTCGAGGGCAACGGCGTCTACTACGGTGCCACCGCTATGGAATCGCAGTTGTGCGTGGGCGAGGACGTGGTGGTCGTCGGAGGAGGAAATTCTGCGGGACAGGCGGCGGTTTACCTGTCGGGGAAGGCGCGCAAGGTTGACATGCTGGTGCGGTCGGGCAAGCTGGCGGACACAATGTCGCGCTACCTGATTTGGCGCATCGAAGAAAACCCGGCGATTAAGCTGCATTACCACACGGAGATCGCCAGCGTCGACGGCGACGGACACCTGGAGTGCATCAGCTGGCGCGATGGCGATAGCGGGCAGATTGTCCCCTACGACATACGCCATCTGTTCGTGATGACCGGCGCCTCGCCGCGTACGGGCTGGCTGGAGGGATGTCTGGCGCTCGACAACAAAGGCTTCGTGCTAACCGGCCACGATCTCGACCGTGCGACGCTGGAAGAGAAGGCGTGGCCGCTGTCGCGCCCGCCGCAGCTTCTCGAGACCAGCCTGCCGGGGGTGTTTGCGGTGGGGGATATCCGGGCCGGCAATGTGAAGCGCGTGGCGTCGGCCGTCGGCGAAGGATCGATCGCGATTCACCTCGTGCATCAGGTGCTCGCGGAGATGTAGGCGGAGTCTCGGGTTCGAACTTGAAGGTGGTGTCCCCAGAGCCTGCCCTGAACTTGCCGAAGGGTTCGCGTCCCTGCTTCTGGGACGCGAACCTGGCTCGTCGGTCAGGTAGCTTGGCAGAGTTTCTCCGGCTGGAGAGAAAGCGAGTACCAGACAGAATTCTCACTGAGGCGGACCGGCAGGAGTGCTTATTCTTCGGCGGGTTCGATCCGCACTTCGAAGGCGACGAGCGTCCCGGCCTGTAAAGCGGGAAGACTGCTCGCTGCACTTCGGCCGTTAGTGCGTAATACGTTTTTGTGAAGAACAGCGACGCGATCGCTCACAAGTGGTTCTGCCAGAAGACAAGTCGGCTTCGGCGTCCGATTACTCCCCATAAACGCCCATCGCGACCGTTATGCGTTGACGGCTCGCTTTTGCTTCGAGATCACAACCTGTATGCCGACTTATCGGGAGTAATCTCCCATAACGCCGTTTCTGGCTACTATTCAGTTGGTGAATGCAAGAGTTCTTCTCCGGTGCTTCGAGGCGGAGGAAGATGATTACCAGAAGTGATGACGAGCGGTTCCAGGACGGCGCGCAGGATTATGCCGCATATCTCGAGACGCCTGAGGGCCGATTGCGCACGGACCTGGCGTTTGCCAATCTGCAGGAGTTTCTTCCCACACCACAGGCGAAGAAGCCGATGTATGCACTGGACGTGGGATGTGGCACGGGAGCGACGGCGGTTCGCTTGGCACGGCTTGGTTTCCACGTTACCCAACTGGATTCGTCTCAGGCGATGCTCGACATAGCGAGGCGCACAGCAGAAGAAGCAAGGGTTACGAACAGAGCGACTCTCCAACATGGCGAAGCTGCCCAACTAACGGACCTGTTCAGCGCCGCATAGTTCGATGTCATTCTTTGCCATAACATACTCGAATATGTCGATGACCCGGCCGCCGTTTTGCGCGGCGCGGCTCGCGCTTTGCGAGACAGTTCGGCGATACTGTCAATCGTTGTGCGCAACCAGGCGGGCGAAGTCTTCAAGACTGCAATCCAGGTGGGCGACTTGGCGGCTGCCGAAGCTAATCTCACCGCTGAGTGGGGATTTGAGTCTCTGTACGGAGGCAGGGTGCGGCTCTTTGGCCCACCTGACCTGCACGCCATGTTGAATGCGGAGTCGTTGACATCAATCGCTGAGCGCGGTGTGCGCGTGTTTGCGGATTACTTGCCGCCTCGCATTTCTCTCAGCTCCAAATATGCGCGGATTCTGGAGCTGGAGAGGAAACTGGGCAGAAGGCCGCAATATGCGGCCGTGGCCCGCTACACGCATTGCCTGGCGCGGTGCATGGAGAGTGGCGCTTGAACAATCTCGCAAGCGAATCGCTGATATCATCCGTCGCGAGCGCCCCCGATGCGATTGCGCTGGGGCTGGGGCTAACGAACGAATGCAATCTCTCCTGCGCTTTCTGTTATCGCGATCCGGCCCGTACCGATCGCCTTACCCTGGAACAGGTCAAGTCTGTGATGGAGCGGCTCCCCATCCGTTCGGTGAATCTGGGGACAGGCGAGAACGGAATGCATCCCGACTTCAGGGCGATTCTGGCGTACTTGCGCACACGGTCTGTCAAGGTCACCATTACTTCCAACGGCCACAGCATTGCCGTTCTCGAGGACAGCGAACTGCGTGCCTTCCATGACATCGAGTTCTCTCTCGATTACCCCACGCAAGTGGAACAGGATATGCAGCGCGGGCTGGGGAACTGGGCGCTCATCCACGAACAGGCAGCGCGCTGTGTAAAGCTGGGCGTGCCCGTAACCATCATTGCGGTCATGATGAAGTCGAATTATCTGCGTTTGGCAGAGGTAGCGCGAGTGGCCAAACAGCTCGACGCTCCCCTGCGTGTGAACGTGTACCAAGCGGTGCGGTCCGACACCTATGCGTTGTCCTACGAAGAGTATTGGGAGGGATTCCGGCGCCTCTTTGCGGAAACAGATGTCATCGCCATTGGCGAGCCGCTTGTACGAGCGATGGTAGGGCTGCCGCCACTTCGAGGAGGATGTGGCGTAAGCACGGTACGGGTGACGCCGCGCGCCACCACACAACCCTGCGTTTATTGGCCAGGACCGGGCGAGCCGCTACCGGAATTGATCTCGACGGGCCTCGGTGTTCTGAATTCGGCGCCCTTCGAGCAAGCGCGAAGCATTCCCGGCGCATGCCAGCCGTGCGAGTTCCGGGACTCCTGCCATGGGGGATGTGCCGGGCGACGACGCTTGCAGGACGCGCTGCTACAGCCCGACTGTTACTGCCCCATCATTCGCGGAGAACGGCCGAGGCTCGAGATGCGTATGGCCGCCAGCCGCGACCTACCCAAGCTGAGCAGTTGTTGCACAACTGTAGTGATCGCACGATAGAGGCTCGCGGATTATTTGGCATCCATCCAGGTGTCTGATCCCACCAGTTTGACGGCCACGTTCGAGAAGGTAAGGTGCAGCGCCCCACCGTCGGCGGTGCCGCGGTGCTCCGTTGAGACCAGCAGTGAACCTGCCTTCTTGTAGCCCGCCCACGTTGCAATGACGAGGCTCGGCTTCTTGGGACCGCCGCGGTGGTAGACCATTTGCTCGATGCGGTTGTCTTTGCCGACATAGAGTTCCCACGTGTCACCCGGCGTATAGCCGACGTCGGAAGGATACTTAACAACCACTTTGTCGGCGGAACCCTGCCCCACCGGCAGTTTCTGCATGCCGGCATTGTCTACCGTAGCACCAGTGTCCCAGTAAATATGGAACGGGAGGAGGAACCAATAGTTATCGTTGATGAAACCCGGATCAATGTCGTCCTTTACCTCGGCCGGCTGACTGCTGAGCTCAGAGCGCAGATAGGTGACCTTTACCGGCTTGCCCGATTTATCTTTCGCCTCGTAGGTGACCTGGCCCGTCTTGGGCTCCCAAGTCCATGTCCGAGAAAGGGTGACTCCCGGGAAGCTTAAGTTGAAGGTATAGCGGATCGCTTCGATCTGCCCAAACGAATCGAGACCGTATGTCTTGGCCATCTGTTCGACAATCGGCGGGCGCTGCTGAGCCCAGGAGGTTACTGCAAGCACCATTACCCCAAGGATCGGTAGAAGACGTATCGCTGCCTTACGGCGTGAATTGTTCACGGAGGTTCTCCTTGGTGGATTCAACGACAAATGTTGGATGACGGAAGACAGGCAGGGGCTTCAAGATACGAAGAAGCATGTCGCAACACCTTGCGCCCCCAAACCCAAAGCAGCTAGTCGGCTGAGCACTGCGTCGCGGCCGGTCGAATGATTCGGCGCACCAGGATGATTGCAGCGGTCATCGCGACGGCTCCGTACTCCAGCCACATAACCCAGACAGGAAGCACCCACGGGCGTCCAAGCGTTCGCAAGTGCCAAACGATGTATGTGGGGATAATGCTCATCGTCCAGATGATAAGGGGCAGAGTCGCGGCCGATCGCACGAACGGAAACAGCCAGAGCAAATACCACGGATATAAAACCGGCGCACATAGCAGCGACGCGGCCATCGGCCACGCGAATGCGTCTGGAGACAGCGGCTGGTTCCTGGTTCTGAACCAGATCGCGATAAGAATACCGAGAAGAGCTGCGAATGCCACCACCACCTGCGGAGCCGCCACTCGCTCCAGCGATGCAAATACTGGATCGTTAAAACGAAAGCTCTGGATGTAAGTGCCGAGCGAGCCAATGGGAATTCGCCCGTGGTTGAGAAATGGTAGGTACAGAAGTACAAACACGGTTGCTGCCAGCAGAGCGTCGCGAAGCCGAACGCGCCGCCAGTAGAGCGGCAGCAGGACAATCGGGAGAAATTTCACCGCGATTGCCAGCGCGAAGGCGACAACCGCAGTGGCGCGCCAGCGGCGTATCAGCGCGGCGAAGGACACTGTGAGCAGAAGTGCGCCGAGAATATCGACATGACCGCTGCCCGCCACTTCCGCCGCCAGGAGCGGATGCCACGCGTAAGCCAGAACCCAGTGCAATCCTTGCCCAGTACGACGCAAGACATCGAGCAACACGATGACAATAACGAGGTCGCAGATCACAAATGCCACTCGCATTGCAAATGCAGACTCATGAATCCCTGTTACGGCGCGAAAGAAAAGCTCAGCGCCCGGTGGATACGGGCTCGGTACATCGGGATTGTTTAGCGTGCGTGTCTCGACGGTGTGCAAGGCGGCGACCGCGGGATCGCCGGGTACCACAATGTAAGGGTTATAGCCGAGCCGCTGCGTGCGGCCATCCCAAACATAGCGGCGAACGTCGTCATCAGAACCCGTCGGTATCCGTAGAAATGCAGCGTGCCACAGTGCGGCCAACACGAGACCGACGACAATGACGCGCTTCGGGAAGCTCGGGGTGCAGAAGAATTCGCGGATGGCGAAAAGATACGCGACGCCGGCGACGGACAGCGGAAGTATAGGAAACTCTTCGCCCTGGCCGCTGAACTTGCGCGAGCAGCTGATAAGTGCCAGCAGCAAAATGGCGCCAAGTCCGTACAGCCTGTGAGATGGGGTGAGCTTCACAGGTCCCCAGCGGCGCTTCGCAACCGTGGCACCGTCTGTTGGCACTGTTTCAGCCACGCCGCCGTTCGCGGCGCCCGCGCCGGAGCAAGCCTGAGCTCTGCGGCAAGGCGAGTCAAGTCGCCCTCCACGTCAATGTCGTAGAACAGATCTGTGAAGCCGACAGAAAGCTGCAGCCTGCCGGCGCGTGCCAGCAGCGCGTCCAGCGCGCTGGTGGTTCCCATCCCGTCACCGTGGAAAAGCGCGGCATGAGCAGCCTTTGCCCCAACAAGATAGTAACCTCCGTCAGATGTTGGTCCCACAACCACGTCGTGTGCGGCGAGCATCTCGAATGCGCTCGCGAGGACCGAAACCGGCAGATGCGGGCTGTCGCTGTTGAAAGCAACGACGCGTTGCCCGCCGGTTGCGAACTGTGCAAACACCGAGGTCAGCGCTGCGGCCAGGCCGTCCCCTTGCTGCGCTACGACCGCCGTTGTACCCGCGGCCAACTCAGCTAGCTCTTGAACCTGTGATGCAGGGCACATGATGGCAACCTTCACGCTGAGCAACGCGTGCGCCAGCGCCATGGTGTCGTCCAGGAGGCAGCGATAGAGTTCGGTGACCGCTTCCACTGAAAGGGTCTGTGCTAAGCGGGTCTTGACCATCCCTGGCCGCGGCGCCTTGGCCATAATGACGAGCACGCCGTCGGTGTGGTGCGAATGCAGGCTAGTCTCGCTGGATTCCATACAAGATTGCCGTGCCTGACACCGTCATGTCTTTCGGCGGCGAAAATAATAGCGCACGATCAGGCTGAGGATATACCACGCCGCTCCGATCGTGCCCCGCAACGTGCCACTGATCTTCGATTTCCCAATGCGCGGATAGTAGCTGACCGGCACTTCGACAATCCGGAATCCGCCGAGCGCGCCCTTCAGGATCATCTCAACGGCCCAACCGTACGTAGCTTCTTGAAGCGCGAGTTGTCGCAGGACATCCACACGCCCAGCGCGAAACGGACCCAGATCGCTGATTCGTAGACCATACAATACCCGGATCATGGCGGCCGCCAACCGATTACCAAGGACGGAATGCCACGGCAGCGCACCTGCAACGTTTTTTTTCGCAAGCCGCGAGCCCAGCGTAATGTCCGCTCTGCCTTCAGTGATGGGCGCCAGGAGAAGCGGCATCTCAGCGGGTCGATCGCTGTAGTCTCCGTCGAGGAATACAACCACGTCGGGGACACTGGCCGCGGCGAGCCCGGTCAAACAGGCGCGCCCATATCCGCGGCGTGGTTCGCGCAGAACGCGGGCTCCCATCCTTTCAGCAATCTCGGCTGTTCCGTCCGTGGAGTTGCTGTCGACCACCAGGACTTCGGTGACAAGATCGGCGGGAAGATCGGCGAGAACGCGCCCGATGGCCGGCGCTTCATTATGCGTGGGAATGATGACAGACACGCGCACTGGAGCTGGCCCGGATCACCACCACGGGGCATCCGGCCAGCGTTGTGCCAACCAGCCGTCGATGCCCCAGGCCCGGCCCGCGCGTCCTATCGTGAGCCCCAGCGATGCGAGGACAGGAACCAGCAGTTCCCAGATCCATGCCGTGCCCCACTCCGACATCCAAAGGCTGCCGAGATACAAGAACGCTACAAAAGCCACAGGGCGGGTGAGCAGACCAATGACGAGCAACACACCGAACGACATCTCGGCCAGCGCCTGCATGGGAGCCGCCATCGCAGCGTGGCTAGCCGCCGACGCCATAATTGCTTTCCACACAGTCGGCGAGTGACCATGCTGAATGTAGTAGTTGATCAATCCTGCGTAGCCGGAGGCTGTATATAGCCCCTTGCCCAAGTTCTCGAAGAATACCCAGACAAACATTGCGCCGATCGTCACGCGAACCAACGCCAGTCCGTTTGCGGCTTGCCTTCCTGGAATCACGATAGCTCTCTCCCAGTGATCTCGTACTTGAAATTGTCTGGATCCAGGCTGTCGAGTGTCCCCTCCGCCGTTTGCGCTTGCGGATACATCAGGAAGGGGATGGTCGCACTGGATCCCGGCAGCTCGACATCCTGAGCGAAGTTGTAGGCCATCCAGTTCATCTCCCATGAGCCGAACAGGCGCTTGCGCGCGCTGGTTACCATCTCGTCATTCAATGGACGGTTCCCGGGCGGCTCTTCCAGGACCACCTTCCGCACGTCGGCAGGATCGACAGGCAACCAACCGAATTGTGCCAGGTACACTTCTGCACGGCAGTGCTGCGCCTTCGTAATCTTCTCCGAGGACGCACCCAGGCTCTTGTAGCCCAGCTCGGATTTCGCCACGCGAATGCCATATACGTCGCGTGCCGGGAGGCCTGCCGCACGCGCGAGTCCGACGTAGAGGGCATTCAAGTCGGCGCACTTGCCGCCCAGGTAACCGGTTTCCAGCAGGACGCGGATGTCACCTCGGCCGCACCCGCGCACCTTCGGATCGCGAAACGTGTTGTCGACGATCCACTCGTAGATCGCACGCGCCTTCTCGACATCCGTGGTGGCGCCCTTTGTGACCTCGGTCGCGATGGTCTTCACGATGCCGTCGGTCGGAATGTTCTTATGCGGCTGCAGAAAATATTGCGACTCGGCAGCTGGGAGTGGCCGCGCCGGACCAGACTTGCCCAGGTCTACGGAGTAGTTCTTCAGGGCCACCTGGCTGGTCAGCGTCAGTATCGGCTTTACGCCCGCAGGGAATGTCGCGACGACGATACCCAAGTTCGGCGGCTTGCTTTCGTCCATTCTTACCTTGCCGCCATCAGCACTAAATTGGTTGGACATCGTCCGCTGAAACGGCGTGTTCCGTATGAGCGCCGCCGGTAACCATATTTTGGTTTCTCCGGCCGGCTTAAGCACCTCTGCGTGAGCGGTGACTTCGAAGATGCGCCAACCGTCGGATGGCGGATGCGTTTGCTGCGAAAATGAGAGTTTCGCTTTTGTCACTGCGAGGCCGGCGACTGTCAAGCCGGTGGACTGCAAGAAATCACGCCGATTCACGAATTACCCCCAAGAAGTATGGAGACTCGTACAAGATGCAGCGCAAGAGAGGACACTTGGCAAGAATGATGCCGCAAGTTCTGGAGAGGATTCATCAAAAAATAGCAACCACCCTATCGACTGTAAGAACAGCGCACAATCAATTTGCGAAGGGGATCGTTCCTGTCCAGCGGCCCAGTTCGATGCGGTCTGAGAGTGGCTACTACCGGGCCCCAGTTTTGTCCCGAAGTCGGCTTCTGGGAAGCCTGCCCCTAACAATCGCGCTGAGATTCCTACCGAGCGAGAGGCAATACAGAAGTTGGCTGAGCTTTCATTTTCAAGTGCCCGATAAACGCCCAACCCGTGCTGTTGAAGAACTCCACCAGGTCGCGGCCACAAGGACGGAACGCCGACTATACGACCAAATAGATTCCGGGACTCATGGGCATTTCTCGGGACAAACCCGAGCATGCTCTGGCGGAAGTTGCGAC
>JARLGI010000070.1 GCA_031296115.1 Acidobacteriota bacterium | reverse complement strand
GTCGCAACTTCCGCCAGAGCATGCTCGGGTTTGTCCCGAGAAATGCCCATGAGTCCCGGAATCTATTTGGTCGTATAGTCGGCGTTCCGTCCTTGTGGCCGCGACCTGGTGGAGTTCTTCAACAGCACGGGTTGGGCGTTTCTCGTCAACTTGACGCCGGACAGCCCAACTTCCGGGTTGCCCGTTACACGGACAAGTGAAACAAACCGGACGAGTGAGCAGGCTACAAGCCCGCCTCTTTTCAGGCTTTCGAGCCGGCGTCGGTGTTACTTTGCCCCGCCATGGCGGCAACGGGCCCGGCGATCGGGGCAGTAATCGGGCACTACCGCATCCAGCAGAAGCTCGACTGCCAGGGCACGTTTAGTTGCCGATGTTGTCATGGGCAGCCGAAGGAAGCGCCATCGATCGCAGGCGTTCTGCGAACCGCGGGTCACCGCGCAGGCTGTCCCACTCCGGTGCGACCGCCAGGTGAACGAGTGCTGGGTCGCGGTACGCAATGGCCTGATCAAGGCAGTCGAACGCTTCATCGAGTCGGCCTGCCGCCCCATACAGAGCGGCGCGGAAGAATGCCATCTTCAGCAAAATGTCGAAGTCCAGTTGCGGGTTCGTGATCTGATCCACCATGAATCTTCTCACCCCGGCGAGGCCGGCCGTCGCGTACACCTGCTGCGTGTCCGCGGTGACCTGCTTCAACACCGCTACTCTCTCCTCGGAAAAGCCCCACGCGATGGCCTGGCTGACGGTCCAGGCCGCGAATCTCTTGACGTCCCCGATCTTCCAATAGACGTGGTTAATGAATTGGCACGCTAGCACATGCTTCGGGTCGACGTCGAGCGCTCGCTGGGCCCAGACAAGCGTGTCGTCGTACTTCCGCTGATGCCAGTAAGAGATGGCGATCTGCACCAGAACGCCGGGCGACCGCGGATCGCGCGCGAGCGCCTGTTGCTTGCAACGCAGCCCATCGTCGAGCCGCCCGAGCGCTTCCTGTAGCGACCCATACTGCAGGAGCGCCTCGGTGTGATCCGGATTGATTTCGAGCGCACGTTGCAGGCTGCGCTCCGCCGCCCTCCAGTCCCACTCGCTGAGAAAAAGGACCGTGCCAAGGGCAACCTGCGCGTCCGCCGAGGCGCTGTCCATCGCCAGCGCGCGTAAGGCAGACGCCTTCGCCTCTGCAAACGCTTCCTGGTGCGGCACCGCGCGAAACGCTGCTTGCACGCACCGTGCGCGCGCCAAGCCGGCGTGCGCCGGTGCATAGGTCGGATCGATCTCGATCGCGGAACGAAAGGCGTCCACGGCGGCAGGCAGTTCGAAGTACGAGCCTGACAACAGGTGAGACCGGCCGCGTCCGACTAGCTCGTAGAGCTCGACGGGCCGCGTTATGGCGCTCGGTGTAAATGGCTTATCGTGGGCCAGATCGCAGGTGACTGCAGCGATGAAGCGGTACCCTGACCGCGCCACCGTTTCGATATAGATCGGCCGGTGGGCGTCCTCGCCAAGCGCCTTGCGGAGCGCCGACACGTGAACGGTGAGACCGCCTTCTTCGACGAATGAGTCGGGCCAGAGGCGCCTCAGCAATTCGTCCTTCCTGACCATGCGGCCCCGCTGCTGCACCAACGCAACCAGCACATCGTAGGCCTTCGGCGACAAGTGGACGGCTTCCGCGCCGCGCAGGAGACGCCGCTCTTGCACGTCGAGCGTGAACTCGTCGAAATGAAATACCTCACGGCTGGCCATCAGATATAGGCGAATCTTAGCAAATCTTTAAGGACACGTCGCGGATAGAGTCCTAACGTTCATTGACAAAAGGGAGCGCCTCGATCGAGAAACCCGATCGCGCTTTCGAAGGAGAAGAAAATGAGCATACGATCGTCGGTTGCCGTCATTCTGATCTGCGGATTCACAGCACTCTCACTCGCACAAGCTCCACCAGAGGGCCCGAAGCCAGGCCCCGAGCACAAGAAGTTGGAGTACTTCGTTGGCACATGGAAAGTGGAATCCGAGATTAAAGCCAACGAGTATGTGCCAGCCGGTAAGGGTGTCGGCACCCAAACATATACATTGGAGCCGGGGGGATTCTATATCGAGAGCCTCGGTGAAGGGCAAATACCGAGGACCTTCGGCATCATTGCCTACGACAGCTATGCGAAGGCCTACACAACCTTTTACGCGAGCAGTGCCGGACTCGTGGGCACCGGCATAGGATCGGTTAACGGAAATACTTGGACGTGGATGCTGGAAGACAGGTTTGCGGGCAAAGCCGTCAAAGGAAGAACGACAATCACGATGTTATCGCCCACTGAGTTTACAAGCAAGTATGAAATGGCCGACGGAAAGGGCGGTTACACAACCCTGTTAGAAGGCAAAGCCACCAAAGTCGGGCGTTAGAGGTTATCGGTGGAGCGCGACGCTGCGGCTGCGCACCCTCCAGTTGAAGCCGATGAGACTAGGTCACTTGTCCGCATAGTCGGCGTCCCGTCCTTGTGGCCGGGCCTCCAAGACGCTGGGTTGGCCGTTTCTGGCCGGTTCCTCCTTCTCGGATGGCCTTTCAAGGACCGAGCAAAATCCAAGAACTCGCGCCTGACCTTAGCACTTCGGCCACGTGTCAATTGGTGAGATAATCCCTAGCCATGGCGCAGGCTGTGGGCACGAAACTTGGGCCATACGAGATCGTTGGGACGCTCGGCGCGGGTGGCATGGGCGAGGTGTATCGCGCGCGCGATCCGCGGCTGGGTCGCGAAGTTGCTATCAAGGTTCTGCCCGCCGGCTACTCCACGGACCCTGAGCGCCTGCGCCGCTTCGAGCAGGAAGCGCGCGCAACGGCGGCACTCAATCATCCCAACATCCTCGCCGTATTTGATATCGGCAGCCAGGAGGGCTCGCCGCGCCTGCCCGGTATCCCCGCAAGTGGCTGATTTTGAGCCTGAAAGATTTTGGCAGATTCCGTTAGCAAAACTGAAGTTTTCCGCTCGGGTGGGGCCCAACCTTCAATCAAACCGCCCTCCTGCCCGATGATCGCCAAGCCTTCGTCTTCAACGGCCGCCGAAACGCCCTAGGGCCGTTCGAGATGATGGTGAAGAGGATGGACAAGACCACGGCGATCTTGAACAAGAAAAATTATCTGCTATTCGTACGATTACGTGAGCCGCGATGCCAGCGGGCAACATTTATGTCACCGCGAGCGCGGGGGAGCAGTCATGCTCGGCACCGTGTGCGAGATCACGCCGTAGCAACAGAATTCAGTGCGCGAACGGGCGACGTTCGTGAGGGTGATGAGTCAGCCATAATGGTTCCCCAGTTTGTCGGCAAGGGGGAAGTTGGGCCGAAACCTTTTCCTTTCGACACAAGCGGGAAAACTCGTCACCAATTCGTCACAAAAACTAGGTCGTTTTAGGGAGACTTGAACGAAGGAATCCCCAGGTTTTCGTTGCTAAATGCTGCTTACTGGCAGACCTGCGCCACCTGCTCTATATGCGTCACCGTCAGTGTCGTGGGGCTTCCGTGAGCAGACGATTCTTTGTCGGGTTTCACGGTGATTTCGACTTGCTGGCCGTTGTGGCTGAACATGGCGTTGTGCTTGCCCTTCAGCATGAAGCGTTCGCGGTTTGCAGTTAGCAGGTAGAAAGTGCCGTTGATGTTCATGAGGCAACCCGATAACTTGGTCGGAGTGTTGACGCTGTTCACAGTGCCGCTTGGAGGGCTGTTTGACTGCTGACTGAAACTAAGGGAACACACCAGCACCAGAATGGCGAGAATCAGACACGCTCCGCGCATAGGCCGACCCCGTTCCTTCGGAGATTTCTCGTATACGACATTCTAGCAAAACTAACGCGTGGACCCTTTGCAGCAGCGGGCCCCAAATACCATCCTGGGACGCCAGGAGCCGGCTCATAAACGTAGCGGTTGGCTGCGTCGTTGGGTTCGTTTTCCTGCTCTTAGGCAGCGGCAGCCAACGGATGATCCCGGTAGCTGTCTCCGTCACAGTATTGATCTCTACCTACCTGGTGCGCGTAGAGACCATGTGGCGCCAGGCGCCGATAACCGCCGCCATCGTCATCGCCGCTGGCATCGGTAGCGGTTCTGCAAAGATTGGAATCGGACGCGGCTTGCATAAGGTCGCCGAGGTGCTGTTCGGTTGTGTGGTGGGTATCTTGGTGAGCTGGCTCATGTCGAGGATTTGGCTGGTCCGCCGCCCCGAAGAGCGAGCTAGAGCGGGCTGACGGAGTCCACCGCCAGCTGCGGACTACCGTTGGCTAACAGCTCTGCACCGTGAGCTCTTTGAGTTCAGTATGCGTTCTGTTGCCCGGTCAATGACGCCAACAACTTCAGCCGCAAACTCTGACGTCCGAAACTTCCGTAGCCGCCGCTTTGCTTTCGGCACACTGAACCACGTTGGGTCTCGGTATTCCTCGAGTGGTGGCGCTAACCGCTTGACCTTGCACAAATGAGCGTCGACCAGGATGACATGTCGACGCGAGCCCAGCCGTCTGGGTTTGCAATGCCGGTAGGAAAAAAAGGGGACGGGTTCCACGGAGCCTCTTACGCCGGCTTCTTCGTATGCTTCCCGTGCGGCGGCGTGGGCGTTGGTTGCGTCCTGGTCCACTCTACCTTTTGGAAAGGTCCAATGGCCGTTCCGGGTGCGCACCAAGAGAAACTCCAGTTCACCGCCGCGTACCCGATAACACACCGCGGCCGGTGGGACCAGCATAAAGTGAGTCAGGTTCTGGAGAGGCACCTGCCTCTCACCGGTCGCGTCGAAGCGCATCTCGCAAACCAAGACTAGACACGTCATTGCTCCTTATCATTGGGAGGCAGTTCGGCGAAGGAGCGACCGGGAGTCGCGGTGTTCGATGTTATCGTCACGCTGCGGTTGTCAGCGTGCTCTTGTAGTCATTCACAAATCTCTCAATCCCTTTGTCCGTAAGCTCGTGCTTCAAGTCAAAGCTGTCCCAGGATGCACTCAAATTGAGTTCTTTGTACGGAATTGGCCGAAGGGCACTGCCTTTGCTGTCGACCGCCTTGTACCTGAAGTTCTGGTCGGCCAATGGAAAGCCATCAGCCGCCCACTGTTCCAGAATCTTAGCGGGAGACGTTGCCAGTTCCGCCCCCAAAGCAAAGCTCTCCAGTAAATGGTCGAGCTTGCGAAAACTAGCAGCCAGCACGTGCACGTGGCCATCGCCGCCTGCGTACATCTCTCTGATGTTCCGCACTAAGCTCATTCCATCCTCGCCACGGTCATCCAGCCTGCCAACGAAAGGCGAAACGTACAGCGGTTCCTTTGCGCCTCTGGTAGCTGCGTAGACCGCCGCAGCCTGTTCCTGCGAGAAACAAAGGGTCATGTTGACCCGCATGCCACGCTCTACTGACATCTTTGCGGCCCGGAGCCCTTCATGAATACAGGGATATTTAATGTAGGCATTGGGAATCCACGCGAACATCTCTTCTCCCTGCGCCAGCATTAGCTCTGCACTCGTATCGAAGTCAGCAAAGACTTCAATCGAGACACCCGCGGAGCCAACCAGTGGCGAGATCTCTTTCACAATTTTCTTGTACTCGTCGTTTTGTTCTGCCCGGCTGAACCTCTTGCCAGAGGCCATCAGCCGCTGCACGTCCGGGTTCTTGGCAAACATTTGCGCCCTATTGTCGCAGGGAATCTCCGTCGTCCTCGATTTCCCGGGCAATACCTTAAGGTCCAGCGCACGTGGTTTCGCGAACTGATCGAGCACGCGAATGTTGAGCATGAATTGCACTTCGTAGACGCATCAGACGCCTTGTGTAAGAGTCAACTTCGGGATCGAAGCAAGTCATTGCCTGTTGGCAGTCCCTGGACAACGGACGCGGACTTTGAAGCGATCAGTGCATATTTTCAGCCTCCATCAGAGGATGAAAATTTCAATGTCGTCCGTCATGAGCGTGCCTAGCCGCAGGAGTTGACCCAACCGATCCGCGGAGAGGATCGGGTGGCTTCTTAGGCTCGATGAGCGTGAAATCGCCGTAGCATCTTTATCGATTATTCACGAGGAGTTGGACAGAGGCACCTTTAGGTCGGAGAGCAAGAAATAGGTGCTCGAGCAAATGGAAGAGTTGCGAAAACGTGGAGTGCAAGGCGTCGTTCTGGCATGTACCGAATTTCCCCTCATTATTAAACGGCGGGATTTCGATCTGCCCGTACTCGACCACACACCTCCACTCGCAGATGGCCGTGGACTTCATCCCTGGGAAGCAGGAATTGGCCCACGTCCGACCCGACCAGTAATTCCGGACTTGGCCTCGGCCACGTTACTTGGTGTCAGGTTCATGGTAACGCTGTCCAGAAGATCCTCCGGGGACTCTGGCCGATTGGTCGGCAACCCTCCCTTATGCCGTTAGGTAAGGGTTGCCCGTTATCCGCGAGCTATCCACAGAAGCCGCCGTTTGAAGCGCGCACTCATTCAAACCGCGATACGATTTCAGGGAAGACCATCTCCTGAGGCACTGCAACCCTTATGACGCTCATTATTGCGGCTGCACAATCGACTTCGATTGCCGGGGAAATTGCAAGCAATGTCGTGCACCATCTGCGATTCGGCACCATCGCCGCCGAGCGTGGCGCACAACTGCTGGTCTTTCCCGAGCTATCGCTGACCGGATACGAACCGGGCGTCGCACGGTCGAATGCAGTCTGTGCGGAGGCCCCCGTCCTGGATTCTTTGCGGTGTTTGGCTCAAGGGGCTCATATGACGGTGGTTGTTGGCGCGCCAATGCTGAACGGCAGAGATGAGCTGTACATTGCGGCGCTCGCGATCCGTCCTGATGGTTCGACGCTGATTTACACGAAGGAATATCTCCATCCGGGCGAAGAACAGACTTTTGTGCCCGGCTCCGGTGGCCCTGCGTTTCTAATCGGGGATACGAATGTGGCCTTGGCGATCTGCGCAGACACAACACACTCGCAGCACCCAGCGGCCGCTGCGGCGCGCGGAGCGAACGTTTATGCT
>JARLGI010000069.1 GCA_031296115.1 Acidobacteriota bacterium | reverse complement strand
ACCGGATTCGGTGTCGTACCAGGTTTGCCGCCAGTCGCCGGGAACGAGATGGGTGCGCCGCCCATGCCGTGACCGCAACTTGATGCGGTGGGAGCATTGGCCGAACAATCAGGCGCCGTATTTCCGGCGATAAGCGGATCCGCGGCGTCACCCGGAAGCACCGAGATGTAGTACCTCTTGGTCGGGTCCAGAGACACCTGGCTCGGAAGAACTGCAGTCTTCTGTGTGGCGGTTGTCCTGCAGGCGCCGTTGCCCACGTCGCAGACCGCAGGGATCCCCAGCACGGTCTGGCCGGATTCGCAAGACACTGTCCCGGTGCAGCCTTGCGCCACATAGGTCATGTCGCTGGTGTGAAAGTTGACACCAAGAATCGGAACCTTTCCCGAGGATGTCTTTATACACGGCAGGCCGGTCACGGCGCTGGTTGCGTGCGGAGGGTTCGACGTACAGCCGGGATCGATGTAGAAGCTCTTATCCTCTTCAATGATCCAGCGGTAGTCGCTGATGGTCGCGCCCGACTTGGGGTCCTTCACCGTCACTGCCAGGTTGCTCGGCTGCGCGAATTCTACGGACGCCTTGGGAGTTGCAGTGCTTACCACACCCTGCGAGTTCTGCATTCTGAAGTTGAAAACCAGGGCGGTTGGATAGGAACCGGTGGCGGTGAAACCGCCGTCGGCATCCAGAACCACACCTGACGCCGCGGCAGCGGTGATGGACGCCTGGGTCACCGAGAGCGGGTAACCAGCCGGATCAATGGCTCCAGTCAAGACTCCCGGAGGCGGAACCTTGATGTAGGTTGACAGCTTTGACGTCCAGGTGGAGTCCGGAACCGATATTGCCCCGGCGCTCTCAAGCGACTCCAGGTTCAACGTAACCTTGGCACACGCCGGGCCGAATGTCGCGCCGTTGCCGCAATATACAAAGGTGTCGGGACCGTGCCAGGTCGAATTCGCGGCATAAGTGAAGGCGCCGTCTGAGTTGAGAGTCAGATAGCCTTGAGTCGGCCGGAGAATAACCTGGACCGCATAGATATTCAAGTCGTTGGCGATAACACCCTTGGATGAATCGGATACCGTGAAAGTCTGCCCAGGAATGACAGCGTTGTAAATATCCGGATTTGCGACCGCCTTGACCGCCGGCGCCGCAACGGTCGAGCCATTCACACCAATGTAGGCGATCATGCCGGAATCGCGATTGACACTACCGCCAGACAGGCTCAGCTCGCGGTCAAAGACAGGAATCGCTGAGCTCCCGGAGGCGGGAGCATTGATCATTACGTCGTAAGTCTTGCCGGCAGCCATGAAGACTTCGCTTTGCACTCGAGCGCCGGCTGCAGTGCCTACTCCTGGTATAACGTTGCCGTCTTCTGCGATGAGTTGGAATCCTGCGGCTCCGTTAGGCGCCTGCGATCCCACAATGGACGGAACGTGCATGTGCGAACCAGCATTCACAAAGTGCACAAGAACATTCCCCGTGATGGCGCCCGTAGCCTTGCCTTGCGTTGCCGGAAACACCGACGTTGCACGACTTGTCTTGCTGAACGCTACGCCATTGATCAGATAGTAGAGCGGCGTGTAGTTCACGGTCGGCGGGTAGCAGGCTGAAGGCGCAGGAAGAGGACCGTTTTGGCCCTGGCACTGGGCAAGCGCGTCCGCCTGCAGGCTGACTGCGGCTTCTGCCAGAGCTCCTGTGCCTGCGCCGCCGGAGATTGTGATGATCGGGTTGCTGGTGTAGCCGGAACCATTGCTCGTGAGCGTGATCCCGGTTACAACGCCATTGGTGACCACAGCCGTTCCCGTAGCCTGGTTGGATGAATCAGAAGGAACGCCTCCACCCGAAAACTGTACGGTCGGAGTCCCGGTATAGCCGCTGCCGCCATTTAAGATGCTGACTGTGGCAACCGGCACGCCCGTCAGAATTCCATAAGTCGCACTCTCGTTGAAGCCGACGCTATTGACTGCCGCGGTCACAGCCTTGTTCTGGTTCGGGTCAATTTCACTGAAGATCAGAGGCACTTCTCCGTTGTAAGTGACCGCCGTGGCGTTCTTATTCAGATATCCCGTTGGATAAGCCGTGCCGGGAGCGCCCTTTGCGGGCGCTGCAGTCACGACGACCATTCCGATAAGACCCATCGTTCCTTGAACCGAGGGGTGTGTGCCCGACTCCAGAAGATAGGTGCCCGGGCGAGGCGCCTTCCAGGTAAGTGCTGTCGCCCTGCTTCCGGCTGCGACTTCCGTGCCGAACGACTGCACACGCGGCCCCTGCGCCGGCGGCGTGAACACTCCACCCGCGGCATTGATTGTCGACCATGTAACGGGCTGGTTGGCGTGCTCCGGGCTCGGCGTGCACGTCGACCCAGTGGGTTTGACGAGCGTACCGCTAGGCTCGTTGCAGCTTGAAGAGACGGATCCGAGACCGCCGCCCACCTGGCCCACAATCATCAGTGACGTGGGAATGTTGTTCGGAGTCGTGCTGCCGGAAGGAGTGAACGAGAGATTGTTGGTCAGGTTGATCTGCAGGTCCTGTCCGGTCGGCACGGTGATAATTACCGGCGACCAGAAGTTGGGCGGGGCGTTCGGATTCGCAGCCGCGCAGGTAGCGGTCGAGCCGCTTACCGCTGTGCCGCAGAAGTATCCCCACATGGGCGTCCAAGTGCCGTCACCTAAAACCAAGCCCGTTCCCGAGGCGGTCAGATTGATCTGCTGCTGTGCGGCAGCCTCCCCAGCTCCCAGTAGGAGAACAGCCGCTCCCCACGCTGCTGTCTTAATCATGGTTTTCCATGAATTGACTTGCACGTCTGCTCCCCTTGCCTAGTTGGATTCATCGATTACGAATTCCCGGGAATCGACGAGCATCATCATCATCATTCCGCCCGGGAATACGTTGTTTGTGGTGATCTCGCGCTCGTTGTGGGAGTGCCACATGAACGCCCAGCCCCGCTCGTTGGCCGGGTTGGCTTGCGTGTTCGAAGGCGGTAGATTGGAGCAGTTCGCTCCGGGGGTGGTGCTGCACCCCGCGGAACCATTGCTGCCGCCGCTTCCGTTCGCTGTTGCGCGAAGAGCCGTGGTCGCGCGCAGGGTCGCATCGGGTCCCAGATAGGCACTGCCGCTGTACCAGTTGCCGTTGGTGAGAGTCAGCGGATTGGGCAGCGTCGCCGGTCCGCCGCCATTCACATCGCCGAACGGCGCTGCTTCCAGGGGCTTGTTATGGTCCTGGCACCACTCGAAGTAATTCACCGCACCTGCAGCACTCGTGTTGTATCCGTTCGCATCCGGGGTGCAGGGCAGTTCGGCCAGTGGATCCCCACTGAACGAGGTGGGAGTATGGCCGTACATATCCCAGTTCAGGCCGCGGCCTGTGAAGTAGAAGATCCCGTCCATTGTCTGGCCTGGAGTCGTCGTCGTCGTGAATAGCGGTGCGCCAGCCAGCGCGTTGCCATCCGGCGTGAGAATCAGATTTGCGTCGCGCGCCAGAATGCGGACGTGATTGGCGTGCTCGTGGAACGGATGCTGCCATCGCCCTTGTCCGATAATGCGCAACAAGACCTCCTCGCCGGGATGCAGGTGCGGGTTTCCGTTATAGGGCTGGTGGGGATACTCGACGCCATAGTTGACGTCCATATCGTCGGGCATCGATCGGCCGTTGATCACGAAGTACGACGGATGGTAAGGCTCGGTGGGAACGTTGAGGTCGCATGCGACTGCGCCTGCTGTGCAATTCCCCATTGCCGTTACTTGAGCCAGAGCCTGGCTGTGGATGTTGGCATCCATCTCCGCGAACTGGAAGAGATACTCCCGGTCATAACAGGTGTTGGGATTGTCATAGGCGGCCGCAGCGAGCCGGAAATCGTGTTCTCCCCATATAACCTGAGCTTTTGCGTTCCCTCCGGCATTCGTAAGCGGCAGACCGATGCTACAGGCTGCGGGCACGTGCGCGGGCAGCACGATGATCGCGCCATACAGGCCCATCTCCACCTGCAAATCCCCTTGCGTGCCGCTCGAATACGAGCGGGTCCCGGGCGACGATGCGGTGAAAGTGTACGTGACGCTGCAGCCGTTGGCTGCTTCTGTCGTCAGCACGCCTTGGGACGCGATCGCGCATGCCCCGGTCTGGCCTGGCGTTGCGGAAGCCGTAGCCTGAAAGCCGGGGAAGAGAATCGAAGTATCGCCGGCTGGAGCCGGAAGTTGGTTCAACAGGTTGACCGTTACGGTTTGGCCCTCGGTGACGATCAGCGTGGGTCCCGGAACCTGCATTGGATTACAGAACGTCGTGGTGATTGCGGCCGGCACAAAGCCTGCAGGCTTGCCGTTGCATCCGTATCCCCATGAGTAAACCGAAGAGCCGTCTGGCTGGTTCAGGTACGCTGGTTGCGCGGTCAGGTTGAAGGTAGCGGTCCCGCCGGTTCCGCCAGTGATACCAGGAGCCGCAGCGCGAGCCGTCGGCGCCAGAAACGCCACTGCGACCAATACGGGCAGAAGCAGTCTCGTCTCCAGATACGCGATCTTCATGATCTTCGGCTTCATCGTTGCTCTCCTAATTGATGTGGACCTCGGTCATCAACCCGCCAAAGTTCTCCTGGTCGTTGGCCAGGTGGTCGAGCTGGGGAGTGAACAGGTAGAACACGCTCCCCGATGGATACAGGCTCTTGTTGCTGGCATCCAGAATCACGTCCAGCGACTCGCCGCCGCCCAAGGTGATGGAATTGACGTAGTAGTCCGTGTTGTTGCCCTCCTGGTCGCGCAGCAGCTTGGCGTTGTAACCGATCACGTGCATCGGAATGCCCAGTGAAGCCAGCGTCTGATACTCCGATACGTCGAGGTTCGAGATGCGCAACAGCGCCTTGCCGCCGGCGGGGATGCTGATGATTGAAGGCAACGGCTGCGAGAAGTGGTTCCTGCCGTCGGAGCTTTCGGTGGTCAACGGGCCCGCTGTCATGGTGTCGGGATAGCTGCGCCCGTTGAGGAGGAAGAACTTGTCTTTCATGTCCACGAACATCTCGGGGTTGAACGTCATGCCCGCAAAGTGAAAGTTCGGGTCGAATCCGTGGATCTGGATGGGATATTCCACGTCGTATGCGGTCGAGCCGTCGCCATCGTTGTAGGCATACTTGTAGGGCTGGCCGTAATTCGGATTGGTTTTGGCTGTTCCGACGTTATCCAACGCCTGCTCGACGCTGTTGCTGGAGGCCGGCAACGGGTTCGTGCAGAGAATGTCGGGATTGGAGTAGCCGTTGCCTGCATTCGCTTGCGTGCACGCGGTGCGCAGATCGTTCTGTTGCAGCTCGAGTGCGGAGTACAGGGTGTTGCCGACAGGCACGCGATTTTGCCGCGGGCGCACGTAGATCTGGCCCACCATGCCCATTTGCAGGTGCTCGGGAGGAGTGATGTGGCAGTGCCAGAAGTAGGTTCCGGCATCCGGCGCCAGGTAGTAGTAAGTAAAGCTGCCGCCGATGTTGATCGCCAGTGAAGCGTCTGGCACACCGTCATAGAACGACGAGGCGTTGGGATAGCCGCTGAAGTGGACCGTGTGCTGCTCGAAGGGGTCGGGCCGCATGATCATACCCACGTTGGTCAGCGTAAGGAAGAATTCGTCGTCTTCATCAATTGCCATCAGCGGCGCGGGGATGTCGCCATTCATCACGCCGACGTCCATGATCTGCCGGGGATCCACGTGCCCATCCAAACCGTCGGAAGGAATCGTGGCCGCGCAGGTGGGGTCCGCAAGGCAGTCCGTATCGGGCGTCAGGCCGACGGCGCCATTCCAGCTGAATGGAATGCTGGTTTTCCCCGTCAAATTTGTATTGGAATAGTAGTTGTACGGCGTCAGAGTGTTTGCATCGTCCGTCGTCGCCGGATCGCCAGGCATCAGGGTCCCCGGATAGACCGAATTGAATACGCTGGGAAACTGGGTTCCGGGAAGACCCTTGGCGATGTCGGCCAGCCCCGATAACGGCCCGAACGAGAACATGAACGTTTGGGTGCCATTGGCCATCGTAGAATAGCCGTCGCCGCCGGAAATCTGTTGGCACTTGATGGCCCCGTTCACTTTCGAGCTTGGCGCCAGGTACCCTCCCGGGCCAAGGGCCAGGGTTGTCGGGCCCGTGTAGTTGGGCTCCGCGCTCACGTTTGTGAGGTTGCTTGGGTGGGCAATGGTGCTGGTGGGACACTGAACTCTGAAGGATTGTGCGGATGCAGGCGCCGCCGTATTCCCGGCCAGCACCAGCACAAAAGTGGTCACGATTCTTCTTGACATGCGCTCCCCTCCCACGCGCAGCGGCATAATCTCCCATTTAACGGTAAACGTTGCCGCCGTCCTCAGAAAGGGAAGGTTTTTGGGATTGAGTGGGCTAATGTTTGTTTCTTGCCAGTTTCAACCGGAAAGAACCAGCAAATTTACGTATCTGTATGCTTGCGTAAAGGGAACTGCCCTCTGATGGCCCGCTTCGACTGTTCCCTTCTCGCCGGCAGGCCCGCAACGAACCGGGGCCTTAGATCCCGTTTTCGGGGCTCAGAATGACACTCGCGACGCCTCCGGATTCGTTTCCCATCGGCGTGTATGGGTTGAGTCCGTGGCGATGTTATAGCCGCGAACCGAAGGAAGCAATGACCTCGGGCTCCAGCCCAGACGCCCCCGACTCACGGATTTGCCCTCGGCGCCGAGTCAGGACTGAGCGATATTCGAGGATTTGGTCAACGTGCGGCCTCGGGATCGGCCCGGCAGAGTAATGCGCGTTGTTTGGTTGTGCGCCTGTCTCTGGAGGAGCTCACAAAGGTCCCGGCAAGCGACGGCACGATCGAATATTCGCTGCAGAGCCGGTAGAGGGCTAGCTCCAATTTGTCACACGTCAAATTCGCAGCAAATCGCGGCTGGCATTCTATGTAGGGCATGAATCGTGTTCAGAGTCCCGCTCTTATGCTGGTCCGCCTCCATGACTCTTCTTGCCAAAGAAAGGGATTTAAATGAATAAGATCCGATTTGCAGAACTGGCAGCGATCGCGGTTGGATTCCTTGTTTCCGCGGCGTTGGCGGCAGTGCAGGCGCAGAACTCTCCGCCAAGTTCGACGTTTGCATCCACGCAAGGCAGCTCGGCCCTCCCGGCGCTCACGCAGGACGCAAGTCGCCCGGCGAGCGCCGCGCCACCTTCGCAACAAGTACCGTTTAACGCGATGCGCACGGCCCCGCAAGGCCAGCCTGCTTCAGCGAACGACGACCTTGCCGGCTTCACATTGACAGAGGACCAGAAAGCAAAGATCGATCAGATACGGAAGGATATGAAAGCCCGCATGGAAATCGTGGCCAAAGATCCAAAGGAAACGGAAGAACAGAAGTCGGCGATGATCCAGGGATTGCAGCGCATGCAGCGCAACCAGATTTACATGGTTCTGACGCCGGAGCAGCAATCAGAATTTCGCAAGAAGATCTCGGCGCAGCGCGCCGCAGAGCAGGACGCGAGAAAGAGGCAGCAGGGGCCACAGCCAAGATAAGCGGGATCGAAGGATCCGATCAGCGGTCCGGTCACTTTCACAGCGATGGGGACCGCGCGAGCGCCTGAATTCTATGGTTGGTGGTGCGCCCCGATCGATGCGTACCTTCCCGTCTAAGTTCCGGTTTTCTGCTTCGGCCTCAGCGCCCTTTTTAGAACCGCCTGAAGTCCAGCCTTCACCTCCGCGTACTCTTTCTCCGATAACTCGCCACTGAGCTTTTCGCTTTCAATGGCGAACAACTCGTCCTTAATCAGGCCCAGCACCGTCCCCTGTCCGCCGGTGCGTGCGGGGATTTCCGGCTCTGCCGGAGCGTGTGAACGCGAAAACGGCCGCAACGGCCGCGATTCAAGCACCGCATCGTGCACTTGTGCGCCCACGCCTGCTGTTACAGCCGCGCCTCGGTTGCGGAGCAGATATCCCGCGCCGGCAACCAGCAGCAGGGTCATGGCGCCAAGGATCCACCACTTGTATTTGCTGAGCGGATCGGGTGTGTCGATCGGGACGCCAAGGCCGCCACCCGGCCTGCCGCCAACACCTCCATCCGCCATCCCGCCACCCGCCTGCATCCCACCGCCTTGCGTGTCGGGCGGCATCTGCCCCTGTCCGGAAATAGTGAACGAAATCGCTTGCCCTGAGCCAATGTTCTTGGCCGCGAATGTCTGCACCCTGGGATCCTCTTGCCTGGACTGGAATGCTGCCCCCTGGGCCGCGGCAAAAGTCATGCCCGATGGCACGTATACCACGAGGTTATCGGCTGGCATCTGCAGGTGTGGCGTAAACGTGAACTTCCCACTGTAAGGAATATGATATTGCACCTCAAAAACAGTTTCCTTTTCGCCCTTGTCAGGCTGAATGGGAATGTTGAAGGTATAGTGTCCCGATTGCCCTACCGGAACAAGGCGGGTGGTTGTAGCCAAACCACCGGGACGGGTTGCCGCCGCTCCATCGAGCTCCGCGCCGTTAGGCAGCGCAATCTCGAACGTGTCGCTGCTGAACTGTGCTTTGGGAGGAAGGCTTGTATTCCGCACCATGTACCGCTCGTGGACGCGCAACATGTCGCCACCGGCCTCCACAAGAAGCATGTCGGCATCAATCGCAACTCCATCCACTTTTGGCGCCACATCATAGACCGTCACGTCTCCAGGCCCACCGCCCTGAGGCGCGGCGATGAAGTAGGTCCCGCCTTGATGGTTCACCCTGACAAGATACGTTCCCATACCCGGCGATTGCATTGAATAGTGCCCGTGCGCATCGGTGGTTGCGCTGGCCGTCTCCGCCATACCGGCTTGCACGTCGATCAAAACAACATTGTCCCCGGCCGAGGGCTTGCCGTTCGTCGCGTTGGTCACCGTGCCGGTAACGGTGGCAGCTCGAGTAGTGGCGCCAAACAGCAGGAGAGCAAGGACCGGCCAGAAGAAAAAACGGTCAAGCGTTTTCACGATCATCAACGAATGCTCCGATTGGTGAGATTTGTGTAAATTGACAGAAAGCAAAGAGGGAGATTCTCGTCACTTAGGACCAGATTCACACAGACAGGCCCAATCTGCCAACTTCCGCATCGGGACAATAACCTTCCCTCTCGTCGCGGAGTTGAGCAGCGTTGAGCCTGGCTTTGTTATACGCACACCAGGGAGTGACTGCGCTCTTCTTCGTTCACCACGCCAAACGCTATCCCCGCCGCCTTAAGGAAGTCCGAAGGTGGGGTGCCTCCCGCAAATATCCAGACAAAGTCATTGGGTATCTCGCGGTTCTCACCGCCTACCTCAATTGATACGCTGCCCTCGCGAAACTCAACAGGCATGGAGTTGAACAACACTTCGATCTTCCCCGACCGCATATGTTCGTCGATGCGCTTGGCATTACGATCCTTTAACCGGCTAAACTCGCCCTTCCGGTAAGACAGAGTTACCTTGTTATCCGGCTGGTGCGCCAAACCCATTGCAGCCTCGACAGCACTATCTCCCCCGCCCACGATCAGAATGTTATTTCCCGTGTAGGTATCGGCCTCAATGAGGCGGTAAAGAACATGCGGCATCTCCTCGCCCTTGACCCCCAGTTTCCTGGGCGTGCCCGCTCTTCCCATGGCCAGTACCACTGCTCGCGATACGTACTCCTGCAGCGAAGTGCGTACGCGGAAAAGCCCATCGGCATCCTTCCGCACCGCCTCAACGCCTTCCAGTAGGTGGATGTTCAGATCCGTTCGCTGCATGATCTTTTCCCAGAACGCCAGCAGATCCTCCTTGGAGAGTGCGGTCTTGCTGAACCTTCCATGCAACGGAAACTCGACGGGACTGGTCATGACCAGCTTCTGCCGGGGATATTTCGACACTGTGCCGCCGACGCTTTCCCGCTCAAGCGTTACCGCGTTGAGCCCGTGCTCGGCAGCGCGCAGTGAAGCGCTGATGCCGGCCGGTCCCGCACCGACAACGACCACATCGAGCACCCCTGGCTTGTCGCGTTCAACGCCCTGGCCTCCTCTCCGCTGCGCAATTACGTCGATACAATCCCTTCCCTGGTTGACTGCATTCTTAATCAGCGCAAGGCCGCCAAGCTCTCCCACGATGAACAGGTTCCCCACGCTGGTTTCCAACTCCTCGCTGATGACCGGGAGGTCCGCGCCGGAACTTGGCTTGGCCATCACCATTTCGATCGCGCCAACCGGACACTCCTCCGCGCAGAGCCCATGGCCAATGCACTTGTGGCCATTGATAATAGCCGCCTTACCGTCAATGAGCCCGAGTACATCGCCTTCCGGGCAAACCGCCACGCATGCCCCGCAACCGATGCAATAGTCTCTGAGAATTTTGGGGTGTTGTGCCCTGGGTCCATCAGAAAACAGCGCGCCGCGTTCCGCGGCCTCTCGCGCTTTCACCTCACCGTGCTTGTGGGCGCGCCAGTAGCGAACTACAAAGAACCCGAGAATCCCCCCGACGATTAGCCAGGTGAAAAGCGTTTCCATCGATTACCGCAGCCCCAGTGTCGCAAAACCCAGGCCCGTAACAACCACAATATGAACGATGGCAAGAACAGCAAAGGTGTAACTGAACGGGCGATGAATCACGTGCCAAAGATGAAAGACACGCTGTGCCTGATCGAGGAAAACCACTCGTTTTGAGAGCGATGCCTTCTGCCGTACCAGGCGCACGACTTGCTCAATCTCGAGGTGTCCGCTGGGAAGGAAGCCCCCTACAGAACGGATCCAGACGCCGAACCCCGAGTGCGCGCGGCGCAGGCCAGCCACTTGGAACAGAAGCTGCAAATCGAGTGCGATCATTGTCCAGAAGGCTCGTAGCGCACCCATGCGCCGGATCTGCTCCCCCGATGGAACTCGGAAAACTCGAGCCAGATCGTCTGCGGAAAAGATTGATTGCCGCAGCAACACTTCAGCAAGCTCGTGTTCCGTCGCTTGCAACTCCTTTAACGAGGATTCGGCGGCGTTGAGTGAACGTGGAATCTTAGAGTAGAGATAACGTCCGATCACGCCGCTGATCGCAACGGCCAGCATGATCCAGAACGCAATACCGGCAAGACCCTGAAACTTGAATGAAGCATGAAATGCAATCACGATGGGAGCAGTGATTCCTGCGATCACGTGAAAGTCCATCCAGTGCTTCGCGGTGCCGAATCGCCCCAACCAGGGAATCACCTTGCGCAATGCGTAGAGAAAAATGATGAAGAAAAGAACGGTGCCAAGAACTCCGAGATTGAGGCCTATGCTCCCGCTGGGTTTCAGCAGCTCATGCTTATCGGAAAACGGACGCTGGTCTAGCGGCAGAAGATAGTAGTTTGCCCCATAAATAGCGATGGATGCCACCAGGACGATCGATGCCACACACGCCAAAATCACGCGGATTCGATGACCGGTTCCTTTGTTCCGTTTCTTCCCCGCCTTCTGCGCCGGCGGACTGATCGCTTGAAGCAATGACATCTTTACGGTTTCTCCTTGGAATCTGTGGCAGTGCCTGATGCGCTGTCGCCGGTGACGGTCGCGGGATTCTCGGCGCGCACTTTCACATTTGCATTCTGCTCGACGTCAATCGAAAAACTCTTGTAAGCGTCAAAGACATGAGTATTGCGCCAATGTTGACGGGGGGTAGTCACATCCACGACTGCCATCGCAGGCAGATCGACAGATGAGACTGTGTTTCCGACCGGAACGGATTTGTACTCAACATGAAGTTTCAGCGCGCGAAGGCCAACATCGCTCATATCGTTAAGCAGCTCAGCATCGATCCGGACCACTTCGTGGGAGTCCTTGTCGACCCAGGCAGTCCCTTGCAGTTCGAGTGGATACTCGCGGCCGCGCAGGGCAAGAGCAGCCGGTGAGCGCCGTCCGGGGATCTGTTCGAAGTGGATAGGGACCAATTGCCGGCCATCGGTTGTTTCTTCTTTGCCAATTTCGAATTTGAAGCTGTCGCGGTAATAGGGGTGGAAGATCAGTAGCGAGGTGGCAATGCCGTTGCTGACCAGCATCGACGCCGGCGATGATTTGGATTTGGCCGGCGACAATGCGACACGCGTTTCATTCAACTCAAAGTCGTCATTGCCTCCCTGCATCATGATGAGATAGTCGTATTTCGCGCTCTCTTCCGTCTCTACGTGGCCATTGGAGGCTAGTCTTTCCTGGGTGACCGACTCCGCGCAGTGAAGGTCGGCAAGACTGTCAAGATACGAGGCGATCTTCTGCTGCACCTGATCGACGATTCCACTCGAAGGTGTAGATTGGCTTGCGCCGTCGGCCGGCGCAAATACCATCAAAAGAACCGGCGCCACACAGAAACGCTTAAGGATGGTTACCATGTGCTTCTCTCCTGAGCTTCGAACGATTGTCGAACCTGTACCCGAAGATCGTGGTCCATTGGTTGTAATTCGTGCTTCCCCCTCGCTGAGTCGTAAAGTCGCCTTCAATAAAGAATTTGGAGCCTAGATTGACATTGCTCAGGAGGTTGGCAAAGTATGAGTTGTTGCTTGCTGCCAGCGGTGAGTTGTAGATGTACTTCCCAACTTGCAAATTGAGTTGGACTCGCTCCCCCACATTTCTGATGAGGCTGATATTGCGATAGCTTCCCGCGGCGAAGGCGCTGTTAAACTTCGAGTACTGCACGTCGGCCTCGAGACCGGTCTTCCAGATATTGGCCATCGTGATCCCGAACAGATCGTTGAGAGAGCTCTTGGTATCGCTCGAATCGCTGCTCTTACCCAGGCTGAAGTAGCCGGTAATGTGCATTGGAAAGGTCACGCGCGCGCCACCGTTTATTCCCTGATAGAGGTATTGGTTCAGCAGCCCCGTTCCCACCAGGGTTGGATCGTAGGTGGGTACGCCGCGGAAATAGGTGTCGCTTAGTTCCAGAGAGATGCGGGGGTGGGGCTGAACACGAAGTGAGACCAGGCTCTCGCCGATGCCCGTTCCTACCGGCGCCGTCCCTGGGTTTGGAGTTGGCCGGTCGACCTGCAATGCCTCGAAGAAACTAACGTAGTGCTTGTAGGAAATCTGATTCTCGGTAAATGCGAACGGCCGGTTCGTCGACCAGTGATAGAGTTGTACGCCCGCGCCGGCGGTGGTCGAAATTCGGAACCGGTCGTAGTCGCCTGCGTGAACATTGAAGAACGAGCCGCCAATCCTTCGCTGTGGATCGTAATTCCACGCCGCTGGATCCGGAGTAGTCCCTGCAAAAACTCCAAACAGCGTTGACGAAGATATGCTCCGCGCGATATATGTCCCGTCGATCGTGTCCAAGCTGCTGGCCCACGGCAGATACAAACGCCCGATTCCCGCCGTCCAGCGCGATTCCGGATTAACGTATGTCAGGCTGATCAAATAAGTGCGGTCGATCAGGTCCTGGAGAGTCGCCGTCGAACCGGATCCAGTTTGCCGCTCGCCCCGCCAATACCCATTCAGGTTCCAATGCGAGCCGAATATGCGCGTAAAATCGATGCGAACAACCGCCCCGTATTCGGTGGTTGAGCCGCCTCCCGGGCCCAATTGCCGGATGGTGCTCATATCGAATCCGATCCTTCCGCGCGCCTGGTTCACCTCCGGCAACGGCGGGCGGGGTATCTCATTGCGGACTTCCTCGTCCAATGGATCGCCGGCGCTGAAACTGATCACCATCGGGTACTTCCGCGTGTTGCCGATTGTGTTCTTTTCTACCAGTTTCTCTACTTCGGAATCGGGAAGGGAGACCGTATCGCCCACGGCGAGATCTCTCCCTTTGGCGGCCACCTCGCATACCGCGGAAGTTGAAGCCACCGAAACCACCTTCAGTTTGGCCACAATGCCCGGCTCAATCGATGCATTCGACGGGTCGTCAGACGGTTTGGTCGGATTTTGTTTGACGATGAGTTGGGTGCCCTCCTCCAGTCCCGCATCGCGACCGCCATTGATATACACATCCGGCCCGTCGATATAGCGCACTTGAAAGTTGGTCTGCACCGGCGCAGCTTGCGAGGGCGTCGCTTCCTGCGGAGCCACAGTCGATTCCTGCGCCACAGAGACTGGCGCCAAAAGGAGAATAAGCGCTAATGTTCCCGATCGCATTCGGCCTACCCTCCTGAACCATTCTTGTGGCACGCGTAACAATTCACGCTGTTGTAGACATATCCGCTGACATTGTCATGGTGGAAATTCGCCGCGTTGTTCCCGCCATGGCAGCCGGTGCACTGGAACACCGAATAATCTGCGGAATTTGTGTGACACGAGGTGCAAACTCCATTCGCGTTGCCGTGGTTCAGCGGGAAGAATGTGTGGTAGCTCGCCGGCAAAGTTGCTGGAATCCACGCTGTCGTCGTGTGGCATGTCGCGCATGTCGTGGGCCAGCCTGCGGCCGAGTGATTCGGGTTCGTTGTCCCGGTGAAGTCCGCCTGGTGGCAGGAGTAGCAATCCGTCGGTGTTCCGGCAAACACGTTGTTCACGTGACATTTGATGCAATCGACAGTCACGTGCGCACCGGTCAACGGGAAAGGCGTGTTGTTGTGATTGAAGGTCGCCCCCGTCCAGTCCGTCGTCGTGTGGCATGTGTCGCAGGTCGTCGGGAAGCCCGCAGCCGCGTGGTTCGGGTCGGTCGTTCCGTTCCAATCGGCTGTGTGGCAGCCGTAGCAGGTAGTGGGCAAAGTCGTGAAGTTGTTGTTCGTGTGGCACTGCACGCAGGTCAGCGTTGCATGCGCACCGGTCAGCGGAAATACCGACGCATGGTTGAAAGACGACGGACTCCAGGCGGTGGTTGTGTGGCAAATCGAACAATCGGTCGGGAAGCCCGAGCTCACGTGATTGGGATTGGTTGTGCCCGTGAAATCGGCCTGGTGGCAGGAGTAGCAGGCGGTCGGCGTATTCACGTAGTTGTTGTTGACATGGCATTGCACGCACGTTAGCGTCGCGTGCGCACCAGTTAACGGATAGTTCGCATAGGTGGCGTGATTAAACGTAACGGTCGTCCAGTTGCTCGTGTTGTGGCATGTGTCGCAGGTGGTCGGGAATGCCGCGGAAACGTGGTTCGGATTTGTGGTTCCAGTGAAATCCGCCTGGTGGCAGCCATAGCAGTTGGTCGGGAGCGTTGTGTAGTTGTTGTTGGTGTGGCACTGCGCGCAAGTCAGCGTCGCGTGCGCCCCGGTCAACGGAAAGACAGTGGCGTGATTGAACGTCGACGAAGTCCAGTCCGTGGTCGTGTGGCATAACGTGCAATCGGTCGGGAAACCGGCCGACACGTGGTT
>JARLGI010000068.1 GCA_031296115.1 Acidobacteriota bacterium | reverse complement strand
GCTCCGAACACGTCATGCTGGTCGATCTGGGCCGCAACGACGTCGGTCGCGTCAGCCAGTTCGGCTCCGTCAAAGTGGACCGCCTCATGTTCGTCGAGCGTTACTCCCACGTCATGCACATTGTCAGTTCCATCGAAGGCAGCCTCCGCCCCGAGTTGACCGCCGTCGATGCACTCCGCGCCTGCTTCCCTGCCGGCACCCTCAGCGGTGCCCCCAAAGTTCGCGCCATGGAAATCCTCGAAGAGTTGGAGCCTGCCCGCCGCGGTGCCTATGGCGGAGCCGTCCTCTACGCCGACTTCTCCGGCAACCTCGACTCCTGCATCGCTATCCGCTCCATGCTCTCTGTCGGCGATAAAGGTTACATTCAAGCTGGCGCTGGCATCGTCGCCGACTCCGTTCCCGAACTTGAGCATAAAGAGTCCATTAACAAGGCGCAAGCCGTCATCCGCGCCATCGAGCGCGCCCGCGAATTGTAGCTTCACACCCAGTTCCATTTCCGAACTGTCCAGTGGCCGGTTTCATCCTGAAACAGGCCACTCATCTTGTTGTCTGCATGTGTCCCAACTTCGCGCACACTAAGCAACAGAGCAATGACTCAACGCGGACCAGCCCGGTGGCCCCACCTTGAGAAATCTTTGCGAAAGGAACATTCACCATGTCATCCATTTCAAGCTTGCAGAGTAGCGTTTCGCTCTTAAACAGCCTTTCCAGCACTTCAACCTCAAGTTCTTCATCGAACTCTGGAAACGCTTTTAGCACGGCCCTCTCGGGCCTTATGTCTTCTATCAAATCCGGCGATACCAGCGGCGCGGAAAAGTATCTAGCGCAGGTCGAAAAACTTCAACCCTCTAACTCCGATTCCAGCAGCCCTTTGAGCCAGTTCCTCAGCAGCGTCACTTCGGCGCTGTCCAGCGGCGACATTTCATCCGCGCAATCGGCTCTCACCACCCTGGAGTCGGAGGTCACTTCGGGCACCTCGTCCACCAGTTCGACCAAATCCACCAATTCCACATCCGCTACCTTATCGGACTCGGCCAGCAGTTCCACCATCAGTGAACTCGGAAAAGACGTACTCGACCTGTTCAGCGCCATCAGCACCGGAGATACGAGCAGCGCGCAGTCGGCCTACGACTCGCTCACGAGCCTTCTGTATTCCAATGACAGCTCCACATCCAGCACCTCCTCCGATACATCCACATCCAGTACCTCTTCGTCCAGCGGTTCCAGCTCGACATCCTTCTCAAAGCTTCTCTCCGATATCGGTTCCGCGCTTGGGACTGGCAACATCAACAGCGCGCAAAGCGCTCTCGACAGTTTCCTCTCCAGCCTTTCCACCGGTTCGCTGGTCAACGCCACAGCCTAACCACTTGAAGCCGCAGTTGTGCTGCGTGCCGCATCTGAAGCGCATCTTGATTTTTGCTCCTCGGGTGCGATACGCAGCGCTCAAGTGCAATGGAAGTAATCAGGCAGGAACAACATTGCCCCTATTCCGCGCCGAAGATCCGCCGGAAGAACCGCCCCACGCGCTTAAAAAATCCCGCCTTCTTCTGCTCCGGAGGCGTCTGAGCAGCAGCGGCTACGGCTGTCGAACCTGCACCATCCTTCGCTGCCTCAGTCAGCCGCGCCGTGGGGTCGGCGCCTTTATACACAAGCGGTTCTACCACCGCCAAATCAGGGGCATTCCCCAGTGACCCCGGTGCCGGCTTCGGCATCGGCGCAAGCCCCGCGCTCTGAGCTTCTGGAAATTCATTCCCTTTAGGCGCGCCAGGCGGGCACCCGCACGATTCCTTTTCCTGATTCACAACCACATGCAGGCTGCCGTGCTGGAACATCACCCGCTGGCCGGGTTGAACCCGATAGGCTCCGCCGTCGAACACGCTTGAAACAAGCACATAAGGCGCATTGACCTGGGGGTTCAACCCCGTCTGCGAAGCACCGTCGCCGGGGACACCAGCGTTATCCACGCACGTATCCCCCTGCGAGCCGAGCCGCACCTTCACCTCTGCCGCGCCCGGTCCGCTGATCAATATGCGAAAGTCGGGAGTCAGCAAAACGTCCGCGTTGCGCAGGCTCGCCGCGCCGGCAGCGAAGCTAATCTCCACAGCCCCATGATCCATCGCCATCAGCAGTCCTGGCGCATCGCCCGATGCAACGCTGGAATCTGCCGCCAGTTTCACCGTCGTTGAAGCACAAACGTGCAACTCGCCCCGATGCGGCAGAATCACCCGCGTCGTCTGTCCGGTCGCAGTCACCGAGCCGCTCACTGCGATGATTGCCTTGCCACCTGTCACTTCGAGAGCGCCCGTAACAGTGGCTGCCTGGTCTGGATTCTTGTTGTCGATAGGAACGATCGCGATGGGAGCGGCTTGTGGCGCTACTGTCTGGGCTGCGGCGACGCGCTGCAAAACAAACGCCGTCAGCGCAAATACCCCGGCCAGCCAGACAAATCCGAACTTGCGCAAGTTTGCTCCAGCGATCCCATGCATTGCGATTACATTTCCAGGAAGTTGCGAATCATCTCGTGTCCGCACTCGGTCAGCACGCTCTCCGGGTGGAACTGCACGCCCTCAATGGGCAAGCGCCGATGCCGCAAACCCATAATTACCGTGCCCCCTGAGCCGCCTGTTTCCGGCGTCCGCGCCGTGACCTCAAGTTCACCCGGCAGCGACTTCTCCGCCACAATCAGCGAGTGGTAGCGTGTACACGTCAGCGGCGTAGGCAGTCCCGCAAAAATCCCCTTGCTGTCATGCTCTACCAGGCTGGTTTTGCCGTGCATCAGGTTATGCGCACGAACCACGTCTCCGCCAAACGCCTCGCCGATCGCCTGATGTCCCAGGCAAACCCCGAAAATCGGCACTTTGCCCGCCATATACCGTATCAACGGAACCAGAATCCCTGCCTCGCCCGGCGTACATGGACCGGGCGACAGCAGAATCCGGTCCGGCTTGAGCGCCTCAACCTCTTCCACCGTCAGCTCATCGTTGCGGCGCACCACCACTTCCGCGCCCAATTCGCCCAGATATTGGACGAGGTTGTAAGTAAACGAGTCGTAGTTGTCGAGAACAAAGACCATGTGAATTCCAGTGTAGCGCGTGGACGGCGCACTCAGCGGGCCCACGCATCAAGCACAGATCAGGCCCATGGATTGCCTCTATGGCTTGCACACCGGCGGCGCATCTGCAAAACTGACACAGGTTGCTAACAATGGTTCTTCATTTTCTTGTTCAGGGACGCGTGCAGGGAGTAGGCTTTCGCTGGTTTGTCCACCGAGAAGCCAGCGAACTCAGCCTGCGCGGCTGGGTCCGCAATACCGAGGAAGGCGAAGTCGAGGTCCTCGCATCCGGCAGCGTTGACGATCTGGCCGAACTCCGCGCCAGCCTGCGCCGCGGTCCCCGTGGAAGCCGCGTCGACCACCTCATCGAGCACTACCTCGACGACAGCGAAGCAGAAGGACTAAGCTCCTTCCGTATCGATGGCGCCTGGTAATCAAACCGGGAATGCTAAAGTTTTTTAGCTGTCCCCTGCTCTCAGTTGCCTATTCCCTGTCCTCTATAATCTCTACTGAAGCCAAATCGAGGAGCGATCGCAGCAATGCCTGAAAACATGAAGCCCATCAACGTAGAAGATCTCAAGAAGCTGGTCCGCACCGTCCCCGATTTCCCCAAACCGGGCATTCTCTTTTACGACATCACCACGCTGCTGAAAGACAAGACCGGCTTCGCGAAGATGATCGACGCGCTCGCGGCGCACTATCTGGAACAGAAGATCGACCTCGTACTTGGCATCGAGGCGCGCGGCTTCATCTTTGGGCCGGCCCTGGCCTATCGCCTCAATGCGGGCTTCGTGCCCGTGCGCAAACCGCGCAAGCTTCCCGCCCCGGTCGCCCGCGTCACCTACGACCTTGAGTACGGCTCGGACACTCTTGAGATTCACATGGACGCGATTCACCCCGGCCAGCGCGTTGTCCTGGTCGACGACCTGCTCGCCACCGGCGGCACCATGGAAGCAACCGTCAAGCTCGTCAAGCAGCTCGGCGGCGACATCGCCGGCCTCGCCTTCGCCGTC
>JARLGI010000067.1 GCA_031296115.1 Acidobacteriota bacterium | reverse complement strand
TGCCCACCAGGCCGCTGGAGTTGGCTAGCCCGTCAGGGAAGCGGCGGGACTTGGAAAGCAGCAGCAGGCGCGGCGTCTCTGAGCCGTTGGCGGCGACCACCACGGCGCGTGCGCGTTGCAGATTCTCCTTGCCGCTCTTGTCGAAGTAAATGGCGCCGATGGCGCGGCCGTGCTGGTCTAACTCGATTTTGCGGACATAGCTGTCGGGGCGGATCTCGCAGCGCCCGCTGGCCATGGCCTGCGGAATCAACGTGGGTAGCGGGCTGGACTTCGCGCCCATCTCGCAGCCGAATCCCATGCAGAAGCCGCAATGCGCGCAGGCCATGCGTCCCTGGTACGACTGCGAGAGGATGGCCATCGGCGCGGGGAACGGATGATAGCCCAGCTTGCGCGCGCCCTGCTCGAAGAGCACGCCGCTGGATTTCACCGGCATCGGCGGCATGGGATACGGCTTGGAGCGCGGCGGATCGAACGGGCTGACGCCCGCCTGACCGGAGACGCCGAGGTCCCATTCCGCCTTGGTGTAGTAAGGCTCCATGTCGGCGTAGGTAATGGGCCAGTCGGTGAGGCCGGTTCCGGCGATGGTGCCTTTCTTGCTCGCCTCGATGAAGTCGATTTCGTGGAAGCGCCAGAAGTTGGCGGTGAAATGCACCGGTCCTCCGCCGACCATGCGGCCGTAGGTGAGCGCCGGCTGCTTCACCGCCTTGTCCGCGGGCGTCTTGCGGAAAGTCGTGGGCTGCTTGCGGAAGTCGTTAGTCAGCAGCGACTGGTTCCAAGTGCGGTATTCGTCGTGGGTGAAGTCCTTGGTGGTCATCCACGGGCCTTGTTCCAGGACCACCACGCTGAAGCCATTGCGCGAGAGTTCGCGCGCCAGCACGCCGCCGGAAGCTCCCGAGCCAATGACGATGAAGTCAACTTCGGCGGTCAGCTGGTAATGCCGCTGCGGAGGCATCGCGCTCATGCTTTCTCCTTGTCAGCGTCATGCTGGGCGTCGTAGTAGCCGAACGGCGGCTTGTAGTAGAAGGTGTCGGGGAAGCCGAGAATCTTCCAGCCGACCTGATCTTTGTTGCCGCCGAGCTTGGCATCGCAGAAGGTCGCGGTCAGGGTGTAGGCGCGAAGCAGGCCGAAGGCGGGCGTCTTCTCCATGGCCTTCATCACTTCGATCTGCTGCACGGGAGTGAGCGCAGCGAACGGCTTCGCGCCGGGAACCGTTTTTGCAGACTGATCGTTCAGAGCCTGGAAGGCATCTTTCACCGCGGTCTGCTGCTCGGGCTCGAAGACGCTGAGCAGGTAATCGGTGCAGTGGACGACGTTGGCCTCGCGCGCGCCCGGCGTCTCGTCGGTGGGAACGATTTGCGCGGAGAAGGCATCGAAGTCGGCCGCCTGTTGCGGGGTGAAGAAGCGATAGCCATGGGCTTCGCCGGCGGCGGCAGATTTTGCGTGGGCGTGCGCCTGCGCCAGCAAGTCCGGCGTAAGCGAACCGAGGTACATTACCCCGAGCGAGGCGCCTGCCTGGAGTAGGAACGCCCGCCGAGTCGGGTCAACGTTCAAGACGGCCTCCGAAATTACGATTGCGAGTGGTCACTCATACTCTACTTTTTGCCATCGTCTGGCAAGTTTGTATGAGTACCCCTCCCCCCTCGCCCTGCTGCTTTGCAATCATCGAGTTACGAACAAAATTCCGGAAAGTTCGTGCGGCCGCGAGGTTTGCGAGCAAAGTCGTCTGCCGATTGGAGTTAGCGGTCATTTTTTATCGCTTCCGGTAAGGAGTGCGGGCTCGGCGGCCGACTGCGGATGCTTTCTGTGCGCCCGCTTGCGCTGCTTCGCTTCCGCCCGCGAGGCGGCGTTCTTGGCCACTTTACCCGTTAGCGGACGGTTCCTTTTCCAATCCGGCTGCGGAGGCAGCGGCTGGTCCAGCCCGAAATCGTGCGGCCTCTTCTGTGGAAATCGAACTGAACCACTATCAGTTGTTGTTAACAGGCAATTTCATAAGTAGGTTTGTCATGAAGAATCCAGCCCCGGCAGGGGCTCCCGGGTACCTAGCTCCCACCCGAGGGTGCCGCGCGCAGTTTGCGCAGGCGTACTTCGGAGCCGCCGCGGCTATGGGTCACTTCGTCCATCACGCTGCGCATAAGGAAAATGCCACGGCCACTCTCGCTCAGGTTGGGAGTGGAATTGCCGGGCGCGGCGACGCGTTGCGCATCGAAGCCCGCGCCGGAATCGCGGATGCCGATGGTGAACGTCGTGGGATCGATCTGCACGGAGCAATGAATCTGTTTTGCCGGATCGTCCTGGCAACCGTAACGCACGGCATTGGCCAGCGCCTCCTGCAAGGCGAGGAAGAGATCGATTTCCTCGGCTTCGCTGGACCAGTAGTCGCGGAGCACTCCCATGATGGCCTCACGGGCGGGGACAAGTGAGGCGGAGTCGCCGGGGAAGGTGAACTCCCGCGAGACGGTCGGCGGTGGCGCGGCTGACAATCGTTCTGGCAAGCATTTCCTTGGCGCAGTGCCGACAGTTTAGCAGGCGGCCACAAATCTGCGCCGACGGCAACGCCGTCCACGAATTGCGAGTGAAACGTACTTCCCGGTCCGCCTTCGGAATGCAGATGGAAACCGCATCCGCCGCGTTATGCCGTCATAGCGCGCCGGTTGCAATCCGAGTCGGACTCCATGTCCGGCGCGGCTTCGGACGCTTCGGCGATGGGCAGGACCTGGTGCAGCCGGGTCAACGCGATCATCCGGCGGACGCACTCCGACGGATTCAGGATGCGCAGCACCCGCTTGTGCTCCAGGGCCCAACATTGCAGTTCCACCAGCAAGCCGAGGCCGGCCGCGTCGATCGTGTGGACCTTCGCCAGATCGAGGAGGACGAACCGCTCGCGGCGCGCCGTTGCCATGCAGCGCAAAGCCTCTACTTCCACGCCGAGCACGATCCTGCCCCAGCAGTGCAGCATCGCACTTTGCCGTACGGACTGGACATCAACTCTCAGCATCAGCAACTCGAGGGGCGGCTTGCGGGCCGCTCGCGGTCGTTCGATACAGGTTTGCATCGTTCTCTTCATTTGACGTGTGCTCCACCGAATCGATAGCTCAGTATGACGGAAGTTGATTGCAGGAAGATGAAAATGCGGACGAAATGCAGGGAACTTTCCGGCAGGTTCTGTGCTCCTAGTCCGCGAAGACCGGCGCTTCTTCCCGCTTGCCGGCCTTGCGGCCCCAGGGCAGGTGGAGCAGCACCCAGTCCTTGAAGGCGTCCATGTAGAGGTAGACCACCGGCGTGGTGTAGAGCGTCAGCATCTGGCTGACGATGAGGCCGCCGACGATGGCGATGCCCAGCGGTCGGCGAATCTCCGAGCCGACGCCGCGGCCCAGCGCCAGGGGCAGCGCGCCCAGCAGCGCCGCCGCGGTCGTCATCATGATGGGTCGGAAGCGAATCAGCGCGGCCTCATGGATGGACTCTTCCGCGGTCTTGCCCTGGCGCTCCACTTCCAGCGCGAAGTCAATCATCATGATGGCGTTCTTCTTCACGATGCCGATGAGCAGGATGATGCCGATGAGTGCAATGACGTCGAGCTGCATGCGGAACAGCAGCAGCGCCAGCAGGGCGCCAGTGCCGGCGGACGGCAGCGTGGACAGAATGGTGATGGGATGGATGTAGCTCTCGTAGAGCATGCCGAGCACGATGTACACGGCGATGATCGCGGTGAGAATCAGGACCGGTTCAGACGACAGAGAATCCTTGAAGGCGGCAGCCGTTCCCTGAAAGCTGCCGTGAAGGGTTGCCGGTATGCGCAACTGCAGCTCGGCCTCCGAGATGGCGCGGGTCGCGGCGCCGAGATCGCCGCCGGGTGCGAGGTTAAACGAGAGGGTCACCGCCGGGAATTGTCCCTGGTGGTTGACAGACAGAGAGGTGTTGGCCGGGCCGAAGTGAGCGAAGGCCGAAAGCGGGACCTGTGCGCCTTTACCGGTGATGACGTACACGCTTTGCAATGCATCGGGCGTGAGCTGGTAGCGGGGATCCACTTCCAGCACCACGTGATACTGGTTCAAGGTGCGGTAGATGGTCGAGATCTGACGCTGCCCGAAGGCGTCATACAGGACGTTGTCAATCTGTTGCGGGGTGATGCCCAGCCGCGCCGCGGTGTCGCGGTCGATGATGACGGTTGCTTCCAGCCCGTGCACCTGCTGGTCGCTGTTCACGTCTTTGAGCTGGGGGATGGCGCGCAGTTTTTGCAGCAGCTTGGGCGCCCATTCGTAGAGTTCGTTCAGGTTCTCGCCGGACAGCGTGTACTGGAACTGCGCGCTGGCCCCGCGTCCGCCGATTTGCAAATCCTGCACGCCCTGGAAATACAAGGTCGCGCCGGGGATGTGCGACAGCTTGGGACGGAGGCGCGCGATGACCTGGTCCACGCTGACCTTGCGCTCGCTGAGAGGCTTAAGCGTGACAAACATGCGGCCCTGGTTCTGCGCGGCATTGCCGCCGACGAACGCCAGCACATTCTCGACCGCAGGGTCCTGCTGCACGATGCCGATGAACTCGTTGGTCTTGTCGCGCATGGCCAGGAAGGAGAGGTCCTGGTCGCCCATGATGCTGCCCACCATGCGCCCCGTGTCCTGCTGCGGGAAAAACCCTTTGGGGACGATGATGTACAGCGCGACATTGACAAAGACCATCAGGACGGCGACCGCGAAGATGAGCCGCTGGTGGCGCAGCACCCATCCCAGCGATGCCTTGTAGCCACGGCTGATGGCCACCCATCCGCGCTCGCTCATGCGGTAGAGCGCGCCGTGACTGCCGGGGTCGTGGGCCTTCAGGAAGCGCGCACACAGCATGGGCGTGGTGGTGAGGGAAACCACGAGAGACACGGCAATCGCGGCGCTCAGGGTCACAGCGAATTCGCGGAACAGGCGTCCCACGATGCCGCCCATCAGCAAAATGGGGATGAATACCGCGATAAGCGAGGTGCTCATCGAGACCACGGTGAAGCCAATCTCGCGCGCGCCCAGCAGCGCCGCCTGGAAGGGCTTCATGCCGCTCTCGACGTGGCGCATCACGTTTTCCAGCACCACGATGGCGTCGTCCACCACGAAGCCGGTGGAGATGGTCAGCGCCATCAGGGAGAGGTTGTTCAGCGAGAACCCGCACAGGTACATGATCCCGAAGGTGCCGACGATGGCGAGCGGGACGGCGACGCTGGGAATCAGGGTGGCACGCACCTCGCGCAGGAAGACGAACACCACCAGAGTGACCAGGATGACGGAGATGACCAGGGTGCGCTGAACGTCCTTCACCGAGGCGCGGACCGTGGTGGTGCGGTCGAGTCCGACCACCAGGTTGATGCTGGGCGGAAGCGAAGCTCGCAGGAATGGCAGTGCGTCGACGACGCGATCGACGGTGGCGATCATGTTGGCGCCTGGCTGGCGGAAGATGACGATCAGGACGCTGGGCTTGCCGTTGAAGCTGCCGGCGTTGTTGATATTCGAGTAGGAATCCTGGACATCGGCAACGTCGCTCAGCCGCACCGCCGCGCCATTACGATAAGCGACGATGATGGGCTTGTAGACGGCCGCCTTCCTCATCTGATCATTGGCCCGGATCATCCAGACTTTGCTTTCGCTCTCCAGCGAGCCCTTGGCCAGGTTCACGTTTTGCGCGGCCACCGCAGTGCGCACCGCTTCCAGTCCGATGTTGAGCTTGTTCAGCAGGTTGGGGTTCGCCTCGATGCGCACCGCCGGCTGCGAGGAGCCCCATACGAACACCTGGCCCACGCCCTCCACCTGCGCCAGCTTCTGGCCCATGATGGAGTCGGCCAGGTCGTACATCTGGTCCTGGGTCAGGGCGTCGGAGGTCATGACCAGGATCATGATGGGCGCGTCGGCGGGATTGATCTTGCGGTAGGTCGGGTTGCCGGGCAGATCGGCGGGCAGGTTCCCCTGGGCCGCGTTGATGGCGGACTGCACATCGCGCGCCGCGGCGTCAATGTTGCGGTCGAGGTCGAACTGCATGGTGATGCCGGTCGAGCCCAGCTGGCTCGACGAGGTCATCTGGTTGATGGCGGCAATGCGGCCGAACTGGCGCTCCAGCGGAGTGGCGACGGAGGAGGCCATGGTTTCCGGACTGGCGCCGGGCAGCGCAGCTCCCACCGAGATGACGGGAAAGTCGATCTGCGGCAGCGGCGCAACCGGAAGCTGCGTGTAAGCCAGCACACCCGCGAGAAGCAGGGCAAACGTCAGCAGCGTGGTCGCGACGGGCCGTTCGATGGCGGGAGCGGAGATGTTCATTGCCTAGTCTCCGACGGCCTCCGCGGGCTTGGGCGCGCGCCCGTGGCGCAGCGCCGCCGCCAGGCGGTCAAACCACAGATAGACCACCGGCGTGGTGTAGAGAGTCAGTATCTGGCTGACCAGCAGTCCGCCGATGATGGTCACGCCCAGCGGACGGCGCAGCTCGGAGCCGGTGCCGGAGCCCAGCGCCAGTGGGACCGCGCCGAAGAGCGCGGCAAAGGTGGTCATCATGATGGGGCGGAAGCGCAGCAGGCAGGCCTCATAAATCGCGTCAATGGGCGCCTTGCCTTCCTTGCGCTCGGCCTCCAGCGCGAAGTCGATCATCATGATGGCGTTTTTCTTCACAATGCCGATCAGCAAAATGATGCCGATGAGCGCCATTACCCCGAGGTCCATGTGGAACAGGGTGAGCGCGAGAATCGCGCCCACGCCGGCCGAGGGCAGCGTGGACAAGATCGTGATGGGATGAATGTAGCTTTCGTACAGCACGCCGAGAACGATGTACACGGTGATGATGGCGGCCAGGATGAGCCAGCCTTCATTGGCCAGCGAGGCTTCGAAGGCGCGCGCCGTGCCCTGGAACGCCAACTGGATGCTCGGCGGCAATTGCAGGTCCGCTGCGGCTTGCTGGATGGCCTTCACCGCTTCGCCCAGCGAGGCGCCGCTGCCCAGGTTGAAGGAGATGGTAACCGCGGGGAACTGGCCCTGGTGGTTGATGGTCAGAGGGCCGGTGGTGGTTTCCCAATGCGCGATGGCGCTCAACGGGACCTGGTTGGTGGTCGCGGTCAGAACGTTGGCGGAAGCAGCGGTGGCCACAGGAGCGGAGCCCGGTTGCACGGCTGCCGCCGCGCCGGCGCCGGCCGGCACGTAAATGCTCTTCAGCGAGTCGGGATCGTTGCGGAACGAGGGATCCACCTCCAGCACCACGTGGTACTGGTTCAACTGCGTGAACATGATGGAGACCAGCCGCTGTCCGAAGGCGTCGTACAACGTGTTGTCGACGGCCGATGCCGTGACTCCGAGCCGCGACGCGGTATCACGATCGATGACCAGGCTGGCCTGCGCCGCATCGTTCTGCTGATCGGTGGCCACGTCGCGCAGTTCCGGCAAGGTCTTCAGCTTGGCGACCAGCTTTGAAGTCCACGATGCCAGTTCCTTGGGATCGGCGTCTTCCAGGCTGAACTGATATTGCGTGCGGCTGACACGATCTTCCACCGTCAGGTCCTGCACCGGCTGCATGTAGAGCGTGATGCCCTCGACGCCGGCCGTTTCCTGCTGGATCCGCTTCATGATGGTGGTGACGTCGTCGTTGCGCACATCGCGCGATTTGAGATTGATCTGGATGCGGCCGCTGTTGGGCGTGGTGTTGGTGCCGTCCACGCCGATGAAGGAAGACAGACTATCGACGTCTTTGTCCTTCAGGATGGCCGCCGCCAGCGCCTGTTGCCGCTGTGACATGGCGACGAAAGAAATGCTCTCCGGAGCGTCAGTGATGGCGGTAATGACGCCAGTGTCCTGCACCGGGAAGAAGCCCTTGGGGACGACGATGTACAGCCAGATAGTGGCAACCAGCGTCCCGATGGTGACCAGCAACGTCGCGGTCTGATGGTTCAGGACCATCTTTACGGTGCGCCCATAGAAAGCGATGGTGTTGTTGAAGGCGCGTTCCGACCACAGGTAGAGGCGCCCGTGCTTCGCCTGATCGCGCCGGCGGAGCAGCAGCGAGCACATCATGGGCGTCAGGGTCAGCGAAATGATGGCCGAGAAGAGAATGGTCACGCTCAGGGTGACGGCAAACTCGCGGAACAGCCGGCCGACGATGTCGCCCATGAAGAGAAGGGGAATCAGCACGGCGATCAGCGACACCGTCAGCGACACGATGGTGAAGCCGATCTGGCCGGAGCCCAGCAGCGCGGCCTCCAGCGGCGAATGGCCTTCCTCGATGTAGCGATCGATGTTCTCGATCATGACGATGGCGTCGTCCACCACGAAGCCGGTGGAGATGGTGAGCGCCATCAGCGAGAGGTTGTCGAGCGAGTAGCCCAGCAGGTACATCACGGCGAAGGTGCCAATGAGCGAGAGCGGCACCGCGATGCTGGGGATGATGGTGGCCGACAGCGTCCGCAGGAAAACGAAGATGACCATCACCACCAGCGCGATGGTCAGCATCATTTCAAACTGCACGTCCTTGACGCTGGCGCGGATGGTGTTGGTGCGGTCGGTGAGCACCGTGACTCTCACCGAGGCCGGCAGGTTCGCCTGCAGTTGCTTCAGGCGCAGCTTGATGCTGTCCACGACCTTGATGATGTTGGCGCCGGGCTGGCGCTGGATGTTCAGGATCACCGCGGGCGTGGTGTTCATCCACGCCGCCTGATTCACGTTCTCCGGGCCGGTGATGACCGTGGCGACGTCGGACAGGCGGACCGGATTGCCGTTCTTGTAGGCGACGATGGTGTCGGCGTAACCCTGCGGACTGAGCAGCTGGTCGTTAGCGCCGATGGTGTAAGCCTGCCGGTTGTCCTGTAATTGTCCCTTGGCCTGGTCGACGTTGACCTGGGCGATGACGCTGCGCACCTGCTCCAGGCTCATGCCGTACGAGGCCAGCGTCGTGGGATTGGCCAGGATGCGCACCGCCGGTTTCTGACCGCCACTGATGGTTACCAGCCCGACGCCCGGTAGCTGCGAAATCTTCTGCGCGAAGGTCGTGTCGGCCAGGTCCTCCACCTGGTGCAGAGGCATGCTGTCCGAGGTCATGGCTAATGTCAGGATGGGCGCGTCGGCGGGGTTGACCTTGCTGTAAATCGGGGGCGTCGGCAGGTCGGCGGGAAGATACGTCTGCGCGGAGTTGATGGCCGCCTGCACCTCCTGCTCGGCGACGTCAATGTTCTCTTCCAACGTGAACTGCAGCGTGATGACCGAAGCGCCGAAGGAACTGCTCGAGGTCATCTGGCTGAGTCCGGGCAGTTCACCGAACTGCCGCTCCAGCGGCGCGGTGATGGACGATGCGGTGACGTCGGGACTGGCGCCGGGATAGAACGTGACGACCTGGATGGTCGGGTAATCCACCTGCGGCAGGGCGGATATCGGCAGCTGCTTGTAGGCCACGATGCCCACCAGCAGCAGACCTGCCATCAGCAGGGACGTGGCGATGGGCCGAAGAATAAATGGCCGCGAAATGCTCATGTCTGCGATCCGATGTTGCCGCTCGACCCTGGTTTCTGCAGCGCCGGCGCCTGCGGGACCACCTTGCTTCCGGCCTGAAGCTTCTCCTGTCCGTCGGTGACGACTTTGTCGCCCGCCTGCAGTCCGGAGGCAATCACGACCGTGGCGCCCTGAGTCAACGCGACTTGTACCGGGCGCATCAGCACTGTGTTGTTGGCATCCACAGCGTAAACAAACGTGCCTTCGGGCCCGCGTTGCAGCGCGGCGGCCGGCGTGGAAATCGCGTTGTTCAGCGTCTGCAGGAGCAGGTGAACGTTGACGAACTGGTTGGGCCAGAGTGTGCTGTCCGCGTTGTCAAAAACTCCCTTCAGCCGCGCGGTACCGGTGGTTGCGTCGATCTGGTTGTCGATGGTCAACAGCTTTCCGGTGGCGAGCTTGGTCTGGTCGTCACGGCTGTAGGCCTCCACCTCCAAGGAACCCTGCTTCATGTGCTGGGCCACGGACTGAATCTGGTCCTGCGGCAGGGTGAAGACGACCGCGATGGGATGCAACTGCGTAATGACCAGCATCGGCGTGTTGCCGGCCGCGGTCACATAGTTTCCGGGATCGACCTGCCGCAGGCCAACGCGTCCGTTGATGGGAGAGAGAATGTTGCAATAGGTGATATTCAGCTTGGCGCTCTCGATGGCGGCCTTGTCAGCGGCGATGGTGCCTTCGTAGGTGCCGAACGATGCCTGCAGGGTATCGAGGTCCTGTTTGGCAATAACGCCCTGCTCATAGAGAACCCGATTGCGTTCGTACTGCGCCTTCGCATTGTCGAGTTGGGCCTGGTCTTTTTTCAGGTTGGCTTCTGCCTGCTGCAATGCCACCTGGTAGGGACGAGCATCGATCTGTATGAGTAGTTCGCCTTCCTTGACGTCCTGCCCTTCGGCAAAATTTACCCGCATAATCTGGCCGTCAATGCGGGTCTTCAGCGAAACCGTGTTGAACGCCTCAACCGAGCCGAGGCCCGTAAGATAAACCGGAAAATTGCTTTGTTGAACAGTAGCGACCCCGACGGGCACCGCAGGCGGAGGTCCGCCGGCCTTGGCATTCTTGGCTGACTGCGAGCTGCAGCCGGCGAGCGCGGCGCAAATTGCCAGCACCAGCAAGGTGCCCAGGATTCCTGGTTTCTTCACGTACTCCTCCTAATTTGCGACAGACGCGGCCCCGCTGGAGAAGTCATCGCCCTTCGCCCCTAACTGCAATCCCCTACGTCGATTGCAGTAGTATTACATCCATACTATTAGACCGGATGGCACCTGCGACAGCCGTTAAGAGAGGGTGAAGGAAAGTAAAGAAGTGTGAAGCCGCCGACTACATCTCGAAACAATTCTTCACCGCAGCCCCGCGCCGGAACAGGCAAAATAAGTGCGGTGAACCGGCTCCTTATTGTTGATGACGATCGCGACCTGGTCAATCTGCTGAAGCGCTACCTGGAAGGCGAAGGCTTTCACGTGGACGCCGCCTACGACCACGCCTCGGGACTGAGCGCCGCACATGCGGGCGGGCACGAGTTGATTATTCTCGATGTCATGTTGCCCGGCGGCTCCGGCTTCGAGTTGCTGAAGTCGGTGCGCCAGCAATCCGCGGTACCGGTGCTGTTGCTGACCGCGCGGGGCGAGGCGGTGGACCGCATCCTGGGACTGGAGATTGGCGCCGACGATTACCTGGCGAAGCCCTTCGACCCGCGGGAACTGGTGGCGAGAATCCGCGCCATCTTCCGTCGCACCCGGGACGGCGTCCTTGGCGGCGGGCGTAGCGATCAAGACGAAGTGCTCACGGTGAGCGACATCAGCATGTCTACCAGTACCCGGACGGTGAGTTGCGCGGGCGCTCCCGTTGACTTGACCTCGGTGGAGTTCAACGTCCTGGAATTGCTGCTGCGCCACGCCGGCAGCGTGGTGACCCGCGAGCAGATTGCCGAAGTTGCCCTGGGACGTCCGCTGAATGCGTTCGATCGCAGTGTTGACGTGCACGTCAGCCGCTTGCGCAAGAAGCTGGCGGCCTGTCCGGGAAGCGACGAACTGATCCGGCCGATTCGCGGCATCGGATACTTTCTCGCCGCGGAGACGCCGGAGAAGAGCAGGGTATGAACCGGCGCCTGTTCTGGAAAATATTTCTTCCCTTCTGGGTGGCCCAGGCGCTGCTGCTGGGCGCGCTTTACCTGCGCGTTCATGTGCGTATCAACTCCGAGCACCCCTGGTGGATCCAGCCCGAGCGGCGCGAAATGCCGGTGCTGGCAGACCTGGCGGCCAAGACCTTTGAGCAGCAGGGGCAGGGAGCGCTGTCTGCGCTTCTGGACAGCCTTTCGCTGAAGAACCGCTCGCGCTTCTGGCTGGTGGACAACTCGGGCAACGAGCTTTCCGGGCGGCCGGTTCCGCAACGCATTCTTGCCGATGCCACGGAGGCGGAGAAGAATGAGGGGTTGCATCGTTCCTACGAGGCCAATGTGCTGGCTGCGCGCGCCACGACGCCGCGAGGTCAGTATGTGCTTATCAGCGAGCTGGTGCCTCCGCCGCTGCGGGAGCGTGTCCCCGGCGATATTCTCTGGACGCTGAAGCTGGGAACAGTCATTTCCGCCATCATCTGCCTGGTCATCGCGCACTATCTGACCAAGCCCATCGAGCGCATGCGCGATGCCACCCGCGAGCTGGCACGCGGCAACCTGGACATCCGGGCGGGAGAAAATCTGGGCAACCGGCGCGACGAGATTGCCGACCTGGTGCGTGACTTCGACTCCATGGCGGGAGAGTTGCGCAACCAGATACAAAGCGAGCGCAGTTTGCTGAGCGGCGTCTCGCATGAGTTGCGTTCACCCATCGCGCGCATACGGCTGGCGCTGGAGCTGGCGCGCCAGACCGACGAACCTGAGCGCCAGGAGATGCTGGACCGCGTCGAGCAGGACACGGTGCAGTTGGATTCCATGCTGGAGCGGATATTGGCGGTGGCGCGTCTGGAGAGCGGCCAGCACAAACCGCAGTTTGAGCCGCTGTTGCTGAACGAGATCGTGGAAGACGTGGTGCACGACGCCAAGTTTGAGGCTGCCGCCACCGGCGCCAGCATCACCTACGCCAGCGACGGCGAGCTCTGGGCGAATGGCGATGCCGGCCTGCTGCGCAGCGCCTTCGAGAACGTTGTCCGCAACGCGATTTTCTACTCGGGCCAGGACGGCAGGATTGAGGTGCACCTGACGAAAGGGCCCAACTGCGCCCTGTTGGCGGTGCGCGACAGCGGGCCCGGTGTACCCAACGACGCGATGGCGCTTATCTTTAAGCCGTTCTACCGGGTGGATGATGCCCGCGGATCGAGCACCGGCGGAATGGGGCTGGGACTGGCCATTGTGCAGAACGCGGTGAGCGCGCACAAGGGGACCATCCTCACGCGCAACGTCGAGCCGCACGGACTCGAAATCGTGATTACGATTCCCACCATACCGACGCCGGCTCCTGCCGGCACGGAAAATGCGCAGCAGGGCGTTCCGGTAAGCAGCAAGCAGGGGTAAAGCGCCACAAACGAGGGATTAAGGACGGGGTTGATTGTTAGCAGCACTCCTACACCAACAAACCCTGGCCCATTTGCATCGCCACTTGAAGGCGGACCAGCTGTCTACTTGCCGGACGTTCCAAAATGATTTGGTCTACCAACATGAACATTCATCATGAATTGAGCCGGCTTTTGGCTCTGGGCTGTGTTGCTGCGCTGCTTACGGTTGCTTTTTGCAGCGGACAAGTTTGGTCAGCTCATCGCGCGTGAGCGAGGATCCAAGTCGTTTTCGCGGGCGGATTAACCTATATCGGTATGTTTCAGACTCCCCGACGCAAGAAGTCGATCCCAGTTAAGGGCTTTCTACGGCACGGCTGAAGCCGTGCCCTTTCAAATCTCGCGAACGGTGACCGTGCGAGGTCTCGCCGCTCCGGCATTCACTCTGCAACGTTTATGAGGTTACCCACCTCACAGACATCTTCCCGCCCGCAGTGTTAGCTTTATAGGTTTCCGGAGAGGACTGCTATGTTCACCAACGATCTACTGAAGGGCAAACGCATCCTGATCACCGGCGGCGGCACCGGCATTGGCCGCGCCATGGCCGAGCGCTTCCTGCAACTCGGCGCAACCGTGTACATCTGCGGGCGGCGAGTGGAAGTCGTCCAGCAAACCGCCAAGGAACTTGCTTCGGCGACCGGCGGCACGATCGAGGGTCTGCCCTGCGACGTGCGCGAGCGTGATGCTGTGGAACAACTGATTGAACAGGTCTGGACGAAGGGCCCGCTCGATGTGCTGGTCAACAACGCCGCGGGGAATTTCCTGGCCCGCACGGAAGAGCTTTCGCCACGGGCCTTCGAGTCCGTCCTTGGTATCGTGCTCCAGGGCACCATCAACATGACGATGGCCTGCGGCAAGCGCTGGCTGGTTGCCGGCCACAGGGGCGTCGTGCTGGACATTGCGACGACCTATGCGGACACCGGCTCGGCGTACGTTGTGCCCAGCGCGGTGGCCAAGGCCGGCGTGGTCGCGCTGATGCGCAGCCTGGCAGTGGAGTGGGGCGGACGGGGCATTCGTTTCGTCGCGATTGCTCCGGGCGCGATTCGCACCGAGGGCGCGTTTTCGCGTCTGCTGCCCACGCCGGAACTAGAGAAGAAGTTGCTGGAGCACAATCCCCTGCATCGTTTCGGAACGCTGGAGGAAATTTCCAACCTCGCGTCATTTCTCATCAGCGACCTGGCGGGCTACATCAACGGCGAAATGGTGTACATGGACGGCGGTGAGATGCTGGCGGGCGCCAGCACCTTCAGCCTCATCGGCCGCAGGATTCCCGACGCCGCCTGGGAGATGATGAAGCCGAAGAAGAAGACGGAGTAATTCACCACAGAGACACAGAGGCCACAGAGAAAAAGAATTCAAGAAACTCTGTGTCTCCGTGGCTCTGTGGTTTTCTCTTAATTCAGCACGTGGATGTTCTTCTTCTCGCACATCTCCTTCAGGACCTTCGGCCACACGGTGACGCTGACTTCGCCCAGGTGCGCTTTGCGCAGCAGGAGCATCAACGTCCGCGACTGCCCGATGCCGCCGCCGATGCTGAGCGGGATCTCGTGATTGACGATGGCCTGGTGGTAGGGGAACTTCAGGAAGTCGAGCTGGTTGGTGAGTTCCAACTGGCTCTTCAGGGAGTTGGCGTTCACGCGGATGCCCATTGAGGTCAGCTCGTGCCGCCGCTTGGTCACCGGGTTCCACACCAGGATGTCGCCGTTCAGGCCGTGCCGCACGTGGCCATCTTCGGCGCGGGTCTCGGTGACCCAGTCGTCGTAGTCGGCGGCGCGCATCTCGTGCGGGTAGCCGTCCTTCAGCGTCCAGCCGATGCCGATGATGAACACCGCCGGATACTTCTGCAGGATGGCCGTCTCGCGCTGCTTGCGCGGCAGGTCGGGATACATGTCGAGAATCTCTTCGGCATGCAGGAACTTGATCTCGTCGGGCAGGCTGGGATAGCGGGGGTCGTTGAGCTGCGGGAAGATCTCCTGTACGTGGCGCTCGGCGCCGACGATGACCTTCCAAATCTTGGTAACGACTCCTTTCAGGAAGTTGAGGTTGCGTTGCTCGGGGGTAATGACCCGCTCCCAATCCCACTGATCGACATAAGCGCTGTGATCGTGGTCGAGGAAGTAGTCTTTGCGGACGGCGCGCATGTCGGTGCAGATGCCCTCGCCGGGCTGGCAGTTGAACTGCTTCAGCGCCATCCTCTTCCACTTGGTGGCGGCCTGCACCACCTGCGCGTTGATGGGGTGCTTATCGTGATCGTTGGAGATGTGGAACTGGATCGGAGTGCGCGATCCGTCGCGGTCAAGATAGTCATTCACGCCGCTCTCCACGTCAACGATAAGAGGCACGGTGACCATCATCAGGTTCAATTCGTGGCAGAGGTTGTCTTCGATGTACTTCTTGGCCTCAAAGATCGCCTTCTGCGTCTCTTTGGGTGACAGCAGCGAGCTGTAGTCCCCCGGAAGTACGTGTTCCAGTTGTGTGTAATCGCCAATTCCGGGGCCAGCGAGGTCCGCTTTCTTGTCAGCCATGTTGATGTTCTCCTTAAGTATGCGGTCGACGCGCCGGCGGATACCGTCCGCCGGGACAGGAATCTGGGAATACGCGTCGCCATCCCTATGAGAACACTGGCGGCGACCGGAGGGCAGTAACCTGCGTCACGTAACCGTGTGCGCTATGAGCCAACCCAGGCCTTGCCGGGTCACACTGGCTTTGGCGGGCGCGTATAGTAGTTAGGCGCATCCCCGCCATGAGGAGAGACCCACTGATGGCACCCACGGCGTCCCCGGAGCAGACCTCAACCCTGCTGAGCAGCTACGACCTCCATCTGTTCAACGAGGGCAAGCACAACCGCCTGTACGAGAAGCTTGGCGCACATCTGACGGAAGTCGATGGGAAGAAAGGCACTTACTTCGCCGTCTGGGCGCCCAATGCGGAGCGCGTCGCGCTGGTCGGCGACTTCAACGGCTGGAACACCCAGTCGCACCCCATGAAATCTCGTGGCGACTCCGGCGTCTGGGAGACCTTCATCCCGGAAATCGGCAAGGGCGCGGTTTACAAGTACCACATCGGCTCGCGTTACCACATGTACACGGTCAATAAGGCCGACCCCTATGGGTTTTTCCACGAGGCGCCGCCCAAGACGGCGTCCATTGTGTGGGACCTGGACTACGAGTGGAACGACGCCGAGTGGATGCGGACCCGCCGCGACCACAACAAGTTCGGCGCGCCGATTTCGACCTACGAGGTGCATCTCGGTTCCTGGATGCGCGTGCCCGAGGAAGGCAACCGTTCGCTGAACTATCGCGAACTGGCGCCCAAGCTGGCCAACTACGTCCGCGACATGGGCTTCACCCACGTGGAGTTCATGCCGGTGATGGAGCATCCATTTTACGGCTCGTGGGGCTACCAGGTGACCGGGTACTACGCACCCACCCACCGCTACGGCACGCCGCAGGACTTCATGTACCTGGTGGATTACCTGCACCAGCAGGGCATCGGCGTGTATCTCGACTGGGTGCCGTCGCACTTTCCCAACGATCAGCACGGTCTGGCTTACTTCGACGGCACGCACCTGTACGAGCACGCCGACCCGCGCAAGGGCTTTCATCCCGACTGGAAGTCGGGGATCTTCAACTACGACCGCAACGAGGTGCGCGGCTTCCTGCTGAGCAACGCCATCTTCTGGCTCGACCGCTACCATGTCGACGGTCTGCGCATGGATGCCATCGCCTCGATGCTGTATCTTGATTATTCGCGCAAGCAGGGCGAGTGGATCCCCAACCAGTACGGCGGCCGCGAGAACCTGGGCGCGGTGTCGTTCCTGCGCCAGTTGAACCACGACGTCTACCAGGAGTTTCCGGACATCCAGACCATCGCCGAGGAGTCAACGGCCTGGCCGATGGTTTCGCGGCCCACCTACGTCGGCGGCCTCGGCTTCGGCATGAAGTGGGACATGGGCTGGATGCACGACACGCTGGCCTACTTCCAGAGAGATCCTGTCCACCGTAAGTATCACCACAACAAGCTGACCTTCCGCGGGCTGTATGCCTTCACCGAAAACTTTGTGCTGCCGCTCTCTCACGACGAAGTGGTACATGGCAAGGGGTCGCTGATCGGGAAGATGGCCGGCGACGAGTGGCAGAAGTTCGCCAACCTGCGGCTGCTGTTCGGCTACATGTACACCCAGCCGGGGAAGAAGCTGCTGTTCATGGGCAGCGAGTTCGGGCAGGTGGCCGAGTGGAAACACGACAGCAGCCTGGAGTGGCACGTGCTGCGCTATGCCACGCACGAGGGCCTGCAGCGCTGGGTGCGCGATCTGAACACCTACTACCGCAACGAGCCGGCGCTCTACCAGTGCGACTTCAGCCCCGAGGGCTGGCGCTGGATTGACGCCGACGACTCCGACCACAGCGTGCTGACCTACCTGCGCTTGCCAAAAGACCAGACCAAGCCTGTGTTGATTGCCTGCAATTTCACCCCGGTGCCGCGGCGCGGGTATCGCGTGGGCGTGCCTCACGAAGGGCACTGGCACGAAGTGCTGAACAGCAATGCGGCGGTCTATGGCGGGACGGACGAGGGAAACTTCGGCGGCAAGATGACCGAAGCCATCTCCTGCCACGGCCACGACAATTCGCTGTTGCTGAATCTGCCGCCACTGGCGATGGTGGTGCTCAAGCAGTAGGCATCGGCTTTACGGTGCGGCCGCGGCGCTCAGCACGGTCACCGTGTCGTTCACATGGATGGTCGCGCCAGCCGCCTCCGGCCGATAGTAGTAGCCGAAAGCAACGCCATCGCCCTTGCGGCGAAACGTCGCCAGCGTTTTCAGCGGCTCAGGCCCGGACACGACGCCCAACTCCTGGTCGATGGTGGTAATCATGCAGCGCGTGCAGGCTTTCACAGCGCGAAAGACGGCATCGCCGACCGCGATTCTCGGCCAGGTATCTTCGTCGAACGGCGTCGCGCCCGAGACGACGATGGTGGGACGGAAGCGGCTCATCGGTAGCGGTGCTTCGAGGTGCCGGTTCAGGTCCTCCAAGGACGCTTCGCTGATGATGTGGATAGGGGCATCGTCGTGGTAGGCCACGTCGCGCTTCACGCGAAAGACGTCAGAGCGAATCGTTAGCAGCCGGCACTCCACGCCGACCCGCTCGCTCAGCGCCTGGTTGAAAGTCGCCGGCGCCGCCGCTCCCACATAGGAATGGCCCCAAACATCCACCACAACCTCGTCCTTCGTCCAACTGCCGGCGTCGTGAGGAACGACGATGTCCTCGCGGCCGGGCGCGCTGATGCGCAGGCTGCTGGAATCGGCGTGCGCGGTGATCAGCGCCAGCCCCGGACACTCCCGCTGGGTAATCATCTGCGCCGCCGGGTTCACCAGCATCCACTGGCGATCATGCTCCAGGCCGTACAGGCGCACGGGCGCTTCCTGCACCGCGTAGCCCCGCAGCGACTTCACCGGAAAAATGTTGATGGCTGCAACTTTCATGGTCGCTTCCTTCAGGCCGGACTTTGGGGTGCTCGCCCTTCCTGCACAATCTGGACGCTCGAGGTAATTTCGAATGCCGGCCGCAGCGAGCGGTACACCGGACAACCTTGCGCATAGACGCCGTGCACGCGGTCCACCGTCTCGCGCACTGTGTCGGGATCTTCGGCACGCAGCGTGTGGGTAACATGCACCCGGCGGATGACCAGCACTCCGCCATCGTCCTCCACTTCGCCGCGGACGTCGCAGCTCAAGCGACCTTCCCTGGCATTGATTTTGCGCGCATCCAGCGCGCCGGCAAAGGTGCCGAGCATTCAACCGCCGAGGGCGGCGATCACGTAGTCGATGGTCGCGGCGTGCGGTTCGGGCAAGCGGCTCTCGTCAATGCCGTAGTGCTTGGCGATGCCACCGTGCACGCTAAACATCACCGGCTGGGGTTCGCCGGGCAGGGTTGCGCGGCGCAGCGGTCCTTTGATGCGCTCGATGTGCACATTCGATGTGTAGGCCACTTCGGACATGGTGTCTCCTGTCACCTTCATCATACCGGGTACACGCAGGTTGCGATCCAGGTTCGCGCTCCCAGGGAGAAAGAAGTCCTTCCTGATACAGAGTCACAGTAGTCCCACGAGTTCGAGCAGGCCCGCCGGTGTGTCCGAAGGCTTAGCGGAACTGGCTGCGCCGCTGGGTAAAGCTTACGAGCGGCCGAGGAATTCCGTGGTGTTGGTGATGTAGAGTTCGTGGACCTTCTGGTTGATCTCTTCGGGCGTGAGCCCGGCGGATGCCATGTAGTTGCGCATTTCGTTCCGCTGATTCGCGTCAACCGTTGTCTCGGCGAGGCCGTCGACGAAAACCCGCACCGACGCTCCCGCTCTCACCAGGCGATAGTTAGGCATATCCGATTGTAGCGGGAAGTCTGTCTTGCCGTGCGAACGATGGAAGGTCACTAGAAACTTGTCTTGTTCTGTCACCCTGAGCGAGCGGATGCATTTGCCGCGAGTCGAAGGGCCCCTTTGGTTGCTCAAACCCCATGGATCCGATAGGGGTGCTTCGAGTGGCGCGGCCAACTGCCGCCGCGCTCGCTCAGCAGGACAGAGCCTTTGACATGTCTATATGGCTTGAGTGCTGTTAGAGCGGCCCTTCAAGAGCGCGACAGCGACCTCGGAAGCACCGCCGGCACGCGCGAGCGATACTCCCGGTAGGCCTCGCCAAACCGTGCTTCCAGTTCGCGGTCTTCCATGCGGATCATGATGGTTCCCGTGAGCATGGCGAACGCCGCCAGCACGAACAGCGCGACCAACCCTGTACCGATGCACCAGCCGACGATCTCGCACAAGTGCCCGAGGTAGATGGGATGGCGCACCCGCGCGCGGATTCCCGACGTTACCAGTTGTTGACGGTGCCGGTGCGGCTCCAGTTCGGCCAGGCCGGAGACTTGTGTGTGATCGAAGCTCTTGAAGGCGGCCGAGTAGGTGGCGAATCCGCTCAGGAAGAAAAGCCCGCCGGGAACCCACGCCAGCCACGTGGCGTAGAAGTGCGCGAAGCGAAACGGCCACAGGATGAAGAATGTGATCCCGATGATTGCGGCCCAGATGGGCACGATGAGCAGGAAGGCGCGGCGCCCGCGGGCGCGCCATTTCTCTATCGAGGGATGGACCACGAGCCAGAACAACGGGATGGTGCCGTAGACCGAGCAGGACAGGATGGCTAGGACATCGAGAATAGCGCGCAGGTTCACCCTTTGCCCTTGTCAATGGCTTGCCCAAACGCGAGCACGTTCCCGTCAGGCGCGAGAACCAGCAGTTCGCGCTGACCGTAGCTCTTGTCGGCCGGGCCGTGGACATCGCCTTCGGGCAGCGTATCGAGCTTGGGCTTTAGTTCAGCGTACAATCCATCCACATCGCGAACGTCAATGTAGTAGGCGAAGCGGCGATTGCCGGGCGGTGCGCCCTCCGGGCCGCGCTGCTCCAGGATGCGGAACCCGGCTGTCTCGCGATGCACATACGCGTAGTTGTACATGCGAAATCGCGTTTCGAAGCCCAGGATATTGGTAAAGAACGTCAGCGCCCGCTCAATGTCGTCCACCACCATGAAAGGCGTGACCTGGATAAAGTTCGACATGGCCGCTCTCCTCGCGGGAGATTAGCACAACTTGCCGGCTGCTTCTGTCGCGCCTAGGGAAACTCTGAACAAGTTAGTGTCTGGTGTTTCCGGGACTGAAGCCCCGGAGTATTAACAAGAGCTTAGACGCCGGCCTGAAGGCTGGCTCTACCCGAGCATCGACTTGTTCAGAGTTTCCTTAGTGCGCCGCCTTGATCACCATCTTGTCGCTGCCCATGTTCTCAAAGCGGTCGTACACCCGGACGATGATGGTGTGCTCCTCGGCAGCCGTGGCGCCCTTGCCCGCCGTTACCGCTGCGGTCTTACTGTCGCCGGCATTCGTGCCGGGAATCGGCACAAAGAAATCGTAGTTCTCGATCTTATAGTCGGAGATCTGTCCCACCGGCTCCGCCATCTGCCAGTCGCCCGCGTCAATCGAGTACTCCGCGCGCTTGATGGGCGAGAAACTGTCCGCCGCGCGAAACGTGAGGTGCACCTGGTTGCCTTCTAGCTTGGCATTCAGAAGCTCGATGTGCGGCGGCGTGTTGTCCACTTCGAAGCGAGGACTCACGGCTTCGCCCGTCAAGGTTTCTTCCGGCGAATGGGACGGAGCGTCGGAAGCCACCACCCGGATGGTGTAGCCGCCGTCGGGAAAGACGTCGGAGTCGAGATTTACGAAGCGCTCGTCCACGCCATCGCGCAGCAGCTTCCAGCGGGCCTCGCGGTCGCCGCGGTAGTAGACGTCGTAGCGCAAAGTGTCGTCGTTGTCGTCGTGGGCCTTCCATTTCACGACGATGGAATGTTTGTCGCGAATGGCGGGGACCGGCGCTTCATAATTGTTGGCCGTGGAACTCAGCGGCTCGGTGTGAGCGCCCTGGGGAACACGAAATCCGACCAGCACGGTGACGTCCTCAACGTCGGGCGCAACATTTTTAGGCAGGTAGTTGAGCGTAACGCTGTCGAGCACGGGCGGCTGAGTGCCGGGATGCAGCACCGCCTTCCACTGCACAAAGCGTGCGGGCGGCGCATCCACCGGCAAGTCCCTCTGCAAGTTGACCTGCTTCCACTGGCTCCAATTGCGGTCGGGATTATCCACGTTGCCGCTGCGGGCAAACAGATCGAAACCACCGCTGCCGCGGACCTCGAAGCGGCCCCACTTGGAAAAACTCTTGGCATCGAAGACGTCGCTCTCGTAGGTGCCTTCCTTCACGGTGTTCGGGCCGAGGAGAAAGATCTTTCCCAAATTGCTGGTGGCGGCATAAAGGCCGCCCCTGGGCGCGCGCACGAAAGCGGTCACCTGGTTCGCGCTGGCTTTGGCCAGGTCGGTGTACTGGCTGCCGCGAATGACGTAAGTCTTGCCGCGATTGCCCGTGCCCGCCAGCAGGCGCCCGCCTTCATCAAACGCCAGCGCATAGACCAGGTCTTCGCGCGAAGACCAAATCGTCTTCGGCGAGCCTTCGGGCGAGATGCGATACACCTCGGAGCCGCTGAGGTTGGTCACGTTGGGGTAGGGAATCGTGGTAAACGGTGGAGCGGAAGCTCCGCCGGTTGCAACGGCCGCGCCCGGTGGGCCAATCGTAATGGCCGGCATGGAAATAACCGTGCCGGCGGTCGGCAGAGAACTGCCAGGTGCGGGCGGCGCGGGGCCTCGCTTCTCGCCGGCGCCCGCAGCGAATATGTTGCCCAGGCTATCGACGGCAATCGCGGTGATCTCTTTCTTGGGAGCGCTGTAGAGCACGAAGCCTTCGCCCTGCGGCGAGATGCGGTAAATCAACCCGCTGCCATCCGTGCCGGCGATCAGGTTGCCGGCATTGTCGAAGTCGAGGGCACGAATCTGGGCTTCATCGCTCTGGAAGAAGAGACTGCCGTTGCCACCCCGGTCCAGGCGGAAAATCTGGCCGCGATCGCCGGTGCCCACGTAGAGCTGGCCCTTGGGATCGAGCGCCAGCGCCCAGATGTACTTCGTTTTGGGATCGAAGAAGACGCTGGAGCTGTAGCTGGAATCTACGGCTACGGATGTGCGCGGCGTCTCGCCCGCGGGGGCCGGCTTGGCGCCTTCCTGCGCGACAGCCACTTCCGCCACGGGGTGTGTACCTTCGGGTGTCTTGCCCGAAGGGCCGCCGTGCACGATCCGGTACACCTTGCCGTCGGGCGAGGTAGCGGCGTATACCGCTCCACCGCCGTCCACGACCACCGCCTGCACCTGCAATTCCTGCGGCGCAAAGATGATGCTGGCCTTGCCGTCGGGCGTCAGCTTGTACACCCGCGCCGGCGATCCGGCGGCGGCGTAGACATTACCCCGCGCGTCGGCGGCCAGGCTCCAGAGATAGCTGGAGGGCGAGGTGTAGAGCGCTTCGAAGGCCGGCGCCAGGGTCAGCGTGCCGTCGCTGGTGATGGCGACGCCGTGCGCCGTGCCTTTCTCGAATTCGTCGTACTTGGTCAGTTCCCAGGTGCGCGTCCCTTGTGCCCAGCTGTTTACGGCAAGTAACAGGCACAGGAGCGCCAGTCGCAGAGAGTTCATCATGATCCTGACGGCCAATTGCAGGGGTTAGAAGAAGCGTAACACAGCAATGCTGAGGCAGATGGAAGAACGCCCAGCCTTGTCGGCCGCAAGCGACAGGGGCGGGCGGCAGACAAAACCTTTGCAGGCGTTATGGTTGTACTGGCGGCAGGCTGTTCGAGCCGGAGGTGTTCAGGCAAGTGGGATGACCGACGCCACCTGCACTGATACCGGTACCTCGTGCCATCATGGCGTCTAGGGCAACGCGATCTAGCGACTGCAACGGACTTTGTGAATGATTTGGCCGCACGTGTCAAAGGGCAAGTGCAGACCACAACCGATGCGCTCAAAACTTACGTGAACGTGATCGAGGATGCCTTCGGCGGACAGGCTGACTACGCACAACTGCACAAGGTTTATCGTGCTCCGCTGGACAATGAAACTCGGTTATTCGCCCGCACGTTGTATCGGCTGTGACATGAAAGAAGTCAGCGGACGGCCCGATTACAAGCATGTTTCCACGTCATTTGTTGAACGCCAAGAATTGGACAGTCCGCACGAGTATGCGGCGCTACACGCGCCTCAGCAATGAGTTCTCTCGCAAGCTGGAGAATCATGCGGCAGCAACGGCGCTGAATTATTTTGCTTACAACTTCATCAAAATCCATCGTACACTTCGCATGACCCCGGCAATGGCCGCTGGCGTCACAGATCGGCTGTGGGATGTGTCAGACCTCGTTGCCCTGTGGGAGCAGTGCGAGCGGAGGGCAGAAAGAGCGGCGTAAGGGTGGCTAGTGGTGCCCTCGAAGAAGATCAAACCCGACAAGAAAATTATGCAGCCAATTGTACGTACAGTACGAGAAGGCATGTTTATTGCGCATTATTATCTTGCATGTGGGCACATGCTCACCATACCCAACGAAGACCTCGAAGAATCGACGTCCCCTTCCTCGATTGAATGCTGGGCGTGTGAAGAAGAAAGCAAAAAGGGGCGTCCGGCAAAGTAGCCCACTACCAAGCGCCTCGATGCGCACTTGTTTCCCGCAGAGTGTGGGACAATAGATAGATATGCAGAAAACACTCACAACAGCGGTAACCACTCTGGCGGCGGGCTTGATGCTGCTAGGCAACGCCACAGCACAACAAACCCCGGACTCCAGCGCAGCCAAAGCACCGGCCGCAAAGACGCAAAGCGCCACCCCGGCCAAGACCAGCGCCACCCCTGCGGCGAAGAGCCAGGGCGATGCGGCGCTGACCACTGAGAAAGACAAAGTAAGCTACGCCATCGGAATGAACCTTGGAAAGGGGCTGCACCACGATGGCGTGGATGTCGATCCTGCAGTTCTGGCGCGCGGCCTGAAAGACGGAATGGCCGGTGGCAAAACGGCTATGACCGACGAGGAAGCCAAGGCCGCCATGACGGCCTTGCAGGCTGACGTGCGCAAGAAGCAGGAAGCCCGGAAGCAAGTCGAGGGCGCTGCCAATGAGAAGGAAGGCGCAGCCTTTCTCGCCGCCAACAAGGCCAAGCCGGGCGTGGTCACCCTGCCCAGCGGTCTGCAATACAAGATCCTGAAAGAGGGGACCGGGCCGAAGCCCACCGCCAGCGACACGGTTGCCTGCAACTACAAGGGAACGCTGATCAACGGCACTGAGTTCGACAGCTCCTACAAACGCGGTCAGCCAGCGACCTTTCCGGTTGGCCAGGTGATCAAGGGATGGACGGAAGCCTTGCAGCTCATGCCGGTGGGATCGAAGTGGCAGATATTCCTTCCGCCCGACCTGGCTTACGGCGCCAAGGGTGCGGGGCCCGGCATTGGTCCCAATACGACGCTGATCTTTGAGGTTGAATTGGAATCGATCCAGCCGAAGAATGCGCAGACAAAGTAGTTTGGCTGGCTCGGTCGCTGTCGGGGAAAAGCAGGTCCCTCCGCTCGGATGGCTTCGCCGTCCGGAGCTAAAGCTCCGGACTACCGAGTCCTCGGTCGGGATGACAACGTCAGGTGCCGCTGGCTGGCTACTGACGCTGAGTGCTGACCGCTCCCGCGCTACTTGATCGTCAGCGTCAGGATCTGGGAGCCGGTGACGACATAGTCCATGGGCGTCGACGCTTCGTCCAACGCCGACTCACCCGTCACGAACATGTCCTGCGTGCCGCGCATTCCGTCCATGACATTCATGACGGAAAGCGGCAGCGTAGGCATCACTTTGTCCTCCACCATGGCCTGAGGGTTGGCTTCCAGCAGCGAGACGTAGAGCTGCGAGTTGCTGTGTTCTTTGTTGAGGAGCGCGATGGTCGAGCCCAGGTCGAGCCGGCGGTTCAGGCTGGCGGGCGCGCGCCGCATCTTGTCAAGCGTGTCGCCATCGCTGACCAGAATGCGCAACGTACCTTTCGGGGTCGAGGTCGGGATCTTCACGGGAATCTGCCGCAGGATGCTCTCGCCGCGGTACGGCCGTAGCAAGGTTTCGATAGTGATCTGGTCGCCGGGACGCGCTTCGGTCACGTCGGTGCGCGCGGTCTCCAGCCGGGCCGAGCGGCGATCGGGTACCAGGTCGAAGTCCAGTTCCACGCCTTCGATCTTCGGCGTCTCGTACGGATTGTCGAAAATGCGGCTGAAGCGCTCGCCGATCGAAACGGCGATGCCGTGGGCGGTCGGCTGCGCGCCGTCGGAGGGCGCGTACATGTTGCTGACACCGAGCTTGGGATAGCCCAGCACCGCAATGTCGCCGCGCAAGCGATAGGTGGTGTTCTCGCCGTATTCATTCATGCCCTGGATGGCGTTGAACACCGTGGCCATCATCGCGGCGGGCGTGATCTTGGCGTTGTTGAGTACTTCGTAATGGAACTGCTTGGGACGCGAGACGCCGTTGAACCTGAGCGTGACCGGAATCATGTGCGGCTCGCGGTCGAAGCGTCCCATGATGCCCGCGCGGCGGTCCTGCACGAACGTCCCGACCGCCTCGGTGGTGTTGACGATCTTGAAGGAATTGGCCGGCGAAGGCAGCGTGGCCAGCACCGTCGCCTTGGTCATCGGCATGTCGACGTTGCCGGATTGCAGCAGCGGATGTCCACAGGCCAGCAAGCGCGAGTCGTCGAGATAAGTGACGGTGCAGGTGCCGGCGATGTTCATGTCGCCGCGAACCAGGATGGCACTGACCGCTGAACCGGGCTCAAGCGGCTCCGGCTGCTTGTCGTTGCTGACCGAACCGGCGCCCATCACAGGCACGATGCCGGAGGACGCGAACTGATTGCTGAACAGACTGAGCGTCTGTTCGCTGAAGCCGGTGAAGACCAGCGGCGTCTCGATGGGCTTGAGCAGATTGGAATAGCTCGCCGCGCTGTCACCGGACGACGGTCCCGGACCGGACGTGCGGCTGGCCTCGCGCCTCTCGCCATTCAGAGTGGTCGCCATGTCGGTCGAGGGCGCCTTGTCCATGTCGTTGATTTCTAGCATGGTGGCGGCAGGCGTGATGCCGGCGATCGGCTCCTTGGAGAACTCGCCGATGCGATAGGCGATGGCGCCCACCAGTTTGCCGTCAATGTAAACCGGGCTGCCGCTCATGCCGGCGACGACGCCGGTGTACTCGACTTTCTGGCCGTGCAAGCGCCCCAGGATCACGTCGGATTTAGGTCCCGCCATGTTGCGCAGCACGCCGAGGATCTCGACGTCCATCGCTTCCGGCTTCACGCCCTCGAAAACCGTGTAGGCAACGCCGTGCATCCCGGCTTTCACCTGGTCTTCAGGCATGATTTGGACGTTTGCTTTCTCGGCGGCGAACGCCGAGAGACACGTGAGGCAGAGTACAAAAGAAGAAATAACGCGGCGGAGCATGCTCCTCATTCCTTGCTGCAAGCGACTTGCGATGGCCCTGAATCCCCTCATCTTATGACTCTGCGGCCGCTCCTGCGTCTAAGCAAGAGCCGTTTGTGCCAATGGCAGCGAGTCAAAGTAGCTGAAATTGCATTTATACTAGCAGACAGTGTGACGTAAGAGGCACCTAGATGTATCGTGGGAAACACCTAAAGAACCTGAATTATTTACCTTTGGCGCCTAAGTTGGTCGCGCTCATCGGGCTGGCTGTCTTCGCCGGTGCGCTGTGGATCGCAATCCCCACGCGAGCGCAGTCGTCGAGCCAGGATCAGTCGTCATCGCAGTCGCAGCCCAGCCAGTCGCAACAAGGCCAGATGCCCGCGGAGGCCGGTGGCCCGACCGGGGAGAGCAGCACCATTGCTGTCCCGAAGAAGAAGGAAACGGAAGAGCCGCCTCCGCCGCCCAGGCCGAAACCGTCTACGACGGACAATCCGCAGTTCTCGCTGCACGTGGACGTTCCGGTGGTGACCGTCGATGCGCGCTTGATCAACAAGGACGGAAGTCCTATTCCACTGCCCATTGACGTGGCGAGAGAGCACTTCAGGATCCTGGAAGACGGCGTTCCACAGAAGATCCAGACCGTCACGCAAAGCCAGGCGCCGATTACCGCGGTCCTGCTGGTGGAGTTCGCCTCCACCAACTACAACTTCATGTACGACGCGCTGAATGCTTCCTACATGTTCGCCTCGAACCTGCAGCCCAAGGACTGGGTCGCAGTCATCGAGTTCGACATGAAGACCCACATCCTGGTGGACTTCACCCAGGACAAGCAGGCCATCTTCGGCGCGCTGAACATGCTGCGGGTTCCGGGGTTCCGCGAGACCAACATCTTCGATGCGATGTACGACACCCTTGACCGTTTGGACCGCATTCCCGGACCCAAGGAATTGGTGGTGGTCGCCAGCGGTCGCGACACGTTCAGCAAGATCACGCTGGATACCATCTTGAAGAAAGTGAAGGCCACGCCGAACGTGACCATCTATACCATCAGCACCGGCGCAGCTTTTCTGAACTGGGTGGATGCGCGATACGGCAGCAATCCCAACATGTCGGCGGCGATGATGGACTACATCCAGGCCGACAATCAGATGAACACCTTCGCGCGCATGACCGGCGGCCACTGGTATAAACCGCGGTTGGAAGGTGAGCTGCCGGATATTTTCCGCGAAGTGGCGCGGTCCATTCGCGACCAGTACACCATCACGTACAAGCCGACCAATACGAAACAGGACGGAACCTATCGCAAGCTGAAGGTGGAGTTAGTCGGACCGGACGACAAGCCACTGGAGATCAAGGACCAGAAGAACAAGGACCTGAAGTACACCATCGTTGCCCGCGATGGCTATACCGCCAAGCACCAGGTGGAGTAATCGCGCCTGGGTTGAAGAGGAAGGACTACTTGCTGGCGGAAGGTGCGCTATTGGCGATGAGTAGCCAGCCGCTTCCGTCGCCGATGTGTAAGTCCCGGGGTGATTCAAGTACGACTTGCCCCACTGGATCGCTGTCTCCGGCGCGGACGATTTTCACGTCACGAAATCCATAGACACCGCACGCGTTCACGGAAAACACCCACATCGCCTGTTCCCCCTGCGGCATAGTTTGCGGAGGACAATCGTAGACCGGCGCCAGCGTGGCCCAGACCGCGCCCTTCCAATGGCCGACGAGAGAATCGCCGGAAGCCACCAAACCTCGACCGCGGTTCACGATGTCGCCACCGATCTGCTTGGTCACCCACTCGTCCGAGGACTCGGAGCTGGACGCGGCGTTAATGGGAAGGTGGGCGTTGAAGATGCTGTCGGAGTCAGTGATGGCGCGAACGCTAACATTCAGCGGAATCACAGTGCCTCCGTCCTCGAGTTGGTCGAATTTCAACGCCATACGGAAGCCGTTCGCAGTCTTGGTCGCTTCCACGACATGGCCCAAGACATGAGATCCGCGCTTGATCTTTGCGCCATCGGGCAAGGGAACATCCTGCATCAGCTTTCCTTCGATCTTTTCGCCAGGCTTGTCTTTCTTGGCGTCGAGCGTGGAACTCAGCGTGACGGGAAGCACCGTTCCGACGGGAATATTCTGCGCGGACAGAAAAGTAGCGGTGCAGAACAAGAAAGCAGCGAATTTAAGCGGCAGTTTCATAGGCGATAAACCGCAAATATATTAGATGAGTGTGAATGCGCCATTAATTTTCAGCAAAACGGCCACCGCTGTTACGGTGGCCGTCGAGTTCGTCAGAATGAACGCCGGCTATTTCATCACCAGCTTGGCGATCGTCTGGAGCTGCATGTTTGACGTGCCTTCGTAAATCTTGCCGATCTTGGAATCGCGGAAGTATTTCTCCACCGGATAATCCTTGGTGAAGCCGTAACCGCCGTAAATCTCGACGCACAGCGACGCCACGCGCTCCGCAACTTGCGAGCAGAAGAGCTTGGTCATGGCCGCTTCCTTCAGGAAGATCATGCCGGCGTCCTTCATGCGCGCACAGTTGTAGAGCAGCATGCGGGCGGCTTCGATCTCGGTTGCCATCTGCGCAATCTGGAACTGAATGCCCTGGAACTCGGCGATGGCCTTGCCAAATTGCTTCCGTTCCTGCGCGTACTTGACGGCGTATTCCCACGCACCGCGTGCCAACCCGATCATTTGCGCGCCGATACCGATGCGGCCTTCGTTCAGGGTCTCGATGGCGATCTTGTAGCCCTTGCCTACTTCGCCGAGAACATTGCTTTTGGGAACGCGGCAGTCTTCCAAGATCAACTCGCAGGTGCTGGAAGCGCGAATGCCAAGCTTGTCTTCCTTCTTGCCAACAGAAAAGCCGGGGAAATTCTTCTCGACGATGAACGCGGTGATGCCTTTGTATCCCGCTGACGGATCAACCGTCGCAAGCAGGATGAAGACATCGGCCTCCTTGGCGTTGGTAATCCACATCTTCTGCCCGTTGAGGACGTATTCACCGCCCTTGAGTTCGGCGCGGGCTTGCAGCGCGAAGGCATCCGAGCCGGAGCCGGCCTCGCTCAACGCATAGGCTCCGACTGTGTCACTGCACATGCGCGGCAGATAGCGCTTGCGCTGCTCCTCGGTTGTCCAGCGCAGCAGCGCATTGTTCACCAGGGTATTCTGCACGTCGACGATGACTCCGGCTGAAGGGTCTACCGCCGAGAGTTCCTCGACGGCAAGAATGGCCTCGAAGAACGTGCCGCCGCCGCCGCCGTATTGTTCCGGAACCTCGATGCCCATCAGTCCGAGCTGAAAGAACTGGTCGATGAGCGAATGCTCGAAAACGCCCTTCTCATCCATCTCCTTCACATGAGGACGAACGGATTCCTCGGCAAACTGACGAACGGTATCGCGAAAAAGTATTTCGTCCTCGGTGAGCGACACCAGCGGAGCGGGCGAGGAGGCAGCAGCATGTGGTGCAGTGGCTTCTGTCATGATGGCAATCCTTGCAAAGGGATGGAAAACCCCTGATTTTAGCACCCAAGCGGAAGGAAAAGGCGCACGGGAAGGCGAGGCTGGTTATTTCTGTTGCTTGAACACAAGCTTCAGCTTGTCCGCTTCCAGGATGCGTGCGATCTGGTTGCGCGCATGGACCGCCCACGGGCCGGTATTGTCGAGCTTGAGGTAGATCTTCCAGTGCGGAAGCGCCTGGCGCGGCTTGCTCAAACGTTCGTAGGCCAGCGCGAGATTGTAATGCGCATCAGCATACGTAGGCGCCAGCTGAATCGCGGTCTTGTAGGCTGCTACGGCTTCCTCGATGCGACCGGTCTCGTCCAGCACGTTGCCAAGATCAAAGTGCGCCAGGGCATACCGGAAATCGCAGGCCACTGCGGCGCGGTAGTGCGTCTCGGCCCACTCAAAGTTCTGGCGGTTGTAATACAACGTGCCAAGATTGATGTGCGCTGCCGCGTGATACGGATCAAGTTCAAGGACCTGCACGTACATCTGGATGGCCTCATCGTGCGTGCTGGGGTGCTCTTCCAGCGCCACGCCGCGGGAGAAGAACTGAGCAGCGGTCTCAAAGGCGGCGATCGGTTTGACCTTGGAAGTGGAGACGACGGTTCCGCTTTGGCCAAAATCCATGACGAATTGCCCGGCAATCGGTTCCATCGAACGGCCTTCGTGACGGAAGGCCACGCGCGAGCCGACGTTGAAGGAACCGGCCTCCAGCAGAGGGTTCTCCATGCCGGCAACCTGCTTCAGCATGGCCTGTAGCGATTCCCGGATGACCGCCGGACGCACGAGCTTGGCGCGCAGGTCACGGATTTTTCGTAGCTGGATCAGGTCAAAGAAGGTGAAAGTCTCAGAAATGGGAACCAATCCGGCACGCTGCCAGCCGGCGAGTTGGTTGGCCGTGATATGCAGGATCCGAAGAACGTCCGCTCGACAATATCGATTCATGTAAGCTCGGAGTGCGCCACTGAGCTTAGTGTGATTATGAGCGGATACAGCGTGGTGCGCAAGTGCAAATCGTCGTAAAACAGTGGAAAACCGCGCCTGTGAGCCCTTTACGGTACTAGCTGGCGACAGTTACAATTTGGAACAGGCCGACGTAGCTCAGTTGGTAGAGCAGTCGATTCGTAATCAAGTCTACTGCTCTTTTTTTTGGCCTGAATACCAGCACTTTCAAATATTTGGCAACTGCCTCTCTTCTACCTTATGGTGTCTTTTTTGGCCTTGTTGAGTCTTATTAGGTAGAAATTTAGGTAGAAGTTCGACAGAACGGCAAGTCCCACATTGTGCCAGTAAGCCGTATTCGCATGCACTGATTTCGATGCAGAACCGTCCTCCTTCTAAGAATCGCTATTCAGCACGACCACCCCTGACCTGCTGACCCCTTCCTGCGCTCCCGGCCACCGTAAATTGTCCCTTCCCCATCCACCGCGACCGCTACAAATTTGTTCGATTCCGCGTCCTTGAACTGAACCACCTGATGCCGCTCTCGCGCTAGCTGTCCCCATCGGCTCGGCTTCTCGGCATTCTGTTCGATGGCCTGATAGTCCCGCCCATCCATGGTGAAAGCTAGCGTTCTTAGCCGATGTCGGCTGCGGCGGCGGACGGGCACAGTCTTCCCATTCACATCGACTGTGTTGCCGTTCATTATCTGCTGGGCGCTTGAGGCGAACATTGCGGTATTGGGCATCACAAATCCTTTTCAAGCTCCGCTGTCTTTGCCAAACCAATTTTTCAAATGTGTTCAATATTGCACAGACTGCCAAGTGCTCGGCGGCTTATCCTGCCGATCCAGCAAGTGACGTAGTCTGTGGGGATGCTCTGGGCAAGCTGCTTCATCCACGGTCTTTGCTTTTCGCTGATAGTCCAACAGGCCTGAACATTTGCTTCAGGCTCGGAGGTGTGCCCATGATTTCTTCACCCTCGAACGACGCACCACGCCCCCTCATATTGTGCATCGACGACGCGGACATCGCTCTGCGCGTCAAGAAGTTACTGCTCGCCAGCGTCGGATACGACGTGCTAACCGCTAATTCAGCGGAAGAGGGCTTCCAGCTTTTCAAGCAAAACGCTATCGAGTTGGTAATCGCCGACCACTTTCTAAGCGCCAAGTCAGGAACCGAGATTGCCCGTGAGATGAAACAATTGAAGCCTGAAGTTCCCATTCTCATTGTCTCAGCCGCTGCTGAGGAGCCTGATGGATTGGAGTTCGCGGATGGCTTCATTGCGAAATGCGAGCCAGTGGATGTCTTGCTCGCTGCCATCGCTCGCCTACTGGCTTAAGCGATGCGGGTAGTAATGCAGTTTGATTCGAGATTGTTCAACTTTGACCAGACTTCACGCCCCGTCGCATCCAGAATGTTGGCATGATACATGGCAATCTTATTGAAACCCAAGCCCTGACAGTACGCTGTCCAACATGTAGTGCTGCTCCCCATATGCGGTGCGAGCTTGCGATTGGTGGCGTTCGTCCGCAATCTCATTTGGAGCGTAGGCTAATCGCGTCGGACAAGGTCGTCCGTAAGATGAGACCTGTGAGGTTGGAGAAGTCACGCCCCTAGTATTTCAGGCCACGTGCCTTCGTGGTGAACTCAACAAGCGGCGACATTTTGCGACAGGCAGCAGTGAAGTCGCGCAGGAATTTCTGGCTGCACACCTGCTCTTCGGTGAACGCAATTGAGGTCACATAGTCCTTCATCTTCAGGTCATCGATGAAGCGATGGTCGGAGACAAACCCGCGAGGGGGTTTTGCCAGACTGTCGCCCTCAAGTTCCAGTTTCTTGCGAATCGAAGCCCATTGCTGTTGCGTCGGGCTTTTTTTAGCCCGGAAACTGGACTAGATTTGGTTTGCAGCAATCTCTGCGGGAGGCGACCATGCCCGTTTATGATTATGTTTGCAAAAAGTGCCAGAAATCATTTGAGTTAGTCCTCACCCTCAGTGAATACGAAAAAGGCGACATCCGTTGCCCGAAATGCGGA
>JARLGI010000002.1 GCA_031296115.1 Acidobacteriota bacterium | reverse complement strand
GTAACACTACTACTCCCTTGCTCATTTTTTGCTCTCCTGGCGATGGATTCAACTGGGACGGAAGTGGAACTTTGGCGAGCATGATATGTATAGTTGCGATAGAACACAATCCCCACCTAAGTGCTAGTGGAGTGGTGGTGCTTGCGCGTTGCGCCGTTCGTCACGCAGGGTTGTGACAGTTCTATGCCACCAAAGACACGAGCGAAACCAAGTTTCACCTCCATTCGAACTCTACTGAGTTCACTCCTTCACCGAGATTTCATCCAGATTGAGGAAGCTAAAATCACTTCGGCGGTGTTTGCAGAGGTCGAGGGGGTTTAAGCCGATCGCAGTGGGGACGAGCATTGCTGATCGCCCCACGCACAGCAGTCGGAGCGAAGCGACGCTCGCATGACCGCGAAATTGAGGGGAGGGGGTAGGCCCCCGAACATCCAATCGGGCGAGCATCGGGAGCGCTCAGACTGAAAAAAGATTCCGCCAATGGCACAGCAAGATTGCCGTTCTGGGATGGGTCTTTTCGTGAACTATGGATTGGTGAGGCAACCAACCCGACCGTCGCGTTTCCATTCTTGTTACCTTTTTGAGATCAGCACAGGCCCTTGTGAACAGTAACCGATTCAGTATCCGCATGGTCGGCCGGCTTGAGGTCGATCTTGAATGCTGCTCGCTATCGGGAACTGGCGAATCAGCAAGGTGTCCGTTAACTCGATACAGCTTGACTACATCGGTGACGACGCAATGCGAGGTTGAAAAATGGGAGGCCGACTCTGAAGAGGTGCGCGATGCGCGGACTTGCGTCCGTCTACCTACATTCATTTTCTCATTATGTTTTCTAGCAAATCAAGTGACCGTCGTCTTGATATTCGCCTTTTATTCGCCTATACTGTTTCGCATGCCCGAGGACGAAAAACAACGTGGTGGTGCTCTGCTCATCGCTGCTTCCCTGATTGCGGCCATCCGGCTCCGAGGTGAGCCAATTCAGCCCAGTCCGAAGCTGAAGGCGACCATTCACGACTCGCTTCACTCGCGGTGCTGGTCTGGCGGGAGTTGCAGTCACGGAAGTTTTCGCCGCTGAATTGAGGCCGCTGGTTTGCAACTGGCATGCGAGGGGTATCAGGTCGTGCAGCTTAAGGACACGCAGATCAATCGGTTTGTGGCCGTGGCCGATTGATGGGCTGCAAGCGATCACGATTTACAATTTTGTCGATGACCAGTATTGAAGAACATCTTCCGTCCCGGACTCGGACGGCATTGTTGATTGTTGATGCTCAAGTCGGGCTGGTGAAACTAATGCCCGACGAAGTGCAGAGGAGTGTTCTGCCCAGAATCAGAACCCTCCTAGCGAAAGCACGCGCTTCGACAATTCCCGTGATCCACATTCAGCATGACGGCTCAAAAGGGCATCTGCTGGAGACCCATACAAAAGGCTGGGAAATTTACCCACTGCTCAAGCCAGCCGATGGCGAACCCGTCATCCGGAAGCGAGAATCGGACTCGTTCTTCGGAACGACGCTTCAACGAGAACTTGAGAAAAGGGGGATTACCCACCTCATCATTGTGGGAGGCATGACCGAGTACTGTGTGGACACTACGTGCCGACGTGCGACGAGCGTAGGTTACGACGTTACGCTCGCTGGTGATGCCCACTTTACGAGAGACAACGAAGTGTTGACCGCCGCAAATATCATTGCCCACCACAACTTCGTGCTCGATGGTTTTGGTGCCGGAGATCACACGGTCAGCGTCAAATCTGCGGACGAGATCATTTTCTAAGTTTATTCACGAACCACTGAGAATGAGATGCTGACGGATGAGGAGTGCCAGTAACGAGCAAAAGAACTCGGATTAGGCCGAACGCAAATCCACCTGATGATGTACCAAGCAGACCCTCGGCACATGTGTCAGCCTGCCCCCGCATCGTCTTCGTGGTGATGTGCCTCTTCCCGTGACCCAGGAGCGGCAGGGCGAGGCACTTAGCCGCCGCTTGCCGTCAATGACGCAAGTAGCAGGTCGCCATTCGGTCGCTATCAGCGATCGGTACGGTTGTACGGCACCATCCAGGCCCGGCGCGCAGGCGGCAGCGACCACTCTGCCGTGCTGACGTCCTTCATCAAAGCGCACGAGGAGTGTTTGCGCCTGGAAGCCTGCCTTGCCGTCCGCCTCCAGGTCATTCACGCGGGCGACCCCTTTTGACCAGCGCAATTCTCGTTCATCAACCGGCGAAAGTGAAATTGGGGCCACGCCCGCCGATGCTTGTTTTGTTCCAAGCTGCAGGCGGCGGGATTATCTCCGAGCGCCGACCACTCGCCCAGAACACGGCTCAGATTTTCTTCCTACAAGTTCGTTTCATCGGGAAGGCGGCCAGTGCAGCCTTGGCGCTGAAACTACCGAGTTTTGGCCCTTGCCAATCCCGCGCAGTATCATAAGCGGGAAAATGAAACACACCGCCGTCCTGCTGCTGAGCACGCCAATGCGCCTCGCACGCAAAGGTGCGGTGACGGCAATCGCCCAGTTCCTGACGGCACACAACGGCAGCCTCCTGCACAGTGATGACCACCTGGATAGTGACCGCGACTTGTTTCTATCAAGGCTGGAGTGGGATCTGGACGAGTTTGATATTCCAATTTCCGAGTTCGAACACCATTTCGAGCCGCTGGCCGAACGTTTCCAGATCAATTACCACCTTGCATTGACGGACTACCGTCCGAAGGTAGCCATCCTGGTTTCCTCCTATTGTCATTGTCTGGCCGACCTGCTGTACCGGCACAGCACCGGCGAACTGGCCTGTGAGATCGTCGTGATCATCAGCAATCATCCGACCGCGAAGCCGCTAGCCGACTTTCATCACGTCCCGTTTCATCTGCTGACCCGCCCCAAAGACAAGCGTGAGTCCGAGCGGGAAATGCTTGAACTGCTCGGGCAGAATGTGGACCTCATCGTGCTCGCTCGTTACATGCAGATCCTGAGTCCGGAATTCGTCGCCCAATACCTGTTGCGCATGATCAATATCCACCATTCGTTTCTTCCCGCTTTCGTCGGGGCGAAGCCCTATCATCAAGCCTTCGAGCGCGGGGTAAAGCTGATTGGGGTGACCAGCCACTACGTCACCGCTACCCTGGATGATGGACCAATCATCGAGCAGGATGTAGTGCGCGTCTCCCATCGCGACACGGTCGAGGACATGTTGTTCAAAGGCCGCGACCTGGAGAAACTCGTGCTCTCGCGTGCTGTGCGCTGGCATCTGGAAAACCGCATCCTGGTCTACAAGAACAAGACAGTCGTGTTCGTTTAAGCTCCCAGTTCTTCAATAATTCGGGAACGGACAGAACCTTCCTGTGGCAAATGCTCAACGATCCGGAGCCGAGGAAGACGATCTTTGTGCTGCCGCACGAACTAACGGTCCGAGCATGCGGTCCGCTCGGTCGCCCCAGCTTGGCCTACGTCTGCTCAAACGAGACCGATTCCATCCCTTGCGCTGCAAGGGGCCGGTCTCCGCTCAACTATGCCAGCGCCTGCCTGTCACACGATCCCGATGGTTTCGTCGGCAACAGCTTGAGCGTCACGCTTTGACGTCGCAAAATAGAGCACCGACTTCTTCGCTCCTTTGGCCGCCGAGCCACAGGCAGCGTCGATATTCATGCCTCTTTTCGCCAATATGGCAGCAAAATCTGCCAGGGCTCCCGGTTTATTGGGAAGCTCTACCTGTTCCAGCATTCCCTCAGCGAAAGGGAATTTCGCTCCTTCCAGGGCCTTCCTGGCCCTCTGGATGTTATCGACGACCACCTGCACTGAACCTTGCTGCCCCGCTGTGCTCGCCAGAAAAGCCAAGATGTTCACTCTGGCGTCGGCAAGAGCTTGCGCCACAGCCGCCAGTCTGCCGGGTTGATTTTCAAGAGAAATCGTGAGTTGTTTGACCTTGGCCATGACATGCCTCCGCTCATTTGTCAGTGGTATCGGATTACGCGATATGCCACAGCCGACAGCAATCCCGCATCAGTTGGTTCGCTAATGCCTTTTCTAATGTTTTCGCCCCTTCTCTAATAAAAACCGACCATTCGAAAATCTCAGTAACGATGGGAGAACTGGCATTCTGCTTGATATTGCAGAACTTCCGTTTTAGTATCAGCACTGCGAAAATTGGGGTGTCCAACTAGAAGCGTCCTACCTGAGGAGCCATTCTTTTTCTGCGATCTACTAGGCATCCCCGACAACGTCCAGGGACAACCCCGCATGGCACTTTCACGCGACTCAGAAAAAGACTGCGGCCGGGTGTGCCCGATCAGCTTTCTGGCTTGTACCACTCCGGCGAGGCGCCGGTCACCGCTTCGATCTCGGGGACCAAGGTGCGTTCCAACTCCGCCACCAGGGTTCCCAGGTTCTCCACGATCTTCTGCCACTGTTCGGCATCGCCGATGGGGTACTGCGCCCCGAAGACCGCCTTCGCCGTAGGCGGCAGAAAAAGTGTGGCCTTGAATCCTAGTCCCCAAACCCGAAACATAGCCAGAAGGCTATGGCTCCACGTGCCGCAGTCCAGGGTCAACTGCAGCGTCAAGTTCGTCGCAGTCCTCCGCCGCAGATTGAAGGTCCCGGTGGAGGCCCCGGTTCCGCCTTGACAGGTGTAGCCCATAGGCTTGAAGACGCGCTCCAGGGCAGGTTTCTTCGGTCCCGCGGTGACGCCCAGCGCAAACCGCCTCATCTCAGATGGATCCGGCAGATCGTGCGGCAGGCCAACCTGCTTTACTATCTCCGGCAGGCGGTCGCGGTATTTCACCGCGATCGCTTTCACAGCTACGGCGAGTTCAGGATTGGCGCTCGCGATGTTCGTTCCTGTAGGGAGGCGAACCGCAGGCACAGGCCCTGGTCCAAGTTCTCCAGCCAGCGGCGCTTGCACGGTTTTCTTGGCCTTGCCACAAGCCGCGAACACCTTAGCCACCGGCCCTGACGGCGAGGGTAGCTTTTTATCGCCGGGCTGCACCTCAACCACCATGCACGCCGAAAGGGAACGGTTGCGCCCATTCACCCACCAACTGTCGGTCAGGAGAACTCCCGACATCATCTCAGCCGCATGCGTCGGTGTGGGCATCACCTCTCCGAACTCCGGAGAATGAAAATGGATGGCGACGCTGTGGAACGGAAACGACCTGGGAACGCCGGCGGCGATGGCTTGCAACGTGACGTACGGCACCACCTGGCCCGCGCCCGGCGATACCGGCCCGTTCGAGATTCGCCGCGCGCCCGCAATTCCAGGCATCGGCGCAGCCTCGGTGACAAATCGCGCGAGCTCAGGGTGACGTTTCAGCACGCGGCCGACGCTGGAGACCCCGCCCCCGATTAAGCCATCACCGAAGTTGAAACGGATAAACGGTTCAGGCAGTCCCGAGTCGAGGAAGCCCTGGTACACACGATCCATCATGTCTCGAGCGGCTCTTTCCTGCTGGCTGCGAACGTGGTGAGAAGTGCAACGCGCATAGGCGGGATTTCCAATCTCGGTCAAATGCGAAGATCAGCTAACTCATATTTGAACACGGCCAGCCAGTTTCGCTCCAGGGTCGATGCGCCACAATCCCGGAGGAGGCTTCACTTAGCACGGGAGTCTTTCACGCTGTTGACTCTCCTCCACAGCGAGAGGAGCGGGATTACCGGCCCGCTCAGAATCCGGGCGGCCGTTCTCCGGCCACGCCGAAGGTACGCTCCAGCGCAAGCCCGGCGCGTCCCAGGGTTCCCTCCTCAAAGAGCTGGCCGATCAGCGTGACGCCGTGCGGCACGCGGCGCGGCGGCGCGAACTTGGGCAGCGGATGCGCAGGGTCGGGCGCCCAATCGCTGCGCGCGTCCGACACCTCGACGAAGCCGGCACGCAGCGTGAGCGAAGGATGTCCGGTGAAGTTGGTCAGCGTGAGCATCTCGTCGCGCAGCGAGGGCACCAGCAACAGGTCAACCTGGGAAAAGACCCGGACCATCTCGAGGGCTACCTTGCGTCGCAAGCGATCTGCCTGAACGAAATCGACAGCCGAAAGGAATCGCGACTGACGAAACGTGTTGGGCCACGCATCAGGCACCTGCATCTTCATCTGGTCGAGTCCGCCGCTCAGGGTCAGCTCTTCGAAGGCGGCGGCGGCTTCGGCGAAGAGTATGAGGTCGAGCGAATCATAAGGCCACTCGGGAATCGATACTTCGACAGGAACCATGCCGACCTTCTTCACCGCCTGCAACGCCGCGCGGTCTACGTCGGTCGCCGGGTTGTCCTTCATCCACGCCGGGAAGTAACCGACGCGCAGGCCTTGTACGTTCGCCTCGGCGTCGAAGTCCAGCTTGCTGGGCACACTCGACACGTCGCCCGCGTCGGGCCCGGAGATGCTGTAGAGGACCAGCATGGTGTCCTCCACGCTGCGAGTCATCGGACCCAGTTTGTCCAGCGACCAGCAGAGCGTCATGGCTCCGGTGCGCGCAACCCGGCCAAAAGTAGGTCGCAGTCCGGTAACTCCACAGCGCATGGACGGGCTTACGATGCTGCCGCCGGTTTCGCTTCCCATGGCAAACCCGACGAGTCCCGCGGCGGTCGCCGCACCTGGACCAGCGCTCGAACCCGACGATCCTTCCTCCGGCAACCATGGGTTCACGGTCTGGCCGCCGAACCAGATATCGTTGAGCGCGAGTGCGCCCAAACTCAACTTGGCGACCAGCACCGCGCCCGCATCGTTGAGACGTTTAACGACCACTGCGTCGGTTGTCGGGATGCGGTTCCGGAAAGGCTCAGCGCCGTACGTCGTGGGAATTCCCGCCGTATCCAGGAGGTCCTTGGCGCCCCACGGAATTCCGTGCAGCGGCCCGCGATACTTTCCTGCCGCGATTTCCTGGTCGGCCTTTCTGGCCTGTGCCAGCGCCAGTTCGCTGGTCAACGTGATAACGCAACGCAACTGGGGATTGAACTTCTGCAGTCGTGCGAGGTAAAGCTGGGTGAGCCGCTCCGAACTGAGCTTCCGTTGCTGGATCCATACCGACAACTGGGTGACGGGCGCGAAAGCAATATCTTCCTCGTTCGCCGGCAGGGAAGCAGAACTCAGCTTGCTTCTCACGAAACGATTGGTAGCCGGACCGGAACTCTCGCCGGGCAAAAACGGATGCCAGACGGTTGCCGGGGCAAGCGTTGCCTCCAAGGCCACTCTGTGCGGCCCGACCCTTCGCTCGTAAAGCGGAGCCATGGCGCTACGCCAGTTGCCGGCCGCGGCGGCGAGGTCCTGGGCGCTCAATTCGACCTCCACCAGCTTTTCAGCCTGGGCAAAGGTCGCAGGAGATACTTCCGGTCCAACGGCAGGCGCGGTACCAAATGTGGGAGGTGCGCCCGGCGGCGGCTCAGCAGGCTTCTGGTCTTGGCCGTAAGAGGCGACGGCCGCTCCCAGCAGGGCAAGAGGTGCGCGAGTCAAGAACTGTCTGCGCGAGTTCGTCATGTTCGGCTCCTGGAGCGGGTCGTCGTCCTGTGTGGCACCGAGACGCGCTTGATTGGCAAGATACACCACGAGGAGGCAAACAAGGCGGCTGACCGCACAGGTAAGCATGGCACCGCGTCAAAAAGTGTCACAGAGCGACAACGCGCGTGAGCGATACAAAAAAACAGGCACGGGAAGGAGCGAACCCGTGCCTGAGTACTGCTCTTGGAGGAAACGCCGCCTCGTCTTGCCTGTCTCTCGCCTTACCAGGGAACGTGCCACGGCCCGAATCTGCCGAGGTCCCCGGCTGCTCCTCAGTCTTGCTTGCTTATCAATTTGCGCAAGACGACCTGGTCCGGGTTGAGCAACTCACCGATGCGGACCGGGTTGACGCTGGCGACAATGATGAGTCCGGCCTCGGTGTTGACATTGCTGAAGACCCCCAATCTCTGCATCTTGAGGGCCTGGTGCTGGTTGTCCTCGGTCGGACTCAGGTAATGCACCAATCCCGCCTTGTAGCGGTGGATCAAGAAGAGGTGTGCCAGCGTCATCAGCCGCTTCTTACGCAGGGAAGGATTGAAGGTGTTCATATCACGGACCGAAAGCAGTTTATGGCCGTATCGATCGTGAACGTCAGCGAAGATGATGTTGCCTACCCGGTCGGTCGAATCGTTCCACAAGCTGAGTTCCAGGAAGTCGGAACCGGCGGCGACGGGGCGCAACTGCGCGCGGAACACGGGCGGTAAACCGTTTTGCTCAGCCCAGATTTGCAACCAATCCTCCAGGACCTTGGGAGGAAGTTCGGTCTGTACGAGGTGCTGGTGCTGGGTCGATCCCTTGCCCATGGCTGTGGTGGTGGCGGTGCGCCCAGAGGATGCCATCAGAGCGGCATCCAGACGCGGACCACCAACCAGGGTTTGCGGCGTCCGGTAGGGCGATTCCAGCAGCCTGAACTTCCGCTGCAAACGGGCCAGCGACAACATCCCGTCCTGCCGCAGCGCCGTAGCGAAATCCTCGGCGGCGAGGCCATCGATCTGGTGCCCGCCGTAGGTAATGAAGTTGAAGGTGAACCCCAGCTTGCCCAGTTCTTCGGGGAAGTGCTTCATCTGCTCATCGGTCATGCCGGTGGTGTCCCAACTGAACGAAGGTGACAGGTTGTAGGCGAGCATCTTGTCGGGGAATTCGGCGTGAATGGCGTCCGCGAAGGCTTTGGCCTCCTCAAGATTGGCGGTGGCGGTTTCCATCCACAGAATGTCCGCGAACGGCGCGGCAGCTAAAGACTTGGCGATGGCGTACTCCAGGCCTCCCTGCACCTGGTGGTAGCCCTCGGGCGTCTTGGCCAGCTCGCAGTCCCAGGCCACCTTGATTCCCATCGAGCTCGCTTTCTCGCGGGCGGCATACCACGACGCACGCTTGGAGAAGGCCAGCCATTCCTCAACGCTCATGGCAAGGGCCTCACCTTCGCTGATGCGGAACCTCATGACATCGGCAACCGCCTGCCGGTAGGTCATAAGGTCGGCCGCTTCCTGCCATTCATTCAGGAAGAGCGGGATGACCTTGTCGAGCATGCCATCCACAAGCCCATCGGGGCTCTTCTTGTAGGCCTTGGCGTTTTCCTCAATCAGGGGCAGCAGTCCGGTGGTTTTGAGCCATGCCGTGGCGCTGGCATACTCGGCGTCCGACATGGCGAACATCATATGGCCCCTCACCTCATCGACGCCGGCTTCATGGAACTTTCTCTGGAGAGCGAGGAAGACTGCTTTATAGCTCGGCAGCTCGAGGTTGGTGACGCCCAGGATGAAGGGCTGGTCGCGCTCGTCCGCACATCCGTCCAGCAGGTTGGCCGCTTCGGCGTCGGTGCGCGCCACGATGATTCCCGGCACCTTCATAACGTCGAGTTGGAACCGCACCGCATTGAGGCGCTGGATCTGTTCGTTCTCCGACACCAGGACCTTGCCGCCCTGGTGACCGCACTTCTTTACGCCCGGCTTCTGGTCCTCGATGTGGTAACCGGGCACGCCGACTTCCACGAACCGGCGGATCAGGTTCCGGACGTGAGCATCGCCTCCGTGGCCGGTATCGGCATCCGCGATAATGAACGGCCGGTAATCGACTTCGGGGGTGGCCGCCTGCTGTTCCGGCTTCATGCGGGAACGGAAAAACGCCTGGTTCTTATCGGCAGTGAGCAGGGCCCGCACGATCGCCGCCGCTTCATCCGGCACCTGGCTGAGCGGGTAACTGGCGAGGTCAGCGCCCGGGTCCTCAGTGATGCTTCCCTTGGCGGAAGTCGCCCAACCGCCCAGGTAGATGCCTTCAATGCCAAGTCGCTTGATGGTCACGGCCTGTCCGGGTGAGTACGGCCCGAAGGTCGTGATCGACTTGCCGGCAGAAAACAGCTCTCTGAGCCGGGCATAAAAGCCCTCGGCGGCGGCGCGCGCCACCGGGTAGTCGGCGGCGATGGTGCCTCTCTGTTCCACCACTTGACGAGGTGAGTACAGACGAACAATGCCCCTGAATCGCGGGCTCGCAAACCCCTCGCTTACCTCGCGTACTTTGTCTTCGAATGAACTCATGATTGCCTCCCACTCCCCGATTCGCTGTTGTCCCGAGGCTGGCCCTGCCGCAAACGAGGGTTAGGTACCCTCTGGGACAAGAGCAGGTAAAGATCCGTTGCTGTGGACTTGATTCGGCTCCTCTGCAATGCAAATTAATATGAACCGAAAGCCGCGGTCAACGCGGTGAGCGCGGTCACCAGAGCCTGTGACTGTCCGCTCCCTTCCTTTTAGTAATTGCTAGTAGCCGCTGTTTTACACATACCAATCCGCTCTAGTGAGCGGCAGATGAGCGTCTCCGTGCTCAGGCTTGCTACAGAGCACCTGGTAGATGTTGACTCTGTCGCGCGCGAACCCACGGGCGCAACCTGCCAGGTAGAGCCGCCAGATGCGGCAGATGGTGTCATTGGTCAGGCGACGCGCCTGTTCGTAATGGGATTCCAGCCGCCGCGCCCAAAGCCGCAAGGTGCGGGCATAGTGCTCCCGCAAACTCTCGACATCCCGCACCTCGAAGCCGCAGGCTTCGGCGATGCTCACAGTGGTTCCCAGCGGCACCAGACCTGCATCCGGGAAAACGTATTTATCCAGGAAGGAAGGGCCTTTGCGTTTGAAGGTGGCGGACGCCGCGATACCGTGGTTGAGAAAAACTCCTCCGGCCCGCAGCAGGCTCCATGCCTGCCGAAAATATGTCGGGAGATGCTGCTCGCCGACGTGTTCGAACATGCCTACGCTGACGATCTTGTCATAGGCTGCAATGGCAGGCAGATCGCGATAGTCACGGACCTCCACTTCGCAGCGGTTCTCCAGGCCGGCTTCGCGGATACGGGCGCGCGCCAGTTCCGCCTGTGGCTCGCTGAGGGTAATGCCGCGTGCCTGGACACCGAACTTTTGCGCGGTGTACAGAATCAAACCGCCCCAGCCGCAACCCACATCGAGCAGCCGCTCGCCCGGTTGTAACCGCAGTTTGCGGCAGATGTAGTCGAGTTTCTGCTCTTGGGCCGTGTCGATGTCTTCGTCACCCGTTTGGAAGTACGCGCACGAGTACAGCATCCGCCGGTCGAGCCATAGCGAATAGAAGTCGTTGGACTGATTGTAGTGATAGGTAACGGCGTCGCGGTCGCGCCGCCTGGAGTGCAGCGGACCTTCCAATCGCGGCGCCGCATCTCCGTTGTGCGGAGCGCGCGCGGGAAGCTTCAGCAGCAGGGCCGCGAGATGCAGCTTCTTGCTGAGTTCCACCTCGTGCGCCAGAGATACTCGGCGAACTCAAAGGCGGCTTCCAAATCACCCTCGACGTCGAAGTCGTCATAGATGAAGGCTTCTCCGAGGGTCAATTCGTTGGCGCCGGACAACATGCGGCGCAGGGCGGCAGGATGCCTGAGCACGAAGGTGAAGCGCGGGTCCCTGGTATTGCCCCAGCTCGGACCATCCCAGAAGCGGATGGCGAGATCGTCGCGAGGATACCCAGCGGTGATGTCCTCGATTAAGTCGTGGGCAATGTCAAGGGAGCGGTCGTTGACGGTGGCAGCGGCGTTTGACATGGTTCCCTCAAAGAGATCCAAAGTGAACCGGTCAGGGGCCCGACGACACCAATTCTATCTACTGATTGCATTATAGGAGGGTGAGCGAAGGGCGCGTCAAGCGACGGGCGTTGGCAAGTGGCCGGAACAGGGCCTTAAGCGGTGAAAAGAGTTCGTTCTTACCTGTTCGCCGAAGGAGATACGATTTCTGAGAAATCGCCGCCACTCCGGCTCCTGGTTGCCGTAAACATTACGGCTGCGAATGGGTCGTTATCGTCTCCAGACCGTGGCCGTTAGGGCCAGTTTCGCGCTGCCGCAACAGGATCGCGAACAACAACGCCAAGAATCCGAGGATCGAGAAGATCCACATGCCCAGGGCATACCCGTGGAAGTTATCGGGCCCGGCGTGGCTGAAGTCGTTGGCCTTTCCGATCGCGAGGTTAAAGATGAAGAAGCCGATCTGCTGCAGCAGGCTCATCAGCGCGTAGGCCGTGCCGAGCCGATGTTCATTCACGATGTACGCCACCGACGGCCACATTACGGCTGGGATCAGCGAGAAGGCAATGCCCATCAGCGAGACCGGCACGAGCAGGGATACGTTGCTGTAGGCAATCATCAGATACACCGGCATCATCAGGAACGAGCCTGCGACCATCAGGGTGGCGCGCTTGCCAATCTTATCGGCGAGCAACCCGAACAGGGGCGTGGCGATCATGGCCGAAAATGGCAGCAAGCTGTTCAGCGAGCCGGCATGCTGCTGGGCCGTTGCGAAAGCTGCCGTCGAACTGATGGACGCTCCCATCTGCGAAAGATACTTGCTGGTGAACAAGTCGATGGCGAAGGTGCGGAAGGGGAAGATGCCGGAGTAAAACGTGAAGCACAGGGCGACCACGTACCAGTACGAGGGGTTAAACTTCAAACCCTCGCGGAATGAGAGTTTGTCCGGCTCGCCCGACTTGCCCAGCGAGTAGCGAGTCTCGGCGTAGCTTTCCAGTGCCCAGTAGACCAACGCACCGATGACGGCCGTCGATCCTACCACAACCGCGAGCACCAGCGGGCGGTGCCAGCTCGGCTGCTCCGTGACGCCGTTGGGGAAGAAGGCGAACTTTGCCCAGGTGGGAGAGTTGTCGGCGGCGATTGAGGCCATCCGGGCGATGGTCAGGTTAATGCCGAAGGCGAAACTCAGTTCCTTGCCCTTAAACCAGCGCGCCAAGGCCGTGGTGACGGCCACGATCTGCGACTCCGCGCCCAGTCCTACCAGCCCCCGGCCGGCAACCATCATGTAAAAATTGCCCTTGAGCGCAGTGAGGAGGGCCCCGAGCACAATCAGTGTCGAGAACAGCAGCAGGGACTTCCTGATGCCGAACTTATCAACCAGAATGCCGCCGATCAGCAGCGTAGCCAGGGCGGTCAAGCTGTAAATGGCATTGAGCCACCCGAACATGGAGGCCGAATATTTCAGTTGCTCGAGGAAAATCCGTTCCAGCGGATTGATGCTGTCGTAAATGTAGTAATTGCCGAACATCGCCAGGCTGACGAAGATCAGCACCAGCCAGCGGTACATCTTGCTGGGCCGGGGATGCTCAACCGCCGTAGTTTCGAGAACCGCCATGCCACTCCTTAAGAACGATTGTCCAAGATAACAGAAGGAGTGCGAAAGACGGCGGTCAGCGTTCAGCACGCCGGCACTCACCATTGAGTGCGCAGGTAACTCGTAAACGGATACAAGCGCCTCAGCCGAACCAGTAGGGCGTCTTCTTCGTCCACTCCGACTTGGGATACTTCCGGTGCAGCAGATTGAATGCTTCCCGGCTGTAGGGGCCGATCGACTTGTCAACGCAACCATACCGTGTAGCACGCACGAAATAATGCAGAGCCTCGGGCACGCGTGGATCGTCGGGATGCGCCTTAGCCCAGTCCAGCACCGTCGGAGCGAAGTACATGGGTGCTGCGCCAATCTGCGACAGCTTGCGCCACTCCCGCTCGCCGCGCTCCTTTTCCGCCGGCGCCAACCATAAAGGCGCTGGGGGAAGCGCGACCCCGGCTTTCGACTGCGTTCCCGATGCGTCAGACCACAGTACGCTTTGATAAGAGCTGTGCTGCTGGTCGGCGCCGACGTCATAGCACCACCAGCTACCCGACGAGATCGCGTTGCTGGTCCCCTTGCTGATCGCCTCGCCCATTCCCATCGCGTTCACGAAGGCCTCCATGCCGGGGAAGCGCATCACCATGAAGACCAGGGCGAAACGCCGCGCCTGCGCCGAATCGGCGCGGTCATATTGCTCGATATAGCTGCGCACCTGGGGAAACTTCGCCAGCAGGTGCGGTTCCAGTTCGCGGGCTGCGGCGGTATCGTCGAGAATTGCAGCACGCAACCAGGTCCGCACGGCCAGTTGGTCGCGCAGACTCGTGGGCAGCGTTGCCCCGTTGGCGGCCTGCACCAGCATGGACAGCGGCAGGACCTGGTTAAAGATTCCCACCGAATCCAAGTCCAGTTCTTGCGGCGGCTCGACTTGCGCCCCGCTGTAGGTCCTACACCTTCCGTGCAGACAGTAGTAATCGCCGTAATCAATCTGCAACAGCGTGCGCGGCGCAAAACGCAGAAACTCCTGGAAGCTGGTGGCCACGGCAAAACGCTGCGCGAGAAATGTGTTGCGGTTCGAGAACGAGTCCTTTTCGATGCGTGCCCAGTTCGCGTCCAGCAGCTTGCGCGCCTGGTCGTTCTTGTCTTGCTGCTGCAACAGACGTACTCGGTGATAAAGCGCCGTATCGTACGCGGGAGAATCGGCACCTATAGTGGCCGCCGCTCGCTCCACCTCGGCGGCATGCGGGTCGCCGGCGCGCGTTGCCACCAGCGCGCTCAGCAGCCACGGCGTGGATTTTGTTGCTTGCCAGCGCTCGAAGCGGTACTGCCTCGTCTGCGCGTCGTCGAGCTGAAACGCGAGCACCCAGTCGGTCAGATCATCGAAGCTGTGAGACTTGTTGGCGTCTGCTCGCCATTGATTCACCGGCAAGTCTTCTCTCAACTTCGAAGTGTCGACAGCTTCTCCGGGATGGGCTTCCATTGCCTGCTTCAGTTCCGCGTTCCATAACAGGTGATCGAGCAGAAAGGTGTAATCGAAAAGATCGCGGTCGAAGTTTTGCCCCGCGCCGGACGCAAGGGTCTGAGCAATGGCGTGCAGCCTCTGCTCGGGGTGCAGCCTCGCCTCCACGTAGTTCAGGAGACTCTGAGCTGCCGGATGCATGTTGGCCATGGACTTGTCGGCCAGTATGGCCTGCAGACGCTGCTCAGCCGCCTGCATCGGCTCTGGCAAGAAAGTGTTCTCGTCCTTGACCCCGAGCGTCGCCTTGCGGATATAGCAGCGCGCCACCAGGTACGGCGCCAGCTTGTGCCATGGGGAATCCGGCTCGCCCGCGATTTGCTCAAAATTGCTGGCCGCCGTGTCCACGTTGCCAGCGTAGAAGTTGGCCGCCGCCACCTGGTATTGCCGGTCGAACTTGAGCAGCGCATTGTCCAAAGTCGCTGGAGGAGGCAGGTACAGGCTTGCGGGCGGCCGCTTCTCGTCCGGGCCGTAATATCGAAGGCCCGCAGCGCAGTTTTGGAAGACCGCGTCCTGACCGGCGACCCACTCCTTGATAGCCGCCGAGGCGATGCCAAACGTCTGTGCCCGGTTCGTGGCTGTGGCGGAGGCGTTGGTAAAGGCATTGTCGCCACAATTGGGATACTCCGCGAAGCCGTTAATCCGGTAGCGCCGGGTGTCGATCTTCTGCACCTCTTGCAGCCCCAGCACGTGGCTGCGCGTCTTCAGCCAGGCGGTAAGCGGAGGGTCGGCGTCGTAGGGCACGTTAAGTGGAAGGACTTGGGGCGCGGCATCATCCCCTAGGCTGTGCCGTTCCTGTGCAGTTAGCGGCTTCTGCTCCAGGTAGCGATAGGCAATGACCAGGTAGCGCCGGTCGAACTTGGGCCACAGGATGCCGAGCCTGCCTCCATCGAACGCTTTCATCGGCGCGTCGGGCTGGTGTTTCAGAACGAATGTCGCCTCAACCCAACTGCCGGACGAAAAGATGTTGCGAGGAACCAGCAACACGCAAAGGAGCATGAGCCCCAGCGCGAGACGCGACATCGATTTCATGGCTGTACCCTCCGTTGGACAGCGGAGAAGCTCTCTGCAGTCCAGGCCCGCGGATGAAAGACATACACATGCCGGCCCGGCAGCGGCGCAGGCCACGGCTCGTCCGTGGATACGCCCACGCTGCCGCGGCACAGCGGCTCGCGAAAGTCCTCGCCCAAGGCCAGCGATTGCATGATTTCCGCGCGGTCCGGCCCCATGCGGAACAGCATGGGCACGGCCTCAGCAATGGGCAGGCCCTTCATCCAGTCGTCGCCCATGCACCACGAGCCGAGCGCGGTGATGGAGAGCGGCATGGAGGCAAGCATGCGTCCCCGCACGTCGCCGATTAGTGCCCGGTAAAAGTCATGTTGCGAACGCGTGGCGTCAAGGTCGATTTGCAGCGAAGAAACCTGGGGAGCGGCGGACAATCGCACGATCTGCACAACCAGCCGGGTGCGATATTCGTCGGAGAAAACCGCGGGGGTATTCTTCGTGGGTTCAAGCCGGACGACGGCTGTGACCGGCGTATGCTCGCCCACGCGAAGCGGCTGCAGCCGAGGGCGCACGACCGGCTGCTGCTCCAGGTACACCGAGCCGGCCAGGTAGGCGACTCCCACATTGTCAGAGTTAAGAAATCTCAGGTCTTCCGGACGCTCCCACGCCCAGAGCGTAAGCTGCGGCGTTGTTTTTGTCGCTCCTGCCCGCAAGGGTGCACTGGCTCCACTGAGCACCATCAGCGCGAGCAGTGCAGCTACCGATGCAAGCTTGGACAAGAACGGCATCGCCGTGGGAAGAACTCAAAAGTTTAGTCCCATTGTGTGCAGAGTCAAGAAGCGCCGAGATAAGGCACACGCGCGTGACGAGACCATCAGAAAAGGAGGGCAGTGGCCTGCCCTCCTTGGGACGAAGTTCGTTCAGTTGACCTTGCATGCCGGGCCGAGCTTCGGGCCCTTCAGGCAGGGGTCGGGAGGCTCGTAGGTGAGCGGGCCAAAGCGCAACCACTGCGGAAACAGGCTAAAGCGGAGTACGCGCAGCTGCAATAGCTGGTCCCTTCTGCGTCCTTCCGCTCAATTAAGGATCGGTGGCGGAGCTGTCGAAGGACAGCCCATTCGGAGGTGACCATAGGATGGAGAGCCTATTTCACCAGTGGCAACGGGGGATGGCACTCGAACAGCAATATCGATGCGCCGCCGGTTTATTCAAACCTGATCTTGCCGCCGCTCACCACGGAGTGCTTGCGGAACTTGGCGTCGTTCTTCAGAGGGTAATCGAGGCGGTAATGCGCGCCGCGGCTTTCCTCGCGGGCCAGCGCCGAGCGGGCGATCAGCAGCCCGGCTTGCAGGATGTTGGCGGCTTCCCAGGCGCGGCGATCGCCGCTGGGTGGCTGCAAGGTGCTTAGCTCGGATATTACCTGGCGCAGGCCCTTGCCGTCGCGTACCACGCCGACGTACTGCCACATCAACGATTGCACCTTCTTGATGAACTTCTCCGCCGGTTGTCCGTCATCTTTCTGCGCTGGGGTTTGGGCCCGCGCTGCTGGCCCGTTGCGGTGCGAAGGTCGCAGATGCTCGTGCATGCTCTGCGCCGCCCGGGCGCCGTAGACCAGGCCTTCGAGCAAGGAATTGCTGGCCAGCCGGTTGGCGCCATGGACGCCGGTGCAAGCAACTTCCCCAGCGGCGTAGAGGCCGGGGATGGACGTCCGCCCGTCGCGGTCGGTGCGCACGCCGCCCATCGAGTAGTGCGCTGCCGGGCGCACCGGCACCAGCTCGTCCGCGATGTCGATGTTGTACTGCATGCAGGTGGCGTAGATGGTAGGAAAGCGTTTGCGCACCCGCTCGGAGTTGAGGTGTGTCAGGTCAAGATACACGGCGGCGTCCGGACGCTTCACCTTCTCCAGTTCTTGCGCGATGGCGCGCGCCACCACGTCACGGGGCGCCAGCTCTCCCAACTCGTGATAGCGCGGCATAAAGCGGTTCAACTCGAAGTTGCGCAGGTAAGCGCCCTCGCCGCGCAGCGCCTCCGAAAGCAGGAAACGCGGGGCGTTCTTCAGGAACAGCGCGGTGGGATGAAACTGCACAAACTCCATGTCGCTGATTTCAGCGCCGGCGCGAAAGGCCATCGCGACGCCATCACCGGTGGCGACCGCGGGATTGGTGGTGTCGCTGTACACCTGGCCGAGACCGCCGGTGGCCAGCAGCACGGCGCTGGCGTGGATTTCGCGCGGCTGCCCGGATTGGTCGAGCACGCGAATGCCCATCACGCGGCCACCGCGCAGCAGCAGGTCGGTGGTGAACTCGAACTCGTGGAAAGTGATGTTCTTCTGCGCCGCCGCTTTGAGGTAGAGCGCGCGGCCGATTTCGCGTCCCGTGGAGTCGCCGTGGGCGTGCAGCACCCGGTTGCGACTGTGCGCGCCTTCGCGGGTGAAGGCGATCTTGGTGCCAGCGCGATCGAACTCGGTGCCCCACTCGATAAGCTCTTCAATGCGCGGTGGACCCTCTTCCACCAGGATGCGCGCGGCCTCTTCGTTGACTAGGCCATCGCCGGCTTTGAGCGTGTCCTCCAGGTGCAGGCTGACCTCGTCATCGTCGCTGAGCGCCGCGGCGATGCCGCCCTGCGCATACTGCGTGTTCGATTCCGTCACCTCGCGCTTGGCGAGGCAGAGCACGCGGCCCGCGGAGGCAAGCTCCACCGAGGCTCGCAGCCCGGCGATCCCCGCGCCTACTACGATGAAATCCGTCTCTGAAGGAAGGGCCTTCACGGGTTCATGGTAGCACTCGGGAAGAGGGCGAGAGACGGTGTAGTGGGGTGCAAGATGCCAAACGGTCAACTGCAAAAGTTCTGTCACCAAACGAGGGTTGGAGTCTCGGCAACCAGTGGCATGATTGAACCCGACAACTTCAAGAGGAAGCAATATGAAAAGGTGGTACAACGTCTTTCGGCTTGTACTCGCTTGTGCCCTGATTTTCTGCGGCGGCTACCTTCTGGCGAAACCTCGCAACCAAGCAGACGAGATATTCGCGCTTATTTTTTGTGCATTCGGCGTGTATTACCTGTGGCGATCACGAAATCCAAAACAACCTCTCATGCCCAACTGATGCGGCCGTTTCGCAAAGCCGATCGCCTGGTTACTCTCTGACCTCGTTCCGTGCCATCGATTACACTAGGAGCTTGACTCGCATCGCTGTCCAGACCCCTTCGCGGTCGTACGACGTGCTGGTTGAGCGCGGCCTGCTGCGCTCGGCCGGAACTGTGCTGCGCGACATCATCCCCGCAGAATCACGCGTCTTTGTTGTCACCTCGCCACGAATTCGCAGGGTGTGGGGGAAGAGCCTGCAGAAGAGTTTTATCCGCGTCGGGCGCAAGCTGGAAATTCTGGAAATGCCCGACGGCGAGCGTAGCAAGGAACTTGCGCAGCTGGAAAAGCTCGCGTCCAGGCTGATGAAGCGCGGCGCAGAGCGGCAGTCGGTCATCGTGGCGCTGGGCGGAGGCGTGGTGGGCGACGTCGGCGGCTTCCTCGCTTCCATCTTCATGCGCGGCGTTCCCGTGGTGCAGATTCCCACCACCCTGCTGGCGCAGGTGGATTCGGCGATCGGTGGCAAGACGGGTGTGAACCTTGCCTCTGGCAAGAACCTGCTGGGGACGTTTCACCAGCCGCTGGCGGTGCTGGCCGATCCCGACGTGCTGGCCACGCTGCCCGAGCGCGAGTACCGCTCCGGGCTGTTCGAGGCGATGAAGTACGGTGTCATTCGCAATCCCGCGATCTTCGAGATGATGGAGTCGAAGCGCGAGGCGCTACTCGGTCGCGATCGTGCGCTTCTGGAAAAACTGATTGCCGATTGTGTTCGGGTGAAGGCCGAGGTGGTAAGCGCTGACGAGCGCGAGGGCGGGGAGCGCCGCATCCTGAACTTCGGGCACACTGTCGGTCACGCGCTGGAAACGGAAACCAGCTACAGGAAGCTGCTGCACGGCGAGGCGGTTGGCTGGGGAATGGTGGCGGCCGCGCTCATCGGCTATGCGCTCGACAAGACCGATTCGCTTACCGCGCAGCGCATCATCTCAACCGTGTTCGCCTATGGGCCGCTGCCGAGGTTCAAGGCGCAGGGCGGGCAAGTTCTGAAGCGATTGCTGGCCGACAAGAAGACCGTCGGCGGCGTGCCGCATTTTGTGCTGGCGACGAGCATGGGTAAGGTCGAGGTAGTGAAGGACGTGCCGCAGCGGGTGGTGCTGCAGGCGATCGAAGAGATGAAGAACCTGGCCTGGGCGCGAGTGTAGATTCGCATTGGCCGTGTGTCTTCAGTGGAGGACGACAAGATTGTTTGAAAGGGCCCGGCTTCAGCCGTGCCGCGAACCAACCTCACGCATCGGCTTTAGCCACTGAGAGACTTCGCTTTCGATTGGAGGAAGTACGAGTTCCCTCGGTGGCGAAAGCCGGGATCCAAGTAGCACTTTTACGGCACGGCTGAAGCCGTGCCCTTTCAAAGCGAATGCCGAATCCCGAAAAACTGGCACAATTGCGAGACGAGCGCATCATCGGCGCGGCGCCGCCGGGCGCGCGCGATGAAGCGGCGGCGGCCGATGCAGTGCGCGACATGTTCACCTCCATCGCGCCGCGCTACGATCTGCTAAACCACGTGCTCTCGATGAACGTGGACCACGTGTGGTGGAACCGCACGGCACGCGTCTTCGACGAGGTGCTGCACCGCCCCAGCGCGCAAGTACTCGACTTATGCTGCGGCACCGGCGACATGACGTTCGCGCTATACCGGCGGCTCACCACCCCAATGAGTGCAAAAGCGGCACTCATCGGGGACCCCGGGGAAAGCGCGCCGACGCAAATCTTCGGCGCCGACTTTTCCCATGCCATGCTGGTGCGGGCGGAACAAAAGTCTGCCGGCCGGAACATTCGCTGGGTCGAGGCGGACGCGCTCAATCTCCCGTTCGCGACCGGCCAGTTCCAGCTTGTGACATCGGCATTCGGATTTCGCAACCTCGCCAACTACGACCGCGGACTGGCGGAGATCCATCGCGTGCTCGCGCCCGGCGGGGAAGTGGGCATTCTGGATTTTGGAGAACCTAAGGGCATCATCGGCAAGGTCTACCGGCTGTACTTCCGGCGCGTGCTGCCGGCCATCGGCACCATGATTTCGGGAGTGAGTGGGCCGTATGCCTATCTTCCAGCGTCGGTGCTGCGCTTTCCGCCGCCTGAAGAGATGCTGGAGCGCATGCGCGCCGCCGGCTTCCGCGATGTATCGTGGACGCCGTACACCTTCGGGATCGCTGGGCTTTATCGCGGGGAGAAGTAGGCCCCGAGCGGCTTGCCATTCGGCCGGGGCAAGCGCATAATCTAGCCTTCGCTTTTTCTTCGTATCGCAGAGGACCAACGACGTGCAGGGCAGCGGCCAGCGGAAATTCGAACCCACCGAGCAGCAACGCCGGGCGATTGAGCACTTACGCGGTCCGATTCTGGTGGTAGCCGGTGCCGGAACCGGCAAGACCACGGTCCTGGCCCACCGCATCGCCCACCTTATTCATAGCGGGAACGCGCAGCCCAACGAGATCCTGGCCGTTACCTACACCCGCAACGCCGCTGCCGAGCTGATTGGCCGTGTCGCGAAATTGCTGTATCCCAATCTGTCATCCCAGAAGGCGGCGAGCAGGCTGATGGCCAGCGGCCTCGAGGCCAACACCTTTCACGCGTACTGTCATGGCCTGCTGCACATCAACGGCGTCAAGTTCGAACTGGTGCATGAACAAGATGTCTACGTGTACCTGCGCCGCCGGATCACCGACCTGAAGCTGAAATACTTTGTCGAGTCAGCCAACCTGGGTAAATTCTTGAACGACCTGCTGAATTTCTTTCGCCGCTGCCAGGACGAGCTGCGCACGCCCGACGACTACGACGCTTACGTGGCGCGTGTCATGCGAGGGGAAATTCCGATGCCGCGGGTCGTGAAATCGAAGAGGGCGGAAGCGATGCCGGACGAAGAAGTCCTTGGACGCTGCCGCGAAATCGCGCGCGCGTATCGCCAGATTGAGGCCATGCTGCGGCGCGACGGCCTCGGGACGTTTGGGCACATCATCACGAAGGCGGTGGACGTGCTGGACCGCGGCGGCCCGGTGTTGGAGCGCGCACGCAAACGGGCACGGTTCGTGCTGATTGACGAATTCCAGGATTCCAATGTCGCCCAGATCAGGCTGGCCGAGCTGCTGGGCGGGGAAGAGGCCAATGTCTTCGCCGTCGGCGACCCCGACCAGGGGATTTACCGCTTCCGTGGTGCCAGCAGCGAAGCTTTCGACCAGTTCCTCAGGATGTTTGGCAGCGATCGTGTCAAGCGCGTCACGATGTCGGAGAACCGGCGCTCCACGCCACCGATCCTGCGCTGTGCGTACCAGGCCATTCGTTGCAACCCGGAGGTCGGCAGCGGGGAGATCGCGGGCGGCGGATGGCCGCGCGAGCCGCTGAGCTGCGCCCGCCTGGAGCGCGAGCCGCAACTGGAGCATGCCGCGCCGGTGCAGTGCGTGGCTTACCAGGAGGGCGAGCAGCAGGAAGCTGAGTTTGTCGCCGATAAGATCGAAAACCTCCGTCTGCAACGGCCGGGCATGAAGCTGAACGACATTGCCGTGCTGTACGCGCAGCACAATCATCGCAACGAGGTACTGCGGGAACTGTGGCGCCGCGAAATTCCCGTGCAGGTCAAGGGCGTCAACCTGCTCGACACAACCGAGATACGCGACGCCTTGGCGGTGTTGCGCATTCTCGATGCATTCGACCCCGTGGCCATCATCCGCGCGGCCGCCCTTCCGCACTTCGAGGTTGACCCCGAGGACTTTCGTGCCCAGATGGCTCTCGCCGGGCGCGATCCCGTTCCCGAAGCAGTCCTGGAGAACGTGGGCAACAGCGCAGAGCTGCGCCGGTCGATTCGCGAGGCGCGGCGCGAGCTCACAGATGCCGGAGGAAAAGTCACCGCTGCCCTAAAGATTGCGCGACGCTGGTTTCAGCTGCCCGACTCTCTGCCGCTGCAGTGCCTCGCGGAGTTTACGGACATCTGGCTCAATAAGCCCAAGGCAATTTCCGGGGAAGGGTCCCTGCATGAGTTTCTCGACTACCTGCAGCTGTATTGCGAGGCGGGCGGTGTACTGGCAGAAAACAATGAGGACAGTGATCCGGTGAAGGCGCTGGCGCCGCGTGACGTCGGGGAAGAGCCGAAGAACGCGGTGCAGATGATGACCATCCATTCGGTGAAAGGGCTGGAGTTCCCGTACGTTTTCGTGCTGCGGGTTAAGTCGTCATCGCTGCCGGCCCAATACCACGAACCATTGGTTGAGTTTCCACGCGAGCTGCGCAACTTCGCCGCTGCGGACGATGACGATGCCAAGAAGCCGCATGGCGAGGAACAGCGTCGCCTGTTCTACGTTGCCATGACACGCGCGGAGGACGAGCTCTACCTCTCCGGTAAAGCCGGCAAAGACAAGAAACAGCCGGCCCCTCCCAGCATCTACCTGCGCGAGCTGGTCGACTGCGCCACCACCGCGCTGAGGGGCGCGGTCCAAAACACTCTGCTGCCGCTGCCTGTCATCCCGGCGATCCACGCTTCTGCCGAGCCGTTGCCGAATATCTCTCACTGGGTCCAGCTTCCGCCGCGGGCCACCAACGGCGTTCCCAAATTGAGCGCCAGCGCGATCGATCACTACGACCGCTGCCCGCTAGCTTACAAGCTGAGATACGACTGGAACATTCCTGAGCGCGCCTCCGCCGCGCTGCAGTACGGCAATGCCATGCACCAGGCGCTCAAGGCTTACTTCGACGGAGTGAAGGCCGGGCGAGCTCAGGACGAGGCCACGGTGGTCGCCTGCTTCCTTGACGAGTTCGGCAAAGCCAGCATCGTGGAAGACGAGCAGCGCCGGCGCTACGAGCAGGATGGACGCGAGCAGCTCGTCCGCTTTCTGCGTTCTCCGCTGGCCCAACCCCGCGGTGAGATTCTGGAGAACGAAAAGCAGTTTACAGTCGTGATCGGCGGAACGAAGGTGAGAGGCAGGATCGACCGTCTGGAGCGCACCGAGGATGGCCAGATGAGGATCATCGACTACAAGACCGGCGCGGCCAAGACGGAAGAGGACGCGGACAAGAGTATGCAGCTGTCCATTTATGCGCTGGCCGCCAAGAGTGAGAAACTGCACGCCGCCTCGCTGGTCTTCGTCAACTTGCGCGATAACACCCTGGCTGAGACCTCCCGTACCGAGGAGCAACTGCGTAGCGCGGAAAGTAAAGTGATCGATGTGGCCCGGAGAATTGCCGACGGTGAGTTCGAGCCCAAACCCGGTCGGGCCTGCCGCAACTGTTCGTATCACAGCATCTGTCCGGCGCAGGAGATGGTGATCTCCACTCCTTCCGCCGTCGCGCCTGAAGTGGCGGCGGACCAGGCATTGCTGCCATTCCCCAACTGAGCTGCAAACAAACTTGCGCACAAAAGTGAAAGGGACGCTTGCGCGTCCCCTTCATTTCGGTTGGAAAGCCGTTAGTGCTTCTTTTTCTTCGCGGCCTTCTTCGCGGCCTTCTTTTTGGTTGCCATGGTTTCTATTCTCCCTTCCATTTGTCATGGAACATTGCGACATTCACTTCATCGCAATTTGTTAGTTGTATAGATTCTAAAAAAAAAATAGTCAAGCAAAAAACGCGCGTCAAAATGCGCGACGCGACCGCTGTGGAGAGAATAAGGGCGCGTTGTCGTCCGGAAACTTTCGCAAGCCGCGATGAAGCGATCCGGTACTTCTTTGCGCGAGTGCGCGACACCCGCATAAACACTGGCTATTTCATCATTCGTAAAACCGCACCGCTCAACGAGTCGTGCCACGCGTGAGCGATCATTCCCGCGCGAAGGCTTTTTCGCCACCATGCGAGGAGCCCAAACAATAATCCAAAAATTCCTATCAAAACCATGCGTGCGACGCCTTCGTAGCCGTGTGACGCTCCAAAAATCACGGCGGAGAGCAGCACGCCAATGAGCATCGAATTCGCAATTGCGGCAAACTGGCGTTGCAGATATCCGCGGAAGATGATCTCCTCGCAAAACCCGGCGGTGGTACTCACACAGAACCAGACAGCGAGTTCGGGGTTCGTTTCGGGCGTCAGAAATCCTAATTGCCTGCGCATGCTCTCGACCTTGCCGGCCTGATCGAGGTGCATCAGCTTGGCGCCGGCGCCGAGCACGATCAGCGCGCAGAACCAGAATGTTCCGGCGTAGACCACGTCGAGGAAGAAGTCCTCCAGTGTCGCCCAGCGACCACCGATGAGTTCGCGCAGAGAAATGCGCTTGCGAACGCCGAGCCAGGTCAGGCCGAGCAGGAACCACTCCCACGTCATGGCCCACAGATATTGCGGGAGCTTGCCGTGGACGGCCAGCGGATGACGGCCGCGCGAGCCATTCACGGAAGCGAACAGCAGCAGGAGAACGAGTAGAGCGGTGTGCCACCAAGGCGCCAGCAGGCGAGATTTGCGCTCAGTCTGTGCGTCCGTAGGCACCGTCTGTCCATCTTATAATGTGCGCTGCGGTTCATCTTTGAGTGGGGTCAGCCATCATGGAAGAAGTCGTAATCGTTTCGGCGATACGTACGCCGATTGGGAAGTTTCAAGGCTCGCTGTCGGACCTGAGCGCGCCGCAACTGGGCGCCATCGTGGTGCGCGAGTCGGTGCGGCGCGCCGGCATCGATCCCGCCAGCGTGGATGAATGCATCATGGGCAACGTTGTCTCGGCCGGGCTTGGGCAGAATCCCGCGCGGCAGGCCGCGCTCAAAGGTGGCCTCTCCGATCGCGTGAGCGCCATGACCATCAACAAAGTCTGTGGTTCTGGACTGAAATCCGTCGCTCTCGGACAGCAAGCGATCCAGACCGGCAACTCGGGGATAGTGGTGGCCGGCGGTATGGAGAGCATGACCAATGCTCCCTACCTCCTGCAAAACGCCCGCAGAGGCTTCCGCTTGGGCGATCAGAAAGTCGTGGACTCGATGGTGCACGACGGCCTGTGGGACGTGTACAACGACTATCACATGGGCAACACCGGCGAGAACGTTGCCGGGAAATATCACATCACTCGCGAAGAGCAGGATGAGTACGCCTTCAACTCGCACCGCAAGGCGTTGAGCGCGATCAACGAGTGCCGCTTCAAAGATCAGATCGTCCCGGTGGAATTGCCGGCTAAGAAGAAAGGCGCGGCGCCGGCCCTGTTCGCCAAAGACGAAGGTCCCCGCGAGGACACCACCGCCGATGCGCTGCGCGCGCTGAAGCCGGCCTTCCAGAAGGATGGCACCGTGACCGCGGGCAATGCTCCGGGAGTGAACGATGGGGCGGCCGCCGTGGTGCTGATGACGGCGGCAAGGGCGAAAGAGCTTGGGTTGAAGCCGATGGCGCGTATCGTGGCGCAGTCCACCAGCGGCCTTGCGCCGGAGTGGGTGATGATGGCGCCGGTCGAGGCCGTGCGTCAGTTGTGGAAGAAGACTGGCTGGAAGAATGAGGACGTGGACCTGTACGAAATCAACGAAGCGTTCTCGGTGGCAGCGATTGCCGTGATGCGTGAGTTGGGCCTCGACCCAAAAAAGGCCAACGTGAATGGCGGCGCAGTGGCGCTCGGCCATCCCATCGGCGCAAGCGGCGCGCGCATTCTCACAACGCTGCTCTACGAGATGCAGCGCCGTGACGTGCATCGCGGGATTGCAGCACTGTGCCTGGGCGGAGGCAATGCCGTGGGCCTGGCGGTAGAGCGGTAAAATTCCGCCCTTCGCTGTTCGCCCTTTGCGGCTACTTGTTGGCAGCAACAGCGAGTGGCGAATAGCGAACCGCGAATAGCGTCTTCTGCTCCGCTACAGACAAATCCCGTTCCACCCGTTAGAATTTTCCATTCTGCACAACCCTCATGGCTTCTAATAGCTTGGGAAAATACGACGCGATCGTCATTGGTGGCGGACACAACGGCTTGGTCAACGCTGCCTACCTGGCGCGTGCCGGACGCAAGGTGCTGGTGCTGGAGCGCCGCCACGTGCTCGGCGGCGCGGCGGTAACGGAAGAGATTTTTCCCGGCTTCAAGTTTTCTGTCTGCTCGTACGTTGTCTCGCTGCTGCGGCCGGAAATCATTCGTGATCTCGATCTCCCGCGTCACGGACTGGAAATCCTTCCCCTCGACGGCACCTTCACTCCGATGCCGAACGGCGATTACCTGTGGCGGGTGAACGATCACGGCAAGACCATGCGCGAGATCCGGCGGCACTCGCGCTTCGATGCCGAAGCGTATGAAGAGTTCGGCAAGGCGATGCTGCAGATGTGCCGCTTCGTGAAGCCAATCCTGGGCATGGTGCCGCCTGATCCGGCCACGTTGCATCCGCGAGACCTCTTGAAACTGCTCTTCCTGGGCCGCCGCTTCAAAGACCTGAGCGGCGAGGACAAGTACAACCAGGTGCAGTTGATGACCATGAGCGCCGTCGACTTTCTCGACCAGTGGTTCGAGACCGACGTTCTCAAGGCGACGATGTCGGCGTCGGGAATCATCGGCACTTTCCTCGGCGTGCGCTCGCCCGGAACTGCCTACGTGCTGCTGCATCACTACATGGGCGAGATCGACGGAGCATTTCGCGCGTGGGGCTTCGCACGCGGCGGAACCGGCGCCATCTCAAACGCGATTGCCGATTCGGCGCGCGAGTTAGGCGTCGAGATCAAGACGCAGACGGCCATCGCGCAAATCCTGGTGAAAGATGGACGGGCTGTGGGCGTTGCGACCACGACGGGCGATGAATATTACGCGCCCGTCATTTCGTCGAGCGTCGATCCCAATCTGACGTTCCTGAAGATGCTAGAGCCCAAACACCTGAGCGATGAATTTCGCGACGAGGTAAAGCGCTACAAGTATCGCGGGTCTTCGGGTAAGGTCAATCTCGCGCTGGATGCGCTGCCCAATTTCACCTGCCTGCCGGGCGAAGGCAATCACCTGCGGGGCGCCATCTCGATTTCGCCCAGCGTGGATCACATGGAGCGCGCCTACGACGATGCCAAGTACGGCAACTATTCGCGGCGTCCGTACATTGACATGGTCATCCCCAGCCTGACTGACCCGTCGGTCGCGCCACCGGGCAAGCACGTGATGTCGTGCTTCGTGCAGTACGCGCCGTACAAGCTCAAAGAAGGCACGTGGGACGAGAAGAAGGAAGCGTTCGGCGACAACGTAGTCCATACGATTGCGCAGTTCGCGCCCAATTTGAAGAGCATCATTGTGGGACGCCAAGTGGTGACGCCGCTCGACCTCGAACGCGAGTGGGGATTGACCGAGGGCAACATCTTCCAGGGCGAACTGTCACTGGAACAACTCTTCTTCCTGCGTCCGGTGCCCGGTTGGGCGCAATACAAGACGCCGGTCAAGAATTTGTGGATGTGCGGCTCGGCCACGCACCCTGGCGGCGGCATCATGGGCGCACCCGGCCGGCTGGCGGCACTGGAAATCCTGAAGCACTCCAAGGGGACGAAATAGCGATGGCCGGAAAGCGCGACGTCGTCATTCTCGGAGCGGGGCACAACGGGCTGGTCACTGCGTTTTGTCTGGCCAAAGCCGGATTCAAGCCGCTGGTACTCGAACGGCGACCGGTGGTCGGTGGCTGTGCGATTACCGAGGAGTTCCACCCTGGCTTCCGATGCTCGAAGCTGGCGCATAGCGGTTCCATGCGGTCTGACATTGCCGCGGACATGAACCTGGCAAAGCACGGGCTCAAGACCTACGTGCCGGATGTCTCAGTACTGTCGCTTTCACCGAACGGCGCGCCGCTCAAGCTCTTTCGTGATGTGGCGAAATCGCAGCCCGAGATTGCGAAGTTCTCGCAGAAAGACGCGGCGAACTATGCCGAGTTCGCCAAGGTGCTGGCACGCATCGGCGAGGTGATGGAACGGGCTCTGGCGCTGACGCCGCCCGATCTCGACGATCCGGTCGGCTCCGGCAACTGGTGGGAGCTGCTGAAGACGGGCCGCAAGATTCGCGGCCTGGGCGAAAAAGATTTGTACCGGCTGCTGCGCTGGGGCCCGATGGCGATGGCGGACCTGGCGGCCGAGTGGTTCGAAACGGAGTTGCTGCGCGGGACGATTGCCGCGCAGGGAATCTTCGGAACGTTCCTCGGCCCGTGGTCGGCGGGGTCGGCGCTGACGTACCTGTTGCGCGCCTCCGCCGACAGCAATCCGGCGGTGACCTCTGAGTACGTGTTCGGCGGCGCCGGCGCGCTGACGGCGGCAATGGCTGCGGCGGCGAAGGAAGCAGGGGCGGAGATTCGCACATCGTGCGAAGTCACCGGCATCAAGATTAAAGACGGCGCCGCCAACGGGGTGATTCTTGGCGGCGGGGGTGAGATCGAAACTCGCGCTGTCATCTCCAGCGCCGACCCCAAGCGCACGCTGCTTGGCCTGGTCGAACCGCAGCACCTCAATCCCAGTTTTCTACAAAAGCTGCAGCACTATCGGATGAACGGCGCCGTTGCCAAGATCAACCTTGCTCTCAGCGGTTTGCCCAAGTTCCGTGGCGTTGAGGGCGACGCATCCGCACTGATGGGGAGAATCCAGATCTCGCCCGAGATTGATTACCTGGAGCGCGCTTTTGATGCCTCGAAGTACGGAGAATTCTCCCCGCATCCGTACATCGAAGCCACGATTCCCACACTGTGGGACTCGTCGCTCGCTCCGGCAGGCAAGCACGTGATGTCCATCTATATGCAGTACGCGCCGTACAAGCTGCGAGACGGCGATTGGGATTCCCAGCGGGAGGCGCTGGGGGACACCGTGGTCCAGACGCTGAGCGAGTACTCGCCCGAACTGGAGTCGTTGATTGAAGGCGGCGAGGTCATCACACCGCAAGACCTGGAGCAGACCTACGGCCTCACTGGCGGCCACATCTTCCACGGCGAGTTGGCGCTCGACCAGCTGTTCACCATGCGTCCGCTGCTCAACTGGGCGCAATATAGGACGCCAATTCAAAACCTATATCTGTGCGGCTCCAGCACGCACCCGGGCACCGGGTTGAATGGCATGTCGGGAGCGAACGCGGCCCGGGAAATCGCGAAGCATCTAAGGAAATAGCGAACCTCAACGAAACGGCAGAGACCCCGCCGAAAGCAGGTGCTGCAGAAACCGCAATGAAGCGTGTATTGGTAGCGACGTCAAATCCTGGAAAGTTGCGCGACCTGGCGGGCGCAGCCGCCGCACACGGTGTCGTGATTGAAGCCTTGCCTGGTTTTAACAAGTTACCGGCCGTGACCGAAGATGGCGCAACCTTTGAGGCGAATGCCCGCAAGAAGGCCGAGTTCTGCAGCAAGTACGCGGCCGGCGACCTGGTGCTGGCAGACGACTCGGGATTAGAAGTGGATGCACTGGGCGGTGCTCCGGGGGTGCGTTCAGCCCGTTATGCGGCCGATGACAGTGTCGCTCCGGAGCACTCCCCCAATTCCGAAGACGAAGCCAACAATGCGCGGTTGCTGCGCGAATTGCACGACGTCCCCGACGAATTCCGCACCGCGCGTTTCGTCTGCGTGATCGCGGTCGCTCGCAGCGGGCACACGCTGGCGACGTTTCACGGCCAGGCCGAAGGTATCATTCTGCATTCGCCGCGAGGCTCGAACGGCTTCGGCTATGACCCTCTGTTTTACTTTGCGGAGGTTGACAAAACGTTCGCCGAGCTAAGCGCAGAGGAAAAGGCCAGCTACAGCCATCGCGGCGCCGCCTTTCGCGCCTTCCTCGCATGGGAAGATGAGAGCGCCGAACACCATCCTCACGCCGTTCCCTGATCCCCGTGCCCCGTCATAGCAAGTTGTGACGTGAATCACAAGAGTTCCATCCTTTCGCCAGCTATTCTGATTTTCGCATTTCATCTGAGCCGCCCACCTCAGAACAATTTCGCCAAGGTCAAAGTGAGTTGCGCCGTTCCTTGACTTGCGCTGTTGGCGAAATTGATAATGCAAGGTTCTTTGTACGTTCCGCGTTCATTAAGGAGTTAGCTCCGTGGCTTCTTCGGCCAGTTCGATTGATACCAGCCCCGCCAGAATTCAGAAGGGAGTGGCTCCGTTGCGCGCCGGACAGGGCTACTCTTTCCTGTTGCGCCGGCTGCATTCTCTGTCAGGAATCGTGCCCATCGGGGCGTTCCTGGTGGAGCATTTCATTTCCAACTCGGAAGCCGTCAACGGTGTCCAAGCCTATAACGACCAGGTAAAGTTCCTTACCAGCCTGCCGTTCGTGCACGTGTTGGAATGGGTTTTCATCTTTATTCCTATTCTGTTTCATGCGCTGTATGGGATTTACATCTGGTACCGCGGCGAGTCGAATGTCGGCGAGTACCCCTGGACCGGCAACTGGCTGTACACGTCGCAGCGCTGGACCGGCATCATCGCCTTCATCTACATCGTGTATCACACTTACAACATGCGGTTCACCGGTGTGCACCTGATGGGCGGCGGATACCAGTACGCGTTTTCCAAGGTATGGTTCGATTTCCAGAGCCCCTGGACCGTGGCGTTCTACGTCGTCGGCATCGTGGCCGCGTCATGGCATTTTTCGTATGGCGTGTGGCTATTTGCCGCCAAGTGGGGTTTGACGGTGGGCGCCAACGCGCGCCGCAAGTTCGGCTTCGTTTGCGCCGGACTCGCAGTGTTGCTGGTGGGTATAGGGCTGTGGACGATCACGGGTTTCACCAGGACGCCCGCCGACCAGGTTCCTTGGGTCGAACACGACTAAGGCGGTGTCAGTACTAAAGCTCAGCGGACGTTTAGGGTAGAGCGGGCCTTCAGGCCTGCGTTTGAAGGCGGAAAAGAGTTCAGCGGCCCAAGCGGGAGTGAGGGTGGAGTCGTAAAGCGGGCCTGAAGGCCCGCACTACCCGAAGGACGTCACTCCAGAAATAGGTTTGTAAGTACGGATACTAAGACTTCTTATGGCAAATCCTAAAATCATTGTTGTGGGTGGCGGACTGGCGGGACTTTCGGCCGCCATCAAAGTTGCCGAGATGGGTGGTCATGTTGACCTGTTTTCCATCGTTCCGGTGAAGCGGTCTCACTCCGTCTGTGCCCAGGGCGGCATTAACGCCGCCAAGAACCTGAAGGGTGAGGGCGACTCCACCTGGCAGCACTTCGATGACACGGTCTACGGCGGCGACTTCCTCGCCGACCAACCGCCGGCAAAGGCCATGTGCGAGGCCGCTCCCGGCATCATTGACCTGCTCGACCGCATGGGCGTTCCTTTCAACCGCACGCCTGAAGGATTGCTGGACTTCCGCCGTTTCGGAGGCACGCTCTACAACCGCACCGCTTTCGCCGGCGCCACCACAGGCCAGCAACTGCTGTACGCTCTCGACGAGCAGGTCAGGCGCTACGAGTCGGAAGGCAAGGTCACCAAGTACGAAGCATGGGAATTCCTCTCCTGCGTAATCGACGACCAGCGCGTCTGCCGTGGCATTTGCGCCATGGACTTGCGCGGCATGGCGGTGCACACTTTCCCCGCGGACGCCGTGATCATGGCGACCGGCGGAATCGGCGCCATTTTCGGCAAGTCCACCAACTCCGTCGTCTGCACCGGCTCGGCGCAGTCGGCCCTGTACCAGCAGGGCGCCTACTACGCCAACGGCGAGTTCATCCAGGTGCATCCCACCTCGATCCCCGGCGAAGACAAGCTGCGCTTGATGTCGGAATCAGCCCGCGGCGAAGGTGGCCGGGTGTGGGTGCCGAAGCAGCCGGGTGACAAGCGCGACCCCAAGAGCATTCCCGAGGGTGAGCGCTGGTACTTCCTGGAGGAGTGGTATCCCAAATATGGCAACCTGGTGCCCCGCGACATCGCGACCCGGGCCATCCACAAAGTGGTCTACGAGCACAACCTGGGCATCGACGGCCAGCCGATGGTATATCTCGATCTGACCCATATCGACCGTGCCACGCTCGACCGTAAGCTCGAAGGCATCCTGGAGATTTACGAGAAGTTTGTCGGCGACGACCCGCGCGACGTTCCGATGAAGATCTTCCCCGGCATGCACTACACGATGGGCGGCCTTTGGGTCGACTTTGACCAGCGCACCAACATCGAGGGGCTGTACGCTTGCGGCGAGTGCGACCATTCCATCCACGGCGCCAACCGCCTGGGTGCGAATTCGTTGATGTCCTGCATCTACGGCGGGTTCATCGCCGGACCGCATGCGGTTCGCTATGCGCAGAACATCATCAAGAGCGGAAGCCAATCACCCCAAACTGTGTATGAATCCGAGCGCAAGCGCCAGGAAGAGATCAACACTCGCCTGATGAACAACGACGGCACGGAGAACCCGTTCCTGTTGTGGCGCGAGTTGGGCGACACAATGACCAAGAACTGCACGGTGATTCGCTACAACAAGAATTTGCAGGAGACCGACGTCAAGCTGGTCGAATTACTGGAGCGCTACCGGCACGTCAACCTGAGCGACCGCTCGATGTGGGCGAACACGTCATTCGTCTTTGCGCGGCAGCTTTACAACATGCTGCAACTGGCGCGCGTGATCGCGCAGGGCGCGGCCATGCGGGATGAGTCGCGCGGCGCGCATTACAAGCCGGATTTTCCGGAGCGTGACGACGCCAACTGGTTGAAGACCACGAAGGCTTACTTTGCGGCCGACGCCGACGAGCCGCGCTTCGAGTTTGACCAGGTGGATACATCGTTGATCAAGCCACGGCCGCGGCGCTACGACGCAGCGACGTAGAAGCAGTAGTTAGTAGTCAGTTGCCGCTGCGGGGGAGTAGGCATTAGGGAAGTATCTAGTTCCGTGAAATGACCGGGGGTTGTAGTCAGTACGCAAGAACCATGTTTGTTTTTCCGCGGCGGCATGAAGTGCTAGAAGATCTGCCCCGAAGGGGCGAAACAGTTTAGCCCAGCACGGAGCCCTGATTTTGGGCGGAGTGCTGGGTGGCGTGGGAGAGTGACCCGAGCCCCCGTAGGGGCGGCACCGGTTCCAAGAAAAACGAAAATGGCGAACTCTAAAACTGTCATCATAAAAATCAAACGCCAGCAGACCCCTGAGTCCAAACCTTACTCGGAAGAGTTCGAGTTAACGTATCGCCCCGGCATGAACATTACCTCGGCGCTGATGGACATTGCGGCGAGCCCCGTCACCAGGCAAGGCAAGGTCACCACGCCTGTCGCCTACGACTCCAACTGCCTGGAAGAGGTGTGCGGCTCCTGCGCCATGCTCATCAACGGGCAGGCCAAGATGGCGTGCTCGGCCCTGATCGACAATCTCAAGCAGCCGATCACGCTCGAACCTTTCTCCAAGTTTCCGATCATTCGCGACCTTCAGGTTGACCGCAGCGTGCTGTTCGAGAACCTGAAGAAGGTGAAGGGTTGGGTCCCGGTGGATGGCACCTACGATCTCGGGCCCGGTCCGCGCCAGTCGGCGGAGGAGCAGGAACAGGCCTATCCGCTGTCGCGTTGCATCTCGTGCTGCTGCTGCATGGAAGCCTGTCCGCAGTTTAACGAAAAGACAGGGTTCGTCGGCGCCGCCGCCATCTCGCAGGTAAGGCTGTTCAATACCCATCCTACGGGCAAGGCCCTCAAGGTCGATCGCCTGCAGGCGCTCATGGGCGACGGCGGCATCCAGGAATGCGGCTACGCGCAGAACTGCGTCGAGGTCTGCCCCAAGGACATTCCGCTCACCAGGTCGATTGCCGATGTCGGCGGTCAGGTGATGTGGCAGGCTATCAAGGACTTCTTCCGCACCTAATCGCCGATGCGAATCCGTGTGGCCGGTCCGGCACCGGATTCGTTGCCTTCCGCGCATGCGCGTGGGTGCTATCCTCATAGATGACCCTGGCTATGCTGCAGAAGCGCATCGACGACCACTCGACCATCTCACGCCAGATGGTGCGCGAGGCGGAGACGATCTTCCACGATCATCTCAAGCGTGTCGGCCTGAAGCGCACCGGGCAGCGGGCCACCATTCTGCGGACCTTCCTTGATACCCGCGACCACCTTTCCACCGACGAACTCTACCGCCTGGTCAAAAAAAAGGACGACCGCATCGGCTTTACGACGGTTTATCGGACGCTCAAGCTGCTCTCCGAATGTCGTCTCGCGAGCGAAGTCGCCTTCAACGACGGTATCGCGCGTTACGAGCACCAGTATCAGCGGCGCAACCATCACCACATGGTTTGCACGGAGTGCGGCAGCTCGGTCGAGTTTTTCTCGCCCGGCATTGAGCGCGTCGAACAGGAAATCGGCCGCAAGCACAAATACTTGCCCACACGGCACACCTTTCAGATTTACGGCATCTGCGAGAAGTGCCAGAAGAAACAAAAACGGACCGCGCTCTAGCCCCCCGATGCTCACTCTCACCGACGCTGCCGAACAGATTCGCACGCGCCGGTTGTCGCCGGTTGAGTTGGCGCGGGACTGCCTTGCCAATATCGACCGGCTGAATCCCACCTTCAACGCTTTTATTACTATCACGGCCGACACGGCGCTCGATCAGGCCCGCCGAGCCGAAGCCGAGGTGATGGCGGGGAAGTGGCGCGGCCCGCTGCATGGCATTCCCATCGGCCTGAAGGACCTGCTCGACACCGCAGGCGTGAGAACGACCGCTGCCAGCAATCAATATCACGAGCGGGTCCCGGCAAAGGATGCCGAACTCGTTAAGCGGCTCAAGCAAGCTGGCGCGGTGATTCTCGGAAAGCTCAACCTGCACGAGTTTGCCTTCGGCATGAGCGGCGTCGTCAGCGCGTTCGGCCCTTCGCGAAATCCCTGGGATACGTCTTGCATTACCGGCGGCTCCTCGTCGGGGTCAGGAGCGGCAGTGGCCGCGGGACTCTGCGTGGTCTCCATCGGCACCGACACGGCGGGGTCGATTCGCTGTCCGTCGGCACTCTGCGGAATTGTGGGACATCGTCCCAGCGCCGGGGTGTGGAGCGCTGACGGCATGATTCCCCTGGCGCGCTCGTTTGATACCGCCGGGCCCATGACCCGGACAGCGAAGGATGCGGTGATCCTGCTGCAAGCGCTGGCTACATCGCCAATGTCCGCACCACCCGACCGGAGTGTTTCCCAGTTGAAGGTCGGGCTGCCACAAAAGGGATTCTTCGACGACCTACAGCCGGACGTCGCATCTTGCATGGAGCAAGCGCTTGCCCTCATCAAGACGCTGGTCTCTGAGGTTCGAGATGTGCAACTGGATGTCTCGCGGCGCCGCACGGTCTTCGATGCCGAGATCTACGAGTATCACGAAGAGATGTTCACCACCCATCCTGAGCTTTACGACCCGCACATACTGGTACGGGTGTCAGGTTGTGCCGGTATTAGTGCGACCGACTACATCCGGGCCCGTCGCGAGTTGCTGGAGCAGAGGCGGACGGCGGCTTCGGTTTTTGAACAGGTCGACGTGGTCATCACACCCGCGGTCCCGATCACGGCTCCGGAGCTTTCGCTGCTGCAACCATTGGGGGAGCCGGAACTGCGGCAGTTCGAGACGAAATACCTCCTGCGCAACACCGTGCCCTTCAGTGTGCTCTATTGGCCCAGCTGCTCCGTACCGTGTGGGTTTACGCGCGAAGGATTTCCGGTGGGCATGCAGATCTCCGGCAGACCAGGGTCGGACGAGATCGTGCTACAGGTGGCACACGACTATGAGCAGGCTACGCAGTGGCACAAGCGGCGACCGCCAATCACGAAAGTCGCTGGCTAGAATCCCACGAAGACAGGTTCGGGCTGCAACTCAATCTCGAACTCGTCCTTCACGCGAGCTTGGATATTCTCTTTGAGTGCCATGATGTCGGCCGCAGTCGCGCCACCGCGGTTGATAATCGCGAGCGCATGACGGCGGGAGATGCCTGCCGCACCTTTGCTGTAGCCTCTCGGAAATCCAGCAAGCTCGACCAGCCAGGCAGCCGGCAACTTCCGGAAGCCTTCTCCTAGCGGATAGCTTGGTAACTGCCACCCGTGTGCCTCCATGCGAGCAGCCAGTTCGGTAAAGACCGGCATAGGCACGATCGGGTTCTTGAAGAAGGATCCCGCGCTACGTGAGTCGTCTTCGCCGGGAACAATCAGCATTCCCTTGCGGCGGCGGATTTCGAGCACCGCCGCCCGCACCTCTGCGAGAGTCGGTTCAACAGAATCATTGGCGAAGACCTCCTGCAACTCCGCATAGCGAAGGCCGGGCCTCCCGCCTTGGCGCAGCGCAAACGACACGCGCAGGATAATGTAGCGACCGCGCCCCCGCTCCGTGGTGTTGAAGAGACTGGAACGGTATGAAAACTGGCACTCCGCATTGGAGAGCGTTTTGCTCTCCAGCGAGCGTAGATCGAGGGCGCGCACCTCGCGGATGGTCTCCGCCACTTCCTGACCATAGGCGCCGACGTTCTGCACGGGAGTGCCACCAACAGTGCCGGGAATGCCGCTGAGGCATTCCAGCCCCGCACACTCCGCCTCGATTGTTTCGGCGACGAAGGCATCCCAATCCACCCCGGCGCCGGCGTCGAAGATCACTTCTCCGTTGGCAGCGGTAAGGAGCAACACATCCACAATGCCGACCTTCAATACCACGCCAGGAAAACCGTTATCGGCCACGACCAGGTTGCTGCCGCCGCCCAGTACGAACAGCGGCAATTGTCGCGCGTGCGCGAACCCGACCGCCTCGACGACCTCGTCTTGGGTGCCCGCTTCGATGAAAAAGCGCGCTGGGCCTCCGACACCTAACGTCGTAAGTGGAGCCAGCGGGACTTGTTCGCGGATTAGCATGGGGACAGCTAATATTACAAGGTGGGAGAATCGCGGTCACAAAGTGGCTGGGCCTTCAGGCCTGCGATAGGAACTGGCGCAAGAAGTCGGCGCTTTAGCGCCTGAGGAACAAGGCAATACCTCAGCGGCTTAAGCCGTGTTCCTAACCGAATCCAGAATGCGGCGATGAAGCGGTGCGCTACCCAGGTTGGCAAGTCTGATAATGCTCTGTGGGCTTCACTTCGCTGCCACTTTGAACGCCTTAATCACAATGTCGTTCGGCTGATTGCCGACGGGAATCAGCGTTACCAGGGCCCGCTCGGCGCTAATCTTGGAATTGTTGTGTGTCTTTACCGTGCGCACCACGGCGACGTCGCCCGAGCGCGAATCCACCACCAGTAGATGCGCTTCATCGGGCGTCAGCGCCAATGCCTCGGGATGGCTGCCCACCTGCACGACGCCAATCACGCGTCCTTCATCAATCGCATAGACACTGACATTGTCCGACCCGAAGTTACTGACATACAGCAGGCTGTTGTCCGAGGTCACGACGCCCCGCACAGGATTATTGCCGATCAGGTAAGTTCCGCCAACCTCGTTGGTGCCTGTCTCGACAATAGAGAAGCTGTTGCCATCGAAATTGCTGACGAAGAGTTCGCCGCCGTCGGGCTTGAGCGCCAGATGAATAGGGAGCTTGCCGACATCGAGCAGCGTCAGCAGGCGGTTAGTCTTCAGGTCGATGGCCGCGAGCTGGTTCGATCCCGGGCAGGCCACGAAGGCTTTGCTGGCATCAGGCTGAATGACCATCTCCTGCGGCTGATGGCAAACCGCTACTGTGTCACGGACTGTGAGCTTGTCTGCATCGATGATCGAGACGGAGTCACTCGCCCGGTTGCTGACCACCACAAGCTTTCCGTCCGGCGACACCTTGGCCAGTCCAGGCGCGCCGCCGACGCCAATCGTCGCAATCACCCGCCGCTTTTCCAGATCGATTACCGAAACATTGGCGGAGCCGGAATTGGCCACATAGGCGCGCATGCCGTCCGGGGAAACCGAAACAAAATAAGGCGCGTTGTGAACGCCGATGGCGCCGACGACCTCGTTACGCTCGGCGTCAATGATGCTGACATTGCTCGATTCCGAGTTGGCAACGTAGATCTCGTTACGCGCGGGATTAGCGGTGACGCCGGTTGGGCCCTCGCCAACCGTCAGGGTCTTCACGTTTCTGAGCTGCAGCAGGTCCAGCACACTTACTGAATTGCTCTTGCCATTGGTGACGTAGGCGTATTCGTGATAGCCGGGATCAACGGGCTTACGCTGAGAGCATCCCGTCGCAAGGATGGCAACGAGAAGGGGCAACCCCGCCGGTAGTCGCGGGATCGAGAACCGCCGCTTTGCGGTGTGCATTATCGAGCGGCAGCCGATCCGGCGGCAGTTGCCGCGACCGGACTAGTGCGACGAGCGCCGGGATTAGCTACAGGATTGGCGACGGTGCGGCCCAAAACCCCGGCAATCTGGCGTATTTCCACCATGAGTTCGTCGAACTGCTCGGGATAGAGCGACTGCTTGCCGTCACTGAGAGCGCGGTCGGGATCGGGATGCACCTCGATGATGAGCCCGTCCGCTCCTACGGCCACCGCCGCACGCGACAGCGGCGTGACCTTGTTGCGCTTGCCGGTGCCGTGACTGGGGTCGACGATGATGGGCAGGTGGCTCAAGCGCTGCACCGCGGGCACCACGCTGAGGTCCAGGGTGTTGCGCGTGTGATCGGCGAAGGTGCGCACTCCGCGCTCGCACAGGACCACGTTGTAATTGCCCTCACTCATGATGTACTCGGCCGCCATCAGAAACTCTTCCACTGTGGCCGACATGCCTCGCTTTAAGAGCACCGGCGTGCGCGCCTTGCCGGCGCGCTTCAGCAGCGAGAAGTTCTGCATGTTGCGGGCGCCGATCTGGATGACGTCGGCGCACTTCTCAACCAGGTCGAGCGATTCGTTGTCGATGGCTTCGGTGACGATCAGCAGGCCATAACGATCGCGGACCTCCGCCAGAATCTTCAGTCCATCTTCCGCCAGTCCCTGGAACGAGTATGGCGAGGTGCGCGGTTTGTAAGCGCCTCCCCGAAAGAACTTGGCGCCGGCCTTGGCAACCCGTTCCGCCGTAGCCAGGGCCTGTTCGCGCGATTCGATGGCGCAAGGACCGGCGATTACCGCTACTTCATTGCCACCAAAGGTAGCATCTGTTCCGGGGAACCGGATGACCGTGTTCTCTTCTTTCAGGTCACGGCTTACCAGCTTATAAGGCTTGCTGACGCGGATGACTTCCTGCACCCCCGGCATCTCGTCGAATATGCCGGGATCAAGCTCCATCTCATTGCCAGTGATGCCGATGGCCGTGCGTTGCGAACCGGGAATGGAGTGCGGGCGCAGCCCCAGCGACTCGATCTTCTGGCAGACGCCCCGCACCTGCTCTTCCGATGCGTGCGCCTTCATGACAATAAGCATGGCAAGCCCCTTAATTCGTGCGTCTTAGTGTATCGTGTTCAGCGCACGCGCGGAATGGAAACCCGGGGCACCTAGTGAGTCAGTTTGATTCCCACTCGAGGACGGAGTGCGCTATTTGAGAGACAAGCGGCCTAGGGTGCCAACCACGCGGCCTAAGATGCCGACCACGAGGAAAGCCCATCCCATCTTAATGTATGTCCACCGGCGCGCCAGGCGGTGCAGGAGGGATCATGATCAGCCACGCAATACCGATCAACGCAGCCATTCCGCCGCCAATTTGTGACCTCATGCCGGGTTGGTCGTCGGGTCTTATAGACATCTCGATCCCACTACAGTTGGGTCTTGTACGCAGGAAATATTACTCCCCGGGAAGGTGCCTTCAATACCGATTTTTCTCGGATCATCCGCTGCCAATTTCGTTTATGGATAGCCGCTAGCTTACCCCGTGGATTTCAAACTGGCCCACTCGCGAATCGAGCACGCAGCGTTTATTGCAGAACGCCAATCGACGAGCCGCTGGACTCATCTCATGAATGTGAACGCACGGAAAGCTCTCGCGGCGCGCGCTGGCAAAGCCAAGTCAAGCAAAAACGTGCGGTTCCTGTTACGAGAGTAATGGCACTTTAGACAAAGAGGGCAACGCCACCTTCGTCGGTAGAATCGGCGGAATTTTCTTGCAATTCTGAATGCGTCGGAGCTAGCGTCGAGTTGAACGCTTGCGGTCGCTGCCGGACACTGGTTAGAGGCTCCGACCCGCTGATGTATGGCAGCAAGCGCGTGGAAGCTTCCACCCTGCTTGTATTGGAGAACGGGGAGAAGCAAGGGAGAGTAGGAGAGACAAGAAACTCAAAACAAACCGCTAAAGACCGCAATCCGTTATCCGGCAGAACCGGCCCGCCGCCCTCACTCCATCCAACGCCGGAGGGCATGTGCATTCCTGAACTCTGTGATTCACACAGGACACTGCACCAACACCTTTCCTTCATCTCGCATCCCAGGTTGTAAAATCAAAATTTGTCCCTTTCTTACTGAAGAGCATTCATTATGGCCGAGTCCAAAGTACAAAAGCCGCAGCTTGACGTAGCAACCCAGCCCGACCGCTACGATCCCAAGATGATTGAGCAGAAATGGTTTGAGCGCTGGGCGCAAAATCCCGACCTGTATCGCGCAGAGCCGCCAACCACGCAGCGCAAGAAGTATTACGTCCTCGAGATGCTGCCCTATCCTTCGGGCGCGCTGCACATGGGGCACGTGCGCAACTACGCCATCGGCGACGCGCTGGCGCGCTACATGTGGATGCGGGGCTACAACGTGCTTCATCCCATGGGCTGGGATTCGTTCGGATTGCCGGCGGAGAATGCGGCCATCCAGAACCAGACGCCGCCGCGCGAATGGACGCTGAGCAACATCGCCAGGATGAAGGCGCAGATGAAGCGTCTGGGCTTCGCGTACGACTGGTCCACGGAAGTCACGACCTGCCTGCCGGACTATTACCGCTGGAACCAATGGTTCTTCCTGAAGTTCCTCGAGCGTGGCCTGGCCTATCGCAAGAAGAGCAAGGTGAACTGGTGCCCGCAGTGCGCCACCGTGCTGGCCAACGAGCAGGTCCTGCCCAACGGCTGCTGCTGGCGGCATGAAACTACGGCGGTCGAACAACGCGAGCTGGAGCAGTGGTTCCTGCGCATCACGGAGTACGCCGACGAATTGTTGCAGGGCCTGGACAGTCTGCCAGGATGGCCGGAGAAAGTCCGGACCATGCAGCGCAACTGGATCGGGCGCAGCGAAGGAACGCTGGTGGATTTCAAGCTCGATGGCCCGGTTGGACCGGCGGGCGAAGCCATCTCTGTGTTCACGACGCGCGTGGACACCATCTTCGGCGCGACGTCGCTGCAGCTCGCGCCGGAACATCCGGTTGTCATCGACCTCATCGCTAACGATCCCGGCCTGCTCGCCAAGGTCGAAGAGCTTATCGCCGAGCAGAGGCGGGCAAAGGAGGCGGGCGACATCGGTGCCATCGAGAAGCATGGCGTCTTCACCGACCGCTACGCCATCAATCCCTTCAACGGTGAACAGGTGCCGATTTGGGTAGCGAACTACGTGCTGCTCGACTACGGAACGGGCGCCATTATGTCGGTGCCGGCGCACGACGAGCGCGACTACGAGTTCGCCCAGAAGTACGGCCTCGACATCAAGGTCGTCATCTTGCCGCGGCGCGACGGAGACGATCGTCGTGAGACCGATGAGCCAGTCTTGCCGTTTACGGAGATGGACAGCCTGCTCATCAACTCCGGCGAGTTCAGCGGAATGCCTTGCGACGCTGCGATCGTCAAGATGTCGAAATACGGCGAGGAGCACGGCTTCGGCAAGGCGACCGTCACCTTCCGCCTGAAAGATTGGGGCGTCAGCCGCCAGCGTTATTGGGGCACGCCGATTCCGGTCATCTACTGCCCGTCCTGTGGCATTGTTCCGGTGCCGGAGAAAAACCTGCCGGTTCTGCTGCCGGAGAATGTGGACATCACCCTGGCCGGCGGGTCCCCGCTGGAAAGGGTGCCGGAGTTCGTCAATGTCGCTTGCCCGAAGTGCGGCGAACCAGCGCGCCGCGAGACCGACACCATGGACACCTTCGTGGATTCGTCCTGGTACTTCTATCGCTACACCAGTCCGAAGCTCGATACGCAGCCGCTCGACAGCGATGCGGTCGCGTACTGGTTCCCGATCGACCAGTACATCGGCGGCGTCGAGCACGCCATCCTGCACCTGATTTACTCGCGCTTCTGGACCAAGGTGATGCGCGACATGGGGATCGTGAAGAACTCCGAGCCGGCGGAGCGCCTGTTCACACAGGGCATGGTGATCAAGGGCGGGGCCAAGATGTCAAAGAGCCTGGGCAACGTGGTCTCGCCCGACGACATGGTGGCGCGCTATGGCGCCGACTCGACGCGCATGTACACGCTGTTTGCGTCGCCGCCCGACCGCGACCTCGACTGGCAGGACCTGGGTGTCGAAGGCATCAGCCGCTTCTTGTCGCGGGTGTATCGGTTCGTGGCTCGCCATGCGCGCCCGCAAGAGATAGCGCCGGACAGCCGCGATGGCAGCCAGCTTTCGCCGGTCGCGCGTAAGATGCAGCGCAAGTTGCACCAGACCATCCGGCGCGTGACCGAGGACTTCGGCGGCCGCTGGCACTTCAATACTTCTATCGCAGCGATCATGGAACTGCTGAACGAGCTGTATGCCTATGAAGGCAGCGTGCAGCGCGGCGAGCCGGCGGCTCCGGCAGTGCTGATGGCCGACGTGCAGCACAAGCTGGTGCTGATGCTGGCGCCGTTCGCGCCGTATCTCGCGTCCGAGTTGTGGGAGATGCTGGGCGAAACCTCCGACCTGCTGCGCGCGCCGTGGCCGCAATACGATCCCACGCTGGCCAAGGAAGAGGAAGTCGAGATTGCCATTCAGGTCAACGGCAAGATCCGCAGCCGCATCACGATTCCCGCCGATGGCGAAGAAGCGCAGGTGCGCGAACTCGCCCTGGCCGATGAGAAGATCAAGGCCGCCATCGCGGACAAGGAAGTGGTGAAGGTGCTGGTGGTGAAGGGCCGGCTGGTGAACATCGCGGTGAAGTAGGCAGGTCAAGAGCTGCGCTTCACAGACCCGAAGCCAATGGTTCGTAGGCCGCGTTATTCGAACTCCGTAAGCTCTTGCGGATTCCGTTTGAGCTGCCGTCTCCAGAAGTAATAGAACGGCGCGCCCAGGAACACGATGCCAATCCCGATCAGCGTTTCCTTGGGACGCGTCACGACGGAGTTCAGCGCCCAGGCTCCCGCCATCAGCACGTAGAGCGCAGGCAAATACGGATATCCGGTGCAACGATACGGCCGCGCCCGATCGGGCTGCGTTCTGCGCAGCACGAACAGTCCCGCAACCGCCGCGACGTACGACAGCACCATCATGAACATCACATAGGTGTAGAGCTGGTCGAAGCTGCCGCTGAGCGCCAGCACGACCGCCCACGCGCTCAGCGCGATCAGGCTGAACGCAGGCGTGCGATAGCGTGGATGCACGCGTCCCATTGCTTGGAAGAACGCTCCGTCGCGCGCCATGGCAAACGACACGCGCGCGCTGCTGAGGATGGCGCACGACATGGCGCCGAAGCACGAGAGGGCGATCAGCGCGCTCAGCCAGCGTGCCGCGGCTGACGAGAAGAGCGTGACGGCGGCAGCATGCGCGATGGTCTCCTCCTGCGCGACGCGGGTAATCGGCAGAGCGTAAAGGTAGACAACGTTGATCGTCAGGTACACGGCGCCAACCAGGAGTACGCCGAGCACCATGGCGCGCGGCAGCACGCGTTGGGGGTCTTTGATCTCGCCGGCGACCCACGTGATGTAAACCCAGCCATCGAAGGCCCAGAACACGCCGATGAGTGCCACGCCGAAGGCGGAGACAACGTGCCCCAGCGAAACCGGCTGTTCGGCGGGAAGGCTGACCGCGTAGTTCGACCAGTGGCCGTGACCAATCGCCAGTCCCAACAGGATGAAGATTCCGATGGCGGCAAACTTCGCCCAGGTCGCGGCGTTGATCAGCGCTGAGCCTCGCTTCAGGCCGAGCACGTTGACCGTGGTCAGCAGTACGATGGAGCAGATGGACACAAGGTGCCTGCGCGTGAGCGTGAAGCCCAGCACGTGCGCGACCGGAATATGCGCGGCCGCGAAGGGCAGCATCGCTCCGAAGTATTCCGCAAAGCCAACCGCGAGCGCGGCGATGGTTCCGCTTTGGCCGACGGTGAAGATCATCCAGCCATAAAGGAAGGCGGGAAACTCGCCGTAGGCTTCGCGCAGGAAGACGTATTGCCCGCCGGATTCGGGAAACATCGCGCCCATTTCGGCAAAGGCAAAGCAGGCCAGCAGGGTGATGACTCCGCCGAGAAGCCAGACGCCGAGGAAGAACAGCGGCTTGCGCATCGCCGACGCGATCGGCGCGGCAGTGAGAAAGATGCCCGAGCCGATAATCCCGCCGACCAGCAGCATCACGGAATCCATCAGCGAGAGCCCGCGCACCAGAGAGGGCTCGGATGGCTTCGCCGGAGATTGTTGTGGTACGCGAATTGGATGGGCCATGCAGTTGCGCCGTTTAAATGGTGGTGCAGGCCTTCAGGCCTGCATTGGGTAGCAAATTAACCGGGGCCCTTCAGCGTCTGCGGTAAAGGCTTCTTCATTAGCTCAGCGGCTAAAGCCGCCTCTGAAACCTCATCTCCAAATGCAGCGCTAAAGCGCTGCGCCACCATTCAAAATTGATTCGCCTTTCATCGGCTGAAGCCGTCTCTGACCCTTCGTTTCTCATGCAGCGCTGAATCGCTGCGCCACCATTGCAAGTCTATTCGCCATTCGTCAGCCGATGCCGAGGTCCTCCGGCATTTCCAGAGGCGTTCCGCAGATGCGGCAGATGACCGACGAGCAGTCGCCGCAGGTCAGCGGATCCTCCACTTCGCGCGCGCAGTTGGGACAGTACAGCAAACCGGGCGACGCCGAACCGTTCGAGAATTGTTGCGGAGTTTGAGGCATCGGTTGCGGAGACTGTAGCATAGAGAATCGAAATCTGCGAGGAGCGATGCCGGATCCGAAAACCCTTTCTGCCGACGAGAAATTGCGCCGCGAGTTTAACGAATGGGCCGAGCAAGGCCGCGGCGAAGAGATGGAGAACCATCACATCAGCATCACCGAGCAGACGCTGGCGATGATGGATTTGAAGCAGGGCGAGCGCGTGCTCGACCTCGGCTGCGGCGCGGGCTGGGCGACTCGCCTGGTGGCGCGCATGGTCGCCGGCGGCGAACGTCCGGGACAAGTGATCGGGCTCGATGTCGCCGACGAGATGGTCCGCCGGGCACGCGCCAATTCCAAGGACTGCGACAACGCGCTGTTCGTCGTCGGCTCGGCGCAGCAGATTCCGTGGGACGAAAACTTTTTCGACAAGGTTCTATCCGTGGAATCGTTCTATTACTACGCCGACCAGGAGCGCGCGCTCGCCGAACTGTTTCGCGTGATGGCGCCGCGCGGCGAGCTGTACATCCTCATCAATCTCTATCGCGACAATCCGTATTCGCTGCGCTGGGCCAGCGAGCTGAAGGTTCCGGTGCAGGCGCGCTCGGAGCAGGAGTACGTTGATCTGCTGCAGGCGTGCGCGTTTGAGGACGTGCGCGCGGTGCGCGTCCCCGACCTGACGCCGACGCCCGCCGAGTACAGCGGCAAGTGGTTCGCCAACGCCGACGAGTTGCGCGACTTCAAGCGCATTGGAGCGCTGCTGCTCATCGCCCGCAAGCCCGATGTCGAGTCTCCGCCGCGGGGATGGGAAGTGGAGTAGCCGGGAGCGGCGAGCAACTAGCAACTAGCAATCAGCACTCAGGAATCAGGCTGTCATCCTGAGCGACGAGCGCAGCGAGGAGTCGAAGGACCCCTATACTGTTGTCATCCCGACCGAGGGCTTCAGGCTGAGTGGAGGGACCTGCTTTTGAAGGCGGCGCGAAAGAGTGTGCGCGAGAACCTGTGCCGTCCCTGCGGGAGTCGGTTCCGTTTTCCCACTCCACCCAGGGCTTACGCCCTGGGCTAAGAGCAGTGTCGCCCCTGTAGGGCTGGTTTATTGATGACTCCCGCACCGCCGCGAACCAAATTGTGAAAGGTTTACCCATGCTTCAGTGCGCTTCCGCACAAGGGCTACGCCAAACCAGTCTCGCGCAGCGAGACGACATAAGAAAGCCCACCGCTTCAGCGGTGGGCAGGCTGGAGAAAGATCCAAGTGCCCCGGGCACGGCAGAGGGCGACCGAACTTCGTGGTGGCAATAGGGGTCCTTCGACTCGCGGCAAAGACAGCCGCTCGCTCAGGATGCGCCGCTACAGATTCCCCCGCGGTCCGATGCGGATGCTGCCGTTCACATTTTCAAGCTCGATCCGGGTTCCGCCGCTGCCCAGCGTTCCGGATAGATGATGGCCGATGAACTCTCCCTTCACCTGCAGCGGAAAGTCGGTGCGCAAGCCGCCGTTGACGGTCGAGGCGTTGATGTCGGCGTTGGGAGAAGCGGGCAGGCCGAGCTGGATACTGCCATTGACCGACTTGAGCCGAATCTCGCGAACATTGTTCAGCGACGCGTAGTTGGCCTCGATGCCGCCGTTCACGCTGGAAATCTCCACTGGCCCGGCAAGATCGTCGATGCGCGCTTTGCCGTTCGTCAGACTAGCCTGGATTTCACCGTTGATCTTCTGCACGGTGAGCGAGCCGTTGACCAGGTCAATCTTGTCGATGCGCGCGTTCTGCGGCACGTGCAAGGTGTAGTGCACAGTCGCGGGATTGTTGTTGGTGCCGTGGTGCGGATATTCGGTCTTGATGCGCACCGAGGTGCTGCCGGCCTCAACCTCAATGCGCGCTTCGTCGAGGCGCTGCTGGTCGCGTGCCTTCTTCACGGCGTCAATCTGCACTTCGTTGCGGTCCCAGCCGGTGATCTCGACGTTACCGTTGATGTTGCTGAGCGAAACCTCGCCATTGGCGGAAAGAGGAACCGTGCGGTGGAATTCCTGAGTGACTTCTGCGTAGGCCGGGATGGCCAGCAGCAACGCCAGCAATAATCCTAGAATTGCGATGGCAGACTTACGAGGGTGAATCATTTCGCCTCCTGTCGCTGGTCAGACGGTAGGAGATACGGACCGTTAGGGCCATTTGTTCCGGGCTGCGATTGCTCGAGAAGCCGGCTCTTCGGCAATACGGTGTTTTGAAAGGGCACGCCTTCAGGCGTGCCGCACCTGAGTGGCCTTGACAGCTACTTGAATAGTACATGACCTGCGCGTGTGGTTCGCTCAGTCGATCGGAAATAGGGTAAGCGCAGAGAACTCAGGGAGTGTGTCGGGTGCTCTCGCTCAAGCCGGGCCATGATTCTATAGCTAAAGTCAATCGACTTTTGACCCTCGTCAGTTTTTTGTGTGCAGCAATGCCGACTAGAAAGAAAGCACCCATGCGATCGATTACGACCGGTTTCGTCATCGCTATCGTTTGTATCTTTCTCGCCCCCGCTTGTATTGCGCAGCAGCTGTCCCGAGACGGGGCAGGGTGGTACCTGCGCGGCGACGTCTTATACTCGACGCCCAACTGGGGCAGAGAGTGGCACGAAATCACACCTTCGATTCCGGGTGGGTATCATTTAAGTTCGGTGTTCTTCTAAACGGCTCGGCCGGCTGGGTCTTCTTTGTCGGCTCAACTCCTGCAACTCCCCAACTCGATAATCGAGAGGAACCATACAATCTCAAAATAACGTTTACCGCCAACGCTGGAGGAAGCTGGGTGACTTGGGACGCGGTTTGCCAGATTATCGAGCTCCATTTCCTCCAATCTCCGGAAAATTTAATGTTTGGTTCGTGGATTCCGACCACGATTGGATGAATATGGCAATGCCAACCAGTACGGCGATTGCGGGCGGAGC
>JARLGI010000066.1 GCA_031296115.1 Acidobacteriota bacterium | reverse complement strand
TACTTTACTATCCGGAAAGGTGCCGGCGTAGAAGCGCGCCGCCTCATGTGCGTCCTTGTCGAACCAGAGGCATATCGTGTTCTTTGGCTTCATGTTCGTGTGCTCCTTGTGCTCGATCAGGGCGAATGCCGCGGCCTTTGCGTCGGTCCGTATCAGTGACCCACCAGTTCATCTGCTGATCTGCTAAGGCCGACGTCTCAAATTGGTCGCCGCCCGTCCTGCCCTTTTCAATCATATCGCTGGCAGGGATCGACTTCGAGATCCGAAGCTACGACAGGCCATTTTCCGAATGATCCCGATTCAGGTTCCTCCTAGCACTGTGGCGCCGAAACACTGACGCGGTTCGGTACCATGCATGGCTGTTTCACCAAAGACTTAGACCGGGGAGTACCAGGGCACTTCCGCCCCGAACCGGAGAAGGCACGACGCGTTGACTTCTTCGACTGCGATTATTGCAAGATACGTTTCGTTATCCAGTATGAGGACCGTTCGGCTGTGGCTTTGCCGCGACGACGCAAGGGTAGTCGCAGGATCAGGAGATTTGAGAGGCAGAACAGGCGAGAAGACTATGGGCAATAGAAAAGGCTGTGACCTTGGTTATGCTCTAGCCGCCAACTCCTGCGAGGGAGTCAACAGCATGGACGCATGTACCGTCACAGCCCTTGATGCGATCACTGCTTTCGCAGTTCCAAACCCCAACGGCACCTCGCAGCGCCATCGGTTTTTTCGGGTCTGGAGGTCCAACAAGTCACCCTGCCGAACCCATCACCCAGCCTACTTCGGACCAGCTACTCTTAGTTGCCAGCCCTTTCGGCCGTCGACGAGAACAATCCTATAACAGCGTTTGCAATTGTCAACGCCCAAGATTGGTGCAAGTAGGGATTATCTTTATCCTGAAATCAGGCCTCTCAAGTAACAGACAACACGGGAGTTGCGATTGCTGCTCAGGGTTATCCAACAGCAATTTACATCTTATTCACACCCAACAGGTCCAACTTAAGAAGCAGTAGGTTTCTTGGCCTTCCTCTCCACCCACCTAGCCTTCATCATTGCCGATAACTTCTTACGGGCGGCAGGACTCATCGGCTTACGAGCGGAGGGTTTCTTCGGGGAAGTCTTAGCCTTCTACGGCGCAGATTTGCCCTTCCACTTCGCCCAGCGATGTTTCGTTGCCGCAGAGATGCGCTTCCGAGCAGCCGGGCTCATGCGACGGCGTTCCCGGCCGCTCGCTGTCTTAGCTCGGCTCGCTTTAGGTGGACGGCCTAGACGTGTGGGTTGGGAACCTAGTCCCACGAGCGCTGCCCGGCTTCGAGGACATGATGCCTCAAGGTACTAATCAGGGCCCGCAGCCCGATGCGATCTCCTAGAAGAGGGTTTAGGAACCGCTAACGCAATCCGAATTTCAGAGCGACCGCATGGCTGCCCGCAAGCTGCGGAGCTATTGCGCGGCAACCACCTGAAGTCGGTTTACCAGGGCGAGACAGGAGTGCGGATGCTGCGCGCTGGCGCGGAGCTATCAGAGGATCGTGGAAGATCAGATCCGGGTGAGCTATTGGTACGGAGGTCGCCTTCACGGGGCACCGCCCTAGTCGCTGAAGGGACCGTGTTCGGAGAAATCCGAATCTTTGCATCCTTTTAGGGGTGGGAGACATCAAAAGGGCTACTCAGGCTAAGTTTGAACGAAAGCGATTTTGAGCTGGTCCCGCCCACGCGTTACCCACTCCAAGCTGCAACCGATCTTCTCAGCAGGAAATTCAGAAACAAAGGTACAACACAGTGGAACAAGGAACAGTAAAGTGGTTTAACGATGCAAAGGGATTTGGCTTTATCAGCCGCCAGAACGGCGAAGATGTCTTTGTACATTTCTCGGCAATTCAGTCGAATGGGTTCCGGAGCCTTCAAGAAGGTCAGTCCGTTCAGTTCAATATGACTAAAGGCCCGAAGGGTTTTCAGGCCGAGAACGTTCAAGTTCTCTGAGAGAGCAGAATCAGAAAGCCCGGAATTCAAAGTTCCGGGCTTTTCGTATCTGCGACACCCCCAAGAATTGGGCTGGTGATCTTTGCCAAGTCACATGTTCGTGTGATGTACATCAACCTGCGTTCTTTTTGTTCGGGAATCTAGTTTTTGGTTCCAGAGGTAGAAGACGACCCGGAAGGTAAACGTGCCAGCTGGAACGATCGCGCCACTAAGCGAAAAAGATAACAAAGTTTTAACTGTAATTTTCAAGAACCTAGCGGTGGGCGTGGTAGTTTGTGACGCTGACGGGCAGCTTGTGTTCTTCAACCTTCCAGCAGAACAGCATAGAACAGGAATGGCTCACCGCCTTCGAAGTAAACCGTGTCGACCGTCGGAATTTTCTTGCTCTCGTGCAGCAGTTCGCGAAGTTGGAGGAGAGTGAACGTACCCTCCCGCTGCGGCCCGCAGTGCAGAAAGCAGTGATCGCACTCGCCGGTACATTGGTAGGTGAGCACGACGTGTATTCCTGTCAGCATAAATGGGACTTCCCCCGAGGGAGCAAACAAAGCCAACTTCTCCTGTCGCCGCGCCCTCGTGATAATGGTTCTAACTTTTGTCTGTGACGTGTGCACGCGGCACGTGGACATGCTGTCGTGTCAGACATCCGAGCAGGGAGTGTTGTGGTCCAAGCGCCAGGTGTAAGCGTCATCTTACGGAGCGCTGCTTGCGCTCCGATCTCCTTGAAGATGGTTTCTGGCCAACTTCGGCTGACCAACCTATCGGGACCGCCCCGATTCGTAGAGACAAGGGGTGTTTATAGGGGTAAATCTCGAGGCATTACATCGAGATCGTGCAGCTCGCTTGCCGACAACAGATGCGTGTCGCGGCCGCGCCAGCCAGTGCATTGACTAGCTGGGAGTTCGCTCTTACCATCACCATGCCACTTCGATTGTATGGGCAGGATGATCGAAACAACCATCTCGCACTACCGCATTCTCGAGAAGCTGGGCGGCGGCGGAATGGGCGTGGTGTACAAAGCCGAAGACACACGGCTGCACCGCTTTGTCGCGCTCAAGTTTCTGCCCGATGACGTGGCCCAGGACCCCCAAGCCCTCGCCCGTTTTGAGCGGGAGGCCCAAGCCGCCTCGGCGCTGAACCATCCCAACATCTGCACGATTTACGACATCGACGAACAGGGCGGACGCGCCTTTATCGCCATGGAGTTTCTCGAGGGGCAGACCTTAAAGCACTGCATCGCCGGGCGGCCGCTGGAACCAGAGCGACTGCTTCCCATTGCGATCGATATTGCCGATGCGCTCGATGCAGCGCACGCGAGAGGCATCATTCATCGCGACATCAAGCCAGCCAACATCTTCGTAACGGAACGAGGCCATGGCAAGATTCTCGATTTCGGATTAGCCAAGATGACGTTCAAGGGCGCCCCCGAATCCGACACCGTCATATCAGGCTCTGACACCGAGCACCTAACCAGTCCGGGAGCGATGCTGGGCACGGTGGCCTATATGTCACCGGAGCAGGTGCGCGCGAAGGAACTGGATGCGCGTACCGATCTGTTCTCATTCGGCGCGGTGCTCTACGAAATGGCGACGGGCAACTTGCCATTCGACGGCGGCAGTTCGGGAGAGATTTGCGGCGCCATTCTGCATAATGAGCCACAGCCGCCGTCACAAGTCAACGCGCAGATTTCCGTGGGACTAGAGACAGTCATCTGTAAGGCGCTGGAGAAGGACCGCAACCTGCGCTATCAGCACGCCTCAGAGCTTCGGGCCGACCTTCAGCGGCTGAAACGCGACAGTGAATCGTCTCATCACTCGGCTGCTGTTGTCCCAGGAAACGCAGACGCGGCGAAGCCGGGAGTCGCAAGCCGGGGTTCCGGCTCTAAGCCGCAAGTTGCGCCGTCGAATGTGACTGGAGCCGAATCTTCGCCTGATGCGCAACAACCTCGCAGCTTTCGCTGGAGGGTGGTCGCGTCAGCACTGTTGCTGGGGGCGGCCATCCTCGCGGGCGGCTTGTACTGGCGCTCGCACCGGCCGCCGATCCTGACGGAGCAGGACACGGTGGTGCTGGCTGACTTCAACAACACCACCGGAGATGCCGTCTTCGACGACACCTTGAAGCAGGCGATCTCGGCGCAACTGGGACAATCTCCGTTCCTGAACATCCTGTCGGACGCAAGAACTCGCGCCACGCTTAGGCTGATGGCTAAGCCGGCGAATACCAAGCTAACGCCTGAGGTGGCGCGCGACCTTTGCCAGCGTGCCGACGGCAAGGTATACATAGCGGGGTCGATTGCAAGCCTGGGCAGCCAGTATGTGATCGGCCTGGATGCCATCAATTGCAAGACGGGCGACTTTCTGGCGCAGGAACAGGTGACCGCGGAAAACAAAGAACATGTTCTCCGCGCCCTGGGCGAAGCGGCGACGACGTTGCGCAAGAAACTTGGCGAGTCCCTCAGCAGCGTGGACAAATTCGACGCTCCTCTCGATCAAGTCACTACGCCCTCTCTTGAAGCATTGAAGGCGTTGTCGGTGGGAAGAAAGATTCTGCAGGAGAAAGGCCCGGAGGCGGCGATCCCGTCGTTCAAGCGCGCGGTCGAACTTGACCCGAATTTCGCTGCCGCGTATTCGGCGCTGGGAATCTCGTATACCAACCTGCGAGAGCCGGGACTAGCCAGTGAGAGTCTGCAGAAGGCTTATGATCTGCGCGACAAGGTGAGCGAGCGGGAGAAATTCCGCATCTCGGCGAACTACTATCTACTGGTCACGGGTGAACTGGAGAAAGCGATCCAAACCTATGAGACGTGGGCCCAGACCTATCCGCGAAACAATGAACCTTTTGGCAACCTGGGCGTCGATTACACCTACCTAGGCCAATACGAGTCAGCGGTGAACGCCAGCCTGGAAGACCTGCGTCTATTTCCCGGAAGCGCTGCTGCCTTCACCAACCTGGTCGGTCTCTACACGGCGCTGAACCGCCCGGAGGACGCGAAGGCCAAGTACCTGGAGGCGATCGCGCACAAAGTTAACAACCCTTTCCTGCATGGCAATCGCTACGGGGTCGCGTTTTATGAAGGCGACGTGGCGGAGATGGAGCGGCAGGTCGACGGGCAGAAGGACAAACCGGGAGAGGACGTGCTTCTCTCTTTCGCATCCGATACCGATGCCTTCTATGGGCGTCTCGCCGGCGCCCGCGAAAAATCGCAGCGCGCCATCGAAGCGGCCCGTCGCGGCGACGCGAAAGAAACGGCCGCTGAATGGGAGATGAACTCCGCCCTGCGAGAGGCCGAATTCGGGAATACGGTGCGTGCGCGGCAGGAGACTGCCTCCGCGCTGGCCACCGCCGCGACTCAGGATGTACAGACTCTTGCAGCGCTGGCCTTGGCGCGAACCGGTGATGCCGCGCAAGCTCGGAAAATTGCCGACGATCTGGCCCATCGCTTTCCGTTCAATACCATGATCAATCGCTATTGGCTGCCGGCGATCGACGCTTCGATCGAGATTGGCCGCAACAATCCGGCGAAAGCCATCGAACGACTAAGAACCGCGACCGAGTACGAGTTGGGAACACCTACTCCCCAGTTCGAGGTTGGCGCCTCGCTTTATCCGGCATATGTTCGCGGCCAGGCGTATTTGTCGCTGCATCAGGGCGTGGAAGCGGCGGCGGAGTTCCAGAAATTCCTAGACCACCGGGGCATCGCAGTCAATTCCCCTTTGGAAGCCTTGGCAAAGCTGCAACTTGGCCGCGCCTACGTCCTGGCAGGAGATAAGACCAAGGCCCGCCATGCGTACCTGGAGTTTCTTGAGCTCTGGAAAGACGCCGACCCTGACATCCCTGTCCTGGAACAAGCCAAAGTTGAGTACGCGAAGTTGCAGTAAGGGCGAGCGATGCCGCCTCGCAACGCGGGACGACGCCGATCGCTTGTACCTGACCGTGCCGGGAAGAAGACGCCGTACCGGACGTTATCGGCGGATGGTTGTCCCGAAGTCTCGACGGTAACCCTCTGGCGAGGGAGAATCTAGCAATGAAAGATGAATGGACAGCCGAAAACGCCATCGTTGCGTCCATTGCTGTCGTCCGACAGGCGTGGCTGGATGCTGTGAGAGACTGTGACGTTGAACAGCTTGGAACGCTTGTGACTGACGATATTGTGGTAGTGCATGGCGACGGGCGCTGTGTTTGTGGCAGGGACAACCTGAAAGCAGATTTCCGAAAAGGCTTTGAAGCCTTCTCGGTCGAACAGAGTGTCTCATCGCCAGAAATAACCGTTCGTGGACGATGGGCCTGTGAGGTATCTAAAGTCGAAAGCACACTAACACACCGATCGGGTGAATCGACGCACGTTCATTCCACTACCGTCGTGGCACTAAACCGGCAATTGGACGGGTCATGGAAGATTGGACGTGTACTTGGTCTCGTCCATGCACTGCCGCCCCTATAACTATCGATAGATCCCCAAGTCGTACGTAATCCTGGCTGAACGACCCCGTCCGGGTTAGGGTGCGAGATGACGTGTTCACAACCTGTATCTCAAGAAAGCTAACTTCCGGTATCCCGTTGGTCGAAAAGAATCCCTCGATGTGTGACAAATCGGTAAATCTGTTCGGTGTTCAATTCGAAGTTGATTTAGCGTCGGCGACGGACTAAAGTCTGTGCAACGCTGAACAGCACTGTGGGGTTGAATCTCGATTCATCAGAGATTCATCTGAGGCCGATGTTCTTCTCGCGTTGGTTCTGCGGGCAACTCATCCTACCCTCTGGACAGAGGCTCATCCAGCATTACGCGTGAGGAGACACAACATGGACTTCGCGGCGGGTATTCGAAAACTAGTACTGGGAGCCTTTGCCGTCTCGAGCGTATTCGCGGTCGTGAATGAAGCCTCCGCCCAACAAGTCACGGGCAGGTTGGGTCAGGCCGACGCTACAACCACCATTAACGGAAAGCAGATTCCGCCACCGCCTCCGAAGTTCGGCGGGGTGATCAAGGAAACCGCCAAGGACTCCACGCCTTGGTGGCCGCCGCGCATTGTACCGCCCAAGGGCGCGCCCAATGTGCTCCTCATCATGACCGATGACCAGGGCTATGGCGTGCCCGGTACCTTTGGCGGCGTCATCCCGACGCCGAACTTGGACCGCATTGCCAAGGCGGGGCTGCGCTACATTCAGTTTCACTCCACGGCGCTTTGCTCGCCGACCCGGGCGGCGCTGATCACCGGCCGCAATCATCACTCGGTCGGCTTCGGCGTCATCGGCGAATTGTCCACCGGATACCCGGGCTATGACTCCGTCATCGGCCCCGATAACGCCACCATCGCCGAGATATTGAAGGAAAACGGCTACGCTACCTCGTGGTTCGGCAAAGACCACAACACGCCGGGCTTCACATACAGCACCACTGCCGGGCCCTTCGACCAATGGCCTGTTGGCATGGGATTCCAGTATTTCTATGGCTTCCTGGGCGGCGAGACCGACCAGTGGAAGCCCTACCTGTTTCGCAATACGGAGATGGTCACTCC
>JARLGI010000065.1 GCA_031296115.1 Acidobacteriota bacterium | reverse complement strand
CTTGTAACTTGTTGATTCCTGGCAGTGCAGGAGGGGGAGGGGGGTACCCCTGAGTTAATACTCCGACGAGATTTTCCGCGCCGCTGCGGTGGCTATTTTTTCTTGCGCTTGGGCTTCGGCGCTGGTCGCTCGTCGACCACCGCGAACTGGATCCGCCGCTGCATGCGGTCGATGCGGTCCACTAGGACGCGGATAGGATCGCCGAGCGAATAGGTCTTGCGGGTTCGCTGGCCGATAATCTGGCGCGTGTTCTCGTGGTACAGGTAATGGTCGTCGGCGAGTGACGCCAGCGCCACCAGCCCCTCGATGAACATGTCGGTCAGCTCGACGAACATGCCGAACTTGGTGACGCTCACGACCAGGCCGTCGAACTCGTCGCCCAAGTGGCCCTCCATAAACTTCATTTTTTTCCATTCCATCAGCTCGCGTTCGGCCTCGTCGGCGCGGCGCTCGGATTGGCTGGACTCGTCGGCAACGTCGTGCAGCACGTCCTCGGGAATTGGACCGCGCACATCACGGCCTGAGCCGTGAGGCGCGCGTCCGTGTTCCGGCTTCTCGTGCGCAGCACATTTCTTCGTGGATGACGGCGTCTCGCGCTTCGACCACGGCGATGGCGACTCGCTGTGCGCGACCTGGCCAACGCCGATCGGCACGCTGTGTTCTTCTTGCTCGGGCTCATCGCGTAGTACGTCCTTCAGGATGCGATGGACAATGAGGTCCGGGTAACGTCGTATCGGCGAAGTGAAGTGCGTGTACGTCGGCGTGGCCAGCGCGAAGTGGCCTTCGTTCTTCTCAGAGTAGCGCGCCTGCTTGAGCGAGCGCAGCATCAAGAACGAGAGAATCCGCTCCTCCGGCTTGCCGGCGATCTTCTGCGTCAGCTTCTGGTACATGCGCGGCGTTATGTGGACGTCCTCGGGAATCTCGACGGCTTGCAGACGGCGGCCGGTCCCATAGCGGTCGCGGCGCTCGGCGCGCATCTGGACGCGCTTGATGGGAAGCGGCCCGACGCCCAGCGAATAGCCGAAGCGCGCGGCGATGGTCTCGAAGTCGAGCACGCGCTTTGGGTCGGGCTTCTCGTGGATGCGGTAGAGCAAAGCGACGCGCTTGTTCTCGAGGTAGCTGGCGACACACTCATTGGCCGACAACATGAACTCCTCGATGATGCGGTTGGCGATGTTGCGCTCCGAAGGCGTGATGGCCTTCATCATGCCGTTCTCATCGAACTCGATGACTGGCTCGGGCAAATCGAAGTCGATGGAGCCGCGGCGCACGCGCTTGCGGTTCAGGATCATCGCCAGCTCGCGCATCAGCTCGAAGAGATCGACCAGCGACGCATACTGCCGGCGCAGCGCCTGGTCGCCGTCGAGGACCAACTTGACGTTGGTGTACGTCATGCGTTCGGCGGAGCGGATGACGCCTTCGTTCACGGTGTAGCCGACGATTTCGCCATGCGGGTCGATCTCCATCACGCAGGAGAGCACCAGCCGGTCGAGCTTCGGGCGCAGGCTGCACAAATCGGTGGAGAGCTCGATGGGAAGCATCGGCACGGCACGGTCGGGAAAATAGACGGAAGTCCCGCGCAGCCGGGCCTCGAGGTCAATGGGCGAGCTCTCGCGGACGTAGTGTGCCACGTCGGCGATGTGCACTTGCAGCTCGAAATGGCCGTTGGACAGGCGTTTTACGGTGACGGCGTCGTCGAAGTCGCGGGCGGTCTCGCCGTCGATGGTAACGATGGGCAGCTCGCGATAATCGCGGCGGTGGCGCAGCTCGCTGGAAGCAAAGGTGGGCTCGAACTCCTGCGCTTCCTGCAGCACTTCGACGGGAAAGCGGTGCGGCAGATGATGTTTGCGGATGACGATCTCGACATCCACACCGAAGTCGTCTTCGTGGCCGAGAATCTCCAGCACACGGCCGCGCGGACTTTCGGTCGGCGACGGCCAGTCGGTGATTTCGACGTCCACGACCACACCTTCGAGGTCCTCGGAATCGCTGTGGCGCGCTTCGCTGCCCAGAACGCGGTCGCACTCCGGGTGCCGCTTGGCGGGAGATTTGCCCTTCGGGCTTCGTGGCGTCGTCGCCGGTGCAGTTTCCGTTGCGGAGTCGTCGCTCGGACGTTCCATGCCGCGCGGAATGATGATCTCGCGCATGACCTTCTCGTCCATCGGAGTGACGTAGTTGTGGCGCGAGCCGCGATGGAAGATACCGACCACGGTGGGATTGCCGCGGGTGAGCACGCGCAGAATGCGCCCTTCGACGCGGCCATCTTCCTTCTGGCGGCCCAGCTCGACCAGCACCTGGTCGCCGTGCATCGCCGAGCCGCGAGCGTTCGGCGGAATGAAGACGTCGCCGGTCAGCGTGCCGCGTTGGTTCGGGTTCGGAATGACGAAGCCGTAGCCGTCGCGGTGCATGGTGAGGCGACCGGCAACGAGGTTCTGTCGCGCGGCGGCATGTTCGGCGAGCGTGAAGCGGTCGCGGGCGGTTTCAATCAGCTTGCCGCTCTGGACTAGCGCTCGCAGGCGGTCAGCCAACTGCTGGCGATCAGCGCCGCCGCGCAACCGCATCTCGCGGACCAGTTGCTTGAATCCGGCGGAACGGTTCGGCAGGCGCTCAAGGTGGCGCAGGATGGATTGGTCGGTGGGCGTAGTTTAGTCTCCTTGGTCCGTGGTCCGTTTACCAATCGCGCACTGGGCAATGAGGAAAAGTTGCTGATGCTCTTCCCTCATATAAGAACTCGCTGTATGGTAGCAATAATTACACCGTGCGCAGGCAAACGCCCAGGCGCAGCCTGCCCCGGTAATCGCGAATGAGCCGCACCAGGCCTGCAGTTTCTGGAGAAGTGCTGTAGGAGTCAGGTTTGGCAATGCAAGTGCCGCTCCATCACTATTTACCTTCAGAGAGGATTTGTACGATATGTGGAAACCGACGAACGCCCCTAACCCGACGCCTACCCCCATCCCCGAGCCGCAGCGCAGCTATACGCCGCCCGCTCCTGAAACAGTGAGCGCGCCGCGGCCGGCGGCCGCTCCCATCAGTACCGCGGAACAGGCCACGCTGGGCAAATCGCTGGTGATTAAGGGCGAAGTGACCGGTTCGGAATCGCTGTATATCGACGGCCGGGTCGAGGGTTCGATCAACCTGCCGGGAAACCGCGTGACCGTGGGCCGCAACGGCGTAGTGGCCGCCAACATTTCAGCGCGCGAGATCGTGGTGCTGGGCAAGGTGCGCGGTAACATGACGGCCAGCGATCGCGTGGACATTCGCGGCGAAGGCTCGCTCACCGGCGACGTCGTCGCCCAGCGCATCAGCATCGAAGATGGCGCGTATTTCAAGGGCGGCATCGATATCCGCAAGCCGGGCCAGAAGACCAACGGCGAAGCCAAGGAAGCTACGGCTGCCACGACGACGGAGACGGGCGCGTCGGCGGCCGCAGCGCGAGTGTAGGCGGGAATTAAGGGCAATTTCCGCTTGACTTTGCGAAGCTGTGGAGTAGAGAGTGTCTGACATTGTGGGCGGTGTCCAGCCGCCCGCAACCAGCCTTTCTTAAAGGTATACCCCAATGTGGGACAAAATACTCCAACTGCTGGCCGTAACCTGCCGGCATCGCCACGTTTCGCAGCCTTTTTCGGCTGCAACCCCCAGCAGCAGCCGCTCCACCCAAAATGACTTTGACGCTGTGTCTTCCGGTGGCTCCGAGCACTATGTGGTCTGTTTGGATTGCGGCCGGCATTTCCCGTACGACTGGGCGCACATGCGAGTGGTGAAGTAGAAGCTGCCGCCGGCTGAAGCCGGTTTTCTCTGAGTGAAGGCCTGTAACGCCGCTCTGAAGCGCCGCTCTACCCGAGCGCGCAGCTGCGGTGGTGAAGTAGCATTCAGTACTCAGCAGTTAGCTAGACCAAACACCTTGGAGCTACGGCTCAAGCCCGCCTCTAGTGCGCTCGACCACCGGTTCCGGCGAAGTAACGTTCGGCGTTGCTGGGGCCTTTTTCCGTCGTAATTCACTTAGCAGCGTTGACTTGGTTAGCCAGAGGCCCACGGCGACCGCCGCCAGCCAGGTGATCCCGATCAGCGACAGCGACAGCAGATCGGCCTCGCAGGTGCCGCGTACTGGTACGGTCTGCGCGACCCCGTAGCTCAAAAGCCCCGCTACGACCGCGGTGCCCAATGCCTTCAGCAGTTCGCCCCACGACATGCCGCCAAGCGGAACGAGCACCTTGCGGTCCAGCAGCCACGCGAGAACCATCGTATGCATCAGGATGCCGATGTCCGAAGCAATGACGAGGCCGGTCACGCCGAGTTGCCCGAACAGCATCTTGTACACCGGCAACGATGCCAGCGTGACAATGGTGCTGGCGACCATCGGCGTCAGGGTGTCGCCGGCGGCGTAGAAGGCGCGCGCGTACAGCGCCTGTGCCGACCACAGCGCGAGCGAGAGCGCGAACCAGAAGAAGTAGACGGCAGTGGCGCGCGAGTCCTGGAAGTCGAAGCGGCCGCGGCGATACACGAGGTCGATCAGCGGCAGCGCCGCGGGCATCATCAGGGCGGTGAACAGGAACGATGCCGATGTCAGGCTGTAAACGGAGCGATTCACCGTCTCGGCGAAGTCCTTGCGGCGGCCTTCGCCGAAGAGGCGGGCGAAGAACGGCAGCGAGGCCTGGCCCGTTGCCTGTCCAAGGACTGAGATTGGCACCGCGAAGAGGCGCTTGGCGTAGTTCAGGCGCGTGATGTCGCCGGCGCCACCGGAGGCGAAGTAGCGCTGGATCCAGTCGTCGGCGGAGACCAGCGAGACGCCCAGCATCAGCGGCATGGAAAGCCGCACCCACTCGCGAAACTCAGGATTGCGCCAGTCGAAGTTTAGACGGTATGTGAGCCCGTCCTTGGCCGCACCGATGACATTGATCAGGAACGGACCGGTGATTGCTCCCACCAGCGCGCCGTAGGCAAGCGCCGAGATTCCGAAACGGTGCGAGCCGACGACACCGCCGAGGATGATGAAAACGTTGTAGAGAATCGGTCCGAGCGCGGGATAGAGAAACATCCGGCGCGAGAGCAGCACGGCCGACACGATACCGCCGGCGTAGAAGAAGATCTGGCCGGGCAGCAGAATGCGCGTCAGGTGAACGCAAAGTGCCAGTTGGTCAGCGGTGAAATGCGGGAAGATCAGCCGCTCGAACTGCGGTGTAAACAGCTCGAGCAGAACGGTTCCGGCCAGCACCACCGCGGTCATGATGGTGATGGTGGAGTTGAAGGCGTCCTGCGCCTGCCGGTCGCTGCCCTTGGACGTATGGCGCGTGTAAATCGAGATGAAGGTGATGGACGCGGTGCCGCCGGCGAGAATGTAGTTCAGGAAATCCGGCAGGGTGAAGGCGCCGACGTAGGCATCGGTCAGCGGGCCCGCGCCGAACGCCCACGCGATGTACATCTCGCGCACATAGCCGATCACTCGCGACAGCATGACGGCCGAAATCATCAGCAGCGTAGCGCTGAACGGGCTATGCTGGTGCGAGGGCCGGAGATTGCGCAGCACCCGCGCCCACAGGCCGAGACCTGGTTCGTCCGGGTTATGTGCGGCCGAAGACGGCATTCGATTGCGATTCTACACGGCGCGCGCAGCGGCCTGCGCTATCCTGGGTCCGCGCCGGAGGCAATAGCGCGGAGTTTTGCGCTGTGACGCCGGCCCCGAATCTGGCGCACGGCCGTCCAAACATTGGCATGATCTTGGCCACAATGAAATCGCATGCTTGCGCTGTGGTTTTAGCGCTTCTCTGCGCAACAGCTGCGTCTCCTCAGCAGGATGCGCCGCCGCTCCGCTATGGGCTTCGCTCCGGCGATCATCTCATTTATCGTGAGGTCTTCGAGCGCGAAGGCCAATCGTCGCAGCAAACCTTCCGCGCGCGCTCCAGGTTTCGCAATAGCCTGGTCGTAGTTGATGACGTTGGCGGAACGGTGCTGGTCGGAGTGCAGCGCAACCGTGAGTCGACGGAACTGCTGGAGTATCGCGAGCATGGCAAGGACAAGCTCGCGCAGGAGTCAGGAAAGTTCGCGGAGCGAATGGCGAAGCGGCGCACGTCGTTCGCCGAAGCCAGTATTTACTCTGCGACAGGAGTGTCACAGATGCCGGGAGCGATCGTCCGTGAGGCGTACAGCAAGTTGTTATACGGCATTTCCGAGATCGAGCCGCTTCCTGCCGGAGCAGTACAAGCCGGCGTGGAGATGGCAGGCCCATTCGGTCTGACCATGCGATTGACAAGGCTTGTGCCGATTTCCGGCGACCAGTGCGCGGAATTCATGGACACCGGCACGCGCAAGAACACCCATCTCAGTTACACGTTTTGCCCGCGATCCGGAACCCTCGCCAGGCTGGAGTTCTCCGGCGAATATCGCGAGTTCGGCGACTCAATTGTGCGCGAGCGGGTAGCGCTGGAACTGGTGGAGTCCCGGCGCAGAGAAACACCTTCGGCATGGCTGGCGGACCCGCAGGTCGAGCAGGCGGCACTCAACGCGTACCTCATAGCAGGCGCGGCGACTCCTGATGCGGCGAGCCTGGCAGCTTTGCTGCGCGACGGATCGCCCGACGTGCAGGCGCTCGCGCTGGCCGTGTACTACCAGAGAAAGCTGGCGCTGCCGCAAGACGCATTGGGGGTTTTGGCCGGCAGCAAGGATGTCGAGGTGCAGCGGATCGCGTCGCGGTTCTCCGCCAAGCCAGCCGATGAGGTAAAGGCGCCTTGCGCACTTCCCGTGCAAACCTACGGACGGCAGAAGCCGGGTACCACGCTGCACAGCATGATGGTGCCGGGCTTTGAGAGCACGCCGTACATGATTCACGTGCCTATCGATTACGGCGGCGACCAGCCATTTCCGCTGCTCATTTATCTCAGCGGCGGTGCCGGGCAGGCCTTGGATGGCGCGCTCAGCGCCGAAGAGACGGTCGCACATTCGGGATACATCGCCATCTATCCGCAGGCGGGCGGCGACATGTGGTGGGAGCAGCGGCCGACGGCGATGGTGTATCAGTTGCTGTTGGAAGTGTTGCGCAGCTATAACGTCGACACCAACCGGGTTTATCTCGCGGGCTTCAGCAACGGCGGAACAGGCGCTCTTTATTATGCGACATTGTGGCCCGAGCGCTTTGCCGCAGTGGCCTCGCTGATGGGCGCGGGCATGCACTCGCCGAGCGGGGAGACACTGCCGCTCAAGAGCGTGCTGAATGTGCCTTTCCTCTTTTTGCACGGCGACAAAGACGCACTCATTCCACCGTCAGCATCGGTGAACACCTACGACGAGTTGCGCGACATGCATCCGCGGATCACGCCGGAACTGCAAATCCTGAAAGATCGCGGGCACGAGATCACGCTGGCCTCCGACGACGGTTTCACCATGCCGTTTCTCCAACGTTTCCAGCGTGAACCGTTTCCTCGCAATGTCGCGATGAAGATTACGACCCTTAGTTATCCGCGGCGGTATTGGCTTGAAGTTCTGGAGAAGGACAACGGGCCAGCCGAGGTGGAAGGGCGAATCCTGGCGGACAATGTTGTGGAACTAAAGACGAAGAACGTTCGCAAACTCAGATTGCTATTGCAGCCGGAGCTTGTCAGCGGGAGCGGGCCGGTTCGGGTTCGAGTGAACGGAAGGGAGGTGGCGACGCACGAGCTTCGAAACAACTGCGAGCTGTTTGCGCAGAGCGTGAAGACCTATGCGGATCTGTTCCTCGGATATACCGACGAGTTTGAGATCAGTCTGGCAAAATAGTAGAAAGCTCCCTCGTTTAACGTCGCTCCGCCTAGGGTCAATCGGGCAGGAGTGGCCGTTGCATCTGATGCGCGATCCCGTTTTCTGTACACTTACTGCGTAGCTACAAGGTGCCTATGACGCGTTTCGAAGAGCGAGAACTGCCGCCTTATGCAGAGCCGGTATTAGTAAATGAGCTTAAGGAGGGGTCGGTCTACTTCTTCGTCAACTATGTAGACGAGGAGGGGCTCATACCGCAGATGGAAACAGTTATTTTCATTGGCAGGAACCTCGAGGCTGCCGATGTCGGGCGAGTCTATTTCCAGGACATCGATTCGTACCGCGGGGGGGCCGCTATGGTTCGACGACGGCTGAAAGCCCTGCGACCATTTATGCGGGCTCAGAGAACGAAATGGGACATATCTTCGAATACGACCGCGCCCTAGAGAAACTCATACGATGTCTACAGCGGCGAAGGTCCTTACGCGCTGATTGGAGCGGCCGTTGCCGGCCGCTCTCCAACCTCAACACACTGTGTCCGCGAAGGTTAGTCCGCGATGGTTATGACGGACTCTACCTCCATCGCTGCGCTGTTGGGGACGATGGTCAGCATGTCCGTCTGCACCTTGTCCCACTGTTGGATGAGCAGTCCCTTGGTTTCGAACAGCTCGCGAATCTGCGAAGAATTCCAGCCTACCACCTCTTCCAGGATCGGAATCAGAATGGCAAGCGCGCTGTCGCCGATGACCGAACGCTTGGCGATTGGTGCCAGGTACTTGTTCTCGGAGACAGCGATGGTGAAACCGTCGCGCCGGTTGACGTGCAGCATGACGTGAATGTCAGAGCTGCCGTCGCCCACGTAGACGAGGCGGTCCGGCCCGATCTTCAGCTTCTCCAGCAACTGGTCAACCGCGGCCACCTTCCCGTAGCCGGCAGTCACCTGGAGAATTCTCTCGATCTCTCCCTGCGCGTTGTATTCGAACTCCGTGCCGTAAATGTGGTCGGCAGGGATGATGCCTTCCAGGGCCGAGCGAATGACCTCCACCGGCCCGGCGGAGATCACGTAAAAGTCGAAGTGGTGGCCCGCGACTTCCTCGGAAAGGAAGCGGTAAAGCAAGTCGATGTTGGGCTTCAGCCGGACGCGCTTGCCGGCCTCGTACAGGTGCTCGGGCCGCGCTTTGGAGCGGAACTCGGGATCGTGAAGCAGCAGGTAGGCCAGCTCGCCGCCCTGTTGAACAAGGTTCAACTTGGCCATTCCATTGGCTTTACGCTCGAACTCGGCCACGGAAATGCCCAACAGCTCGGCCAGGACGTAACCCGAGTCGTTAAAGCTCAACGTCTGGTCAAAGTCGCTGGCGAGTATGAATCGCTTTTTAGGATGTGCTCTCTCTATCATGCTTTCGGGGCCGGGTTGATGGTCCTGCCGGTATAAATTCAAACCCAGCTCCTCTCTAAAAATGTAAGTATGAGATAGGTATTAGATTCGGCGGCAGGCTGAGAGTTGATGAAATTGCGATAGATTCTTTCTATTGCATCTATCATGCTTGTTTACAGTTAGATACGGAACCGCCGAGGCCGAATTGGTGGCGAATCGATTGCCCTGAAAGGGAACGGATGAAGACTTTGCGGGTTGTAGCGATTGCTGTGGTCCTGGCAGCGAGTTGTGCCGCGCAGCCAGCGGTAAGTGCGCCGCTTTCCGCCGAGGTTAACTCGTTGTATCCAAAGATACATGCGCTTTACGTCGACCTGCATGAGCACCCGGAACTGTCGGGACACGAGGTCATGACGGCAGCGACGATTGCCGTCCAGTTGCGCGCGCTTGGCTACGAGGTGACTGAGAAGGTGGGAAAGACGGGCGTGGTCGCGATCCTGCGCAACGGGGCTGGCCCGACGGTCATGCTGCGGGCTGAGTTGGACGCTCTTCCCGTCGAGGAGAAGACCGGCCTCCCTTACGCGAGCAAGGTCACGACCGAAAACGATGCCGGCGTGACAGTGCCGGTAATGCACGCCTGCGGGCATGACATCCACATGGCGGCCCTGGTGGGAACGGCCGAGATCATGGCCAACACCAAAGACCAGTGGCGCGGGACGCTGATGCTGATCGGCCAGCCCGCCGAGGAGACAGTTGGTGGCGCGTCGGGTATGCTGGCCGACGGGCTGTTCACTCGCTTTCCTAAACCTGACTACGCCGTCGCTCTGCACACCACCAACAACCTGCTGGCGGGGAAGGTCGGAATCTCTCCGGAATATGCTCTTTCCAATGCTGACACGGTGAACGTGACCATCTACGGCAGAGGAGGTCATGGTGCGCGGCCCGAGACGACGGTTGATCCCATCGTCATGGCTGCCAAGACCATTTTGAGCCTGCAGACAATTGTTTCGCGCGAAACAAAGCCCGGCGATCCCGCGGTCATCACCGTGGGGTATATCAGAGGTGGAACGAAGAACAACATCATTCCCGATGAAGTGCACCTGGGGCTGACCGTCCGCTCGTTTACGCCGGAGGTACGAAAGCATCTGCTGGCCGCGATTCAGCGGGTGGCGAAGGCGGAGGCGGAAGCAGCGAACGCTCCTAAGCCGCCGCTGGTGCAAGTCACGGAATCAACCGACGCGCTCTACAACGACCCGAAATTAGCCGACCGGCTTGGGCGAGTGTTGAGCCAGGCGCTGGGGACCGGCAATTTCGAAAAGAGCCCCCCGGAAATGGCCTCAGAGGATTTTTCCGCCTATGTAGAGGCGGGGGTGCCTTCGTTCTATTTCCGTCTGGGCGTCGCGGATCCAGCGAAGTTCAAGGAGTCCGAGGCCAGCGGCGTGCCGCTCCCGTCCAATCATTCGCCGTTCTTTTCACCGGACGTGGAGCCCAGCCTGAAGACGGCTGTCGAGGCGGAGGTTGTGGTGTTACGGGACCTGATGGGCAAGGGCGGAAGCACGTCGAATTAGAGGTCAGATCCGAGGGCGGACGGCTGGCCGACTTTGATATCCTCGCATAGCGTATTTCCCCCGCGGAGTAGATCCTGCATGAGAATCGTCATCCTCACGACTGATCCCGAACTCTCGCTGCTCCGCAAGCGTGTCCTGGAAGACGCTGGCCACGAAGTCATCGCGCTGAACACGGAAAAGGATGCGCTGGCGACCGCCGACGATCCTAAGCGATTCGATGTTGCCTTGCTCTGCCATCGCCTGCCGGACGCTACAGCGAGGAAGATCACCCGCCTCTATCACGAGCGCCATCCCGAGGCCAAAGTTGTGTACGTCGTCCACCTATACGGCGAGTGGCCGGAGGTGGAAGCGGACCGCTACGTCGTGGGCGCCGATGGTCCAGACGCCCTGGTGCGGGTCGTCAACGAAGCGGTCACGCCGGCGGCCTGATATTTACTTGGCCGCCGAATCAAGCTGGAAAATCCCAAGTGGACTTCCGCCGCCGGTTGGCACGTCTAGGACGTACCTTCCCCGGTAACGGCAGTAAATTGCCTTACGATTTTTACGCGCTGGGAACAAAACTGTGCTACAAACATTGCACTATTTCTGGTGCGCGACGTCTGAGAGACAGAGGCAACCCGAAATTGGGACGAGCCAACGAAAAAGGGTGAGGCGCCAATGGACGTTGTTACGATTGCCGTAGTCGGCGTGATACTGGTTAGCTATGTTGTGGGGTCACTAACCAGTTCAGTCGAGACCGAGCAAGAACTTCCACATCGCTACTAGATGGTCGGCTAGCATAGAGGAACGCGGACTCCCTCCGCGGTTTCCTCATGACTCATGCCTGGCACGACATCTCCCCCGGCGAAAATTTTGCCGCGCGAGTTCTACTCGGTCATCGAGTCCCGTTCGGCTCTAGTGTCAAGTACGAGCTCGACAAGCAGAGCGGACTGATCAAGCTGGATCGCGTGCTGTACTCCGCCGTGTATTACCCTGCGAACTACGGTTTTATCCCGCAGACCCTGGCCGAGGACGACGACCCGCTTGACGTGCTGGTTTTGTGCCAGGAAAAAGTGGTACCGCTCACCCTGATCCATGCCCGTGCCATTGGACTGATGACGATGAACGGTTCGGGCAAACGAGGCCACAAGATCATTGCCGTCGCCACGCAAGACTTGGAATTCAACTCCTACACCGAAGCTAGCCAGATGCCGGAGCATCGGCTGGCCATGTTACAGCGCTTCTTTCTGGACTACAAACAGTTGGAGAAGAAAACCGTGGAAGTGGACGCGATCCTGCCGTCCGAGCACACGCTGCCGGTCATCGAAGATGCGCTGGCGCGCTACAGCCAGCAGCGGCGCAAGGGCTTCGGCAAAATTGATTGAAGGCGCGCAGGTCAGTCGACGGGGCAGCGAAACCGCTCTAGCGCACTCCCGGCTTCCATTTGTTCAGGAAGGCCAACACATCTTCGGGCGTGAGCGCCCGCGCCTTCTCAAACTCGCCACCCTTCTGGCTGTAAAGCAACTTGCCCTCGCTGTCCAGGACGGCGATCGCCGGAATGCCTTTGTTCATTGGCACCTGGTACCGCTGCATCAAGTCCTGGTTCTTGTCGCCCTCGCCGACATCCACGTGCACCACTTCGTAGTTTTTCGTCAGCACGGCCTCTACATCCGGACGATGAAAAGCCAGGTCGAGGACGTGGCAGTCGTAACACCAGTTCGCGCCAAATACAACAAGGACCCGTTTGTGCTGCCTGGTAGCTTGCGCCAGGGCGTGCTTGATCTCCGCGTGGGCATCGACGCCGGGAGCGTAGATCTCTTTCTTGGTCGAGGTCGGCTGTTGCAGGCGGCTGGGTTCGCTGCGCTTGCTGGCCACCAGGCGCCACTGCTCTCCCTGTTTCTGCCAAAGTTGCCCGGATGAAACGTAAACCGTTTCGCCGATGAAGGGCTGCACTTCAGCCTGAAAGACGATCTGCTGGGCGCCGGGTTGCGGCGAGTCGGACTGCACGATGTCGAGCTTGATTTGTCGAGCGTTGAGGCCAATCCAGAAAGCCGCATCTGCATCGGCGTTGGTGGCTCCTGAGGGAGTGCCGATTTGTGGCGGAGGAGTGGCGCTGTAAAGCGCTTTCAGCGCTGCAGCATTTCCGCCGATGACCGCAGCCTTCCATTTTTGCAACGGCGGAAAAGTCCCGGCGTCCTTGGCCGAGGAGCTTTGAGCAGAACAAAAGGGAATAACCGCTCCCATGGCAAACAGTAGAACCATGCGGTGGGCAAGCCGCGACGTCAGATTCATGCGATCTCCGAAGGGACTTCAGCGAGTATAGCCGACTCTTCTGGTGCTAATGGCCGCCGTGATATGGATGGCCTTTCAGGATGGTGAATCCCCGGTAGAGCTGTTCCAACAGCACGACGCGCGCCAGTTCATGCGGCAGCGTGACCTTCCCGAAGGAGAGGACGTGCTTTGCCCGGGCGCGGGTCTCGTCGCTCCAGCCATCCGCCGGCCCGACAGCAAACAGCAATTCCTGGGTGTCATGCGCGAGGTGATAGTCGAGGAAATTCGCGATCTCTTCTGACGTCAACTGCTTGCCGCGCGCGTCCAGCAGCACCAGGACCGGCTGGGTCCGCACTGAGCTTCTTTCCACCATCTTCAGAAGCGCAGCCTCCGCCGGCAATTCTGCTGCGTCGCACCCAGCGTAGCGTGACAGCCGCTTCAGGTATTCCGCGGTGAGTGACTGAATGGGCGCGCTGCGGGTACGGCCGATCCAGGCGATACGAAGCTTCACGCTTATGTCCTCGTGCGTGGATGAGAGGCAGCGGCGCGCTTGCGAGGCGCGCTCTTCGCCTTGGCCGCCGTTTTCGGCTTGACCGCACGCTTGGCGGCTGTCTTTTTCGCCGCGGGTTTGCGCGCCGGCTTTTCCAGCTCGGAGAGCTGCACACGCTTGGCCGACTTCCAAAGCCGCTCCAGGTCGTAGAACCTGCGGGCATTCTCTGAGAAGATGTGCACCACGAAATCCACGTAGTCCATCAGCAGCCATTCGGCCTGGGTGTATCCCTCCATGTGCTTGGGTTCAACGCCCGCGGCGCTCAGCTTCTGGTCAACCTCGTCGGCAATGGCCTGCACCTGGCGCGGGTTGGCCCCGGAGCACAGGATGAAATAATCGGTGAACCCGCTGGCCTGCTCATCGAGCCGCAGGACGCTGATGTTCTCCGCTTTCTTTCCTTCACAAGCACGTACGGCAATGGCTACTTGGGCCTTCACATCATTCTTCTTCATGAGCCGCCAGACTGGCTGGCAATTCCTCCCTTGCGCGCTTTGGGACTGCGATACAACTGCTCTTTCTGGATGTACTCGGCAACGGAGTCGGGCACCAGCCGTTTCAGGGCGGCGCCGCGGTCCAGCGCCGCGCGGATCTGGGAAGCCGAGACATTCTCGTGGGTCTCGGGCAGCATGTGCAGCGTTTCCCCGGGCAGCACCAGGGGACCGGCCAACTTTTCCTTGCGGAACAGCTTGGTCACAGCCGGCGCGGGGCGCAGCTTTTCCGGCAGCGACGATGCGACATCGACCAGCGAGTATCCCGGCCGCGCGGCCACGATGAAATCACATTGCGCCAGTAGCTCCCCTGCCTTGTACCACTTGGCAATGTCCTTGAACGCGTCCATGCCGATAAGGAAGTAAAGGTGGTCGCTCTTGCCGAGCGAGGCCTTCACGCGGCGAACCGTCTCAATCGAGTAACTTGGCTTTCGCTTCCGGCTATCCGCGTCGGGATCGGGAGCCTCGAGCAGTGATGGCACAAAATCCTTCTCCCCGGCCAGGGCCAGCGCGACCATCGCATAGCGATGATAGAACGAGGTCACCGGCGTCTTCAGTTTGTGCGGTGGAAGGTCGGCGGGAACGAACCACACCTGCTTGAGCTTGAACTTCGCGGCGGCGGCGCGAGCCACCACCACGTGCCCGCGATGGATAGGGTCGAATGTGCCGCCGAACAGCGCAATGTTCATTCTGGGATGAGCCTCAACGCGACTATTTTGGCGGAGAATTCGACTTGGAGTTGTCCATGTTCTGAGGGTTCCGCTGCTGCGAGTTGTCCTTCATCTGGCTCGCATTCTTAATAAAAATAACGGTCTTCCAGATGTCGTCGTCGCTCAGAACGCCCTCCCATCCCGGCATGGCCGTATAGCGCACGCCGTACTTAATGACGTAGAAGAGATTTCCGTCAGGGTCGTCGGGCGTGCGGCTCATCAACTGCGGCACCGGAGGATAATATTTGGTCCGCATGGGAGAGATGGGCTGCTTCAGACTGCCATGGCAACCGGCGCAGTTCTTGTCGTAGGTCATGGAGCCGTCCATGGTGTTGTCCATGGTTGGCTGGAAGGGATTGGCCTGCTTGGGTGCGTGCTCGTCCACCCACTCGTCAAGCGATTTGTTCGCGGTCTGCCGTTCGAAGGTGCTGGGCGTGTTGCCTACCGCCCGCGTGTCAAAGTGTCCGGTGGTGGCGTAAAAATAGCCGCCGACGAACAAGACCAGCAGCGTGATGATGACTCCAAAGATGAATCCGCGCATGTATCTCCTCTAACTCGTTCTCCGAATCGCGATGCAACATTCTATTACGGATTGCCTGTCATCCTGAGCGACGAGTCGAAGGCCCCCCAATGGGATACACGAATCCCGGTCCGCACGCGATCGCTCAGTACCTCCGCAGCCGTCTGGCTTCCCGCACCACGTCTTCCACCTTGGGCAGGAACGCTTCTTCCAGCGGCGGCGAGAAGGGCACCGGACTGTCGGCCGATGCAATGCGGACAATGGGCGCGTCGAGCGCATCAAAGCACTCCTCGTTGATGATGGCCGCCACCTCGCCCGCGATCCCTCCGGTCTTGGTGTCTTCATGCAGAACGATCACGCGATTGGCCCTCTCCACCGTCTGACGAATCGCCCCGCGATCCAGCGGCAGCACCGTGCGGAGGTCGACAATCTCCAGTTCGATCCCTTGCTTCGCCAAAATCTCAGCCGCCTCCAGCGCGACATAGACCATAGCCGCGTAGGTGATGACGCTGACATCGCGCCCTTCGCGCACCACGCGCGCTTTGCCGATGGGCACGGTGTAGTCCTCGGCCGGCAACTCTTCTTTGATGCGCCGGTACAGAAACTTGTGCTCGAAGAAAAGCACGGGATTGTTGTCGCGGATGGCCGACTTGATGAGCCCCTTTGCGTCATAAGCGCTGGCCGGGCAGACGACCTTCAGCCCCGGCGTGTGGGCGAAGTAGGTTTCGGGATTCTGCGAATGAAACGGGCCACCATGAACGCCGCCGCCAGAAGGGCCGCGCAACACCATCGGCACCGGCGCGCCCCAGCGAAAGTGGGCCTTCGCCAGCATATTGGTGATCTGGTTGAAGGCGCAACTGATGAAGTCCATGAACTGGAACTCCGCCACTGGCCTCATGCCGGTGAGGGCGGCGCCGAAGCTGGCGTTGACGATGGCCATCTCGGAGATCGGAGTGTCGACCACGCGCTCGGGGCCGAAGTGGTCGATCAGCCCTTCCGTGACTTTGAACGCGCCGCCGTAGATGCCGATGTCTTCGCCGATGCAGAAGACCGCCGGATCGCGTTCCATCTCTTCCCAGATGCCCTGACGGATGGCTTCCAGATAGGTGACTGCTGCCATGACTAGGGATTCTAATGCAACCGCATCGTCCGGGGTTGTTTCATCCCGCTATCCATGATTAGGGACTACCGGAGCTTGCCCGGTTGCCCCCACCATTTTGCCGCAATACGGGCAGCACACGTAGTCATGTTCAATGCGGCGGCCGCAGTGGGTGCACGACGGCGCCAGAGAGAATCCGCACTTGGGGCAGAACCGGAAATCGGGACTGATCTCCAGTCCGCAGCCCGGGCAGGGCCGCAGAATGGGCTTGCGTACCAGGAAGTAGGCCAGAATGCCCAGGCAATTGGGCACTAGGGCCGCGATAAAGGTCCACAGTACCCGGCCCATGCCGCGGCGCGCGGCATCGGAGTTGATGTAGCCGATGAGGAGCACCCAGGCTGAGAGCATCAGTCCAGCCAGAAGCCCCAGTAGGAACCAACCGGGAAACGGCGGTAGGTCATGGGGTCCCTTCGGCAGGACCGCGAACAATATCAGCATTGCCGCAAAGGCCGCGATGGCGATGCCAACCGCAATGGGCGAAATGATTTTGAGCTCGTTCTTGAAACTGGACTTCTTGTCGTTCATCGGATTTCTTCTTCCCGCTCCCTCGCCAGGGAAGGCGTCAGGGGATTGGTGAGTACGGTTTGAGGGACAACAACCATCAGCACTGCGACGGCGATGGCCGGCAGCAGCCAGAACAAGAGCACTCCCGGCGCGACGATCGATTCGGGCAGCCCGAGCCAACGGACGACGGAATCTCCTGCCTTCCACCACAGCCAGGCCGACGCGGTCGAGAACAGAACGCCGATGCAGAACGACACCGCAACCAGCACCATGCGGGTCTGCCGTTCGCGAAGCTGCTCGGCTCGCACCCGCACCAGCGACTGCGTGCGGGTCACCAGCGCGGAGGTGGCCGTGATCGTGTACGAGCGCAGTAGCTGCCCCGTCTGCTCGAAGGCCGCCACATAGATCGCGCACTCCGGGCACTCCGACAAATGCGATTTCAGCCAGGCTGCGTCGGCAGCGGCGAGGTCTTCCACCCCCCGGCGCGCGATCAGGTCGGCGGCGCGATCATGCTCAAGCAATGTCATCGCAAGCTTCCTTTCAGCGCGGGGCGCAACGCCATCACGCCACGATAGATCCTGGTCTTGACGGTGGAAACGGGGCTGCGCACCAACTTGGCAATCTCCTCCAGCTTCATCTGTTCCTGGAAGCGGAGCACCATGACCTCGCGGAATACCGCCGGCACCCGTTCCAGCGCTTCGTCGAATTTCTCCTGCTGCTGGTGCGCAACCGCTACATCGAGTGGCGACGGCCCGCCGGCCTCCGGCTCGAAAGGCGCTCCGCTTTCCGGGTCTTTCATTTCATCCAAGCTGCTGGGGTTACGCTTGCGCAGGTGGTCGATGGCCACGTTGTGCCCGATGGACATCAGCCAGGTCACGAAACGGTTCCGTCCGTCGTATTGGTGGCCCTTCTCCAGCACGCGCAGCCAGGTTTCCTGGAACAGGTCCTCAGCCATGGCGTGGTTTCCCGTGAGATGCAGCAGGTAGCGCAGCAGCCGGTGCTGATACTGCTCAATCAAGGCGTCGAGCAGTTCAGGATCACGGCGGCGAAGCCCGCGAGCGATTTGGGCCTCTTCGGTTTCCATCGAAAGCAGCGAACTGAATGCAGCGGCGACCATACTATCGGGATATACGGGGCTAGTGGAGAAAAAGACTCAAGCGCCTAAAAGGCAAGGCTTCCCAGGGGTCTGGGGGCCGGAGTTTCCGGCTCGGTATACTCGGAGTTGCGGGGCGGGATTTGGGGAGTGCAAGCCCTTGTGCAGGCGCGAGTTCGAGTCTTTTCTAATCGAAGAATGAGGCTGAAGAGAGAAGGTGCAGGCGGTGAGGAAGACTCCTTTGGGGATAGGTTTTGGAAAAATAGATAGCAGTAGCCGGGCGGTGGGAATGTGGGAATCGCGCCGCGATTCCCAGGTT
>JARLGI010000001.1 GCA_031296115.1 Acidobacteriota bacterium | reverse complement strand
GCCAGTCGTTCGAAAACCCGTCTTCGTAGGAGTACTGGCACATGGGCGAGACACCGATGCGGTTTGCAAACGTAAGCGAACGAAGTTGCAATGGGGAAAACAGAGGATGGCTCATCAGAATTTGAAATTCCTGCTTTCTGGTCCAGATTGATATGTCTCAGTTTGTTCTGATGCTCCAGCAGGCAATCGGATGCGCGCAGCGCAAGTTGAACGCGCACCTACTGTTTCTTCAGCACCGCCGTGCCCTTTTCGTCGGAGAGAATCGCGCTCTCGAGCCTGCGAAAATCCGCTGCCTTCGCCGGAGGAATTTCAACGTCCTTCACCACATATTCGCGCTCGTAGTGGAGCAGATTTCCCTTCACCGAAATCGCGGACTTATAGCTAGCGAAGTCCACATTCACTTCCACCGGGTCAGGCGTCTCATCCACCACGTAGCCCGCGGGAATCGCAATATCGAAGCTGTCGCTCCAGCGGCCCGGATGCCCCAGTTCAATCGCGTAGGCGCGGGGCTTGCCCTCCATTACATCGTTCACCACGCGCACATGGGTGCCCAGCACGCGCGGACGCAGCAACAGAAGCGGGCCGGACGCGTGCGCGTAGTTGGTGTCGCTGACGTGCAGATTCAAGTCCAGGGGCTTGGTCAGATCATCCGTCTGGGCGAATTCAAATCCCTTGAACGTCAGATTGGTAAGGTCCCGGCCCAGGCCCTGTTCGAGTTTCTCGTGCATTGCTTTGGAGTCGTTGTCTTTGATGAACCAGCGCTCGCTGGTTGCGTCGTCGCCGGTAAAAATCTCTGTCACGTCGCCAGTCAACCCACCATCGGCGGTCAAGGTGAAGCTGCCCTTCCGGTTCAGTCCGGCTGTTTCCGGCGGCAGCACCGGCATCTGCAGCACCTGGCTGTCGGCACCGTTGGCGAGGTTGCCCCAGGCGCCCTGCAATTGCGCGCGAATCAGGCCCACCGGGGTTTCCTCATCTGTCGGGTCGAAGATGAGCAGCGGCTTGCCATTGGCCGCCTTTGTGCGAGCCGCAAGGCGCGGATCGTTTTCTCCCTCGGGCAGTTCGATGGCAGTAATCATGTGGTTTCCGTAGAGCGAAGGCTCGGCGGGATCGATAATGCCGCGGCGGCTATCCACATGAAGATAATGGGCGCGCACTCCAATCGATTGCAGCATCGCGATCAGCAGTGTGGACTTGTCTTTGCAGTCGCCATAGCGATTGCGAAAGATATCGGCCGCATAATGCGCCTGCCAGCCGCCGATGCCGCGCTCGACGACAAAGTAACGGACGTTCTTCTGGATGAAGTCGGTAATGCGGCTGAGTTTGGTGTAGAGGTCAGGCGCGCCGGCAGTCAGTTCCTGGGCCTTGGCCGTAATCTCCGGGGTGGCGTCGAATCGGTGTTCTTCCAATTGCTCCTGCCACAAACCGAGCGCGCGCCACTGGTTGTCAGTCCCCTTCACCGCCGCGTCACCCCACTTGATGGACATGCGCGCAGCCAGCGCACCCCAGGCGGGAGTCGAGTGAATGTTCTCGAGATCGAGCGCAGGCATTGCCTTGATCTCCCAGCGGAGATGGTTGGCCTCGATCTCAACTGGCTTCACCGGTTCATATTTGCGCCACGACTCCGCGTAATGCCCGCCGGGCGGAAGGGCAAGTTCCAGCGCTTCCTGGACGATAGGGATCGATGCCTGAATATCCCATTCTTCTTCGTCCATGTAAGGGCGCAGGTATTCCTCTGTCTCACATGCCACCACCGAACCGGGATCGCTGGCCGGAGGCTTCAGGGCACGGATACGCTCGCTGTACTGGAGAACGGGAGCCGAATAAGCGCCATGATCGGTAAAGTCCGACTCCATGGCCTGGAACTGGCGGCCATCCGCAGTCAGGGTCCACGACCGAAAGTAGTTGAGCTTTTCGTCAGCATCGTAGCTGATTTCGCAGTGCGAGTATTCCCGCCCTTGCGGCTTGAGAATGCGAACTGCGACGCGCTCACGCTCGACGGCGTGGTTCTGGTCATCCACGGTGATCAGGTATTCGTCGAACAGCACCACGGCGGGCGCATCGCCTACCGTTGAGGGTGTCGGAGTCTTTGCTGCATCCAGAGCCCATTGCGGGGCCGGAACCGCCTTGTCCTTGGCCAGCATCGCTGGCGGCACCGCCAGCGAAACGGCCGCAGCCGCGATGATTGCAAGCGAGGACCTGGGCCAGTTTGAGGGTCGACGCTCCATCAGTTGCCTTTTTCTGCCGATGCCGTTGCCGGAGCCGCAGCCAACACCAGTTGCTGCTGGTCGGCGGCAGCAACCTTTTGATAGAACCCGCGCAGATCCTGGTATTCCTCCGGCTTCGCCTGAGCGAAACCCCGCAACAACGTGCGTGCAACGGTCACCTGGCCCGCAGCCGATACCGTTTTACTGACGTAAGCTGCATGGCCTGTCCAGGGAATATTCACGTCCGGCGGCGTCCCTTCCACCGCCATCCCGGCCGGCAAATAGTACGTGATCTGGTCGCTCACGCGCTCTCCGTAGTTCATGTCTACCGCTTCCTGCCGCTTCTCCTGGCTTACAAACGGTGCCTTTTCCCGCGCCTCAAAAAAGTAGCCCGGCAGCAGAAGCCGTTTCGCCGTTGCCGTACCCAGCGTCCCCTTCACGTTGACCACTGCCATCAATGCCACTTCGGCGTCGTCCAAACCAAGAAAGTGGTCAATGTGTCCTTCTACTCCGTCCGGCAGCATCCCTTCCAGCGTCCGGTCAAACTCTTTCTTTAGCTCAGTCTCATCGTTCCTTAGGGCTGCCTGCCTCCAACGCAGGGCCTCCTGGCCCGTCATCACGATCCGCAACGCTCCGGTAACCGCCCCATGTGCGTCGAGCTTGATGTCTCCAATTCGCTCCGTCGTATTGTTGTTATAAGCCTGCTGCGGCGTGGTCACGTACCCTGGACCTGCTGGGGTCTGGCGCACCCCCCCGGTGCCCGAATGCCTCCAGTTCACGGTCCCAAACGGACACATCTTCTCTCCGGGATCGACCAGCACTCCTTTGCCTTCGACGCCGACCAGGACCAGCGTGTCGTCAAGCTGATCTATATCCATGTAAGTCTGGTCAAATACCGCGCGATTGCGGGAGACCACCTTGACCGCGAATGCAAGCAATCCCGCCGATCGAGCCATGGCGATGTACAGCATCGCCATGTCCTCGCTGTCGCCGCTCTTCTGCTTCCATGTATCTTCGACGTGCTTGGCCTGCTTCAACTTCAATTGCTTCAATTCCGATTCGCTCTTCTTGCGCGAATAATCCGTATTGTCGAGTGCCTGCACCGCAGCGTACAGTTT
>JARLGI010000064.1 GCA_031296115.1 Acidobacteriota bacterium | reverse complement strand
TGCGCGACATGGCGTTTCGCGCTTGGATGTGCGCTTTCAGCCTGCACACCCCCCACCCCCGTAATCACAAAGCCATTTGTATCAACGCGTTTGCTCACTTTCGTTGGTGAGAATATGATTCTAAACGACTTATCGTATCATATTCATTCTAAGCCACTTGTTATCAGCTTTTCCCGGCGGTGTGGTGGTGACAGCAATAGCGTTCCCTTGCGCGATTCCCGGAATGGGAATAAACGTGCGAGGCAAATGCGGGGAGAGCTGATCCGCTCCTATAGAGAGACGAGGACTAATTTGTCATCACGAGCGAAGCGAGGCACCAGCTTTTTGGACTACCCAAAATCGCCTTGCTTGTCCCAAGCCCGCAGCCACGTTTACGCTGCGCGACGGTTTTGCGCGAGGCGTGTGGCCAGGGGCGGCAGCGGCCTCAGGGAAGCGATAGGGGTCCTTCGACTCCTCGCGCAGGATGCGGAGAGGAATTGAGTTGGTCATCACGAGCAAAGCGAGGGACGTGCCTTTCCCCTCCCCACCGAAAAGCAGATTCCTCGCCCCAAACCTGGGCGCTCGTAATGACAAATCTTATTGGGCGTAGCCGACCTAGTGCTGTCACAGTTCGTAGCTCGTAACGCGCAACTCGAAACTTGAAACCGCAAACCCGAAACCGTTTCAATCCCCCGGCTCAAAGCGGTAGCCGACCCACGGTTCGGTCAGGATGTATCTGGGCGCGCCAGCATCGGGCTCCAGTTTCTTGCGCAGTTGTCCGACGAAGACCCGCAAGTACTCGTTCTGCTCGACGCTGTTAGCGCCCCACACCGCGTTGAGCAGAGAGCGATGAGTCAGGACCTTGCGCGGATGCTGCGCCATGTAAACCAGCACATCGAACTCCTTGGGCGTGAGCCGCACGTCGCGGCCGGCGACGGACACAGCGTGCCCATCGAGGTCGATGTGAAAATCACCGAGAACGAATTTCGTCGGTGCCGGACTGGCAACCTGCGGCGACCGGCGCAGCGCGGCTCGAATGCGCGCCAGCAGCTCTCCGGTGCTGAAGGGCTTGGTGACGTAATCGTCGGCGCCCGAGTCGAGCGCCTCGATCTTGCTGCGCTCCTCGCCGCGTACCGACAGCACCAGGATGGGCACCTGCGAGGTCTGCCGCAGGCGGCGGCACAGCTCGATGCCGTTCATGTTGGGCATGGCAAGGTCAGTGATAACCAGATCGGGAGCGAAGTCTTTGGCAATCTCCAGCGCTGACTCGCCGTCGTTGGCTACGCGGATCTCGTAGCCCTGCGCGTTGAGGCTGGTGCGCAGCACGCGCGTGATCTGCGGCTCATCGTCGACGACCAGGATGTGCGGACGCGTGGGCATGAGGAAGTCTTCAGTCCTGCTGCTGTTTCACGATGTGGACGTCCACAGCCGGAGCGTCGCGCAGGAAACGATGCACCGCCGACATAAACAGGTACTTGCGCCAGCCGCTGGTGGCCGAGTGCCCAAAGATCATCTGCGTGATGTGCTTTTCGCGGACGAACTCCGCCATGGCCTGGGCGACGTCCTTGCCTTTCAGCTTCACGATGGTGGCGCCCAGGTTCTCCGCGAAATGCAGGTTGGCCTGCAGCGAGCATTGCCGCTCAGGATCGTCGGCATCGGCGCCGGTATCGACATACAGAACGTAGAGTTCGCCGTTGATGGCCTGGGCCATGCGCGAGGCGCGCGCGACGAGATATTGCGCTGCCGGGTTGGAGCTGACGCCCACCGCGATGCGCTCGGCTACGTTGAGATCACGACCGTCAACCAGTTCCTTGTCGAGATAAGGCTCCAGGCTGCGATCGACCACCTGCGCCACGTGACGCAGGGCGACCTCGCGCAACGCGATGAGGTTGCTGGGGCGAAAGAAATTGCCGAGAGCACGGTCTGCCCGCTCGACAGGATAGATGTCGCCACGGCGCATGCGGGTGGCCAGCGCCTGCGGCGTCACGTCGGACATCACGATTTCGTCCACGCGCTTCAGCACCCAGTCGGGAACGGTTTCGCGCACCAGCACGCCGGTAATCTTGTGCACCATGGGCGTCACGCTCTCCAGGTGCTGGACGTTCATGGTGGAGACGACATCGATCTTGTTGTCGAGCAACTCGAATACGTCTTCGTAACGCTTATGGTGCTTGCTACCTTCGATGTTGGTGTGCGCCAGCTCATCGACCAGCGCGACCTGTGGCTTGCGTGCCAGGATGGCGTCCACGTCCATCTCTTCGAAGACAGTGCCTTTGTATTCGAGCTTCTTGCGGGGAACGGCCTCGATCCGCGCGGCCAGTTCGGCGGTGGGCTTGCGGCCGTGGGTCTCGATAACGCCGATGACGACGTCCTCCCCGCGGCTTTTGCGCCGGATGGCCTCGCTCAGCATGGAGTAGGTCTTGCCCACGCCGGGAGCGTACCCGAGGAACAGCTTGAAAACCCCGTTCTTCTTCTCCGGAGTGGTGGTCTCCTCCAGCCATTGCTCGGGGGACTTCGGCATCGCAACTATTCTGCGGCAGCGCCGCGCAAAAGTCGATTCGATACAATCAGGGCGTGAGCCCGCAGCCATCGCACGGTGAACGCAAGCGGCGGTCAGGATTTGCCGTCTCGCTGCAGCGAATCCGGGCGGAGCTGTATCACTATGCCGCGGCGATGGGCACAATCGCGATCGTAGTCGTAGCCTATCTGCGCCTGCCGGTGAATCCGACCACGGTGGCGCTGACGTTCCTGATCGTAGTGCTGGGCGTGGCCAGCCGCTGGGGCCTGACCAATGCCACCGTGACCGCGGTGGTCGCTACGCTCGCGTTTAACTACTATTTCCTGCCGCCGGTCCGCACCTTCACCATCGCTGATCCGCAGAACTGGGTTGCGCTCCTGGCATTCCTCACCACCGCGATCATTGCGAGCCGGCTTTCTGAGCGCGCGCGCCGCGAAGCTATGAACGCCACGCGCCGCCGCAAGGAGGTGGAGCGGTTGTACGCGCTGAGCCAGCAATTGCTGGCCACGGAAAACGTGCTTGAGCTGCTGAATTCGATTCCCGCTTATGTGCGTGACGCCTTTGGATTGAAAGCCGCGGCGATGTATCTACCGAAGCGCAACGAGGTGTATCGTACCGGGGTCGATCATCCGGAGCTTAGTGAGGAGCGCCTGGAAGCGGTCAGCGGACGCGGCGAGGTGGTGATCGACGAAGACAAAGAGCTTTGCTTCGTTCCGCTGCGCGTCGGCGTGAGGCCGGTGGGCAGTCTCGGTCTGGAGGGCGCGGTGCTGGCGCGCGAGACGCTGGAAGCGGTCGGCAGCCTGGTGGCCATCTCGATTGAGCGCGCGGGAGCTGTAGAGAACATGACGCGCACGGAGGCGGCGCGGGAGAGCGAGAAGCTGCGTTCCGCGCTGCTGGACAGCGTGACTCACGAATTCCGCACGCCGCTCACGTCCATCAAGGCGTCAGTGACGACGTTGCTTTCGTCAGCACAAATCGACGCAGAAGGTCGGAAAGACCTGCTCACCGTCATTGACGAGGAAACAGACCGGCTCAATCGGCTGGTGGGCGAGGCCGCCGAGATGGCGCAACTCGATGCCCAGCAGGTGGAATTGCGGCGCGAGGTTTACCCGGTGCGCGAGGTGGTCGAGGCCGCCCTGGAAAAGTCTCACCAGGTGCTCGCCCGGCGCGAGGTGAAAGTGCAGATTCCAGACGACCTGCCGCGTGTCCGCATTGACTTGGAACGCATCGCCGAGGTGCTAGTGCAATTGCTGGAGAATGCCGCGAAGTACTCGCCGCCGGACATGCGCATCACGATAACGGGCGAGCGCGCTGGCAAGATGGTGAGCCTCAGCGTCGCCGATCGCGGGCCCGGGATCGATGACCTCGAACAGTCGCTGATCTTCGAGAAGTTCTATCGCGGGCGAGACCAGCGCTACCGCGTGCAAGGTACCGGCATGGGACTGGCCATCGCGCGCGCCATCGTGGAAGCGCACGGCGGCACGATTGGCGTGACGTCGCAGCTGGGCAGCGGGTCGCTGTTTAGCTTGACGGTGCCGGGGGAATGAGGGGGCAGTTGCTAGTCGCTCAGTATCCCTTCTCTTTGTCTACCGCCCACAGCAACGGCTCGCCGGCGAGGAAGCGTCGCAAGTTCTCGGTGTAATGCTGGTAGTGGCGCTCCCACATCTTGTCGGTCAGGCCGGCGATATGGGGCGTGATGAAGACGTTCTCCATCGCCCATAGCGGATAGTCCTGCGGCAGCGGCTCCTCGGTGGAGACGTCGAGCGCCGCGCCGGCGAAGCTCTTCGCTCGCAGCGCCGTCACCAGCGCATCTTCGTCGATAAGCACGCCGCGGCCTACGTTGATGAGGTAGGCGTCGGGCTTCAGTTGGGCCAGCCGTTCGGCGTTCATCAGGTGATGGGTCTTGGGCGTGACCGGCGCCGCCAGCACAACAAAATCGGCCACGGCCAACGCAATACTGAGCTCGTCATACCCATACACCACGTCGGCAGATTCCCTCCCCCGTTCGGGATGCTCGCGCACACCGACGACCGTCATGCCCAGCGCCTTCGTCATCTTCGCCAGCGGTCTGCCGATTCCGCCCAGACCCACGATGGTCATGGTCGCGCCGTTCAGTTCGCGAGGACGCGGCTCGCCATACCACAGGTCCATCTGACCCCAGTGTTTCTGCTGCTGATATTTCACTGCCTGCGGCAGCCGCTTGGCCAGGGCGAACGCCAGCGCGACAGCGTGTTCGGCCACCACCGGCCCGTGCACATCGCGGGCATTGGTCACAATGATGTCGGTGGCGCGCAGCTCCGGCGTCATGAGACTGTGCACCGCCGCAGCGGTGGAGTGGATCCACCGCAGCCTCTTCGCCGCCTTGATCTGCTCGCCGCGCAGCGACCACGAGATGGCGATGTCGGCGTCGGGGATCTCTTCCATCACGCGCTCATAGTCGGAAAGGTGAACAACTTCGAGCTGCGGGAAGTCGTGCCGCAAGCGCTCGGAGAACCACGGCGGCACCTGCCACAGCGGGAAGCGGTGATGAAGGGCGATGAGGAGTTTCATGGTAGCGACTAGCGACCAGTAGTTGGCAATTGGTATTTGGTACTTGGCAACTACGAGATTAGAACCCTCCGTGCGGCTGGCCAAGTAATCCTTAGACCTAGTCGCTAATGGCTAATTGCTAATTACTAATTACTAATTGCCAGTTGCTAGTCGCTAGTTACTTTTTCGGCAAACACTCGTAGGTCGTGCCCGGTCATCTCCTTCGGCTGCGGAATGCCGAGGATGCCCAGCATGGTTGGCGCGATGTCCTGCAACGCACCATCCGGACGCAGAGTGAAACGGCGCGGGTCGCCCTTAAAGTCGGCCGGCGTCACGGAGTTCTCCGCGGCCACGATGAACGGCACCGGATTCGTGGTGTGGGCAGTTTGCGGGCCGCCGGTCGCGGGATCAATCATCTGCTCGGCGTTGCCGTGGTCAGCGGTTACGATCATGGTTCCGCCGTGCTGGCGCAGCGCGGTATAAATCTGGCCCAGGCAGGAGTCCACAGTCTCGACGGCGGTTATGGTCGGCGGAATCTTGCCCGAATGTCCCACCATGTCGGCGTTGGCGAAGTTCACCACCATCACGTCGAAGGTGTTGCCGTTGATGGCCTTCACCACCGCGTCGGCAACCGCCTGCGCCGACATCTCCGGCTTCAGATCGTAGGTGGCGACCTTGGGCGACTGCACCATCACGCGGTCTTCGCCGGGGAAAGGCTTCTCGACGCCCCCATTGAAGAAGTACGTGACGTGCGCGTACTTCTCGGTCTCGGCAACACGCAAGTTGCGCATGTTGCAATCGACCATGACGTTGGCCAGGATGTTGGTCAGCGATTCCGGTGGCGACACCACCGGCAAGGTGAAATTCTTGTCGTAGCGCGTCAGGCAGATGTAGGTCAGGTCCTTGGGCACGCGGTCGCGCGGGATGATGCGGTCAAGTTCATCCCAGCCTTCCAGCTCGCGGCCATCCTGGGGCGTAAAATGGCTATTGCGGCACAGGCAGCGCGTGATCTGCCGCGCGCGGTCGGCGCGGAAGTTGAAGTTGATGCATACGTCGCCATCGCGAATCGTGCCCAGGGGCTCGCCCCGATTGTCGGTAAGCACGAAGGGGATGATGAACTCGTCGGTGACGCCGCGGTTGTAGGAGTCCTTCACAGCCTGCACCGCGTCCGTGTAGCGGCCGCCATCGCCATCGCCGTAGACCATGGCGTCGAAGGCCTTCTTCTCGCGGTCCCACTTCTTGTCGCGGTCCATGGCGTAGTAGCGCCCGCTGACGCTGGCGATCTTGCCGACGTTGTACTCGCGCATCTTCTGCTGGAGCTGCTCGATGTAGCCGGCGCCGTTGGTGGGCAACGTGTCGCGGCCATCCATGAAGCAGTGCACGAAAACGCGGTCCACGCCGTTCTGCTTGGCCATGCGCAGCAGCGCGTAGAGGTGCTCCTGCTGCGAGTGCACGCCGCCGTCCGACAACAGGCCGAGAAAGTGCAGGCGCCGGTCGCCGGTGCGCGCCGTTTTCATGGCCTCCAGCAGCACCGGATTGGTGAAGAACTCGCCATTCTCGATCATGAGATCGATCTTGGTGATGTCCATGTACACGATGCGGCCGGCGCCGATGTTGAGATGGCCGACCTCGCTGTTGCCCATCTGTCCGGTGGGCAGGCCGACGAAGCGCCCGCTGGTGTGGATGAGCGTGTTGGGATATTCCGCCAGCAGGCGATCATAGTTGGGCTTGCGCGCCAGCGAGATGGCGTTGGACGGCGACGGCGGAGCATAGCCCCAGCCATCGAGGATGATAAGGACGAGCGGTTTGGGGGTCGTCATTACTGCTTGGCCGCCTTCTTCTTTCCCGCCAGCCCACCGTGATAGTTCAGCGCGTTCAGACCCAGGAAGCGCGCGGCCGAGCCGAGTTCCTCTTCGATGCGCAGCAACTGGTTGTACTTGGCGATGCGGTCGGTGCGCGAGGCCGAGCCGGTCTTGATCTGCCCTGCTCCAGTGGCGACGGCGAGGTCGGCGATGAAGGTGTCTTCGGTCTCGCCGGAGCGGTGCGAGATGACGGCGGTGTAGCGGTTCTGGCGCGCCAAGTTGATGGCGTCGATGGTCTCGCTCACCGTGCCGATCTGGTTGACCTTGATGAGAATCGAGTTGCCGACGCCGGCGTCAATGCCGCGCTGCAGGCGCTCGACGTTGGTTACGAACAGGTCATCGCCAACGAGCTGTATCTTGTCGCCCAGCTCCGCGGTAATCATCTTCCAGCCTTCCCAATCGTCTTCCGCCAGCCCGTCTTCGATGGAGACGATGGGATACTGCCGAGCCCAGTCAGCCCAGAACTTCACCATCTGCTCGCTGGAGTGGGCGCTCTTGTCCGACTTCTTGAAGACGTACTTATTCTTGGCCTTGTCGTAGAACTCACTGGCCGCGGGATCGAGCGCGATAGCAATCTGCTCGCCCGGCTTATAGCCAGCCTGGGTGATGGCTTCCAGCACCACTTCGATGGCTTCGTCGTTCGACTTCACAGACGGCGCGAAGCCTCCTTCGTCGCCAACCGCGGTGTTATAGCCACGCTTCTTCAGCACGCCCTTGAGCACGTGGAACGTTTCGACGCCCCAGCGCAGCGCCTCGCTGAAGGAACTGGCGCCGACCGGCATCACCATGAACTCCTGGAAGTCCACGTTACTGTCGGCATGTGCGCCGCCGTTCAGGATGTTCATCATCGGCGTGGGCAGCAAACTGGCGGTAAATCCGCCTAGGTACTGGTACAGCTCGACGCCGAGATGGTCGGCCATGGCGCGTGAGGCGGCCATGGAGACGGCGAGGATAGCGTTGGCGCCCAGCTTGGACTTGGTCGGCGTCCCGTCGAGCGTGAGCATGATGTTGTCGACCTCGCGCTGCTCGCTGGCATCCATGCCTTCGAGCTCTGGCCCAATCACGTCATTGATGTTCTTCACGGCGTTGAGTACGCCCTTGCCGGCGTAGCGCTTCTTGTCACCGTCGCGCATCTCCAGCGCTTCATGCTCGCCGGTGGAGGCTCCGCTGGGCACGGCAGCGCGGCCGCGGGCGCCGCTCTCCAGGATGACATCAGCTTCGACGGTGGGGTTGCCGCGCGAATCCAGAATCTCGCGGGCCAGAATCAGTTCAATTTGCGTCACGGTATGAGTCCTACGCTCTCGCCGGTGGATTTGCTTGCGCGTGGCGGGAGGGGGAGGGAACCTGCAATTATAGTGGATGGGGACCAGGGCTTAGGGGCCGGAGGTCAGGGGCGGGGGCCGGCCAAAAGAGGAGCTCTCCGCCGGGGGCTTGTACCGTACGCACGCTAGAGTTATACTTTTGGTATGAAGACTGCCGTTTCCATTCCCGATGACGTGTTTGCGCGCGCCGAACGGCTGGCCCGCCGGACCAAGGTGTCGCGCAGCCGGATGTTTAGCGATGCGCTTCGAGAATACCTGGCGTGCCACTCGCCGGACGAGATCACCAACGCGATGAACCAGGCCTGCGCTGAAATTGGCGACACCAGGGACCCGTTCGTTGCGCAAGCCGCGCTACGCATCCTTGAGCGAACCGAATGGTAATTTCCCAAGGCGAGATTTGGTGGGCGAACCTGCCTCCGCCGCAAGGTTCTGGCTCGGGATTCCGCAGGCCGGTTGCGGTTGTCCAATCGGACGACCTGAATCGCAGCGCAATTGCGACGGTGATTTGCGTGCCGCTGACCAGCAACGTCAAATGGGCTTTGGCCCCCGGCAATGTGCATCTTTCCGCGCGAACTACGGGCCTGCCGCAGAATTCGGTAGCGATCGTCTCGCTGATCGTCGGTATTGATAAGAGCGTGCTGATGGAGCGGGTCGGGCGACTGCCGCGACCAAGGCTGGCATTGCTGCTCGCAGGCATCGACCTTGTCCTAGGCAAGCGGTCGAGCTTCGACCTATGACCGCAGACTCTGACCGGGAGTCGCCGGAGAGTAATCGCTAATTTCGCATTCCGGCTGTCGAAACCGTTTGCAGGCTACGTATTGGTTGGGTATGCTGTCTCGAAGCGGTATTGGTGCATCGTCAAGGTGCCCCCCGGACGCCTGCGGGCTGATGTGCGACCGCTCAATGGAGCTTTCATATGTGGAAGTCATCCCGCAAAGAAGACGAAGCCCCCGCCCCCGCCGTCGAGCCTCCAATGGCCCCGCCTCCGGTTACCAGTGCGTTCGTGCGTGCCGCGGAGCCTATGCGTGACAGCTTGCGCAGTGGCGAGGTTGCCACCATCGGCAAGTCGGTTGTCGTGAAGGGCGAACTTTCCGGTAGCGAAGACCTGGTGGTGGACGGCGAGGTCGAAGGCTCGATCGCGCTGCGCGGCCAGAGCCTCACCATTGGCCCCAACGGCCGGGTGCGCGCCAACATCGAAGCCCGTAACGTCATCGTGCACGGCCGCGTGGATGGCGATATCCACGCCACCGACCGCGTCGAATTGCGCAAGAGCGCGTCACTCTCGGGCGATATTTCCACCGCCCGCATCTCCATCGAGGACGGCGCATTCTTCAAGGGCACCATCGACATCCAGAAACCGGAGCCTGGCACGGCGAAAATGGAGCCGCGTCCGCAGGCCCCGGCCGCTGCGGCTTCCGTTCCGGTGAGCACGTCAACGCAGGGTTCTCTGCTGGAGCCGAAGAAGTTCTAGCCTTGGCGCGGCCCGCCCGCGGGACGTGCCCGGATTTTCTCCCTGCTTGAAGTCTGCTGTGAGGCTCTGTTTGAAAGGGCACGGCTTCAGCCATGCCGGAATCCTCGCACCAGTTCAGCGGCTTTAGCCGCGGAGGGACTCGAAGTACCTCCGAGGCTAAAGCCCAATTCTCAGATAGCCTGGGTGGCACGGCGCAAGCCGTGCCCTTTCAAACCACCACCGCAGAACCATTGCTGCCCACGCCGCGCTGCCCATACAATGGTGCGCAGTGGTCCCCAGCTTCTTCAGCAAATTTTTCGGTGGTGCCGGCCGGAAGGGCACGGACGACGAAGTTGTCTCCGGCGAGAGAATCAGCCGCCGCTCTACCGGTTTCAACGAATACATCCGCGCCATCTCGCGCGAAGAAGGCTTGAAGATCCTCGACCTGGGCTCGACCTCGCCGGCCAACATCACCTTTATGACCGGCCTGGGCCACAAGTTCCACCAGGAAGACGTACTGCGCAGCGCTACCGACAAGGCGTTGGTCATTCCCAACGGCGATGGCGGAACCACGATTGACGTACACCGTTATTTCGACGAGAACCTTAACTTCGAGCGCGGGGAGTTCGATGCCGTCATGTTCTGGGACCTCGCCGACTTTCTGCCCGAGCCGCTGGTGAAGCCGCTGATCGAGCGCATCCACGTGGCCATGAAGCCGGGCAGCACGCTCTTCGCCCTCTTCCACACCAAGGACGCCGGGCCCGACGCCCCGTTCTACCGCTACAACATCGCATCTAAGGACACGCTGGAGTTACAGCCCGCCCGCGCTTATCGCCTGCAACGCATCTTCAACAACCGGCATGTCGAGAACCTGTTCCGCGATTACTCCTCTATCAAGTTCTTCCTCGGCCGCGACAACATCCGCGAAGTGCTCGTGATGCGCTAGAACACCCGCTGCTGGATATTGGTTGTTGGCTATGCGCTTTTCGCTCTTCAATTTTCTGCTGTTTATTTGGCTTCTGACTAGCCGCCTCGTCTCATTCTTGCCACTCTCTTGCCATTCGTTTGCGGGTGTACGCAATTCTCCAGTCGCTCTGCGCTTTGCTCGCATCGTGCGTGTCGTAAGCCTTAGTAGTACGTGCTCATGTGCAAGGGGCGTAGCGTACGTTCTCATGAACAAGGTGCGTATGAAATAGGTAATGTGGCACGCTTGGGATTTTGCCAGCTGCTCGCTTCGCTGCTACGGTACAGCCGCGCAGCGGCGGCATTTGTTTTAGCCCCGGGCGTAAGCCCGGAGTTAAGCCGAAAAAAAACTCGGAGCCCAGTAGGGGCGGCACTGATGAGCACTCAGTCTGCGGCCTTGCACCGCTAGCACTACCCCTGCAATGTGCCCGGCCTTCAATTCAGACATGGCCATTTGTGAAGAAGTGTAGATACTTTGTCACTTGGACCAGCTAGCGAGAACTTTTTCCCGCGTCCATCCGTCTATAGCAATACCCCAAATCCAAGGTGGGCGCCGCAACCCCAACAGAACGACCAGGCGCCCACTGTCGTTTTTCTTGGAGCCTGTTTCAAAAATAGGTTCGGCCTCACGATAGGTACTTATGTGTGAGGCAGGTTAGCTGGTGAGCTTCTGTCATGAAAACACGGCAGAAGCTGTTAACGGACGAGCAGTGGGAACTGATTGAGCCCTTGCTGCCTAAGCCGAAGTAGCGACGGGACAAGCGAGGCCGACCGCCGACCCCGAATCGGCCTTGTTTCGAGGGTATTCTGTGGATTCTGAAAACCGGCGCGGCGTGGCATTTTCTCCCCGCCGAGTTTCCTTCGCCCGCGACCTGCTGGCGTCGGCCGCAACGCTGGCAAGAAGAAGGGGTCTGGCTGGAGGCGTGGCGTGCCCTGCTGGGAGGGCTGGATGCCGAAGGCCTGCTGCAATGGGACAAGACCTTTCTCGACGGCAGTTTCGCTGCAGCGAAAAAGGGGGCGCTGCCGTCGGTAAAACCAACCGGGGCAAGGGCACGAAGTGGATGGTACTGGTCGACGGTCAAGGTCTTCCGCCTGGGAGTTCGGCTGGAAAGTGCCTCTCCGGCAGAAGTTAAGCTTGCAGAAGCCACGCTCGCCGAAGTCCGCGTCCCTCGCCCGAAAGGCCGGCCGCGACAGAAGCCGGAACGGGTAATCGCCGACCTCGGCTACGATTCTGACCCGCTGCGGGAGCGGCTGAAGAAGCGAGGCATTGAAGTGATCGCGCCTTACCGGAAGAACAATAAGGCACGGCGCTACCAAGATGGGCGCAAACTGCGGCGTTATAAGCGCCGCTGGATCGTGGAACGAACCAACTCCCGGCTCGGCCAGTTTCGCCGGTTGCTGGTTCGTCATGAGCATCTACTCTCCATCTATTGTTCCTTCTTCTATCTCGCTTGCTTCTGGATTACTCTGAGGCACTATTTTTGAAACACGCTCTAGCAGTCAACATCAGCACATCTTTGGCTTCGTGTGAAGGCTGAATGCTGATTACGATGGGCTCACCTTCCGCGCTACAATACTTTCAGAGCACTTACCATGCAGTTAACAGCATTACAACCGCAAGTCCACGAGGCGCGCTGGTGGGAGCCGATGGCCGACGGCCGCCTGCACTGCTATCTCTGCCCGCGCCACTGCCACATCGGAGAGGGCCAGAACGGCTTCTGCTTCATCCGCCGCAACGAAGGCGGACGCCTGCTGCAACTCGGGTACGGACGGCCCGCCGCGCTGGCCATGGACCCCATCGAGAAGAAGCCGCTCAGCCATTTCTTTCCCGGCACGAAGGTCCTCTCCATGGGCACCGCCGGCTGCAACATGGGCTGCTTCTTCTGCCAGAACTGGGACATCTCCAAGGCCAAATCCGACCAGGGCAACGCGTTAAGTCTGAACCCGGGAAAGGTGGTGGAAGTCGCTATCCAACACCACTCGCCGCACATCGCTTTCACCTACAACGAGCCCACCATCTGGGGCGAATACGTCGTTGACATTGCGCGCGAGGCGCACGCCGCCGGCCTTAACACGGTGATGGTGTCGAACGGCTACATCACGCGCGAGGCTTTCTTCGACATCTATCGCTACATCGACGCCGCCAACATCGACCTCAAGGCGTTTACTGAAGATTTCTACGGCAAGATGACGCTCACCCACTTGCAGCCGGTGCTCGACGCGCTGAAGTGGCTGCGCCACGAGACCGGCGTGTGGTTCGAGATCACCAACCTCATCATCCCGACGCTGAACGACGGCGACTCCGAGTTCAAAGAGTTGTGCGGCTGGGTGCTGGAAAATCTCGGCGACGATGTGCCGCTGCACTTCACCGCCTTCCATCCCGACTTCAAGCTGCAGGACAAGCCGCCCACGCCGCCGGAGACGCTGCATCGCGCCCGCCGGATCGCCATGGAGATCGGGCTGAAATATGTCTATGAGGGCAACATCTTCTCCGAGGCCGCGAGCACCATCTGTCCCGGGTGCAAGCAGGTGGTCATCACACGCTCGTGGCATTCGGTAATATCGAACAAGCTGAAGAACGGCTGCTGCGGGAACTGCGGCACGCGGATCGCTGGGGTGTTCACAAGAGCGGAAGCGGAGAAGCGAAGAGAGTGGGCGGGCGCGCTTGAAAGCTCTTAGCCGCCGCTGCCTTGCTTTCTATTGTCATCGCGACCGAGCGGATGCGCTTTTCTTGCCTGAGCTGAGGGACCTCGCGGGCTCACGCCCGCTCGTGACAAGTCAATAGGTTCTCGGTGTTTAGGCGGAGTTCTCCCCGGCCAGACCGAATCCTTAGCTTATCGCATTTCCGCGGGCGGTTTGGAGGCGCGGCGCCCGCCGTCCCGCAGCGGAGTTCTCACACGTCACACCGCTTTGTGACGTATGTACTTGTTCGGTGTGCGGTATGAGTGTTCCGCTGAACTGTATCTGGAGCATACCCTCGATGCCGAATGATCCGGTAAATGCACGGGAACCGCTGTTCACAGCCTTTCTGCGTGATTTATGGAGTCACCGAGGCCAGTGACGTCCGACACCAGCGAAGGTGCGCGGCACTGAATCGGCTAGCTGCATCAGCGGTTTTGGCCCGAAAAAGACACATCATGCAGCGCGAGCCGGAAAACGCGGGGATACGATGTCAGGTACAGGGGGTCGTCGTGCTTACACCATATGGTCTGGACATCATAGAAAGCTGCCTGGCTTGCAAGATGCGGGCCGAGCATATCTTCTGCGACCTGCAACCGGCAGCGTTGCAATCCTTCGAATCGATTAAATATGCGACCGCATACCCCAAGGGCGCGATCCTGTTCGTCGAGGGCCAGGCGCCCCGCGGTATTTTCGTCCTGTGCAAAGGACGGGTGAAGCTGTCCATTTGCTCCACCGACGGCAAGACCTTGATCCTGAAGATTGCCGAACCGGGCGAGGTATTGGGCCTGAGCGCCAGTGTCAGCGGGAAGCCCTACGAGTTGACCGCCGAAACCGTGGACCCGTGCCAGATTAACTTCGTGAAGCGGGACGACTTTCTCCGCTTCCTGAAGGAAAACAGCGATGCCTGTCTGCGCGTTGCCGAGCAACTGAGCGACAAGTACAATTCCGCCTGCCGTGAGATCCGCGCCCTCGGGCTTTCCCACTCCGCCGCAGAGAAGCTGGCCAAGCTGCTGCTGGAATGGAGCACCCGGAACGGCGAGACCCATAAGGCCGAGCCGCGCCTGAAGCTGGCGCTGACCCACGAGGAGATCGCGCAGATGATCGGGACTTCCCGGGAGACCGTGACCCGCTTGTTCGCCGACCTCAAGCGGCGGCAGATTGTACAGGCCAAGGGCTCGACCCTGCTGATCCGCAACAAGGCCGCGCTGAAGGCGATGGCCCTCAACCAGTAGTTCCTGGACGGTTCGCTCGTGCACCACTCGCGGGAAAACTGTACCCAAATCCCACGCTACAGTCGCGCCCGTCCCAAAATCGTCACGGAACCGGCGGCGAAGGCCGTGTGAACAATGTCACGGAAAGGAGTGACTGCAATCACTGCGCAGGCATGGGAAATAGTCGTATTACCGCATTATGGAAAGCAAGATGCAGCCGAGTTGCTTGAGTTGCGACTTCCGTCCTGACCGCTTCTTCTGCGACATGCCCACAGAAGCGTTGCAGGCGTTCGACGAAATCAAGTCGCTGGCGTTCTATCCCAGGAGCTCGGTGCTGTTCGCCGAGGGCCGGCCGGTGCGTGGCGTCTACATCCTGTGTGATGGACGCGCCAAGTTGTCCATCTGCTCCGACAGCGGACGGCGCATGACCTTGCGCGTAGCCGGTCCGGGCGAGGTCCTGGGACTGGGAGCCACCCTGTCCAATACGCCCTACGAAATCACGGCGGAGCTTCTGGATAACTCGCAGGTGGTGTTCGTCCGGCGCAAGGAACTGCTTCGCTTCCTGCGCGAACGCCCGGAGATCTGCATCCAGATCGTGCGCATGCTCAGCCAGGACCTGCACGGCGCCTACGAACGCGTACGCAGTATCAGCTTGATTCGCTCCCACCGCCCGCAGATGGTGTTCCGCCGCCGCGCGATGGTGGTGTAAATTCGCGACCACGCCCCCGGCCCGCAAGGCTCGCGGGCCTTAATTCTTGGCGTCACGCGCCTGCGCGCATGGACGGTCCTGAAAGCGGTCGGAACGAACGTTCTAAGAATCGGCTCGGACCGGCTACGATTCCCCGTCGCCCGCTGCCTGCCGTTTGCTTCTCCTGACCTCCCGGAGGTGCCTGAATCCTCGTGACTGCCCGCGTTTCCTATTGCCACAAATCGGGTGACTGCGAGCACAGCCGGGTGTGACGAACCCAATCGCGTGTGACCTCTATCACACCCCGTCGTGAGTACACTCACTGCCCCTCGGGCCGTTTGTCGGCGATGGTGGAAGGTTGCCGGCACGCGTTGGCGCTGTTGGAAAGCGAGGAGTTCTGTGAAGCGTTGCAGTTTGCTGTCCCTGGTTGCCTTGCTGCTCACGACAGTGGCGGCCGGGGCGGCGTCCGGGCCCACCAGCGACGACTGTCTTGCGTGCCATAGCGACAAGACCATGACCACCAAGCGCGGCGCACGGACCGTCTCGCTTTTCGTGGATCAGAAAAGGTTCGCCGGCTCCATCCACGGCCCGTTGCAATGCACTTCGTGCCACGCCGATCTGGATGGCAAGGACCTGCCGCACTCCACGCCTTTGGCCAAGGTGAATTGTGGCTCCTGCCACAGCGATGAGGCGGCGCAGCATGCGAAGTCTCTGCATGGGAAGGCAGTGGCCCGCGGCGATGCGCTGGCGCCGCGCTGCGTGAATTGCCACGGCAACCACGACATCCTGCCGGTGAAGGATCCGCGCTCCTCAGTGGCGGCCATGAAAGTTCCGTTCGTCTGCGGACAGTGCCACCGCGAGGGTACGTCAGTCCAGTTGAATCGCAACATCGCCCAGCATGACATCCTGGAAAACTACTCGGAGAGCATCCACGGCGAAGGTCTGCTGAAGAAGGGGCTGGTGGTGGCGGCCAACTGCGCCTCGTGCCACACGGCGCACTCGATTCTGCCGCACACCGATCCCAACTCGTCCATCAACCGCCGCAACATCGCCGCCACCTGCACCAAGTGCCATGCCAACATCGAGTTGGTACACCGCAAGACCATTCGCGGCGAGCTGTGGGAAAAGCAGGCAAACAATCTTCCCGCCTGTGTGGATTGCCACCAGCCGCACAAAGTGCGGAATGTTTTCTACTCGCAAGGCATGGCCGATGCCGATTGCATGCGCTGCCATGCCAACGCCAACCTGAAGGCGGTGGACGGCCGCTCGATGCTGGTGCAGGTAAGCGAAGTGGCGAGTTCGCGTCACCTCAAGGTGGCCTGCAGTCAATGTCACTCGCAGGTAAACGCTTCCCATGTCCGGCCCTGCGAGACCATCACTCATCCGGTTGATTGCACCGCCTGCCACGCGGAAGTTGGACAGCAGTACCAGCGCAGCACGCACGGCCAGATGCATGCCCAAGGCGACGCCAACGCCCCTTTCTGCAAGGATTGCCACGGCACCCACCACGTGCTGGGTAAACACAATCCGGAATCACTAACCTTCGCGACCAACGTGCCCGACCTTTGCGCCAAGTGCCACCGTGAGGGACACAAGGCTGCTCTGCTCTATACCGGTACCGAGCACCAGATTATTCCCCGCTACAACGAGAGCATCCACGGCAAGGGGCTGCTCAAGAGCGGGCTGACGGTGACCGCGACCTGCACCAGTTGCCACACGGCGCATCGCGAACTGCCCGCCTCCGATCCGGACTCATCGGTGAATCCCAAGAACGTGCCCGCGACCTGCGGCGCCTGCCATCACGGCATTGAAGAACAGTTCCTGGAAAGCGTGCATTCGGCGAAGGAGACCAAGACTGACAAGCCGCTGCCGGTCTGCAACGACTGCCACACCGCCCATTCCATCCGCCGCACCGACCAGGACGGGTTCAAGCTGGACATCATGACCACCTGCGGGCGCTGTCACGGAGAAATTGCCAAGACTTACTTCGATACTTACCACGGCAAGGTCTCCAAACTCGGCTACACCAAAACCGCGAAATGTTACGACTGCCATGGAGCGCACGACATCCAGAAAATTGCCGACCCCCGCTCGCACCTGAGCCGGGCCAACGTGGTCGCGACTTGCCAGAAGTGTCACGCGGACGCCACCCGGCGCTTCGCTGGGTATCTCACCCACGCTACCCACCACGATCCCAAGAAGTTTCCGTTCCTGTACTACACGTTCTGGGGGATGACGGTGCTGCTGGTCGGCACATTTACCGTGAGCGGACTCCATACCCTGCTGTGGTTCCCGCGCGCACTGCAAATGCGTCGCGAACTGCGCGCGGAGGAAGCGAGACAGGCGGAAGCCGAAAAGGACCCCGGCAAGACGCCTCCCGAGGGCTAAGGATGACGAGGATGTCTAACAATAAGCCCCTTCTTGTAGCGACGGGGAACTATGCGACAGGAGCAGTTGTAGAACAAAAACCGCCGCTCACCGAAGTTGCCCCGAGAGCCGGTCTGGCAGTCGACGGCCGCGAGTTCGTCCGCTTCCAACACCTTTACCGTGTACTGCACGCCTTCATGATCGTCAGCTTCCTGACCCTGGCGGTGACCGGCCTGTCGCTGAAGTTCTCCTATACGCCCTGGGCCGCGAAGTTCTCGCGCCTGCTGGGCGGCTTTGAGACCGCGGGATATATCCACCGCTTCGCTGCCGTTGTTATGTTCGGCACCTTCACCGCTCACGTAATCGGACTCTTTAAGCAGAAGAAACGCAACCAGACGACGTGGAAGGCGATCCTGCTGGGACCAAACACGCTGCTGCCCACCAAGCGGGACGGGCAGGAATTTGTTGCCACGGTGAAGTGGTTTATCGGTTTCGGGCCACGGCCGCAGTACGGGCGTTGGACCTACTGGGAGAAGTTCGATTACTTCGCCGTGTTCTGGGGGATTGTGGTCATCGGCTCCACGGGACTGACGCTCTGGTTCCCCGTCTTCTTCACCCGGTTTCTCCCGGGCCCGTTCATCAACGTGGCCACCATTATCCACAGTGACGAAGCCCTGCTGGCTACGGGCTTCATCTTCACCGTGCATTTCTTCAACACCCATCTTCGGCCGGAGAAGTTCCCGATGGACACCACCATCTTCACCGGTCACATGCCTCTAGCGGAATTCAAGCGGGACAAACCGCGCGAGTATGCCGAATTGGTGGCCAGCGGCACACTGGAGGAACACCTTGAGCAGCCGCAGCCCGAGATCGTGGTGAAGGCCATTCGGGCGTTTGCCTGGATTGCGCTGACCATCGGCTTCATTGTCGTCATCTGGATCATCTACGCGATGCTGTTCGCCTATCGCTAAGGGTGAGGCGCGGCGAGGCACTGGCCTCGAATGCAGGAAAGCCGGGGTCCAACCGCGATGACTCCGCGCCGAACCTTCCCGTGTGACCTCAGTCACACCCCCATGTGAGCCCACTCATTGCTGCTTGCGGCCCCTGCCAGCCATGCTGATTAGTACAGGCGCGAGTCCAAGTCCGCCTGAAAGCGAGGGGTTCTGTGAAGCGTTGCAGTCGGTTGTTCCTGGCTATCTTGCTGCTCACCACAGTGGCTGCGGCCAAGACCGCGCCCAAGATGAGCAACGCGGACTGTCTGGCTTGCCACAACGATCCCACTCTTACCAAGGACGAAAACGGCAAGCCGGTGAGCCTGCATGTAGACGAAGCCAAGTTCAAAGGCTCGGTCCACAGCGTATTTGGCTGTACGGGCTGCCACACCGATATCAAAGCCTTCCCCCACGACCCGCCCCCGGCCAAGCCGGTTTGCGCCACCTGCCATGCCGACCAGCAGGCAGCCTACGAGCACGGCATTCACGCCAAGTCGGCAGCCGCCGGCAACAGCAACGTCGCCAAGTGCCAGGACTGCCACGGCAGCGTGCATGAGTTGGTCCCGGCCAGCGATCCCAAATCGAAGGTGGCGCGCGCCAACATTCCCCAGACTTGCGGCAACTGCCACGGGCAGAACCTCGTGATGGCCTCCAGCGGCGTCAGTTCGGCCCCATTCACTTCGTACCAGGACAGTGTGCACGGCAAGGCGGTTAAGGGCGGTTCCGGCGCGGCCGCGGTCTGCACCGACTGCCACGGCAAGCATGACATCCTGGGCGCGGGCGACCCCAAGTCGCCGATCGCCAAGCTCAACGTGCCGGCCACCTGCGCCCAGTGCCACGACAGCGTCAAGCAGGAATACATGCAGAGCACCCACGGGCAGGCGATCACGCGCGGCAACTGGCAGGCCCCAGTGTGCACCGACTGCCACGGTATTCACACCATCAAGGCGCCCAATGATCCTAAGTCCGCGGTGGCCTCGGCCAACGTACAAAACACCTGCGGCTCCTGCCATGCCAGTGTCAAGCTGTCATCCGAGTTCGGCGTGGCCGGCGGCCGAGTCAGTTCCTATTTGTCGAGCTATCACGGCATGGCGCAGAAAGTCGGCTCCAGCACGGTGGCGAATTGCGCCAGTTGCCACGGAGTGCACAACATTCGGCCCTCCAGCGATCCGCGCTCCACCATCAACCACGCCAACCTGGCCAAGACCTGCGGCCAGTGCCATCCCGGCGCCAACGAGAAATTCATCGCGTTCCGGGTTCACCAGGACGGCACCGCCAAGGCCGACTTCGGCAGCAAGCTGATCGCGATGATCAGCAAGTTTTACATCTGGATGATCATCGCTGTGATTGGCGGCATGCTGGTGCATAACCTCGTCATTTTCCGCAAGAAACTGATTCTGCACCGCATCGGGCAACCGCGGATCTTGTTCCGCATGACCCTGGCGCAGCGCATTCAGCACCTGACCTTGCTTACCAGTTTTATTGTTCTGGTGCTGACAGGATTCGCTTTGCGCTACCCGTCATCCTGGTTGGCGGTGGCCTTTATCAACGAAACGGTGCGCCGGATCGTACACCGAACCGCCGGCGTCGTACTGATTGCGGTCAGCCTCTACCACGTCTGGTACCTCCTCGCCACCCAGGACGGCCGGCAGCTGCTGAAAGACATGCTGCCCGACTGGAAGGACGTCACGGACGCGCGTGACGCCTTCCGCTACTACCTAGGTTATAGCGAGCAGCGGCCGCTGTTCCGCCGCTTCACCTACGCCGAAAAGGCCGAGTACTGGGCACTGATCTGGGGCGTCTTCGTAATGGCCGCTACGGGCCTGATTGCCTGGTTCAAAGTGGGCATCGGCGACCGCGTGCCCGGTTATTGGGTTGATGTCGCGCTTACCATCCACTGGTACGAAGCGATACTGGCGACACTGGCTATCGTGGTTTGGCACTTCTACGGTGTAATCATCGATCCTGACACCTACCCCATGAACTGGGCATGGTTCGACGGCAAGATGTCGATCGAGAACTACGAGCACGAGCACCCGCTGGACATGCTGGCGATTGAGAAGGCCGCCGGAAAGCAAGAGGAAGCCGAACCGTTGGAAACCGGGCAGGAGCAAGGTGAGACGACTGCCAGCCGGAAGTAATCCCTATGCTGGCGGTGACGCCTACAACTTTCGGGGTGGAGCACTACCGTTCCATTCGTTTTATCTTAGTTGCAATACAACTTAACTGTGGTAATTTTCAGCGGCTCCTTGACGTGCAGGATTTGCAACGGGGTGAGGCAAAGAAGAGGATTTTTCTTAGATGAGCGACGATAGGCAAGGGGAAGACTCTGCAGTTTCTCACCATTGGTACGACAAAACCATCCTCCGCAATCCCATCAGCCTGATCGGGTTGGCGCTGGCGGTGGTGGCTTTTGTAAATATCATTTTCCTGTTTCTGATCGACGTTCTGGCCTCCAATCCCAGCCCGTACATCGGTATTCTGGCCTACATGGTGGGCCCGGCATTTCTGATTCTGGGCTTGCTACTGACCCTTTTCGGCACCATCGTCGAGCGGCGCCGCCGGTTGCACGCCGTCGGCCTGATGCCCCATCTGCCGCACATCGATCTCAACCAGCCTGCGCAGCGCAGCACCATCGCCTTCTTGCTCAGCTTCGTGGTGATGTTCGCCCTGATCAGTGCGGTGGGCAGCTACAAGGCCTACGAGTTCACCGATTCGGTGGATTTCTGCGGCGAGCTGTGCCACTCGGTAATGCACCCGGAATTCGCGGCCTACCAAGCCTCGCCGCACGCTCGCGTGGCGTGCGTGGATTGTCACGTGGGATCGGGCGCCAGTTGGTATGTGAAATCGAAACTGTCGGGCATTCGCCAAGTGTATTACACCGCGCGCGGCACCTTTCCGCGGCCCATCCCCACGCCGGTCCACAACTTGCGCCCCGCGTCCCAAACCTGCGAGCAATGTCACTGGCCCAAGAAATTCTGGGGAGCGCAGCTCAAGAGCTTCACCCACTTCGGCAACGATGAGCAAAACACGCCGCGCGTCATCCGCATGCTGATCAAGACCGGCGGCGGCGACCCCAACCTGGGACAGTCGGGAGAAGGCATTCACTCCCACATGAACATCAATGCCAGGGTCACGTACTTCGCCAGCGACGAACAACGCCAGGTCATTCCCTGGGTGCGCATTGAGGACAAGAACGGCAAGGTAACCGAGTACCTCGCCAAAGACAGCGGCTTGACTCAGGCGCAGGTCGACAAGGCCGATAAGCGCCGCATGGATTGCATTGACTGCCACAATCGTCCCACGCACATCTACGTTCCACCCGATCTCTCCGTGGACCGCGCCCTGGCCGGCCACGCCATCGATGCTTCCCTGCCCTTCATCCGCCAGCAGAGCGTGGAGGCTTTGACCGCCGATTATGAAACCGGCGAGCAGGCGCAGAAGGCCATCGCGGAAAAACTCTTGAAGTTCTACCAGGACAAGTACCCACAGATCGCGTCGTCCAAGGCCGACAGCATCAAGGCCGCCATCTCCGAGGTGCAGCGCATCTACGGCACCACCTTCTTCCCCACCATGAAGGTGAACTGGAAGACCCATCCCAACAACATCGGGCACTTGTATTATCCGGGGTGCTTCCGTTGCCATGATGGCAACCACGTCAGCAAGGATGGCAAGGTCATCAGCAAGGACTGCAACTCTTGCCACACTGTCCTCGAGCAGCAGGAGAGCGGGACACAGGTGGCGTCCATGCCGGTCCAGCCCTTCAAGCACCCGGTGGATATCGGCGATCTGAACGCGGTGAACTGCTCCGACTGCCACACCGGAGGCACCTCACCGTAGGAGCTGCACTCAGTCGGCCCGTGCGGTCATGAATTGCCAGTTGCGGTCATAGAGGGTCACGACTGGCAATCAGCCTCTTCCCGAGGATCCGCTTGAATCCATGCTGCGAGCCATAGCAGACGATGCCGCTTGGCCAATATAATAGGCCTGTAAGCTGTCTTATTTACATTACTTTAATGAGTTTACTTCACGTCAACATGCTGGGCGCTGAAACGCGCATCCCTCCCCCCGAGTGACGAACATCACAAGCCCGCGTGACGCCACTCACGGCTGTTTGGGTCGCCAAAATCCTATCGTGGAGACAGTGCAGTGAGCCGTTCGTGCAAATCCCACCTTTTCGCCACAGACGGGCGATAGAATGGGGCACCCGGTACGGGGGAAGAAACAACCATGACAGCATTCAATGGCAGTGGGCATCCGGCAAAGAAAGAATATACGCCGCGGCTGATCTTCTGGGAGGTCACCAAGGGCTGCAACCTGCGGTGCATTCACTGCCGCGCCACCGCCACCGAGCTGATGTCGCCCAGCGACCTGCCGACCGAGAAGGCGCTCAACATCATCGATCAGATTGCCGACTTCGGAAACCCCATCCTGGTGCTCAGCGGCGGCGAGCCGCTCTATCGCCGCGACATTTTTGAGCTGGCCGACTATGCCACCAAGCGCGGACTGCGGGTTGCGCTGGCGACCAACGGCACGCTGGTTACGAAAGAAGTCGCGCAGAAGATTAAAGACGTCGGCTTCAAGCGCGTCTCCATCTCGCTCGACGGCTCCGACGCCGCCACGCACGACGCCTTCCGCGGCATTCCCGGCTCCTTCGACGCCGCCCTTTATGGCATGAAGAACCTGCAGGCCGTGGGCGTCTCGGTGCAGATCAATACCACCATCGCGCGCCATAACGCCCACCAGTTGCCGGCGGTGCTCGACCTGGCGCGCAAGCTGGGCGCCGACGCGCTGCACACTTTCCTGCTAGTGCCCGTGGGCTGCGGCGTAGACATCGCCACCGAACAAATGGTGCCGCCGGAAGAATACGAGCAGATGCTCAACTGGTTCTACGATCAGTCGCTCGACGGCAGTATCGAATTGAAGGCCACCTGCGCGCCGCATTACTTCCGCGTGGCGCGGCAACGCAAAGCTGCTGATCGCATGGCCGGCAAGCCGGAACCTGCGCCCAAGGCCCCGCGTCACGGTGATATCGGTCCCACCGAGATGACCATGCCGGGCTCGACCGGCATCTCCCTGAAGCCGGGCGGCGGCCCGCCAGTCGGCCATACCGGGCACCCCGGCGGCCATCCGAGCGACATGAACGCCACCACCAAGGGCTGCCTCGCCGGCACCGGCGTCTGCTTCCTCTCGCACGAAGGCGAAGTCTTCCCTTGCGGTTATCTGCCGGCCCTCGCGGGCGATCTGCGCAAACAAACTTTTGCGGACATCTGGAACAACTCGGAGGTCTTCGACCAGTTGCGCGATGACGACAACCTCAAAGGCAAGTGCGGCTGCTGCGAGTTCCGCCACGTCTGCATGGGATGCCGCGCGCGTGCCTTCGCTGCGACCGGCGACTTCCTCGCCGAGGAGCCGTTCTGCGTGTACGAACCCGGCACCTCCAATCAGATGGTGCGCGAGATCGCGGCCGGGAAGAAATAATCTGACCCTGGCGGCCTGAGCTGAGACCAAAGTCATAGCTACCAAAGCCGCCCCTGGCTACGATCGAAGTATGGCAACGCACACTATCCCCGCACCGAACGCACGACTCAGGACCATGGTCATCCCGCGCGAACACGGCGCGTGGGGGATGTTGCTGGTACCCCTGGCAACGGGCGCAATCGTAGCGGTGCGTTTGGGCGTCAACAGCGGCGCGCTGACGCTCTTCATCGTGGCCGCGATGTCCTTGTTCTGGCTGCGCACGCCAGTCGAGGCTTGGCTCGGTGCCTCGGCGATCAAGGCGCGGACTTCACAGGAGCGTGCCTTCGTACTCCGAGTGATTGTCGGTATCAGCTTGCTGGCCGCGGCCAGCGTCGCGGCTCTGCGATGGAATGGCCGCGATCGCGGGCTGCTGCTGATCGGCGCAATATCGGCTCTGGCCTTCGCGCTACAAGCGGGCGTCAAGAAGCTGGGACGTAAAGGAAGAATGCCCGCGCAAATCATCGGCGCCATCGGCCTCACCTCGACCGCTGCGGGCGCTTACTACGTCGCCACCGGCAGACTCGATTCCTTCGCCATCGCCTTGTGGCTGGCGAACTGGCTTTTTGCCGGCGATCAAATCCACTTTGTGCAGGTCCGTATTCACGCCAGCCGCGCCGCGATCGTCAAGGAAAAACTGCGCCTGGGCATAACGTTCCTGATCGGCCAGATCGGGCTTGTCGCGGCAATCGTCGTCGCTTGCCGACTGCGCCTCTTCCCGGTTGCCATCGCCGTGGCGTTCGCTCCCGTGCTGCTGCGCGGGATTGTGTGGTTCGTGCGCGGACGCCAGCCGCTCGACGTCCACAAGCTCGGCTTCAGCGAGCTCGCGCAGACGTTGATCTTCGGCGCCCTGCTCTGCGCGGCGTTTCTCATATAGCTCAAGGCATGGCTGAATCCCGTACAATACACGCGATGCCATCCGCGGCCAACACCTCGTCCTTGTCGCTGCTGAAAAGTGTTCCGATTTTTTCCGGCCTCAGCGAGCCGGAGTTCGCGTTTCTCGCGGCGCGAGTCGTACCACGCACGTTTGGCGCCGGCGAGATAATTTTCGGCGAAGGCGAGCCTTGCGTCGGCCTGTACGTCGTGGAAACCGGCAACGTCCGCATCTTTAAGAGCTCCGCGGGCGGCCGCGAACAGGTGCTTTCCATCGACGGGCCCGGAGGCTCCATCGCCGAGTTGCCCGTGTTCGACGGCGGCGCTTATCCCGCATCCGCGCAGGCCATCACCAGCAGCAACCTGCTGTTCTTCAGCAAGAAGGATTTTCACTCGCTCTGCCTGCAGCATCCCGAGGTCGCGCTGAAGGTCTTGCGCCTAGTCGGCGCGCGCTTGCGGCGACTGGTCGGCATTATCGAACAGCTTTCCTTTACCACCGTGCGCCATCGGCTGGTGGCGATGCTGGTCCGGCTGGCGAAATCGAACGGCGCGCGCCAGGGCAGCGGGGTTACGCTCACCCTACCGGCGAACAACAACGAGCTGGCAGCGCAGATCGGCACGGTACGCGAGTTGGTGTCGCGCAACCTCAGCCGCCTCCAGGCCGAAGGTCTCATCCAGATGGATGGCCGTACCATCGTTGTCCCTGACTTGAAAAAGCTGGAAGGCGAGTTAGACTTGGCACAGTAGCGCTCTGGAGAGAACCGGGTTATGCGAATGCGATGCGGCGTTACGGCCATTGCCGTCCTTCTGGTTTCCGTCTTTTCAGTTGCGCAGGATCAAAACTATTTTGCCGGAGGCGTTCCCATGGCCTTCACTGTAAAGAGTCCCGCCTTTCCGCCAGGCGCGGAAATCCCCAAGAAGTACGGTTGCCAGGGGGCCGACCTTTCGCCCGCGCTGGAGTGGTCCGGCTTCCCCGCCAAGACCGCCAGCTTCGCCTTGATCGTGGACGATCCCGACGCTCCTGCCGGGACCTGGGTCCACTGGGTGCTGTGGAACCTGCCGGCGAGTGCCCATTCCCTTCCCGAGGGCGTCGCCAAGACTGACGAACTGCCGGACGGCTCGCGCCAGGGCCGCAATGATTTTCGCAAGGTCGGCTACAACGGGCCTTGTCCGCCGCCCGGCAAGACGCACAGGTACTTCTTCCGGCTTTACGCGCTGGATGGAAAGCTCGATCTCCGGCCGGGTGCCAGCCGCGCCGAACTCGACGCGGCCATGAAGGGGCACATCCTAGGACAAGCCGAGTACGTGGGAACCTTCCGCCGCTAGCGCGCGCTCAGCAGCGCACAATGTTGGGCGAGTCGATGCCCTTGGTGGCATTGCGCGTGTCCACCACCAGTTGGGCTTCGCGCACAATGCGCGGGTAGTCGTAGTCGCTGTGGTCGGTCACGATGATCACGCAGTCATACTGGCCCAGGTTGTCCAGCGGCGTGCAGGTCATGTCCAGGGCATAGTGCCGCCCATGGCCCACGGTCGGAAAGTAGGGATCGTTGTAGCTGACGATGGCTCCGCGTTTTTGCAGCAGCTCGATAATGGTCAGCGACGGCGACTCGCGCAGGTCGTCAATGTCCTTCTTATAGGAAAGGCCCAGCACCAATATCTTCGCGCCGTTAATGGGCTTCTTATGCCGATTGAGCGCTTCCGCAACGGCCTTCACGGAAAAGTACGGCATATGGCCGTTGACTTCGCCGGCCAGTTCGATGAAGCGCGTCTGGAAGTCAAACTCCTTCGCCTTCCATGACAGATAAAAAGGGTCGATGGGTATGCAGTGCCCGCCCAGCCCGGGACCGGGATAGAACGGCTGGAAGCCGAACGGCTTGGTCTTGGCGGCTTCAATCACTTCCCAGATATTGATGCCCATCCTCAGGCACAGCAGCTTCAGCTCATTCACCAGCGCGATGTTGACGCAGCGGTAGATGTTCTCCAGTAGCTTGGTCATCTCGGCCGCCGCCGGGGTTGATACCGGCACCGTGCGATTGAAGATCGACCCGTACAAGAGGGCGCCGAGTTCGCCGGCCCTCGCATCTAGTCCGCCGATCACCTTGGGAATATCGCGACGGGCCACGGTGTCGTTGCCCGGGTCCTCGCGCTCCGGAGAAAACACGACATAGAACAGGTCTTTCCCGTCCCCTCCAGCGCGCGCCGCTTTCAGTCCACGCGGATTGTCGCGCTCCAGGATCGGCACCAGCACTTCTTCCGTCGTGCCGGGATAGGTCGTGCTCTCCAGGCTGACGAGTTGTCCGGCGCGCAGATGCGGCGCGATCGCTCTTGCTGTCTCGGTGATGTAGCGCAGGTCGGGCTCGTGGTGCTCGTTCAGCGGCGTAGGGACGCAGATAATGATCGCGTCCATGATGGCGATGCCCGCGTAATCGGCGGTTGCGGTGAAGCCATTGGAGCGCGCGGCCTGGATCTCGGTGGTCGCGATGCGGTAGATGTACGATCCACCCGCCTCCAGGACGTCCACCTTATTCGGGTCGATGTCGAAGCCGGTGACGGCAAGTTTCTGCTCGCTGAACAGCAAAGCCAGCGGCAGGCCGACATAGCCCATGCCAATCACGCCGATTTTGGCGGTGCGGGACTCGATCTTGCTCTTGAGAATCTCGAAGGAGGACGACGGCAGTATGACTTCAAATGACATGTAGGTGCACGCATGAATACTACTTTAGCAACGCGAAAAAACTGATTTTATCACGGTGAGCGACGGTGCCCTGACCGAAACGGATTACTCGGGAAGTTGCGTCAGCTCGCGACAACGGCTCCCGCGAGATCGAAGGTTTGCGTCAGGAGATCGACAATCTCTTTCCCAATTTCAAGCGACGCCGTCGCCGCCGGAGAAGGAACATTGCAGACGTGGATCATCCGCCGGCTGTGCACAAAATAAAAGTCGTCGAGCAGATTGCCATGCTTATCGACCGCCTGGGCGCGGACCCCGGAGCCGCCGAGTGCGAGGTCCGCTTCCGTCAACTCCGGCACCATCTTTTGTAGCGACTTCACGAAGGCGGCCTTGACCCACGACCGATACTGCTCCTCCAGCCCCTTGCGCCAATATTTGCGGGCCATCTTCCAGAAGCCCGGGAAGCGCAATGTCTCGGTAGCTTCGCTCAGGTCCACCGCGGCGCCCGTGTAGCCTTCGCGGCGCAGGGCCAGCAGCGCGTTCGGTCCCGCCTCGACGCTGCCATTGATGCGCCGCGTGAAGTGCACCCCCAGAAACGGGAAGCGGGGATCCGGCACCGGATAGATGGGCGCCTTAATGAGCTGCCGCCGTTCCGGGATGACCTCGTAGTATTCGCCCCGGAAGGGGATGATCTCCAATTCCGTTTGCACGCCGGCCATGCGCGTGATGATGTCGCTATAGAGGCCGGCGCAGTTGATGACATATTTCGCACCGAAAACGCCTGCGGTAGTTTCGACGATGTTGGACGGGCCGTCTTCGCGCAGGCCGATGACCTTGGCATTGAGGATGATTTCGCTGGCGGTTTGTTGCAGCAGTTCGGCATATTTTTGCGCCACCACCGTGTAGTCCACGATGCCGGTGGTGGGAACGTGCAGCGCGCAAATTCCCTCGCAGTGCGACTCGATCTCGCGGAACTGCTCGCGGGTAAGCATCCGCAAGCCGGGCACGCCGTTGGCAATGCCCCGCTGATGAAGCTGCTCCAGTCGTGGAACCTCATCTGGACTGGTGGCGACCACGAGTTTGCCGCACTCTTCGAACGGCACTCCGTGTTCCTGGCAGAAGCGCTTCATGGAAGCCGCGCCCGCCACGCAGTTGCGGGCTTTCAGCGATCCCGTATTGTAGTAAATGCCGGAGTGAATGACGCCGCTGTTGTGTCCGGTCTGGTGCGCCGCGACATGGTCTTCCTTCTCGACGACCAGAATGCGCAGCCCGGGAAGGTGCCGGCTCGCTTCCAGTGCGGTCGCCAGCCCGACAATGCCGGCGCCGATGACCAGCAGGTCTGTTTCGTGGTCAGCCATGCGCTTTCAAGACCGGATTATACGAGCCGCGCTAGCGACCGCCTATGACCCGCATCACACACTTGCGGGTCGCGCACGGGCACAGTAGTCTAGGGCTTCACCAGTCGACCAACCAGACCATGCGAGTACTCGTAGCCGGCGGCGCAGGATTTATCGGATCGCACTTGTGTGATGTGCTGCTGGCGGAAGGTCACTCCGTAATTTGTGCCGACAATCTGCTGACCGGGCGGATGGCCAACCTCGCGCACCTTTGCAACCAGCCGCGCTTCGAATTTGTCCAGCAGGACATCTGCCAGCCTTTTGATCCGGGAAACATCGACTACCTCTTCCACTTCGCCTCGCCCGCCAGTCCGGTTGACTATCTGCAACATGGCATCGAAACCCTGCAAGTCGGGTCGCTGGGTACAATGAACTGTCTCGCGTTGGCGGCCAAGTACAACGCGAAATACCTGCTGGCGTCTACGTCCGAGTGTTATGGCGATCCGCTGGAGCATCCGCAAAAGAAGACCTACTGGGGAAACGTGAATCCCATTGGACCACGCTCGGTGTACGACGAGTCGAAGCGCTTCGCGGAAGCCGCGACCATGGCCTACTACCGCTACCGCAAGGTAGACACCCGCATCGTGCGCATCTTTAATACCTATGGCCCGCGGCTGCAGGTCAACGATGGCCGCGTTATCTCCAACTTCATGAAGCAGTCGCTTCTCGGCCAGGACCTGACAGTTTACGGGGATGGTTCGCAGACGCGCAGTTTCTGCTACGTGAGCGACGCAATCGCGGGTATTCTGGCGTTGGCGAAGTCGGAGGAACACGGGTCGATCAACATCGGCAACCCGGACGAGTTTGCTGTCCTCGAGTGTACAAAGGTGGTGCTGGAGATTACCGGCTCGAGCAGCCAGATCCGCTTCCAGCCTTTGCCGCAGGACGATCCAAAGCAGCGCCGTCCCGACATCCTCAAGGCGAAGAAGCTGCTGGGTTGGGAACCGAAAATTGATTTGCGTACCGGTTTGCGGATGTCGCTGGAATATTTCCGGTCGGCAGTCAGCGCGGCTGGCGGATGAACAAAGTTGCGGTGACACACCGGCCCGGTTCCGTAGAATGGCGGTACGGCGAGGATCCATTCGATGGAGACTCAACTCGAGTTCGAGGCGCTGCGCAAGGAGAGTTACTCTTGGTGGAGCGTTGCGCGCCGCGAGCTGCTGCGTGATGCCGTCTCGAAGAGCCTGACCGCGAAACGCGAGGCGTGCATCCTCGACCTCGGCTGCACCGCACAGCTGGGCAATGCCGGCTCTCCCAACTTTCGCGTCCTCAACGCGCACAGTTCGCTGCCCATTCTGGCCTTCCGCCAGATCGAAGGCGATCAGGACCTGGTGTGCACCTCGATGGAAGAGCTGGGCCTCACGTCGAACGCTTTCGACGTCATCGTAGCCGGTGACGTCCTGCAGTCGGTCCCCGATGACCTGGTCACCCTGCGCGAGCTGCGGCGCGTGCTGAAAGATGGCGGCTCGTTGTGCCTCACGGTTCCCGCGTACCCGTTCCTTTGGGGCGAGCAGGACGAGACCCGCGGCCATCAGCGGCGCTACACCGCCAGCGAATTGCGGCGCAAGCTGAACAACTGCGGCTTCGAGATTTCGCGAGTCTCGTATTTCGTGGCGACAGGGTTTCTGCCCGCCATGCTGCAACGCATCGGCAGGAACATCTTCAGCAAGACCATCGCGCGGCGCCCCGGCAGCGCGGAGATCGCACCCTGGGCGAACCACGCGATGGTCGGCGTACTGGACCTCGAACGCCATCTCATCCGCTACATCAATTTGCCGTTCGGCACGCGTCTCGTCTGCTGGGCACGCAAACCCACGCTGGTCGCCGAGCGCGTCGTCGTGCCGGCATGGGAGCGTCAGTGGGCGGCCCGCCCGCTCCCCCAGGGCATGAGCTGAGAAGCCTCTGAACAAGCTGACGTTCGGGTAGAGCCGGCCTTCAGGCCGGCGTCTCTGCCCTCCAAATACTCCGGGGCTTCAGCCACGAACTCATGGCCCTGCTTCCGGTTAGAATCAAGGCGTGGCCCTGTTGCGCAGCATTGGCACCACTCTGGAGATGATCAAGTGGGAGCACTCCGTGCTCACGCTCCCCTTTGGCCTTACCGGCGCAGTGCTGGCGGCACGCGGCATTCCCAACCTGCACACATCGCTTTGGATCATCGTCGCGCTGGTGGCGGCGCGCTCGGCGGCCATGGCGTTTAACCGCCTGGTCGACGCCGGCATCGACGCTGCTAATCCCCGCACCCGGATTCGCGCCCTGCCCGCCGGCAAGCTGACCAAGCCATTCGTGACCTGGTTCGTCGTGGTGGCGTCCGCCATCCTGATTCTTGCCGCCTGGCAACTGAACCCGCTGGCGTTCTATCTATCACCGGTCGCCCTCGGCATCGTCTTCCTGTATTCCTTCACCAAGCGCTTCACCCGCTGGACCCACGTGGTGCTGGGCATCGCCATGGGCACCGCTCCCGTCGCCGCCTGGATTGCGGTTCGCGGCTCGCTCGATCCGCGCATTTTCATCCTCAGCGCAGCCGTCGTGTTCTGGGGCGCCGGGTTCGACATCCTCTATAGCTGCCAGGATTACGAGGTCGACCGCTCGGCCGACGTGTATTCCATACCAAAGGCTTTCGGGATTCGCACTTCCCTGGCCATGTCACGCTTCTTTCACGTACTGACGGTGCTGTTGCTCACATGGATGGTCTTCGCCTTTGGCTTGGGCCGCATTGCCGCCATGGGCGTCGGATTCGTCGCCCTGCTGCTCATCTACGAGCACTCGCTGGTGAAGCACGATGACCTCAGCCGGGTGAATGCCGCCTTCTTCACCATGAACGGCCTGGTCTCGATGGCGTTCCTGTTCTTCATCGCCGGCGACCTCTTGCTGGCGCGGTAGACCCGCCCCGGCGCACGACGTCACACAGGCCAGTCTTTTCTAATCGAAGAATGAGGCTGAAGAGAGAAGGTGCAGGCGGTGAGGAAGACTCCTTTGGGGATAGGTTTTGGAAAAATAGATAGCAGTAGCCGGGCGGTGGGAATGTGGGAATCGCGCCGCGATTCCCAGGTT
>JARLGI010000008.1 GCA_031296115.1 Acidobacteriota bacterium | reverse complement strand
TCCCGAGACGCAAGCGCAACTGCTGGTGTGGATCTTCGTGATGCGCGTGGCCATGCTGATCTCCAGCTCGGCCGCCTACTTTCTGAATGGCGCCATCGCCAAGGCGAAATACGGCAACTCCGACGAGATGGACTTCGAGGCGCCCTTGACCTCGCTGGTCTGGATCACCTCCGTTGTTTCCATCGCCCTGACTTACGTTGTCACTTACCTGATGCTCCCCAGTCTCGGTGGCGACACCTCGCTCTGGTGGAAGCTGGCTTCCATCATCTCCTGTGGAACCCTCGCCGGCGCGCTGATCCCCGAATTGGTCAAGGTCTTCACTTCAACCAACTCGGCCCACGTGCAGGAAGTGGTTACCTCCGCGAAGGAAGGCGGAGCTTCGCTGGGCATCCTGTCCGGTCTGGTCGCCGGCAATATGTCGGCCTACTGGTTGGGACTGAGCATGGTGGCTCTGATGGGCATGGGCTATTTCTTCAGTCAAGGTCCGGGCATGGCTGCCATGATGCTCGCTCCGGCCGTCTTCGCCTTTGGCCTGGTTGCCTTTGGCTTCCTTGGCATGGGCCCGGTGACGATTGCCGTGGATTCCTACGGCCCGGTGACCGACAATGCTCAGTCCGTTTATGAGTTGTCGCTGATCGAAACCATTCCCGGCATCGAAGCTGAATTGAAGAAGGACTATGGCATCGACGCGAAGTTCGAGCGGGCGAAGTACCTGCTGGAAGCCAACGATGGAGCCGGCAATACCTTCAAGGCTACGGCCAAGCCGGTGCTGATCGGCACAGCTGTTGTGGGCGCAACCACGATGACCTTCTCGATCATCATGGCCCTGACCAATGGGCTGACCGTAAACGTAGAGAAGCTCTCTCTGCTGCACGCACCCTTCATGCTGGGGCTGATCTGCGGTGGCGCGATCATCTTCTGGTTCGCCGGCGCTTCCATGCAGGCGGTCACCACGGGCGCTTACCGTGCGGTCGAGTTCATCAAAGCCAACATCAAACTGGAAGGCGCGGAGAAGGCGTCGGTCACGGACAGCAAGAAGGTCGTCGAGATCTGCACGAAATACGCGCAGAAGGGGATGTTCAACATCTTCCTCGCCGTCTTCTTCGCCACGCTCTCGTTCGCCTTCATGGAGCCGTTCCTGTTTGTCGGCTTCCTGTTCTCGATTGCGATCTTCGGCCTGTACGAGGGGATCTTCATGGCGAATGCCGGCGGCGCTTGGGACAATGCGAAGAAGGTTGTTGAGGTCGACTTGAATATGAAGGGAACACCTCTGCACGATGCAACCGTGATCGGCGACACCGTCGGCGATCCGTTCAAGGACACCTCGTCGGTGGCAATGAACCCGATTATCAAGTTCACGACGCTGTTCGGATTGCTGGCTGTCGAGCTTGCCGTGACGCTCACCAAGAGCAATCCGATGCTCACACACGTGCTGACCGTCGTATTCTTCCTGGTGTCGATGTTCTTCGTGCGGAAGTCGTTCTATGGCATGAGGATTGAAACCAAGGAAAGCAACTGATAGCAGCTTGAAACCGCCCGTTCTTTACGGGCACAGAACCGAAACACCCCGGCGGCCCCACGCGAGATTGCGTGGGGCCGTTTGGCGTTTGGGAATCAGCGATCTTTGGGGTTTGGCAAAGATGGCCAAAAATCCTATACTCAGGCTGAGGTGCCCTATGCCAACCCGCAATGTGAGCCTGACCAAGGAACTGGACCAGTTGATTGCCGCCAAAGTGGAAACCGGGCTTTATGCCAATGCCAGCGAGGTGGTGCGGACGGCCTTGCGTGTTTTTGAGCGGGATGAACGCGAGTACGAGGAGAAGATGGCGGCATTGCGAGCAGCTATCGACAAAGGGCTTGCCAGCGGGATCGCCGAGCCGGGTGTGTTCTCTCGGATACGCAAGAAATACGGACTTCCGGATAGAGAGGCTTGAAGATGTTCCGGATCGATGTTTCCGTTGAGGCTGAAGAGGATATTGACGAGATTGCGGACTATACGACAAGAACCTGGGGATGGCGGCAGACAGATCAATACCTTGCCAAGCTGGAGGACTGTTTCGGCCTATTGGTCAGAAACCCGGCTGCCGGGCGTCGCTGCGAGTTCATTCGTCCAGGGCTGTACCGGTTCGAGATTGGCAAGCACGTTGTGTCTTACATTCCTCGCCCCGCGGAATTGCTGATCGTGCGTGTTCTCCACCAGCAGATGGTTCCGGCCAAGTCCCGCTTCGAGGAGTGAGAGTCGGGGGCACCCGATCAAGCCAGCCTAGCCTCCGCAAACCGTCCCGAATCTCCACAACTCCCACAGGCAGAGGGCCGAAGTGCACCATTTCTGCACCTTGCCGCCGGGCGCGGTTAGGGCTAGGCTTGAACTTGAGAGGGCTGGAAGAGCCGCGTCGGGAGTTGCACCGGAATCGAGGCAGATTTGGCAGCCTGATCCCCGCGCCTTGCAAGGCTTTCTGGAGCTTTCCACAGCCAATCGCCTTTGTTTGCAAAGTTGATGCCAGAAATGCGAACAAAATACAAGATATTGTGGTTTGTTGTTGACATCCACCACGGAGAGCGGTACTTTTTCATCTGCGGCCTTAAACGGATATTAACGAACTCCGGTGCGAATGTCCCACCGAGTGGCCTCTGAAAGCAGAGAACTCGCGGTACTTTTCCATTCCCCAGATTCCCGTTCTTTGACCGAGATTTTTCCCTGACCTTGTCCTGGCTGCGTAGCGCCGGACGGGGCACGAAATTCATCTAATGATTTGATTGAGAGGGTTCCATGAATGAGGTCCAGCTTCAGTCTTCTGCCGCTTCCGCGCAGACTCCCCACACCCAGCGGGGACTGATTTTTACGCGCCGTTTCACCACCGAGGGCCTCTCGCCCTATGACGAACTCCAGTGGGAGAAGCGGACTGCGTCGATTACCGACAGCAAGGGCAACATTATCTTCGAGCAGAAGAACGTCGAAGTTCCGGCCGACTGGTCGATGACGGCGACGAATATTGTGGCCTCCAAGTACCTGCACGGCCAGTTGGACACTCCCGAGCGGGAGACCGGCGTGCGGCAGTTGGTAGGCCGTGTGGCTCAGGCCATACGGGACTGGGGCGTGACCGGCGGCTACTTTGCCACCGCCGAGGATGCGGCCATCTTCCACGACGAGCTGGCCCATATGCTGCTGACCCAGAAAGTGGCCTTCAACTCGCCGGTGTGGTTCAATGTGGGCTGCGACCGCCTGGAGCCGGATGCGGACGGCCAGAACTGGCATTGGGACCCGTCGACGGGCGGCGTGAAGTACTCCGCCTCCGGCTACCACAATCCACAGTGCTCGGCCTGCTTCATCAACTCGGTGGACGACTCGCTGGACGCGATTCTCAGCCGGGCCAAGACCGAAGGGATGCTGTTCAAGTGGGGCTCGGGCACCGGAACCAACCTGTCGTCGATCCGCGGGTCCATGGAGAACCTGTCGGGCGGCGGAGTGGCGTCTG
>JARLGI010000007.1 GCA_031296115.1 Acidobacteriota bacterium | reverse complement strand
TCTAGGCATTTCAGTTTGCAGAGATTCTTCTCGAGAGTCCGGTCATGAAGTCGCGTATACAGGCATGAGGCGTACGCGCGATCAAGAGCCGCCCGCGCAGACGGGCGGCAGTTCACTGCACTTCATACACAGTTATCGACTCCGCCGGCTCTTCGATATGCAGCTTTCCGCCGCCCGCAACCGGAACGGTTCCCGTGGCTGGCGCCATGACCTGAAACTTGGTACACCCGGCAAGCGCTGTCCCATCCACCGGCAACTCCAGAGATTCAATGTGTCTTGCCTTGTTTACGACAATGAGCAGCCGCTCCTGCGACGCATCGGAGGAATGACCGGACGAACAGCTTCCCGCATCGGATGTGCGAACAAATGCGAACACATCGTCGTCGGCAAAGAGATCTTGTTCGAGGCCTGTTTCGAGCGCTGGATGGGACGCCCGCAGCGCCAGCATCCCTGAGGTCCAGGTGAAGATCTGCTGCTCAGTTGCCGTGCGGTCCACCCTGGTAAAGCCGTTGTGCGCGTCCCCCGGAAAGCCACCGGGGAAATCGTGCCGATTATCGGGGTCGGCGCCGCCGGTCATCCCAATCTCGTCTCCGGAATAGATCTGGGGCATGCCCCGCAAGGTGAGGATCAATCCCACCGCCAGCTTCAGGCTAGGCAGTGAGCTGCCGGCCTCGGTAAGAAAGCGTGTCGTATCGTGATTGCCGATGAACGTAACCAGCCGCTCGGGGTGAGAGTAGAGCGAGTCCTGCCGGAGGACCTTAGCCAATTCCGTCATGGGCTTGCCATGAGCCAGGACATCGCGCAGGGCGAAGCACACCGGATAGTCGAAGGGGGTGTCCAGTCCTGTATCGATGCCGCGGCGCGCGACTCCGCCAGCGAAGAATGAGGTGATCTCCGGATCCCTATCCATGACTTCGCCCACTGTGGTCAAGCGCGGATAAACGCTATGCAGCTCGGCATGAAAATCATGCCAGAAGGCGCGGTCCACGTAAGGAAAAGTATCCAGCCGGATGCCATCGAGGTTGGCCGTTTCAACCCACCACAGCGCGTTTTGAATCAAGTAACGCGATACGAGCGGATTCTCTTGATTCAGGTCAGGCATGTCGTCCGTGAACCAGCCGTCCGTGATGTTCCGCCACGCCTGCGGCGGAGCGTGCGGGTCCACCAGCTGATAAAAGTCGCTCTTCACGGCGCTATGATGCTCAAGCGTGGCGTGAAACCAGTCGGGTGCGGGAGGATCCAGCACCCACGGGTGCTTCACCCCAATGTGGTTGGGCACCAGGTCGATCACCAGCTTCATGCCACGCGCGTGCAGCGCATCGGACAGATGCTCGTAGTCCGTGAGCGTGCCGAAGTGCGGGTCGACTGCGTAAAGGTCGGTAGCGGCGTAACCGTGATACGCCTCTGGCATTGTGCCGTTGGATGCGACGGGCGTGGTCCACACCGCCGTGACACCAAGTTGCTTGAGGTAATCCAGATGCTGCTCGATGCCGGCAAGGTCTCCGCCATGCCAGCCGCGCGCGGCAGCGCGATCGTCACCGGGAGGATCGTTGGCCGGCGTTCCGGCAGCGAAGCGGTCAGTCATGATCAGGTAAAGCACATCGGAAGAAGAGAAGCCGCTGTGGCCGTCGGCCTGGTGCGAGCGTTCGGCCAGCACATAGGAGCGGCGCGACTGACCCTGATCGTTGCTGGCCGTAATCCACACGGTTTGCGGCGCGGCGGATTTGGTTTCAAGCCATAGAAAGGCCCAGTGGCCGTTTTCCGAAGCCTGGGTGCGGTCCAGAGTCACGCCGGTACCGTTCAATGCAAAACGCGCATGATTCAGTCCCTCGCCATGAACGAGGAGCATGGGATCGGGCAGGCCAGCCCACCAGCCCGGCGGGTCAATCTTGTCAATACATGGACCGCCTGCACTTTGCGCCGGAGAACAAGCTGGCGGCTCTTGCCCTGAAGCCCAAAGACCGCAGGCGAGCATAGAGACAGCAATCACGAGGTGCCGGCTGGCGGGCTTCATTGCATCACCTTTCGTTTATGCGGAGAATATCGGAGTCGCCCATGGCGCATGATCGTGAAGCGAGAAGCATTCTCTGCGCCACGGCGGCTTGCGCTGCCGTGGCGCAGCAGGACAGCATCTTCAGAAGGTGATACGCAGAGCCATCTCAATCTCGCGTTCGCTGGCCTGACGCAGGCTCTGACCCACTTGTCCCAATCCGCTGGGCTTCCCGCCGACCAGGTAATCGCTGATGTTCGTGTCCTTCGCGCCCTGGAATTGCGGGTGGTTGAAGAGGTTATATGCCTGGGTGCGGAAATCGGCGTGTACCAGGTCGGTGATCGAGAAGACCTTGTGCAGCGCCAGATCGACCGAGTCGTACCCCGGACCGTAAAACTTGTTGCGCCCTACTGTGCCGGGTTGGTAGTAGAGGCCACTCGCGTTGGTGGCGGGAATGGCGAAGGCTGAGGCGTCGAACAGATACACCATTCCGTTCTTCTTGGACGTCCCAAAGTGCGGATTTCCTACCAGGTTGGGACGGCTGAAGATGCCCGAGGTGTTGTTGACGGTAAGATCGACCGGCGTGCCGGTGCCGAGGAAGATGAACGGGTCGAGTTCCCACCCGCCCACTGCCTCATCCAGACCGCGGTTCATCTGCCCGCCAAACTTCCGTCCGCGGCCGAAAGGAAGCGCCCAAAGACCTGCGAACGTTGCCGCATGGCGCTGGTCGTCGCCTGTGTTTCCGTGGTTCAGCTTAAACTGCGGCCCGTTCGCGGTGGTGTAAATGCTCCCGCTGCCGCTGGTCGGCGAGAACGGTCCGGTCGAGTTATCCGTCGCGTGCGCCCACGTATAGGTGCCGATGAATTGCAGCCCGTTGGTGAGCCTGCGCTCGACCTTGGTCTGCAACCCGCTGTAGTGGCCTGTGCCGTTATCCTCGTTCAGCGTCACGCCCAGGCCGCGGTTCGTGGTAACGCCGGGCCCCGAGTCGAAGAACTGATAGCCGGTGCCAAGCTGGTTCGCTGTATAGTTGACGCTGTTGAAGAGGTGATCCTGCTTGGTGCCCATCCAGGCCACGGTCAGTACGGTCTGAGCGTCGAGCTGCTGCTGAATGCTGATAGATCCCTCTTGCAACATCGAGTTCTTGTTGCTTTGCGGGTACGAGATCACCGACGCGTTGGTCGGGGATAGCTCGTTCACGGTGAAGTTGGCCGAAGGCAGAGCCGCGGTAGCGTCGGTGTTCAGGTTGTCAACCGGGGTCTTGATGGGAAAGCTCTGTCCGCTAAGCGTCACGCGGTATCCCTGGTTGGAGGGATAGTTGGAGGCCCCGTTAAAGTCCGGGTTGTTGGACAGCTGATTGCCCACGCCGCCGCGGTCCAGGAAGTAATAGATTCCATAGCCGCCGCGCAGCGAGGTCTTGCCCTTGCCGAACAGGTCATAAGCAAACCCTAGGCGCGGGCCGATATTGCCCCAGTTGGTGTTGATCAGGCTGCGGGAGTTTCCACCCACTCCGGCGACCAGCAGACTGCTCTTGGCGATATTGAAGTTCGACTGCCGGTTATCTTCCTCGTAGGGCCAGGTCAGCACGTCGTAGCGCAGTCCCAGGTTGAGCGTCAGGCGCGGCATGGCCTTCCAGTCGTCCTGCGCGAAGAAGCCGTTCTCATGGCTGCGGGTGTGGTAATAGCCCAGCGGATTGGCGATCGAGTAGTTGTCGATGAACGCCGCCACCAGCTCGGAAACCTCGTAGCCGGTGTAGTCGGATCCCTGTCCGGCGATGTTGAAGAACCCTTTGGAGCGATAGTCGCCCTGGAAGAAATCGACTTCGCGGAAGAGGATGTTGGAGCCGTACTTGAAGGTGTGCTTGCCGTGCGTCCAGCTCACCGAATCGAGGAATTGGAAGGCGTGCTGAGGCACCTCGTACGGCCCGCCGTCTCCCGTGTATCCGATCTCGCCGTCGTAGCCGCCGATCAGCGCTCCGCCGCCCAGCAGCGAGTTGCGATTGGCGTTGGGAATGCCGAGATTGGCCGAGAAGGGTACTCCTTCATAGGGGTTGATGTAGCTGTAGAACGGCCTCTCATAGCCGAAGCGGAACTCATTCACCGCGTTGGCGCTGAACACGTGCGTCCAGCCGCCCGCCACACCGCGCGGATGGGTGTTGTTGTCCCCCGATCCGAATCCGGAGGGCAGTCCCAAGTAGCGCGTGTCCTTCCCCTCGTTGTCCATCTGGTAGCTGTAGCGGGCAAAGAGCATGTCCTTTGCCGAGGCGTTCCAGTCCATGCGCCCGTCGAAATCGTTGTAGCGCTTGTTGTCGAACTGCTCACGTCCATAGTTGTTCAGCACGTTGCTGCTGGCGTGGTTGGGCGCCGGAAATGCATTCAGGTAATTGAGCGCCACCTTGTTCTGGCGCGCCGCCGGCACCGCGTTCGCCGGACCGATGACGGTACCGGCGGCATTCAGTCCGAACTGCGCGCAGGTTGTCGGATCGAAGATCGCGCCGTTGTCCTTGCTGGCGTTGAGCGCGGCCGTCGTAGTGTAGGTGCCGTTGAATCCCTTGAATGCGGCGCAGCCGCTGGGGCTATAGGACGTCCCGCCCGAAATGGTTGGAACCACCGTCAAGCCCGAGCCCAACAGCTCGCTGAAGTCGCCGCCGCGCATCTTCGATGTTGGCGTGGCGGAAACGTAGAAGTCCAGCGGCAGAGCCTGGCGCAGGCCCTGATAATCGCCGAAGAGGAACAACTTGTTCTTCACGATCGGACCGCCCAGTGTGAAGCCGAATTGGTTGCGATGGTAGTGGGTCGCTGTCCCGCCAAAATAGTTCGGGTTCGCGCCCCAGATGCTGTCGCGATAGAACGCGAAGACTGAGCCATGAATCGAATTCGAGCCCGACTTTGTGGAAGCTTCCACGATGGTTCCGCCAGCGCGCCCGAATTCCGCCGGCGCCAGTCCCACGATGCTGCGGAACTCCGAGGTCGCCTCGATCGCCGGCCAAACATTGATGCTGTTGGCCAGCGCCTCATTGTTATCCACGCCGTCGAGGAGGTAATTGTTGGCTTGGGGACGAAGTCCATTTGCCGTGAGCGCTATTCCGCCCGTGTCTCCGTAACGAAGCTGCTCGGCGTTCCCGCCGGTTCCCTGAAGGATGCCGCCGTAAGCGCCGCGCGTTACGCCCGGCGTCAGCAGCGCAAGCTGGCTGAAATTGCGCCCGTTGAGCGGCAGATCCACGAGCTGGCGGTCACTTATCACGGTGGAAAGCGAGGAGCTGGCACTTTCAACCAGCGGTGCGGCGCCAGTCACCTCTACCGTGGTGCTGGCCACTCCCGGCGCGAGCTTGAAATTAAGCGCCTGCACCTGCGAGACATCCAGCGTGAGACTCTGCACTTGGGTCTCGAAGCCCTTGGCCTCCACTTTGGCGCTATAGTGTCCGCGCACCAGGGCCTCGAAGGTGAAGTTGCCGGACGCATCGCTTTTTGCGGTCTGCTTCGCGCCCGTATCCACATTGGTAGTCGTAATGGTTGCTCCTACGACCACAGCACCCGTGGAATCCACCACGGAGCCCTGAATCTGCGCCGTGTCGTTCTGTGCGAACAGGGCAGGCGTCAGCAGGCAGAGCACGAATGCCGCAATCGCCCTCCACAGGAGTCCCAGGAGATGCCGGTTAGGCAGGAAACTGGTTTGTCTGAACATCACAATGTCCTCCAAAGTACTGCGTTGACATGCGTTGACTGTTTCGAGAGAAATTCGGCTGGGTGAAACACCGTTCTTCTTAAGCACGCATGAGAAAACGCCTTTGCATAGACACCGGTCAATCCACAAGTTGCCAATTCGCGGTCAATTGAGCATCATTAGATAAGCTATTTATTCAAAGCGGGTTATATTGCCATATCTCCCGGCTGCTCGGTGGGTTTTGGGCCTTCGCTCATGCGGTTTATGCCCTTTGAGTGCTTTTCTCGTACACTATTTCCGTTACCCTGGGTTGCTTGAACCGTTATGAACACGGGAGCACAGAGGAACGGCGCCACGCGGGTGCAGTTCGGCATCTTTGAAGCCGATCTGGAAGCCGGGGAGTTGCGCCGCTCCGGGGTGCGCGTCCGCTTGCAGAGCCAACCCTTCAAGTTGCTGGCGGCGCTGCTGGAGCGCCCCGGCGAAGTGGTCTCGCGCGAAACGCTGCAACTGGAGCTCTGGGGCGCGGACACAACCGTCGATTTCGACCATAGCATCGGGATCGCCGTGAACAAGCTGCGCGAGGCCCTGAGCGATTCCGCCGAGAACCCGCGTTTTGTCGAGACGCTGGCCAAGCGCGGCTACCGCTTCATCGCCCCGGTCAGAACCATCGATATGCAGGCCGCTGCCGCGGATTCTTCCGTGCCGCGGGCGCGAGCACGCGTCGCCCTCGCGTGGTGGCTGACAGGATCTCTGGCTCTTGTCTGCCTGCTGCTGGGCTCGTTTCTCCGGCTGCGTCCGGCTGTTCGCCGCCCTTACCACGTCGTTCAGGTCACTTTTTCCGGTCACGTGGTCGCCAACGATCTGGATGTCGAGAGTTTCTCCAGCTCGGCCAGCGACGGCACGCGCATCTACTTTTCCCACATGGACAACGGGAATCCCGTGCTCGCTGTCGCATTGGCGGCCAACGGCGAGATCAGCTACTTTCGCCTACCCTCTGAGATTGGCGCTCCCCTCATCGGCTCACTCTCGCCGGACGGTTCACAGCTCGCCGTGCGCAGCCATCTGCAAGCCGAGCCGGAGCAACCGTTATGGATTGTGCCTACCTTGGGTGGCGACGTCCGCCGCGTTCCCAATGTCCTGGCCCACGACGCCACCTGGATGCCCGACGGCAGCCGCCTGCTAGTGGCCAGCGGCAACGATCTGACCATCGTCGGAACCGACGGCAGCGATCCCCACCGGCTGCTGACCGTCCAGGGTCTGGCCTTTTGGCTGCGCTGGTCGCCCGGCGGCAAGCGGCTGCGCTTTACGGTGCGCGACTCCAAGCGCCAGACCTCGGAGCTCTGGGAGGTTGCAGCCGACGGCTCCAACCCCCATCCGCTCTTTCCCGGCTGGAGCCAGCCCGCCGCGGAGTGTTGCGGAAACTGGACCCCAGACGGCCAGTACTTCGTCTTTCAGTCCTCGCACAGTGACAATGCCCACAGCGAGATCTGGGTGCGGCGCGAGCGGCCTTGGTACCTGGCTGATCGCGAGCCGCGCCAGATCACCAACGGTCCGCTCAATTACCAGGCTCCCAGCACCGCGCCGGGCGGCGATCGCATCTATTTCATCGGCGCTACCTCGCAATATGAGCTGCTGCGTGCCATGCCCAAATCCTCCACCTTCACCACCCTCGACCAGAACCTGAGCGCGGCCGCGCTGGCGCAGTACTCGCCCGACGGCAAATGGATTGCCTGGCTCAACGCATCTGACGATTCGCTCTGGCGCAGCCGCGTGGA